>CAWCIJ010000010.1:0-326516 GCA_963795615.1 uncultured Nitrospiraceae bacterium
TCATGGAAACAATATGCGGCACTCAGGTCCCGCAGTCAACCGAACATGCAGGAAGGTCTAAGCTTGGAATCTTAACATTCCATTCCCATAATTGCTCAAGCGAGCTGGCGCGTATCCTCAAGTGTGACTCGAGACCCTCCGCCTCATCTTCCTGCAATATTTTGAATCTTTGATCAGGAAAAACCAGGCTTACCCAGAACCGGCTTCGGAATCTCTGGCGAGTTGATATCTTGCCGAGGGAGGAACCCATGGTCATGAAGATCCGTGCACGATGTGCTTGTGCTCAAGGTACTATCTTTCGAGGGCTGAATTGAGAATCTGCCATGTATGTAACGGCCACAGCGCCAACGATGGGAGAGTCTTCCATCGTGCCTGCTGCGCACTGGCGAAGGCCGGATATGAGGTGCATCTGCTTGCGGAGAGCAAGGGAACGAAGGCGTACGAAGAGAAAGGAGTCATTATTCATCCTTTGCCGGAATGCAAGAGTCGAGCACACCGCCATGCGCGTGCGTTTCAAGTGGCACCGAGGCGCGGCAGCTTCTCGATCCGGACCTCTTTCATGTTCATGAGCCAGATCTTCTCGGTCCTGTCATTGCCAAGGCCACAAGGCGGCCCGTCATATACGATGTGCATGAATCGTATTTGGATCTGTTGAGTGAGAGCAAATGGCTGCCGTCGTGGATGAAACCTTTGGCACGAGTTGCCTGGGACCGATTGGAGCGTCGGTTGGTGAAGCGTTGCGCCGGAGTCGTAGTCGCGACGGCGCCGCTCGCTCAGCGCTATTTTCCTCTCCACGAGAAAGTCCGGGTTGTCGCCAATTATCCTGAATTGAATGGCGACGAAAATCTGCCACCTATCAAACGAGATGGGATCACCTGCGTATTTGCCGGTGTGCTGAGGCCAGACCGAGGTATTGCTCAGATGTTCAAAGCCTTGGCCCTTCTTAAGGAACGTGGGCTTGTCATCCGACTCGTTTTGGCTGGTCTCGCATTGTCGCATGAGTACCTTGCCTCACTTTGGGATGAAGCCAAACGTCTTGGCATTTACGAGCAACTGCAGTACCACGGCCCCCTCTCAAAAAGAGAGGCATTGCTCTTACAGCATCAAGCCAGCATCGGTCTCATTGCAGATCTACCATATCGCTATTTCAGAGCCGCTCTGCCAACGAAGCTGGTGGAATGCATGTCGCTGGGACTTCCGGTGGTCTGTTCCGACCTTCCTCTCTATCGCGCAGTCGCCAAGAAAAACAGGGAGCAGGATTCATGGTAGACCCGACGAGTTCTGAACAGATTGCGGACGCTGTCGAGTGCCTTGTTCTGAGTCCTGCCCTTGCCAAAAAGATGGGGGAAGCGGGACGACGCGCTGTGCGCGAGCGGTTCAATTGGGAAGCAGAATCTAAAAAACTATTGGAGCTGTATAACGAAGTGTTAGGCGCACGCAGTTACAACAGTGCGGCAAGTGAATCATGTCGTCATTCGTAATTCAACTTCCAAGGTCTTTCTTCCATGTCCGTTCATAAGAGGGAAAAACGTCAGTTATTCTAGATATCAGTGGCGGTGAAATGATCCGAGCTGTTTTCCAGCGTTCACTTGGAAGCGTTTGCGGGATATTTTAATGCCCGACTTGGCAGTAGATATGCAACGTCCCTCATCAAATGGTTTTCTCATGAAAAACGAGCCATCGCCATCGCAGCGGTCGATAGCCATCGCAAAGTCATCGGCTATGCGATTGGAGCGACCGTAGGTCATGACGGCACGCTCAAGCGCGCACTGTTTTGGGTTTCGTTCTGGAGTCTTATCTTGAAGCCATGGTTGCTGTGTGATGGCCGTTTTTGGGCCATTGGAAAAACACGTCTTAGAAATCTTGTAGGCCTACGGGGAGGTGAGCCGGTCACTGAGTTCTTCCGGAACCCACTATGTCACTAGTCGCTATCGGGGTCAGCTTCATCAGGCCAAAGAAAGGGAATTGGTCTCCAGTTAGTGCAGGCATTTGATGAGAGGGCCAGAGCACTAAAGATGCGCGCCTTACTTCTGTGGGTCGATGAGGATAGAGCGGGCACCCGCCAGTTCTATGAAAAATGCGGGTTCCGGCCATGCGCCGATCGTGTCGACGGTAGTATGTTCTATTGCCGACTGTTTGTTCAGGACAAAGAGCCATCACAACATATGACCATCGATCAGCAAGCTATTGCTCTTTAATTGATGCGTATCCGTCGCAACGGTTAGTTCGTGTTTTATAACCAACCCAACCCGTAACCCTGTCCAAAGTATCGCCGTCCTCTGTACCCGCGTAGCAAAGCGTCCCTGACTTTGGGTGAATTGGGAGCGCGCCGTGAAGAACCATGTCCCAACGATTTCTGTGATTGTTCCGTGCCGAAACGAGAAGGATCATATCGCGTCTTGTGCGCGCTCGATTCTCGCCCAATATTTTCCTGCCGGCGGCATGGAAGTCCTTCTGGTTGACGGTATGTCGGACGACGGAACCCGCGACATCCTCGAGCGACTCGTAGAGAGCACGATGGCTGAGAATGGTTGATAATCCTTCGCACACCACTCCTTCCGCCCTAAACATAGGCATCCGGGCTAGCCGCGGACGGCACATCGCTATCCTTGGCGCTCACGCAGAGTATGCGCCGAATTATCTTCAGACCTGTTTGGAACTCCTTCAGGAACATCCCGAGGTGTGTTGTGTGGGCGGTCCTATTATCAGTCACGGAAAGGGCTTGTTTGGAAGGGCAGTGGCTGCAGCGATGTCCCATCCGATCGGCGTCGGTAACGCCAAGCATCGGTGGCGGGGGTATGAAGGCTATGCGGAGGGTGCTTGCTTCCCGATATTCCGAAAAGAGATCTTTGAAACAGTAGGATTATTTGACGAGACCTTGGTCTGCGCTGAGGACGATGAGCTCAACTATCGCCTTGCTCAACGTGGAGAGAAGGTATTTATTTTCTCCTCGGGCGAGCTGCAGCTATTTTGTGCGCGAGACGCCGTCCCACCTCGCGCGACAGTATTTCAAGTACGGATGTGCGCGCGTAGCAGTATGAGAAAACACCGGCTTCCTGCCACCTTCCGGCATGTCGTCCCAACCGGGTTCATGTTCCTTATGGTGGCCATGTTGGTAGTGGGGTGGTCACTGCCAAGCTTGGTGGCGGCTGACGGGCTCAGTGCTTCCTATCGTCTATGGCTCTACACTTCTTGGTGTAGCGACCAGTGTAGCGCACAAACAAGGATGGTTGGTTGGGATCCTGTTTCCCATTGCCGCTGGAATTATGCATACGGCCTACGCGGCTGGTTTCATATGGGGAACTCTAAGAGGTAGTGGGCAGCGGGGTACGAATCCAATTGATTGGCGTCCAGAAGCAACAATCCATCGTAAATATTGAGAGATTCCTTCCAGTTTCCTCGTAGTTAGTCACCGTCGTTAACCGTCAACATTAGGATCCGAAGCGAGATGCCGAATCTGCGAGTCGGTGTGATCGGCGTAGGGTATCTGGGACAGCATCACGCCAGGCTTTATGCCGGGCTTCCCGGAGTCGTCCTGGTCGGCGTGGCCGACACCGACTTTTCTCGCTGTCAGGCGATTGCCGAGCGATATGGTGTCAAGGCCTTTGCCGAATCCACATCCCCTCTTGGACCAAGTAGAAGCGGTCAGCATCGCCGTACCAACGTCGGCGCACCATATGGTGGTCGAGGCCTCTCTGCGGGCTGGAGCGCATGTCCTGGTGGAAAAGCCGATCGCCGTGACGCATGAAGAAGCGCTGGCATTGGTCGAGCTTGCAAAGCAGCAAGCACGTATTCTTCAGGTCGGGCACATCGAGCGCTTCAACCCTGCGATTCGAGCTCTCGCCGTCACGTCGTCGAGCCAAGCTTCATTGAATGTCATCGGCTCAGCCCCTTTGGACCTCGCGGCACGGACGTAGATGTGGTGCGGGATCTTATGATCCACGATCTCGATATGATCCTCTCTTTCAATTTAGGCGCCATCGAGGATGTGCGAGCGGCTGGCGTTCCTGTCCTGTCTTCCACGATCGATATAGCGAACGCTCGGATTACTTTCGAGAGCGGCTGCGTCGCAAACCTGACTGCGAGCCGCGTTTCAAGAACCAGCAGCTTGCGTGAATTGCGTCTGTTTCAGCGGGATGCCTACTTCTCGGTCGATTATCAGGCGCGCTGCGGCATGATCTACAGACGGCGTCGTCAGGGAGGCATAGGGCAGAATCTGTTCTGTCAATCGGCACAGGGCATAGAAGAAGAACCGCTTAAACTCCAACTCGCGTCGTTCGTCCATGCCGTTTTCAACAGGCACCCCCGCCCGTCGTTTCCGGACATGATGGTGCCGCAGCGCTTGAACTGGCACATCAAGTGCTGGATGCCATCGGTGATTCAAGCAAGGAGATCAGTACTGTGACCGATCTAATGGGTTCTCATTGCAGACCCCAGGTGTAGGCAATCAGTAGGAGTGAACCAACCGGCTCTAAGCGCGGCCTAGCCTATTGTTTGAAGCCTTGGATCGGCGGCTAAAGTTGCAACTTCCGCTTGAGATTTCGATGCCAACCATAAGCATTCAGTCGCGAAAGGAGTGAAAGACACACCCTATGCAACATGACTCTAACGCAGCCACCTTCTTCAATGGCTTTGCTGAGACCTTCGATACCATTTACGACAGAAAGCGCAACTCTGTTCATGCGGTGGGTGGATTGTACCTTTCGGAGTGACATGTTTGTGCGATACGCCCTCACCTTCGATCGCACTCGGTGACTTACAAGGAAAAACAATTCTCGATATTGGGTGTGGGTCAGGGCCCTTACATTGTTGAGGCCTTAAAGCAGGGCGCTTGTCTGGTTACCGGCGATTGATCCAGCTCCCAATATGCTTTCTTTGGCACTGCCTGCGTCTTCAGCACTGCCGATTTGGAGACGAACGATGTGCCTTGCTGGAGCAGGAAGGTTCCCGGGAGAGTGGAACTCCGAACCACACGATCATGCCATCGTGATGGGTGTAGTCGATTACGTAGAAGAATGCGGCGGCGTTTCTTGACGGCCTTAAGGCCTCTCATCAGACAGTCAGCCGTCGTGTCGTTCCCCAGCAAACATTGGTTCAGGACCCCCTTCCGGGAAAGTGCGATACCGGCTCCGCCGATGTCCTGTGTACTTCTATGATGAACCCCCGAATCAGGAAACTCTGTGTTCTACCGCCGGGTTTTACCTCCATCGACGATCAACAAGATTCCCGGCGCCGGGATCGACTACCACGTATGCCTCGCCCTTAGCCTACGGCCCTCCGGTCATCTCGATCAACGTCGAAGACTGGCCGCAATCCACATGGAATCGGGATCTTCCGATCACCGAACGAGCAGTCGTGAACACGCGCCGTGTGTTCCGGCTCCTTGATCGCGCGAGAGGTTCGGGCAACCATGTTCGTCCTCGGGAAATTTGCCGAGCGGTACCCTGGCGTTGTCCAGGGAGATACAGGCTGAAGGGCATGAGGTGGCGTGCTCATGGGTATGGCCACCTGGAAATTGCGCAACGTCCCCGACGAGTTTCTGTACGACATTCTGCCGTGCTAAGGACATCCTGGAACAAATCACCGGGGGAGAAGGGGGTAGCAGGATATCGGGCACCGGACTTCTCAATTGTGGAAAATACGCTGTGGGCTTTTGAGGCGCTGGCGGAAGCGGGTTACGACTACGACTCCAGCGTGGTCCCCGTTCGTCTCGTGCGGTATGGCATTCCAGAGTGGCCGATCCTACCAGCGCAGGTGCGGCTCGGTGACGGCAGGACGGTTACGAGGCTCCTCTCGCCACCTTTCGCTGGCTCGGAAGGAACTGGCCTATAGGAGGGGGAGGCTACCATCGCCTACTCCCCGGATTTCTGAGCCGCTATCTCGCACGGCAGGTGATGGCCGGCAGTTCCATTCGTCTCTACTGCCACCCTTATGAGTTTGACGTGCGAGAGCTGAAGGGAGATTCCGCTCTCTCTTCCGCTTCATACTCGCATCCATCAGGGTGCAGGGCGGCGGTGGTTTGAACAGCGCTTCATGTCCTTCGTCGGGCCGTTTTGGAGGACAGCGGATGAAGACCTCCTTTCATCCCAGCGCTGGCCGGAATTAGATCTCAGGACGATTCACGCTTCGCTGCTCCTCTAGTCCAGGTTCCGGAATCTGTCGCACGTAACAACCGGTCGCGATAGAACCCACGCATCTACGTTTCAACGAAATGTAAGACGTTCTAAATCCTTGTTCCGGTGAACAGTGGCGCTCGGGCCCGTTTTTTACAATGTAGAAAGGATTATCAGCCATGACGGACACGCTGGCGGCAGCAAGAGGGGGGCAACCGAGATATGAGCACCGTGGAATATTCAGAAGTCTTCCTCACCCTGCGTTGCCGTAATTGGTTCCGGCTATTGGGGCAAGAATCTCGTCCGGAATTTTTTCAATCTTGGGGCCTCGTCCACTGTTTGCGATAGCGACATCGAAACACTGCGCGCACTGAGCGAGCAATATCCGCAGTGCCGAACTGTCTCGAACTACGCGAAGTCTCAAGGACGACTCGATTCAGGCGGTGGCGATTGCCACGCCGGCGGAAACGCATGCGGCCTTGATCGGGAGGCGCTATCGTCCGGAAAAGACGTCCTGGTCGAAAAACCGTTGTGTCTTCCGCGGACGAGGGACGCTCGCTGGTCAGTCTTGCGCGAGAGCGGCAACGCATTCTGATGGTGGGCCACCTGTTGTGGTACCATCCGTCCGTTCTCAAGCTCAAAGAGCTGATCGATACCGGAGAGTTGGGACGCATCCAGTACATCTATTCCAATCGACTGAATCTCGGAAAGATTCGCCGCTAAGAAAACATCCTCTGGTCCTTCGCGCCCCATGATCTCTCTGTGATTTTCGGTTTGCTGAGAGATGCCGCAATCTGTCGTGGCTCAAGGCGGAAACTACTTGCATCAGCAGATCACAGACATCACGGTGACGATGCTGTCCTTCCCAAGTGGCGTCAAAGCCCATATCTTTGTGTCGTGGTTACATCCGTTTAAGGAACAAAAACTCATCGTGGTCGGAGACCGGAAGATGGCGGTCTTTCACGACCTGGAGAAGAAGGACAAACTACTCCTCTACCCCCACTCAATCGAATGGAAGCATCACATCCCTTCGCCAATCGAGCGGAGGCGCAGCCGGTCGAAGTACCGCAGAAGAACCTCTCCAGAGCGGAATGTCTGCATTTTTCGAATGCTATCCGATCCCGTCGTCTGCCTAGAACGGATGGAGAGGAGGGCCTACGCGTCCTGATGGTGCTCGAACGATGTCAGCAAGCGCTCGAAGAGAAACCGCCAAACGCAACGAGCACAGGCTCTTCTCTCCGCCAACCATATTTTGTCTCATGAATCTGCTTATGTCGATGAAGGTGTGGAAATCGGCGAAGGCACAAGCATCTGGCACGTGTCGCATGTTCTGAAAGGATCGAGGATTGGCAAACGGTGCAGGATCGGGCAGAACGTTGTCATCGGGCCAAATGTCACAGTCGGTCAAGGCGTCAAGATCCAAAACAACGTCTCCGTCTATGAGGGGGTCACGCTGGAGGATTTCGTCTTTTGCGGGCCTTCGATGGTTTTTACCAATGTGTTCAATCCTCGCAGCGAAATTCCTCGGATGGATCAACTCAAACCGACTGTGTCAGGAAAGGAGCGACTCTGGGAGCCAACTGCACCATTGTCTGTGGCGTGACCATCGGACGGTATGCTTCGTCGGAGCAGGTGCGGTAGTAACCAAAAATGTCCCGGATTACGCGCTCGTAGTGGGTGCGCCTGCCAGGATCAAGGGCTGGATCTGTGAATGCGGAATAAAGCTGAGTTGCAAGAACGATGAGGCAATCTGCACCTGCGGCAAGCGATTGGCGAAGACTCCGGTTGGGCATCTCCTAACGTCGGTTAGAGTACGCTGAATGAGTCATCATGCCTTCAGTTCCAACTAGCCTGCGGAGTGGAAGAGTCCACTAATGACCCCCCAAATAGAGTGGCCAGACGGAAAAGATTTTGCGTTCACGATCTTCGACGATCCTGATCTCAGACAGTCGATAACGTAGGTAACGTCTATTCATTCCTTCTG
This sequence comes from uncultured Nitrospiraceae bacterium, assembly GCA_963795615.1. Taxonomy (GTDB): domain Bacteria; phylum Nitrospirota; class Nitrospiria; order Nitrospirales; family Nitrospiraceae; genus DASSBQ01. Next base: position 8,098 of record CAWCIJ010000010.1, read on the forward strand.
GATCTAGGGTTTCGAGCAACGAAGGCGGTTTGGCCAATTCGGGGAAAGAACCCGAGAACGGGTGGCACCACCTGTGAAGACGAACAATACCTCAGGTGGGTATTAGGTCTAAAAGAAAAAGGCTTCGAGATAGCTCTTCACAACGTCACCTATCATACTTCGTCACGACAAGAGACAATGCATGGTTTCAACATTCTTCGATTATTCGGGCACTATCCATACTCAATGGCGAATCATACAGGTTGCAATGAGAGCATCTACTGGGGGCGTTCTCGTCTTTCAGGGGAACAACGGTTGTATATGACCTGCTTCATGTATTGAAACGGCATAAGGAGGTGTTCCAGGGACACGTTGAAACCAGCCCTCTATTCTGGGGAGACATTTGCAGGGAGAAGGTAAAGTATGTGCGAAACTTCATTCGGAGACATTAACACCTTAAAGGTCTGTCCCTTCATGCCATATCATGATCCTGATAGACCTTACGTAAACTATTGGTTCGCTGCGTCCGAAGGACCGACCATTGATCGATTTAACTCGATGGTAAGTGAGGAAAACCAAGACCGGTTGGCGAGAGGGGCGGCGCATGCATCATGTATACGCACCTGGCCTGTGGATTTCTCGACAACGGCCAGATGAACAGACGTTTCAGATCCCTTATGGAACGGATCAGCAAAATGAATGGGTGGTTCGTGCCAGTTTACACCCTTCTAGATTATCTATTGGCTAGCCAAGGGCATCATGAAATCACAAAGGATGAACGGCAAGGCCTGGAGAGAAAATGGTTAAGACACAAGATCTTGTATTCTCGCGGCAGGTCCTAGGCTCAAGAACGGGAGGAGATTGACAGGCGATTCTGGAGTTGCCAAGGCTGATAGAGGGCCCTTGCCGATGTGTCCAACAAACGAAGTACAGATCATGCCGATCACAACTCCCATGGAACTCCAGGAGTGGGACCAATTCGCCACGCGTTCCTCCGTAGGACACATGCAGCAATGCCGATGGTGGGCGAATCCGTTAAAAGAGACCGGTGTAAGTTTCTCATATTCTAGGGTGCTGGAAGGGCCAAACTCTAATCGGAGGGGCGCCTTTTTCGGTCCGTTCCGGTCCCATTTTTAGGGATGAATATTACCGAATGCTTGTCGCGGTCCGATCTTTTGTGAATGGCACAGCGAGTGGGCTGACCTATTCGTCCGCCGCCTTCGCGATCTCGCGAAGGATGTGAATAGCGTGACAGTCTCCATTCAGGGATGTCGCAGCAAGGACGTGCATCAAGATCTTGTTCGGGCATTTGACCGTCAGGAGTTGAAGGTAAGCCTGACGTCCAGGCGTCGTAGAGGCAGTCCTGCTCTTAGAGGAACGTGCCATGGAGGATCTTCGGAGCAGTTTCAGAAAAGTGACCAAACGGTCCGTGAAGAAGGGCCTACCGGTCCAATCCGTGTCGAACGGCTCACCATCCCTCGCGATCTCATCCGCAGCGTATGAAAGCTGGATGGCTACCGCAAGGCGGCAGACAATTCTCCCGTATTCGGGCTTGGCCGACTATCGAGCCAGTGTTGCGTCATTCTGTAGACAGTGGCGCAGGACAGGTCCTGGCCACGTTTCTCGACGACAGACTTCTCGCATCCGTTTTCGTATCCTACATCGGCGAGAGCGGATCCTACGTATACGGTGGGTACATGGATGGGGCGAGAGGTATCGGCCGACGCATGTATTGCAATATGTGGCCATCCAGGAAGCGATCGAGCGGGGAATGACCGCCTACACGTTGGGTGAACTCGAATGAGGAACCCTCATGGACAGGGGTTGATCAGTTCAAGCTGGGCTTCGGGGCGATCCCTCAGCCGGAATTTGGATACGATTACGTGGGAGCGCAGGCCCTTATGCCACCGCCTCATCGAATGGATAGGCGCATGGGAGTAGGTAAGAGCCTTAGAGAGATCTTCTTATGAGACAACGAGGGGCGTATGCAAGGCCCTAGAACTCCTGGACCTAAGGTCTCAGGTGAGGAGGCGGTATGCGAACGGTAAAAAGTTTCTCAAAAGGGAGATCCCGTCAGCGTGTTGAACAGGCGCCGGCAGATGCGTGCCTGGGTCTATAGTTCGCGGCAAAAAGCCTTTGATTTACGCTTTCGGGTCGACACCGCCGCCGTTGTTGCCCAGAAATGATCTTAGACGTCGATGAAGGGGCAGGAAGTCGGGAAACCGGTACGAGGCCACGCCACGAAGCCTTTTTTACGGATGATACGCAGCATTAAAATCGACTATCCCCGATTCAGTTTCGTGGATATAGGGTCCGGGAAGGGCGCAGTCCTCCTCTATGCCTCCCACTTTCCCTTCAAGCGAATTATCGGCGTGGAATTTTCACGTCGACTGACATGAGATCGCTGACAAGAACATCCTGAGTTATAGAAGACACCGATATGCAATGCAAAGATATCATCACGGTTTGTATCGATGCCACTGCCTATAGTCTGCCTAAAGACGCCTTTAGTGTTATATTTCGCGAATCCCTTCAAAGAAGAGATGATGCGGCAGGATGGTCGCTAACATCGAACGCTCGTTCAAGGAGGATCCGCGTCAGATGATTCTCGTATTTTGCAATCCAAATCTTGAAGGAGTGCTGGATCAAGCGGATTGGCTGGAGCGCATTGGGATTGGATGGAATCATGCCATATATCGGACGAAGGCGCATTATGCAGAGGCATGGGGAGCAGTGCGGGGAATCGGTGCTCAATGACATACAGGTTCGAACGCATCGACACGCCGACAGATGACTGGAAGGTGAACATCATCAGCCGGTGTCAACCTCAGACAATCCACCAGACACCTGCGTGGCTCAATTTTGTCTCGGCCACTCAGAATGGCGACCCTGTCGTTGCGGCGTTGAAAGCCGGCGGTGAAACGGTTGGTTATTTTACCGGTGTGATCGTACGAAAGTTCGGCTTGCGGATTCTCGGGAGCCCCTTCCCAGGATGGAGCACGGACTATATGGGGCTCACGCTTTCGCCTGGGGTGGCGCGACATCAGGCGCTCCAGGCCTTAACTGAGTTTGCATTTCGGCAATTACGATGTGTTCACCTGGAGCTTATGGACCGCAACCTGACTATGGCAGATCTCAGCAGTCTGGATGTTCAGTACAGCATCTATCGCAGTTTCGAGGTGGATCTTACTCAAGAAGAAGCCGCGCTGTTCGCCAACATGACCAGTGCGTGTCGTCGTTGCATTCGAAAAGCGGAAAACAGTGGCGTGATCGTTGAAGAGGCCAGAGACGCCGAATTTACCGAAGAGTATTTTGCCCAACTCCGGGACGTATTTGCAAAGCAATCGCTTGTGCCCACCTATGGGCTCGAGCGCGTACGTCAACTGGTTGCGCACCTGTATCCTACAGGCAATCTTATGCTGCTTCGCGCGCGCGATCGGAGCGGCCGATGCATCGCAACGGGGATTTTCCCTCATCTGAACGGAGTCATGTATTTCTGGGGCGGAGCAAGCTGGCGTGTGCACCAATCCTTGCGGCCCAACGAAGCCGTGCAATGGCATGCGATGAGAGTTGGAAAGGCACTCGGTCTACGCGCCTACGACATGGGCGGCGACGGAGATTACAAGAGGAAGTATGGGGGATATCAAATTGAAGTGCCCTGGTTGAGGAAATCGAAATTCGCGTGGGTTGGGTACATGCGTGATATGGCGCAGCGACTCCATACGGTTCGACAACAATCTTTAGGACAGCTGAACCTCCTTTTTGTGCATGAGCGATCGAAAGCGGCGGGAAATCGATTGAGCTTACAATCACACACCAAGATCAGTGAATCATCGTGACAAAGAGACCCAGCATGAGGCGCGTATGGCGAGGTATTCAATTCAAGCCAAGGAAATAAAAGCCTTCTTCGCGATTTCGGCTGCTTATTTGCCCTTCTTCCTTCTCGCGACCTGGATCAGCGGCCATCTGTACTATTTAGGAGATGAGTCGCTCTTCTTTAGTTCAGTTGACTCCATAGGATACAAAGCAATCGCGGACTACTACGTATCGTTCGGCCATTCAGACAGACCGCCCGACGACCTGATTAGGGTGCGAACCTTCCTGTTTCCATTCTACCTTGGTTTGTACAACATCATCGGGATTGCGGGAGTGCAAGTATTACAGATCCTCATGAATACGATCTCGCTATGGCTGGTTTTCATATCGATACAATCACTCTCAAAGCGTTCCTGGATCGCCGGTCTAGGCACGACTCTCGTAGCACTGACGCCTTCCTTTAACTTTCTGGCGTTTCATGCCCTGACGGAAACTCTCGCGATGTTTCTGATCTGTATGTTTACCGCCCTCGTTGTGGAGCACTTCAAGCATAACCAGCAAGCACCGCTTCTTCTGGCGGCGTTCGTCCTGTCCCTATTACTGTGTGTAAGGCCGGTTGCGATAGCGTTCTGGATCTTGCTCGTTGGCTATTATCTCGTCTGCTGGTTAGGAGATCAAAAAAGGCGACTGTGGCAGCCGGCAATAGTTATGTCACCTATTCTCTGCCAACTGATAGTGTGGTTTATGACAACGGGGTCTCCTGTGCCTTCAGCAGTAGGCACTGCATCGTTCTCAACGTGGTATTTCCCGGTTGTCTACGGCGCGCAGGAGTATGGAAGATTCGCTGGCCGAAAGTCGGTGGAGTCACAAGAGGGACTGAGACGATTCCCAACGCTAAAGGACAAGGTACGGTATGTGACGGAGAATTATAGAACGGCGATCAAAACCTACCTTTATATATTGATTAGAGAGCATCTGACTGCTGGATCGAGCTTTGTCCGCACCGGTATACCAGTGGATGACAAGAATAGGGCAGTCCTTTTGTATCTCCAGCATTGGTCAGTTCTGCTCAACCGCGTGTTCGCATGTGTCCATGTTGTTATGCTCGGAATGATGACATTTCTGGTCGCCTCCGGCAGAAGCTTGTACGCGGAAAAGGCGATGTTGGTGTGCTATATCTTTGCTGTATTGTTGATTTTGCCTGCGGGCCTTGCATACTGGCAAGGAGATCGATACATAGTACTTTCAGAACCACTTTGGCTCGTCGCATATGGGAACCTGACCTCCCTTTTGATCGCTCGCTGGTCCGAGCGATGGAGCATCAGCTTGATCAGAGGATGAGAGCGATTGCCCGTTTGGCAACCAAGCGGTGTTCGCCTGAATTTTCCCACCAGCCTTCGTCGTAGTCATCGACCCACAGTTTCATCGAGTCATCTTCATTTCATGGCGTTGTGGCCGGAGTGCCGGCGCGGGTTCGACATCCTATTTTAGAGTTCTGTAATGATCAGGGAGACAAGGTGAGTCATGAAGACGAATAGCAGTATAGAGATAGCAGGACCCACAGAAACCTCCCGTGCCGGCGCAATGGCGAAACTCGTCATGCCGAGTCTGCTTCCTCAATATGCCTGGCGCATCATTTTGATACTCAGCCTTGCTTTGAGCTCCATAGTTCTGACTCTTCAATTCCCTTTTGGACTGTATGGTCCGGATGTCTCCTTCCACGCTGCTAAATTACTGAGAGTATCCAGTGGTGAACTCTTTGTTGATCCATTCACTGCAGTGCCAACCATTTATCCAACGATATTCCACGCTTTCTTTGGCCTTGTGAAACAATCCCTCGGTCTGGACACGATGCAAGCAATACAATTAATCGTCGTAGTTCAGTTCATAGGCCTTTTTGCCGCCTTTTGGTATTTCGCGGCGGCTTTCTTCGATAGCCCTGAGGAGACGAGCCTTTGCGTGTTGGCTCTGCCATTGGTCTTCTGGGCGCCTACCGGTCGGTATGCTCTGTTAGCAGTACCTTCGAACTTCTCCTTCGTCTTTCTGATATTTGGGATCGGCGCCCTTTATCGATATGCGATGACTTGGAGGCTTAGCTACCTTATAGCCGGAGGCTTATTGGCAAGCTTGGCTGTCAACATCTGGTGGATAAGTGCGTTTTGCGTTGTTCCCATTCTCTTGATTCTTTCGTATTACACAATCGCCGGAGGACCAAGTCCAAAGCCGTCTCATATCATCTTGTTTCTCCTTGCACTCCTCGGTCCTTGTATTTACACGGCGTGGCACTTATATGCCATCTGGGATATTCTCCCAAATTATTTCACTTCCAGGTCCGAGAATCTCCCACATTATTTCGGTATGAACTCAACGGACGTCAGCTTTCTTGATAATCTCATCACCTGGATCGCCTATGTCCTAACAAAGGGCAATCTGCGATTTTGGGATTACTCGGGTTACGCGAACAGCGGTAGCACTGCCCTTGCGAACTGGCAAAAAGTATATGCCGTTGCACTACTGCATGTGTTTAGCCTCTTGTTGGCCGTGTTTGTCTATCTGATGTTGGTGCGCAAAGCCAAGCCTGCTGCTAGTCTAGTTCGAACATTGGCAATCGGGGGCGCTGCGGTCATTGTCTTATCTACAGTTCTAGCCTCCTATTTCGCGGTTAACCTTTCCGCTCTATTTCCCATCGGCCATTACTTTTTCTTGGTGTTGCCGTTTAACGTCTTGTTGCTGGTGTATGTGTTTCGGATGCTGCGGCGAAATGATGACCGTATTCCCACGCCGGTGCGAGCGCTGGCAATGGGGGGCCTGTTCGTGCTGGTATCTAGTCTCATGTTGCCTTTGATGTACGGGAAAGGGTCCAGTTTATCGGCTATCTCATGTTTTTGCTGGTTGCATACAAGACCATGCCGCTCGTCGTCATTTCAAGCGAGTGGAAACAGTTGTCTGTCTATATCTGCATGGGGTCGTTGATGGCGCTCATGTACACTGTCGTGTATTCACCATCTGTCTCAGCAAGCAAATTAGCGGAAAATGACGAAACAATTGTGCGCTTTCTGGCAGCGATTCCAAATCATGACAACGAATGGATACTTGTATTAGATGGCGGAAGGCAAAAACTTTCTCCCTTTGTCACGTTTCGAAGCCTTATTGGAAAACGCAAGGGCTTATATCATATGCAGGATCAGATTACGGCCTCAAAGATGTACGAGGACTACATCAGCATAATAGAAAAGAAGACCAATTGGCGAAATGTTGTGCGTGAAAGAAACATAAGATGGTTTATCTTTAGAACATCCGACCAAACAGAACTAGCGGTCTTCAACCAATATGTGAACGATGGGTCGGTGCATGTAAAGACCCGAGACTGGATTGTCTTGGAGATGAACCAGATTGCACGTAGTTGAGGATCTCAGGATGCTTCAGTGTTAGTCCGACTCTTCTCTATGCTGCTGGTGACAGCTCCTTCATTGAGGACGCGGCAAGCTCATCCGTGAATGCTTACATCGGTATGCGTCCCTGCGTGCGAAAGCCGTGATGGTGCCGCCGCGTATTGTACTCTACCAGCCGGTCGTCCAGGTCGAACTGCAACTGTAGTACTCTTCCGAATTCAAACTGCCTGTCCCGCTCCGTGGACCACACCGTCGCTGTAGGTATCAGTGCACGGTTTCATCAAGTGGTCATTATCCCCTAATGCCATTGAAGGGTCACCGCGGTCTGCTGTATCCGAGGGGTCGATCACCAAATGGAGGCAAGGTGAGTCATGAAGACGATAACAGGTTCCACAAAAACTTCCCATGCCGACGAATTCATCCCTGAACCACAAACCCTAAGACTGGCCACTCGTCTCCGTGATCATACCCGCATTTAACGAGGCCGCTATGCTGTGGTCCACGTTGACTGCGGTCTGCCGGTACATGGAATCCTTGCAGGACCGCTACCGATGGGAACTGATTGTCGTCAACGACGGCAGTTCGGACCGGACTGGCGAGCTTGCCGAAGAGTTTGCCGCCTCGCGAAGCGGGGTACGGGTCGTCCATCATCCCCGAAATCTCGGCCTCGGCCAGGCTCTGAAGTCCGGCTTCGATACCAGCCATGGAGAGTATGTGGTGGTGCTCGATTCTGATCTGAGCTATGCGCCGGATCATATCGGGTTGTTGTTGGATCGGATCCAACTGACTCAGGCGAAGGTCGTCGTTGCCTCACCCTATGCCAAAGGGGGAAAGGTCAGCTATGTTCCCTGGCTGCGTCGCGTGATGAGCGCATGGGCGAACCGATTCTTGTCCAGCGTGGCCCGATGCAGTCTGTCCACGTTGACTGGGATGGTGCGGGTGTACGACGGCCGATTCATCAGGGCGCTGAATCTCAGATCCGTCGGGATGGAGGTCAGTCCGGAAATCATCTATAAGAGCTTGCTCCTTCGCGCGCAAGTGGAGGAGATCCCGGCGCATCTGGACTGGAAGCTGCAGCGGACAACAGGTAGCCGGCGAACTTCGAGCATGAAGGTTATGCCGCACATCGTCTCGACCATGTTCTCGGGATTTATCTTCAGGCCGTTCATATTTTTCTTGCTGCCGGGTATCTCGCTCCTGACGTTGGCGATTTATATCAATACGTGGATGTTCATCCATTTTTTTCGAGCAATACCGGACGCTGACGCAGCACGAATGGTTCTTCTCGCGCGCGTCGGTTGCCGTGGCGCAGGCCTACCAGGCCTTTCCCCATACGTTTATCGTCGGAGGATTGTCATTGATGCTGGCCATCCAGCTTATCAGCCTCGGTGTGCTGTCACTGCAGAGCAAGCAGTACTTTGAAGAGATGTTCCATCTCGGCAGCACCATGTACGGATACCTGCGTGAGAAGCACCTGGACGACAGGGACCGACATGAACGATAAGCCCAGCTGACAAATGACGATCGAAAAGTCGGAGCATTCGGTCGACGTTGGTGACAAGGAAAAGGAGTGATACCCATGATTACATCATCCATGCGCATAGTTGTGACAGGGGTCGCGGGCTTTTTAGGGTCGCATCTCCTCGACAGACTGCTTGCGGCCGGCCACCGGGTCATCGGGATCGACAATCTGTCGATGGGAACACTGGACAACATCCGCGCGCATCTGGAGAACCCGGCGTTCCGTTTCCTGGAGCGGGATGTCACCGAGGCGGCCACATTCGAAGACATCGTCGAAGACGTGGATTGCATCGTGCACCTCGCCGCCTACAAGATTCCGCGCTACGGCAACACACTGGCCACGTTAAGGACCAACTCCAAGGGATGGGAGAACGTGTTGGAATTTGCGCGGCAGGGTCGGCTGCAAATGCGTCTTGGCTTCGACCTCCGATGTCTACGGACGGAATCCAAAACTGCCCTTCGCGGAGGACGATGACTCGGTGATCGGTTCGTCAAAGGTGGCCCGCTGGAGTTATGCCGTCTCCAAGCTGTTCGACGAGCACATGGGCTTCGCCTATCAGGAAGCCTACGGTATCCCGGTCACGGTTTTGCGTTTCTTCGGATCGTACGGCCCGAGGCATCACTTGAGTTGGTGGGGAGGGCCGCAGGCGGTGTTCATCGACGCCGTCTTGAACGATCGGGAGATTCCCATCCATGGCGACGGGCTTCAGACGCGCAGCTTTACCTACGTCACCGATACCGTTGAAGGTATCTACGCGGCCATCACCAAGCCGGAGTCCAACGGCGAGATCCTCAATATCGGCAGCACGCATGAAATTACGATCCTCGATCTGGCCAAGACGATCAAGCGGCTCGCCAATACGCCCGGCACGTTGAAGTCTGACGTTTGTCCCCTATGAGACCTTTACAGCGGGTAAATATGAAGATGTGCGGCGCCGGGTTCCCGACGTGACTCGATCGGTACGGATTCTGGGAGTGAGGGCCGGAGTCAGGATCGAGGAAGGCCTTGCGCAGACGATCGAATGGCAGCGTTTCGCTACTCGACCGACGATGCCGTCTCGCACGAGAACGCTCAAACGTTAGAGGCAATGGTTAAACCGTAAGGCTATGACAGCTCAGTCGGCGAGAGATGCGATCGGCAATGCGAATAGGGATCATCGGTGGCGGGATCATGGGGTTGGCACTCGCGCAACGATTGTCGGCCAGAGGCATGAAAGTCACCGTCTTTCGAGCGGGATCGGCAACTCGGCGGTCTTGCCACGTATCACGATTACGGACCGTTCTGGTGGGATCGCTTTTACCACGTCATTCTGCCCTCCGATACGCATTTGATCCGCTTCCTGAACGAGATTGGTCTTGGGGATCAGCTCCGCTGGCATGCGACGCGAACCGGTCTATACGTCGATGAACGGTTCTATTCGTTGAGCAACACGATCGAGTTGGCCCGGTTTCCTTTGGTTGGCGTGATCGGAAAACTGCGCTTGGCGCTCTCGGTTCTGCGCTGCCTCCGGATGCGAGACTGGAAACCGTTGGAAGCAATCTCTGTAGAGGACTGGCTCACGAAAATGTGCGGTCGCCGGACATATGAAAAGTTCTGGAAGCCGTTGCTCCTGGCCAAGCTCGGTGAGCATTACAAGCGAGTATCGGCCGTCTTCATCTGGGCGTATATCAAGCGTCTCTTCTCAGCGCGCGATGCGGCCGCGCAGCGTGAACAACTCGGCCATGTGTCCGGTGGATACCGGACTGTCATCGGGCGCCTCGAAAAGCTTGATTCGCTCGGCCGGCGGGGAGATAAGGGTCGGCGCAACCGTCAAAGCGATACATGGCGGAGCCGATGGCGGGGTATGGATCGAATAGGACCAGAGCCGTGACCATTTTGACAAGGTTATTTGTACGAGCCCAGTTGACGTCTTGAAGCGGCTCGCGGGTGAAGGGCTTGTGCGGGTCGACGCAAGGCAATGGCAAGGTCGAATATCTGGGTGTCGTCTGCCTTATCCTCATCACACGCCGTCCGATTATTCCCTATTACGTGTTGAACATCGCTGATTCGAGAGTCCCCTTCACGGGAGTCATCGGGATGAGCACAGTTGTCTCAACCGAGGAAACGGCCGGCCTCTACGTGACCTATTTCCCCAAGTACGTCCTGTCAGATGATCCGTTCTGCAGCAACATGATGAAGCGATCCGCCAGCAGTTCTTCGAAGGGATGGCAAAGATGTTTCCGGAGTTGCACAAGCAGGACATCGTCGGCGCACACATCAACAGAGCGGTGAAGGTCCAGCCATTGCAGGTGCTGCATTACTCAAGACTTATCCCGACAGGTGACGACAGGACACAGAGACTTCTTCGTGCTCAACACTTCGCAGTTCGTCAACTGCACCCTCAACAATAATGAGGTCATCCGCGCGGTCGATGAATTCCTGGGCGAATATGGAGTTCGGCTCGAACAGTCTCGCCAAGTTCTTCCCACATTATCCGCCTCCACGGTTTAACCTAGGCCTAGCAGGACCACGCTGAAACGTTTGCGATGAGATCATTTGTTGTCCAGCGAGAACTGGCATTTCCCCGAACTGGCGGAGGCCTGATTAGTCTCTATCGGGGATTGAGGCTCGGTGTTTCATTAGGGCAGGGTCCGTCGCTATGGATGGCAGTTCTTAGGAATTTTCGGTCCCATCGACCCAGAACTTGCAATTTCCAGGTGCTTCGAGGTTGATCATGAGAAAGAATGCCCGGGAATATTATCAGGAATACGTCCAATATGAATCTTTAGATCTCTCCATATTGGATAAATTCGATTTCGACGGATCCAGGATATTAGACGTAGGATGCGGTACGGGAGAGGCGCTTTATTATATCGGCGGCCGCTATCGGCCGCTCGAAGGACTGGGAATCGACTCATCAAGCCAATCCATTGCGTACGCCCTGCAGCGGAATTCCTCGCCGGTCATTCAATTTATTTGTGCAGACATCTCCACGGCGTCAATTCCGGCTGAGCATTTTGATTATGTCCTCTCAATCGGGGTACTTCACTACTATCCCTATGAGAGAAGTTTGTGCGAATCTGCGGAAGATGACTCTTGCCTTAAAGAAAGAGGGAAGGATTATTGTCTTTATCTTTAAGCCGCATGCGGTGCATTGGATTCGAAGATTGGCTCAGGTCTTCTTGTTTCGACAGGGGCCATTAAGTTCATCGAGGGAATAGGTAATCTCAGCAGAAGGAACGCGATCATCAATGTCGTGAATCCAGCCTTCTTCTACACGTACTCGGCGAGAGCGGGTAGAGGCCATCGCACGCGAGTGCGGGCTGTCAGTGGAAATGGTCATCAAAAAGCCGACGCATGTCTTGCCGTACTTCTTGCCTTTCGGAGAGAAGGTATCGGCGACGATTGCGAGCATGCTGGGGAAGGCAGGCGTCCTGAGGCTGCTCAGCGCGGGCAACTACTACGTCTTAAGGAAGGAGAATATGGTGAGATGAGGCCGGCTGTCGATGCAGGAATAAGGCGGAGATCCGCGCATCGCCCCGCGGGGCATGAAGCGCACGATAAGTGGAAAACACATGCCCTGCGATACCGTGTATTTCAGAAGTGCCGGCCGAAACGAACCCTCTTCAGCGAATAGCCTCCGTGGGGCTAAGAAGGCAAGGAACAGTCGTGCGTAGGTTGAAAATCGCCATCGATCCATTGATCAAGGAAAGGTACGGGCCTGAGGTCTGTTGGACTTGGCGTCTCCTGCTCTCGGGTATGGGATTCGCGTGGGAAGAGGTGCCCATGAGCGTCCGAGCGCCTATGACATTGCTTATGTGGACCGCGGTCACGCGCGCTCATCGCTGTCCGGATTGTGCATACGCGCCGACGTTGAGGCGTGGGCGCAAAGGGCGCAGATTCATCGATTGGGCTCGTCGCCATGAACGGATGGTAACTGCGTCCGGCCACTGTATGAGAGCAGACACTCGTCCGTCGAGGCGGTATCGAATTCGCAGATGGCCGATCTAGTGTGCGACAGGGATCTGATCTTTGATGTATTTTGGTTAGCGACTGGTCAGGAGGAACGGCGATGGCCACGGAACAGGCACGGTCATTTCGACTGTACCGGTACTGCGTTTCATCAGCAGCAGGTTTCCGCCTGGGCGTCGCGTCGGGCATCGGCGTCGCACCTCGAGAAGGTGCTCGCAGCGTTGGGGTTCAAGGACGCCATGCCGCGGTGGCCCAACGGTAAGCGGGCCGCCGCCTGCGTGAGCCATGACGTGGATTACCCACAGGTCATCCGGGCCCTGGAACCTTTCCGCATCCTCAGGCGCCTAGGGCGTGGGCGGGCTCGGCGCGGCTGGGGCGGTGCTTGCTGGTCGCCGGACGCACTGGCATTTCCTTTCCTGGGTCGAGATGGAGCGGGGGTTGAACACTCGATCGGCCTTCTATTTCGTGCCGCGACATGGCTCGCTAGTCGAGTATGCGCTTGGCATACCAGATCCGTTCTACGATGTTCGCTCCGACCGCTTTCGTAACCTCTTCACATGGCTTTCGGATCAAGGCTGCGAAATCGGTCTCCATGCCAGCTATCGAGCCGGCGAAAGCCTCCAGACCTTTGCGGCGGAGAAGAACGCTTTGGAGTTGGCGAGCGGAACCCCCATCCGCGGCAATCGTCACCACTACTGGCACCTGAGCCCCGCCGATCCCGAAGTCCACCCTGCTCGATCCACGAACAGGCTGGGCTTGATGTACGACACCTCCCTGGCTCATGAACGATATGTCGGGTGGCGGAGGGGGCTCTCATGGCCATATTTCCCCTTTCACCAGAAGGAACGCCGAGAGCTGCGCACGCTGCAGATCCCCACCGTCTGGATGGATGATCAGCTGTTCGGCCATAGAGCCGACAATCCCGGCGATCGTGAAGCGATATTGCGTGCCATGTTGGATAGGGCAGCGGAACAAAGGGGATGCTTCCTGATCGACGTGCATGACTATGTGTTTGACGATGTCCTGTTTCCTGAGTGGGCCGCAACCTACAAGTCTGTCTGTGGAGTATCTACTGGTCGCGCGGTGATATCTGGGTTGAGACACCAGGCGCAATCGCCGACCACTGGATCCAGCGGTACGACGAGATTGTCGGAGCCAGCCGAGGGACTCATGGCGCGGGAAGGGCTCCCGTGAAAAAGATTCTACTTGCCCTGATCTTTATTGCTCCCCCGGGGCTAAAACCCTACCTACTGAAATGGTTTTGCGGTGCGAAGTTGGGTACGAGCGTGCATGTGGGATGGTTCTCCGCGATCATGGGGCGGACGATCGAGATCGACGCATATAGCGAAATTAGAGCCTTCACCCTCCTCGTCTGCGATGGGGATGTCAAGATTGGTGCATATAGTGTCTTAAGCAATATGACACTTATCTATGGGTCGGCGAGTTTCTCCATCGGTGACCACTGCTACATCGGACCGCAGTGCCTCATCAACGTGGAAGAGGACGTGAGTCTCGGGAACGTGTCGGCCCTCGGCCCGCGATGCGTCATCTTTACGCATGGCTCCTTCTTGCCGTTTACGGAGGGTTACTGGACGAAAATAGGCGGGGTTGAGATCGGCAGTCACGTCTGGATAGCAGCCGAGGTTTTCTTGCATCCCGGCGTCCACGTCGGCGACGACGTCTTTGTGAATTCAAGGTCTGTGATCGCTCAAGATGTACCGAACGGTGTGGCTGTGGAAGGCTTCCCAGCTCGACAGATGGCGGACATGCGTCGCCTGAAGCGCAACATGACTCCCCAGCGACTCAATGCCGCGGTATCCAACATGCTGCAGCGCTTCGGGGACATTGTTCTCGAGCGCAAGCTGTGCCTGCGTGTTGAGCGGGACGGTGAACATGCGCTTCGCTTCGACTACGACAGGCGGCGCTATCTGGTCGTGACGGTATCTTCACAGGGTTATACCCTACCGACCAGCTCAAATGGGGTTCGCGGTCGTCTCATCGCCTTGGTCAACAATCCGACTTGGGAACCTCCGATGGGGAGAGAGGATGCCTTAATCTTCGACCTGCAGATGATGCGCACGTGCCGTTCGGACGACAAAGTCCACGCAGAGCTCTGGCGGTTCCTGCGGATGTATTACGGTGTGATTTTTGAGTTCAATGACGCAACGAGGCAGGACTGCACGAATATTAGCTTGCCCGAGAGGGCGAATGCTTCGAATCGACCTGCAGAAAGTGGAGCAAAGGAATGAGCGAAGCACTTATCCCACTTGTCATCGACACGCTCCGCGAACACGATGGTATGAATGGCGGCCTACCGCACAATCTGAATGCCGAGACAACGCTGTTCGGGCCGGAGGGTATTCTGGATTCCCTGGCCCTTGTCGCCCTCGTCGTGGGGGTCGAACAGGCAATCGAAGATAAGTTCGGTATTTCGGTCAGCCTGGCGGATGAGAAGGCGCTGTCCCAAAGGAATAGTCCGTATCGCACAGTCGCTTCCTTCGCCGAATATGCAGCCCAGCAGCTTCAGGTCTGAGGGCAAGATGAACTCACCCGTAACGCTGATCACCGGAACAAGTCGAGGACTCGGTCGCTACCTGGTTGAACATTATATCCAACGTGGCCACCATGTCATCGGGTGCAGTCGAAGTCCCATCGAGTGGCAGTGCGAGGGCTATACACATTACATCGCCGATGTGGCGGACGAAAAGACTGTGAAGAGAATCCTTGCGGAAACGCGCAAGTGCTGGGGGCGCTTGGATCATCTCGTCAACAATGCGGGAGTCGCTTCCATGAATCACAGTTTACTGACGCCTCTGGCAACGGTGCAGAACATACTAAGCACAAATTTTGTCGGGACCTTCCTATTCTCTCGGGAGGCGGCCAAGGTGATGCAGCAACATCACTATGGGCGCATCGTAAACCTGACGACTGTCGCTCTACCACTCAGAGTCGAAGGTGAGGCAATGTACGTCGCCTCCAAAGCTGCAGTGGTTGGTCTGACTCAGGTCATGGCGCGCGAACTGGCAGGGTTCGGCATCACCGTCAACGCAGTCGGCCCGAATCCGATCAAAACGGACCTCATCCGCGGGGTCCCCAAGGACAAAATTGACCGGTTGCTCACGCAGCAGGCAATCCCTCGACTTGGCACGTTCGAGGACGTGGCCAATACGATGGACTTCTTTCTCGCTCGTGAAAGCAGCTTCGTCACTGGGCAAACCCTTTACCTCGGAGGAGTTTAATGACTGTCATCGAATGTGCGGGTACAGAAGGAAAACATGTTCATTGATTTCTTGATGGATATCTTTCGATCGAAGCAGATCCAACCGGCAATCATATGGCGAGACTGGACATATGACTACGGTTGGCTGCTAAGCCGGGTCGAGTATTGGTCAGCCTGGTGTAGGCAAAAGAATATCACCGCCGGCTCAGTTGTGAGCCTGGAGGCTGGCTTCTCGCCCAATGCGATCGCTTTTTTGCTAGCGCTGGTGGAACGGCGATGCATAGTGGTACCCCTGACCAAATCTCTGGACATGAAGAAACCTGAGTTCAGAGAAATCGCTGAGGTGGAATTTATCGTCTCCTTCACAGGCGCGGATAAACTCGAATGGTGTAAAACCGATGTGACGGCAAGACATGAGCTCCTACTGAATCTGAAGCAAGCTGGAAGACCTGGCTTGATTCTCTTCTCATCGGGTTCGACAGGCAAGAATAAAGCGGTCCTTCATGACTTGGCGACTCTCATGGACAAATTCAAGATTCAGCGACATTCTCTCCGAACAATTGCGTTTCTCCTTTTCGATCATATGGGCGGCATCAACACGCTCTTATATACTCTCTCGAACGCTGGTTGCATAGTCACAGTAGAAAACCGGTCGGTTGACACCGTGTGCCGTGCCATTGACCGAAATAATGTACAGTTGCTGCCCACCTCTCCGACATTCATCAACCTGTTTCTTCTCGCAGAGGCACACAAGCGCTACCATCTCCCTAGCCTTGAAACCGTGTCCTACGGAGCGGAGATCATGCCACAAAGCACGCTGCAGCGTTTCCATGAAGCGCTGCCTCATGTAAAACTCGTGCAGATGTACGGGCTTTCTGAAGTCGGGATCCTGCGCTCGAAATCGAAGGCATCCGATTCGCTGTGGGTTAAGGTCGGCGGCGAAGGGTTTGAGACTCGGGTCGTAGACGGGATGCTAGAGATTAAGGCGAAGTCGGCGATGCTTGGTTATCTGAATGCGCCAAGCTCGTTTACGACTGACGGTTGGCTCCAGACGGGAGATCGGGTGGAAGTCGATGGGGAATATATCAAGATTCTGGGAAGGACATCCGAGATCATCAACGTTGGCGGGGAAAAGGTGTATCCGGCAGAAGTGGAAAATGTACTTCAACTCATGGAGGGCGTGGAGGAGGTCGCTGTCAGCGGCGAAGACAGCCCCATCACAGGGCAACTGGTCAAGGCACGAGTCAAGGTAAACACAGGAGAAAGTTTAGCTGAGCTCAGGAAAAGGATGCGCATTTTCTGCCGGACAAACTTTCAGTGTTCAAGGTCCCACAGAAAGTCGAACTCGTTACTGAGCGGATGCACAGCGAGCGGTTCAAGAAGATGAGGATCTCCACGAGTTAGAGACATATGCAAGGCAACGCGTCTATCCCTGCGGAGAATTTCGGATGTCGACTACGGTACGGTTCGATTGAATCACCGCTAACAAACTCCTACTCTAGGAAAACATGGGATACTGGTTACAGGAAAAGAGAGAAGCAGCCAAAAGTTGCTTCCAACTGTTCTTTCCAAAACTGTTGCCTAAGAGCGCACTGATAAGGACGAGCGATGTAGAGCCACCCAAATTTAATGTCATAAGTCTACTCCAACGGCTGCGGTTTTGGCTTATCCTCTCTCTTCTTCCACGACGACGATTTGTTCGACTCCTTGAAATCGGTTACGGAAGTGGCATCTTTCTGCCTGAATTGGCGCAGCATTGCGACGAGCTGTATGGGATTGATATTCACCCCAATGCAGCGGGGGTCCTGCACAATCTTCGAAAACATCAAGTCAATGCGAAATTAGTACGTGGCAGCGCCACTTCGTTCCCATTCGATAATGAATCATTTGATTGCGTAATTGCTGTGAGCTGTTTGGAATACATGGATCCAATGAATACGGTCGCTCTGGAAATCAAGAGAGTGCTCCGATCCGATGGTTGTTTTGTCTTTGCCACGCCGGGGAATTCACATGTTATTGATCTAGTGGTGGACCAGCTCAGCGGCAGAAAGGCTAGAGAACATTACGGTGATAGAAGGAATTTTCTAATTCCCATATTAATCAAATCATTTATTCTACAGCGGGAGCTGGCAATTCCTCGAGCATGGGGGGGTATCATTACATTTTATCGAGGCATGAGGCTCGGTGTTCCTTAGTATGTTCGGATAGAGCGCTCGCTCAAGAGTGCGGAGAGATAAAAACCTGGCCGTAGATAAGCCGATTGCAAGTCTCTCTTGTGACCTGGATGACAAATGGGCCTATTAGAAGACACATGGAGATGAATTGTGGGAATCGTTGCCCTCTTTTTTAGCCATGCTTGTTCCTCGACTCCTGGACTTTCTCAAGAGGCGGAACCTCACGATCACGATGTTTGTCGTTGGACAGGACGCACAGCACGCGATCACAATGATGAAGTTCGCCGGGCATGAGATCGGCAACCATTCCCTTCACCATGATCCTTGGCTGCATGTGTATTCCGCAGGCCATATTGAGCGGGAACTAGATCGAGCAGAAGAGTGCATCGAAGTAGCGACCAGACAAAGGCCAACAGGGTTCCGCGGGCCGGGATTTAGTCTTTGCATCGAGACTACGAATACTCGCCAAACGGGGTATCTTTATGACACGACGAGGTTGTGAGGGGACTGAAGAATTTCAGAGCCGGAAAAGTGCTGCTCGCGATGATTCTACCGAGCACTGTCTATTGTGTAGGAATGAGACGGTCGCACGTGTCTATGACTTTGCGACATTCTCGGTATTGCGCTGCGAATGCTGCGACAACTCTTGGCGAAGCGATATGTACAGCCGGGAGAAGATTGAAGAAATCTATCGTGGCGACTCCTATGCAAACGAGAACTACTTTGCCGATAAGTTGTCGGAGACGAACAATTCATCAACCCGAAGAATCAAAGATTATGACCGCGCGTTGCGATATCTCGATCAAGTAATGGGGATCGGCAGATTGTTGGACATCGGATGCGGCGCAGGCGTCTTTCTGTCTATGGCGAAGAAAAGGGGATGGACCGTCTCCGGTGTGGAACTGAGCCCCCGATTGGCATCGCAATGCCGTCAAACATTGAACGTGCCGGTAGAGAACGGACGGTTCGAGGATGTGGAGCTGCCTCGTAACAGTTTCGATGTCATCACATTATGGGATGTCATCGAGCATGTTCTGGATCCAGTGTCATGCATGCAAAGGGCGCGGGAGCTTCTCAAACCAGGGGGAATCCTAGTTTTTTGCACCCCTGATGAAGATAGTTTGTTGGCCAGGATCGGCCTGGTTTTATACAAGGCGACGTGCTCGCGCTATTCGTATCCGGCCTTTGCGCTGCATCCACCATATCATACGTATTTCTTCTCCATGAAAGGCTTTATAAGAGTACTCAATAAACTCGATATGCGTGTCCTTAAATGCTTATTCGCAAGAGGCGTTCTTTGAACATTCTACTCTTGCCAGCCCACTTCAGAAATTCGGGATAACACTGATAGAGAGGGCTGCCGGATTGGTAGATCGCCGGTATGAAATGGTGGTATTCGCAAGGGTGGGTGCATCTGAGACGCATAAGGGTGAGTGAAGTCGCAGGACATCAGATGAGAACATGCCTTATGGACGGGAAGAAGCTGGTCGCAAGCCTATCATTGGACCTTGATGATAAATGGGCATATTTGAAAACAAATGGAGATCCAAGCTGGAAGTCATTCCCTTCATATCTGGAGCTTCTCGTGCCGCGGGTGTTGAAGTTTCTTCTGTCTCACGAATTGAAGATCACATTCTTTATTGTGGGGAAGGATGCAGCCCTCGACCGAAATGTTGCACTACTGCGCGCGATAGCAGGTGGGGGTCACGAGATCGGAAATCACTCATTCTTTCATGATCCCTGGCTCCACCTGTATTCGCAGGAAAAGATTGTTATGGAGATCGCACAGGCTGAGGAGCACATCCTGCGAGCAACCGGTGAACGGCCGGTGGGATTTCGCGGACCAGGGTACAGCCTTTCTCAGGCGACTTTGAGGGAATTAGTGCGATGCGGCTATCTCTACGACGCGACAACCTTTCCAACGTTCGTGATGCCCGTCGTCCGCCGGTTCTATTTCGCGGCTGCAAATTTTAGCTCCGAAGAGAAGCGTCAGCGAAAATTGCTGGGTGGGAAATTGCGCGACGGCCTGCGCCCCAACAAACCCTACTGCTGGAACGTGGACGGGCAGAAGCTACTTGAAATTCCAGTCACAACGCTGCCAGGGTTCAAGTTGCCCATGCACGTGAGCTATCTCATAGCACTGAACCAAGTGTCCCGCAAGCTGGCCCTTGGCTACTTAGATGCGGGTCTTACGACTCTGCCGACTAACCGGCGTGGAGCCCTCCATGGTGCTTCATCCAACCGACTTCCTGGGTCAGCGAGGATGGCCAGGGCCTGTCTATCACCCCTGGGATGGGGCTCCCGCTTGAAAGGAAGCTAGAGTTCGTGAACGAGGTTTTAAATAGACTGAAAGGGGCATTCTCCGTGGTCACACTTCGGGAGCATGCGACTATCGCTGTCCAGCGCTCGTCATTAGCAGTGATGAACCCATCCTTCTGATTCGGCGCCGTCCAAAACCGATCCATGTGAGACAGAGCCGGAAGGGTTGGCATCGCGATCATTGCGCCTGGCCTTAAAGGTGTTGTTCGATTACTTTAATTACCAGCGTGTTTGGGACCAAATCTTGAAGACAAATATAGCCAGTCTGATCTTTTCAAGCATGCCCGGATTCGAGCAAGACGGCGTCTTGCGGGAAAGTGTCGTTGGAATGGGTGCATGGTTGGAACTGTGATTATGGCCAAGTTACGGAAATAGAATCGCTTTGGGATCACACAGGGAAACAACATTGGTACGCATAGGCATTCACCAACCTAATTACGCACCCTGGGTGGGCTATTTCGCCAAAATGGCCTCCGTTGACACGTTCGTCTTTCTCGATAATTGCCAGATGCCGATCGGACGGAGTTACGTCTCACGCGTCCAAGTCAAGGGAAGAGAAGGTGCCGAATGGATGACGGTACCGGTCCAACGTGACGAGGGCCAATGGATAAATGCCGTTCACTTTGCTGATCGTACGTGGGCGAGAAAGCACCTAGGAAAGATGCGGGTCAACTATGGTCGCTGTCCTTTTTTTGAAGCCGTTCTTGAGATTGTGCGGCCAATCTATGAAGACCCGGGGGAGCGTCTGGCCTCCTTCAACGTAAGGCTCATCCGTGCGCTGGCCCGCTATGTCGGATTAACACCTACCTTTTATCTTGCCTCGGAACTGAGATCAGGCAGCACAGGCACACAGCGCCTTATAGACATCGTGCATGACGTGGGAGGAACAACCTATGTCTCGGGATTAGGGGGTATCAACTACCAGGATCCCGCCGCGTTCGAGGCCGCAGGAATCGACCTTGATGTTCGTGAATATCGGCCGATTCCATACCAACAGCAGGGTGACTTTGTAGCGGGATTGAGCTTACTCGATGCCGTGTTTCATTTAGGCACAGAGGCGCGCGCACTGCTGAGCTACTCACCACTCACTCGTGCCGAGACGGTGCGAGCCAAGCAGATAAGTACATCAGCTTAGCCAATAATTTTCTTTATTTTCATCTCAACCTCGCGCGTTCACTCGTTGCAAGAGCTCTCTGGGATGCGAATTTGCGTGGAGCCGTCAGCAATTAGTGAGAGATCTTTAGACAGTCCATAAGACCACCATCTCGAAGCGTGAATGCGCCACGTGACCGCAGACATGTAGGACCCTCCCTTCCTCGAACCTTCAGCGGTGTCTCATGTCCAATCGCGAACAATTGATCAGAGCCAGGGTCGGTATCCTTACGATGGCCGTCGAACTCAAGAATGTGGCTAAAGCCTGTAAGCTAGCCGGGGTGAGTCGGTCTCAATTCTATGCGATGAAAAAGGCGTACGAGACGTATGGGAGAGAGGGCCTGGCGCCCCGGCTTCGTCGGAAGCCAAGGATGCCCAATCGTACTCCCGCAGCGATAGAGGGACACATCATGAAAAAAACACATGCAAGTCCTACGGTTAGCTACATTAAGCTCGCCGAACAGATGAAGGAGGATGGGATCGGTGTCACTCCAACGATGGTGCGATATGTCTGGCAGCGGCTCGGGTTGTCAACGCGCGCGAAGCGTCTTCAATGGGTAAAAAGGCAAAATGAGCGCCTATGTGTTGAAAACGTGAAGGGCGCCGATCAGTCGCTTGAAGTCGGTCCAGCGGCATGCGTCCATGCCACGTCTCCGCCCCCACCTGTGTCGGTCGCTGACGCCGTGTAAGGAAAGAATATCGGGCCTACAGCCAATTTGTTCAGTGATCTCTAACTAAGTAATAGCCCTGAAATATTTCTTGACTAGGGATCATCGGAAAGAGACAATTCTCAACGTACAGGGCAAGCAATATTGTCTCAACGTGAAGCAAGCTATTCTGGTCATAGTGGTGGCATCACGTGTTTTCAGAGATGACTTCATTGCAACTGTACTTTTCGATGTGTCTAATCATGGCAAGGAGGTTGGCTCATGAAAAGTGTGGCGCTTGGTAGCCTATTCGCTCTCATTTTGTCCATGGGTTTGTTCGTTTCACAGGCTGAAGCGAAAAACAATGACGACAAAAATGAGAACAAGGGCAAGAATAACTATGCGTCCAACGACAAGCATGAGTACAAGGAGTATAGGGGTGACTACAGGGGCAAGGGGAGCGTTCCCATACCAGGGACACTACTGTTGTTTGGCGGCGGGTTTGCAGGGCTGATCGTTTGGCGCACGAGACAGCCACGATCCTAAACTTTCCCGGGATTCATAACTTTGCGATTTGGTCCAACACGGTTCCCGTACAAGCGCCAAAAATATTGCGGTTTCGCGCGACACACTCCCGGTGAATCCAGTCGGTGAGTAAGTGTTCGCTCCTTCCTTTATGAAGGTTTCCATTCCCTGAATCATAGCTGTCCCCTACCGACATCATTTTTCTTTCCGTCGACCTATTCCGTCATCTCTCTTATCACTTTACCACCAAAACAATGTTGGCGGGGACATGCGAGAGGTAGATGATAACGCGACGCCGAGTGTCATTCCGGAAGAGAAGCCGGTTCCGGCTGACTGGAAGGTGACAGGACTGATCATCCTTGTGACAAGTCTGTGCGTCCTCGGCTTGTTCGGGGCAACCGTCCGATCGATGATAGAAGTATGGGCAGACTTCTAGAACGTTTGCGCACGGTTTTCTGGTGTTGCCCGCCGCCACCTATCTCATCTGGTGCTATCGCGACAAGCTGATGCCCCTGGTGCCGACTCCCAGCGCGTGGGGTGTGGCCGCTCTCATCCTCGCGGGGAGTGGATGGGTCGCGGGTTCCCTGTTGAACCTAGTGGTGCTTCAACAGGCTGCAGTCGTGGCGTCGCTCCCCAGTCTGTTGTGGGCAATCTTGGGGACGGAGATCTTTCAAGTCCTCTCATGGCCATTGGGGTTCCTTGTGTTTATGCTACCTCTCGGAACCTCTATCGAACCCTGGCTCCAGGACTTCACGGCGTGGTTCATCCTGGCCGGCCTGCAGCTTGCCGGAATTCCATACCTGTACGAAAGCTATCGCATCACCATTCCCTCTGGCACCTGGGAAGTAGCGCCTGATTGTGGAGGGTTACGCTATTTGCTTCCCGGCCTTGCACTGGGCTATGCTTTTGTAACCTTGGTCTATCGGCAGCCGACTCGTCGTCTTGCCTTCCTGGTTGTCTGTGCTGCGGTGTTGATGGTGGCCAATGGCGTCCGGGCCTACGGTATTATTCTAGGCGATCATCTTGGATTTGCCGTTGGCACTGACCATCGAGTTTTCAGTTATACGATCTACGGCATGACCGTTTTCTCGCTGTTCTGGTTTGGTCTCAAATGGAAGGAGCCCGAGCGTCAGGAGATACGGGGCGAGCGTGCATGCGAAAGCGATCGCCGGTTTCCAAGACGAGAAACCGTTTTCATGGCGTTGGGTGCGCTCGCGCTGCTGGCCCTGGCACCGGTATCTGTCTGGCTCTTGGGAGGTCCTCGTTAAAACATGAACTTTCCTTCTCAGAGCCGACACCTTGTTCCCTCTTTTGAGCCGGGAGAATCAGAGGCGTATGGGGTCGTTCCGCATACCCGGAGCAAAACGACAATGCTGTTAGGACTCTACCTCGTTTATCTGATCCTCTTTGCCCTAGTGCCTTTTACTCCCGCGGCTGATCTCTCGCTTCCATTCACAGAACTGTTCAGGAAGAAATTTGACGGTCTTTCAGGAATTGCAACTCTCACGGTATGGGATGTGTGGACGAATGTCGTGTTGTTCATGCCCTATGGATTTCTGTTTGCCGGATTGCCTCTTGTGTCCACCCATTCACCGTGGTCCAGGATTCTCATGACCGTCGTCTCAGCGTGTTTGTTAAGCTTTGGGATTGAATTGGCGCAGATGCTGGTCCCGCGACGGCCTTCTCTTGCCGATGTGGGATGCAATACGGTGGGTGCGCTTGTAGGCAGCCTTGTAGGTACTTCCATTGCGTATAGCCGATTCTCTACCCGCATGCGAGCAAAATGGAGTGGGTGTCGAAGGCATCTACTGGCGGCAGTCCTAATCTATCTTATGGTGCTATACGTCGTGTTCAGTTCCCCGCTCCCCTTGCCTGCAGATTTCAGTAACTGGGATTCCAGCTTTCAACTTCAGCTAGGCAATGAAGGCAGCTTGGATCGGCCATGGCGGGGAGAGATCCATCTTGTGGCGATCTACGATCGAGCTCTCACCGCTCAGGAGGTATGGACGAACTACACGGCCGGTTCTCGTGCAGTCCGCAACCGGGTTGATGAGGGGCTCGTTCTTTTCTACGACTTCTCCGAAAAGGCGGGAAATGTCGTCCATGATCGGGTCGAACCCGGAGAACCTGTTCAACTTCACATTCAGGATCCGACGCGGGTTGAGTGGTTGGTTCCCAGCGGCCTCTTCCTTCGCGATGCCACGATTATCAAATCTTTAGAGCCGCCATCCAAACTCGCGAGAGAACGATTCTCGGATCATCATGAAATTTCTGTCGAAGCCTGGGTGGCGCCGGCCGATTTAACACAAGGTGGGCCTGCCCGCATTGTGTCATACTCTTACAATATATATTTGAGAAACTTTACGTTGGCCCAGCAAGAGCGTGATCTCGTCTTTCGGCTCCGGACTCCGATTTCGGGAGAAGGCGGCACCAACCCACAGTTACAGACTGCTCATCGGCCTTTGGGGCCAGGTGTGCACCATATGATTGCCACGTATGGCAAAAGAATCGAGACACTGTATCTCGATGGGATGGAACAGGCGAGAGTGTCGCTCGAGGTCAAGAAGGCGGTGATTGACGTCATTGATGATCTTTTGGGCAAACCATTTAGATGGCTGGTGCGGTCCGTGGTTGTGTTCCCTCTAGGAATTCTGATCTATCTCTATTACGTTCGACTGCGGCCTTCAAGGTCGACCCTGTGGGCCTCCCTTGCCACGACCTTGACCGGGTTGACGGTCGTCGAAGGCATGCGCATTCTCATGTTGGGCGCAAACCTTGAACCATCCTTCACCGCCGTTGCCTTGGGCACGGCGATTGTTTCGATTCTACTCGCTCCTCACTTCACCGCTACCATCCAATAAATCGTTCGAGTCCGACAAGCGGCGTACAGCCTGTTCTGCGGCCGGTGTGGTTCGGCAATCATCACACGCGCGCCGGTGACCACTTCATCTACTGAATCAGAGGTTCTATTACATGGCGGAATTTCTAGCTTTTCATGTCCCGGAGATCGGCGAGGAGGAAATCGAAGCCGTTGTCGACGTCCTCCGATCAGGTTGGTTGACCACAGGCTCCAAGGCCAAGCAGTTCGAGCATGACTTCGCTGCCATGGTCGGGGCACGGCATGCCATAGCAGTCAATTCCTGCACGGCGGCGCTCCATTTGGCTCTTGAGGCGATCGGAGTGCAGCGAAGGAGACGAAGTCATCGTTCCGACGATGACCTTTGCAGCGACGGCCGAGGTGGTGACCTACTTCAAGGCCAAGCCGGTACTGGTGGATTGTGCAGAGGACACTCTCAATATTGATCCCGATCGGATTGAGCAGGCGATAACGCCGAGAACAAAGGCCATCATCCCCGTCCATTTTGCCGGCCATCCCTGTGAGATGGACCACATTCTCGATATTGCACGGACGACATGATTTTCGCGTGATCGATGACGCGGCTCATGCCTTTCCAGCTCGGTACGGGGAAAGATGATCGGGACCATCGCCGACAGCACCTGTTTTTCAGTTTTATGCGACGAAGAACATCACCACCGGGGAAGGCGGCATGGTCACCACAGACAATCCGGAGTGGGCCGCTCGGATGCAGGATCATGAGCCTGCATGGGCTGAGCCGTGATGCCTGGAAGCGTTATACGGCCCAAGGGTCATGGTCCTATGAAATCCTTTCTCCGGGATTCAAATACAACCTGACGGATATTGCGGCGGCGCTGGGCATCTCCCAACTGCAGAAGTGCGGAGCGGTTCTGGAAAACACGGGAGCGGTATGCGGCTCTCTACAACGAGGGATTTCGAGACGTTCCGGAAATCATGTGCCCACCCGTCGCAGAACACGTCCAACATGCCTGGCACCTGTATGTCATCCAGCTCGATCTTGAGCGCCTCCGCATCGGACGAAACGAAGTCATCGAACGGCTTATGAAGCAGAATATCGGCTGCAGCGTCCATTTTATTCCTCTTCATCTGCACCCCTATTACCGCGACACATGGGGCTATCGTCCGACAGACTTTCCAGTCGCCAGCTAAGGTCTTTCAACGGATCATCTCGCTCCCGCTGTATCCGAAGATGACGGAGAGCTGACGTTCAGCGCGTCATCCAAGTCGTCGGAGAACTGATTGGCGTGTACCGGCGATGATGAAACGTACATTTGATCTGCTCGCGTCCGCCGTTGGCCTGCTCGTTGTGTTGGCCGCTGTTCGATCATGACGGCAGTCCTCATCAAGATTGGATTCGTCTGGGCCGATCCTCTTCAAGCAAGTCCGCGTCGGAAGAGGGTTTCGCCCGTTCTTGATCTATAAGTTTCGAACGATGGTGGAGGATGCGCCGTCCAAGGGAGGGCCGCTGACGATTGGACAGGATGCTCGGGTCACGCGCGTTGGGCGGATTCTGCGGCGCTACAAGCTGGATGAGCTGCCGCAACTGCTGAACATCTTGAAGGGCGACATGAGCGTGGTCGGGCCGCGGCCGGAAGTGCAGCGTTACGTCGAGCTATTCAGGACCGATTACTCCGAGATCCTGGCGGTTCGGCCCGGACTTACCGACTTAGCTTCGATCAAATATATCGACGAAGCGGCCATTCTCGACCGTGCGACCAGCCCGGAAGAGGAGTATCAGAAGAATATCCTTCCCGAGAAGATCCGGTTGGCCAAACTGTACGTCCGAGCATGCGTCCTTCCTCCTCGACCTTGGCGATCATCGCTCAAACCTTATTGCGCCTCCTCGGTCTGCCACTCGTCGTCTGTGAGCTGCCGGGGCTTGCACATCCGCTTCCAAAGGATCACGGCCAATCGATGTGAGGATGCAAGCCTCCATCCTGAAATGGCGACGACCCCTGATCGTCATTCTTGATCTCGGCCTGATCGTCCTTGCCAATTACTTGGCCTTTTGGCTCAGGTTCGACGGAGCCATCCCCGTTGAAGAGACAGAGCGTTTCTGTACGATGCTTCCCTGGCTTGTCGCCATTCGCGGCGCTGGCGTTCTTTACTGTTCCGTCTCAATGAAGGCTCTGTGGCGGTATACCAGCATCTGGGATCTGCAGAATATCATCAGCGGAGTCTTCACCAGCACGCTTGTTTTCTATGGCTGGGTTCATTGGGGCATGGGAATGAGTGGAATATCCTCGGTCCATCTTCATCATCGACAGCATTCTTACTGGTCGGGTTCGTCACCGGCGTCCGGCTACCCTCCCGACTTCTAGAGAGAAAATGCGTCTATCGACAGGAAGAAGAGAGTCCTGATCATTGGAGCGGGGGATTCCGGGGAACGGATCGTGCGGGAGATGAAAACGCATGCATCCTACCGCTACCAGCCAATCGGGTTCATAGACGACCAGGAGTCTCTCCTCAATGAGCGGATACATGGCGTCAAAGTTCTCGGCACCCGGAAGGACTTGCCAAGAATTCTGGCAGAGCAGAAGCCCGAGGAAGTCGTGTTGGCCATGCCGAGCGCGAAGCCCGCTCTTCTCAGGGAGATCATCGCCGCGCTGGAGCCGTTCAAGGTTTCGATCAAAACGTTGCCGAGTTTGAAAGACCTTCTAGCCGACAAGAGCGCGGTCAGTCAGATCCGAAACGTGGCCATTGCGGACCTCCTGCCGAGAGCCCCGGTAGATTTAAGGGCTGACGCGGTGCGCCATATGGTGACCGGAAAGCGCGTGCTGATCACCGGCGCGGGCGGCTCCATCGGCTCGGAACTCTCACGACAGATTGCAGCCTTGCGTCCCGAAGCGCTCATTCTGTACGAACGCCATGAAAACAGTCTGTACACCATCGCGAAAGAACTGGAAGATCAGAGGCTGGTCCGCCTTCGTCCACCCGGTCATCGGGGATGTCACGGATGCTCGCCGGCTGTCGTTGATCTCTGAGCCACGCATCGCCCGAGCATTCTCTTCCACGCGGCCGCCCATAAGCATGTCCCTCTGGTCGAACTGAACCCCGCAGAGGCATTGAAGAACAACTGCATGGGGACGCGGATCGCCGCAGAGGCGGCCGACCGATTCGAAGTCGAGCGGTTCGTCCTGATTTCCACGGATAAGGCAGTCAATCCATCGAGCGTGATGGGCGCCACGAAACGTGTCGCCGAGCTCATCGTGCAGGATATCGCTCGACGGAGTCACACCCGCTTTCTCACGGTCCGGTTCGGCAATGTCTTGGGCAGCAACGGAAGTGTCCTGCTGCGATTTCAGGAGCAGATCCAGGCCGGCGGGCCGGTGACCGTCACCCATCCGGCGGTCCGACGTTACTTCATGCTCATTCCAGAAGCCGTCCACTTGGTGCTACAGGCCGCCTCGCTTGGCGAGCAGGGTGCGATCTATATCCTAGATATGGGGGAGCAGATCAGCGTGTTGGATCTGGCTAGGAATCTTATCCGGCTGTCCGGTTTTGTGCCATGTCAAGAGATCCCGATTAGCTTCATCGGCCTACGCCCTGGAGAAAAGCTCGATGAGGAACTGGTCGGGGAGGGTGAGATGGCGGAGCCTTCTGCGATCGACAAGATTCTGCGGATCACGAACTGTCGCCACTCCCGAGCTTGACGTCTCTCGAGGAGAAGGTGATCGCCTTAGAAGCGGCGGCCATTCTCGAACAATTCCACCTGGGCGATTGAGCGATTGCGAGAGCTCGTTCCGACGTTCCGCCCTCAGGGGATCCACGGCAAGCCCACTCCTCTCCAGCTGACCACCGAGCTGCTCGACGAGCAGGTGTTTCGTACCTCGGCCTTGAGCACCGAGCTACGGCCTTAGGGTGTCGAGACGCAGTACACCTCCATGCACGGCAGTAGCCGAACTTCCGATTGATTGCAGACACGCATGCGAGGGAAGGTCTTTGAACGATGAGAACAACCTGAGACCGTGGAGTGAAAACAATGACCACGATCGACGTGGAACCACAGTTGAGCCAATCCGGGACGGCCATGCTCCGCGAATACTGGGACATGGTGCGGCAGACGAAAATGGGTGATCATCGGGTCTATTATCCTGTCCCTTACAGCGGCGTGGATCTTTTGCAAGCTCTCCCCCAAGATATACCGCTCCGAAACCCTGATTTTGGTGGAGGACCAGAAGATCCGGAGAATGTCGTGCAAGGGAGTCGTTGAAGGCAATCTTGAGCAGCGCATCTTCGTCATCCAGAAACAGATCATGAGCCGCAGGCTGCTGGGAGAGATCGTGAAGGAACTCAATTTGTATCCCGAGGAGGTGGCGACAATACGGCACGGACGTGGCGGCTTGCCAAGGTGGCCAATGCGATCATGGTCGAAATGGTGGCCAAGGGGCCGCGGGGAAACTTCGTGAGTCGAAGCAGCGTTGACGCCTTCACCGTCTCTTTCTCCCACGAGGATCCAGGTACTGCCATGAAGGTGACCTCGAGGATCGCATCGAAGTTCATTGAGGAAAACCTGAAGGCCCGCGAGCAGACCGCCGAAGGCACCACGGAGTTTCTGGACTATGAGGTCGGAGCGAGCCAAGGGCGAACTTGAAAGAAAGGAGGACGAGATCAGGCAATTCAAGTCGAAGCACATGGGCAAGCTTCCTCAGCAGATCGAAGCGAACCTGCGCGCATTGGACCGCCTGCAAAGTGATCTCAATGCTGGTGCATGAGACTATGCAGCGGCTGTCCGATCGTCTGGGGATGGTGGAAAAGGCGATCCAGGAATACGAAAGATTCGGGAGGACGAACCCTGCGCTGGTTGCCGGTGCGATCCAGCCCGACCCGCTGTTTCGGCGGCTGAAGGAACTGAGAGAAAAGCTCACGAAGTTGAACGCCGAATTCTGGGACGGCTACCCGGACGTCATGTTGACAAAGGAGGAGATTCGTTTGGTCGAAGGAGAACTGGTGGAGTTGTACGGTCCCGATGCGATCAAGCCCGGGGAGAAGACCGCTGGACCCCTATCTTCAGGACCTCAAGAAGCAGCAAAGCGAGATGAACAGTGAACTGGCCTTGCTCAAGCAGCGCCAACGGCTTGCTCCATGCTGAAAAGAAGGATTACGAGGAACGGGTGGACAAGGCGCCGGAAGTCGAGCAGGAACTGCTGATTCTCAAGCGTGACTACGACAACATGAAGAACAATTACCGGTCGCTTCTCGACAAGCGGCTCAACGCCAGGGTCGCCGAGAATCTGGAGAAGCGGCAGAAGGGCGCTCAGTTTCGAATTATCGACCCCGCGAATTTTCCGAGAGTGCCTGAAAAGCCGAATCAACTGCGCATTATGATCTTCGGCTTCATCTTCGGGTGCGCGATCGGCATAGGATCGCGGTGATGCGAGAGCAACTCAATCCACAATTCCGCCGTCCTGAGGACATCGAACAGGTGCTGGGACCGCGCCTGCTAGCCGTTATCCCCGACTTCACCTTCGCCTATAGCCACTTGAGCTGGCAGCGGTTCCTTCCCAACTACCAGCTCGCCGGAAGAGCGAACGGACATAATGGCGGGGGCGAAGCGCGGACTGTGCCCTGGACAGGGACTGCTCGCGTCAAATGGCGCAGGTGGTCTATCGTTCGAAAAGAATCTCGTGGTGAAATGGCTGCCGACCTCGATGGTGGCCGAACAATTTCGAGTTGCCGCCACTCGACTTGACTGGGTTCGGACTAAGGAACGATCGACGATCGTGGCCGTCACGAGTGCAATAAAAGGGGAAGGAAAAACGACGACCGTCGTCAATCTCGGCTACACTCTTGCGCGGGATCTGGGAAAGCGTACTGTGCTCGTGGATTGCGATTTCAAGTGCCCGGTGCTCAATCGCTACGCGGAAACGCCTCCCGAACGGGGGCTTGCTGATTGCCTGAGAGGCGATATTCCTCTGGATGAGTGCCTGTCCGGGTTTGGAGAGGTGCCTTGCTGGATCATGCCGGTCGGCAATTGCGAAAATCAGTCTAACGAGTTATTGAAGGCCGAACGGCTGGCGAGTATTTTCGCCCAGCTTCGAGAGCGATTCGAGTACATCCTGATCAACACGCCGCCCATCCTCCCCCTAGCCGATATGAATGTGCTTGCAGGCCATGCTGATCTATTGCTGCTCGTCGTACGGGCGGCCTCGACACCGCAGCACTTTGTCAAGCGTGCGCCAGCACGTTAAGACGAACATGCCAATCCATGTGATCCTCAACGCAGTCGGAAGTCAATCCTTACCTTACTATATGTACGAATACGCCCATCTCCAGGATCCTCGCGCGTGAGCAGTCTCAGCGCTTGAGGGTGCCCTTCCTTCATCCCTGATTGAACGGCTTTCACTGTGGGCAGGGGCAGGCGGTGGGAGTTCCACGATCGTCAACAGACAGCCAGAATGATTTTGAGGAAAATGAGACGCACATAACATTATACAGTCGAGTTGCAGCAGGGAGCTGCAGGAGGGGAAGATGGGAACCGACAAATGGATTGTCAACAACGTTGCGGGCGAAGAGTGGGGGATCATAAAGCGCTTGATCCTTGACTCTGCAACCAGGCAGATCAGCTTTGCGGATGTGGTGCTTGCTGATTCGGGCCAATTGATACGCCTACCGTGGGAAAATTTCGAAGTAAAAACACAGGGCATTACACTTCGATTGCCAAATGGGCAGGTCGTTGGGAACGCAATGTCTGCTCAGGAGGGAGGATCAGCGAGAATCATAGCCATGGACCTCTGGCCGTGAGAAATTGCCCAGGGTTTGCGGAATTAGTCTTATCATGCTGGTCTAAAAAACATGGCCAGTTCTCACGGTCAAATCCTTTGATCGTTGGAAAGGAAACGAGGTTCTCGATCGCTCCGATCAGTGACGCTGGAGACTCAACTTAGCAAAAGATCTCGCTTTCTCCGTACGTGATCCAGGTTGCCGGACGAGTAATGGGGTGCTCCCTGCTTGCATTTCCACTATCACAGGTTGGAAGCCCCAACACAACTAGAGCATTTAGAGCATTGAACGGAGAGGATCCCTTATGAGGTGGCCTAAGAACAAACAGGGTCACGTGCCGCAGTACACGACAAAACGCGGCGAGATTGCACCAGGGACTCCTCGGACAGAGTCTTCGCCGTCGCATCACTTCTATTACAAGCTACGGATTTATCTTCACAAAAGGCGATGGCTGCTCCGCTATTCGCAGGTCGTTCGTGGATGGTGGATTCTAGGCCCTCTAAGGCCGTACGCCATTCGTTACCATCAGCAACATAACCACAATCAGCCGCTTCACATTGACAGTGGTGAGATCTTTCCCAAACTTGATGTGGATCACGTCGTTGACGCCCTCAACGAGCAAGGCTATGCGAACGGGGTTGAGGTTCCCGGGGAATATGTGACGCAGATCGTCAAATACTGTGCAAGCACAGGACTGATGAAGTACTGGAATCCGCACCAGGAATGCGAAGCCATCGATCGCCTCGCTCGGAACGCGAAGCTTGTGGAGATCGCGAGACGATACTTAGGGGCTGAGCCCATCTTATGGCTGACTCAATTGAGATGGTCCTTCGGAGACTCAAGCGAACAACGAAAGGTGTTGCCCTCCCTGCATCAAGAGCCTTTGCAATACGATGGCGACGCCTTCCACTATGACACACTTGACTTTAAGTCCTTGACCATCTTTGTGTACCTGACCGATGTTGACCCTGACTCAGGGCCGCATGTGATAATTGAAGGCACTCAAAAGAAGAGCATTGGCGAGATCTTCAGGATCATCCTCAGCGATGCAGACGCTCAACGGAAGTTCGGTGATCGGATCAAGATGATTCTTGGTCGGAAGGGAACGGTGTTGTTTGAGGAGACGAGCTCTTACCATAAAGCGGCGCGCTGCAGAACTAAGCGACTGATGTTGTCGATCGACTATGTGTTACAGCGGCCTCCACCTCCGGAACGGCCACGGCTAGTCAGAGCGTGAATGGCTGGCGATCAGTGGACCTATGAATCACACCAACCACCGGTCTGCGCATTCCCTTGTCAGGAGT
Source organism: uncultured Nitrospiraceae bacterium (assembly GCA_963795615.1). GTDB lineage: Bacteria > Nitrospirota > Nitrospiria > Nitrospirales > Nitrospiraceae > DASSBQ01. The sequence continues at coordinate 41,700 of CAWCIJ010000010.1, forward strand.
GCGCCTAACTGCGGCTGGGCACACACTCTTGCGGCATCAGCTCGCCTCCATGAAAGCGAGAACGATGCTTCCATCCGCGTAGAACTCCTTCTCGGTCGAACCGCAACACGTATTCATCGCACCACATGCCCGGTGGAGTGCCCCGGTTTCCCGCCTGCTGCTCCCGCTTTCATACACCCACGCTGTTCCCATCTTCCGTCGAACTGACGTTCTTCGGCTCACCCCATCGCTGTCGTATCTCATCCTGCGTGGCATGATCCTGCGCCTCCCGAAGGTAGGCAGCATCGCCGGAGGTACATGCAGGCAGGGCAACCAAGAGCATCGATTGCCACCCTGCTCAACATTTTCATTGTCGTCCTCGCGCGGAGGTATTGTGGACCGGCAGCGATCAGGTCTGGTTATGACGCCACAGGCGAGAAGGATTGTACACCTGTGCCGCCGATTGTGTCTCGGTAGGAGTGCGGCGAGTGAAGAAGGAAGACGAGAATCTCAGGGGTGTGACGCCTGGCAAGGAAAATCGAAGGAAGAAGATCTTGGCAGGGCCGACCCTTGGACTGGGGAAACGAGGAGAATCTGAGTTAAACGGCCTTTTTGACGAGTCCGGACCGCAAGCACCGGGTGCATACCCTGATACGCTTGGTGTTCCCATTCACGAGCGCGCGAATGCGTTGAAGGTTCGGGTTAAAGACACGTTTGGTCTTATTGTTGGCATGACTGACGTTATGCCCGGACTGAGGTCCTTTTCCACAAAGGTCACATACGAATGCCATTGGGGTACTCCTTCACACTTTACTGTCACTGTGTGTATGAATGGGACGGATGCTACCATAGATGCGTTTTGCATAACAAGATTGGCAGGTTGGTTCTTCAGCTTGAGCCGCGAGGAGTCCGGCATGGGCTCACGGCGAGCCGGGATTAGATTGTCCCTTTGGAAATCGGGAGGGTCGAGCGGCGAGAGTGGCTACGAACATCGGGATGTTTCAGCGGCCCAAGCACGGCTGGAATGACAATGTCGAAGTGGGGATCTCCACCGTCATCCAACCGATCCTTGCCGATGCTATAGATCGCTCGCTGCGTGGCGCTCCACAGCATCGGCATTCCCGTGAAGGGATCATAGTAACTGGGACCGACCTCCGCCAATCGGTTCGGTATCGTCGTGGCTGCACTGGGCTTGCGGAGGAGAATCTGCAACGAGGCGAGGCGCAGTCTGGCATCCGTTTCCATCAACCGGTGGCTGAAGGTCTCCCAATCAGGCTCGAACTCCAGCGGATGGAAGACTCGATCCAACAGCGTTCTCTGAGAGGAGCGTGCCACGTCTTGTAGTTTAGGAAGGGGACTATGCAGCGACTCCGTGGCCTGAATCGTCAGGTCATAGTAGGTCGCGTACGTCTCCCACATCCGCTGAGACTCGAAAGGGCTTCCCAGCATCGTCGTGAGAAGGGGATGTTGGACGTGACGAAACGCATCAGGGGTGATCTCCGCTTGTTTCGCCAACCAGTTCTGTGTCGCGATGGTTTCCTCCTGTCCCCCGGTGAGATCCAACATTGACGGACGTCCACGAGTTGTCCCGAGCACAAATTGATTCTGAATCGGCCAGCGCAGCGAATACTCTTCCTTTGTCAGCGTTGCGGTCCAGGGGAGCAGGTGATCTGCCCGCATGCCGCTCTTCGTGGAACTCAGCAGCTTCGACACGAAGCGGATGTCGTCGTCGATGATCAGGAGTGCCATCGTCTTCACGGATAATGTTTTTGCATCCGCGAGTATGGTCCGCCACGCGCTCAACTCCCGTTGTAACCGCGCCAGCCCGGTTGACGGTTGGTGCGCAAACCCTGCGGCGACATAAAGGCGATGAATGGTGAACAGCTCTTCCAATCGCGGATTGCCGATGTGTCCAAATCCCCAGTCTTCCACGGGCATCGTCAGTAATCGGCTATAGCGATCCAGCAAGATGACGTAGCGGTCCAACGACAGGCGAAACATGGCATCGGGTTGACGAAACGCAGAAAGGGGATCCGGCGCAGTCCAGGCAGGGAAGGCTTCTCCGGCATCGATCATGATGCGTAACTCGCTCCGCCCGGGCTTGCGATAGTCAAAGACCCGGTAGTTTGGATCGGCATCGGCTTCCATCCAGATGTCATATCCCGTTTGAACTGGATCGGCGGTGGATGATGCGGCGAATCCCACCATCATGAAATAACCGTTTTGAAGCGCCGTTTGGATATGCTTCTCCGGAGCTTGAGTGAGCCGGATGTACGTCTCGCTGGGCCTGTCGCCCTTCGTCGACCAGATGAGTCCGGAAATCTCCAGAAAGATGGCGATAATTGCTATGGTGATGATCAGATTCCGCATGGTGAACGGCTCTCCTTCTTCCCGTATAAAGAGACCAACACCTGAGGGGACGTTCGCCGTGTGACAAACAGCAAGCCTCGTGCCTCCCCGCAAAGGATGCATGACCCCGCGATTTCGACCCAATATGATGAATAATGTTCGGGAACTTATTCGCTGCGTGAGCAGACAAGGTCAAAATTGAACTTGACAAAATCCGATCAGTTCCCATAGATTTTCAATCGTTTTCATTCAGCATCCAGGCGAAGGGAAGAGGGTGAGAATCCCTCGCGGTCCCGCCGCTGTAAGTGGGAAATAACCTCGCCGGCGCCACTGTCCGCTCGACTGGACGGGAAGGTCCGGCGAATGACGCGGATCTTGAGAATTTGTCGGCCTACCGATTCGCCGGCATCCGCAAGCGTGACGCTCGTTCTTCCCGGCGTTGCGGACCCACGAGCCAGAAGACCTGCCTTGGTTGCGACTTTCGTTCCCTCGTGGGCTGGGGAGCGGGTGAGGATCAGAAGCGGGTGTCATCCTCAGGGTCCCCCAACAGGCCCTGGGGATTTTTTATTTGAGCATCTGTTCGGGTGGATCGTGGACAAGGATGGCAACCGTGTGTTGCACGGTCTGCATGGCTCTGTGTTCAGGTTCGTCTGGAGCATCGGATGAGAATCACTCGGGCGAGCACGTCATGAAGCGACGACAGCAAGGCATACTGACGGGAATGCCGTTCATGACGAACCTGACATCCCGGACGTTCATCGACGACACCGGCAGGAAATTGTATGTCGCGACTCCGCCTACTCGCATCGCATCGCTCGCTCCCAGCGTCACCGAAATGTTGTTTGCTTTGGGAGCGGACGAGCAGGTCGTGGCGGTGACGGATTTTTGTGATTATCCCCCGGGGGCCGCTCGCAAGCCAAAGATCGGCAGCACCAAACCGAATATCGAAACCTTGGTGGCGCTCAAAGCCGATCTGATCCTGGCGCCGCGTGCGTTTATTGATTCCACCGTCATCGCGAAACTCGACAGCCTGAAGATTCCGACCTATATCTTGGAGGCAAAAACCATCGAGGATATTTTGTCCCACCTCCACACCATTGGACGGATGGTGGATCGTACCGCGGCGGCGACCCGCCTTGTTGCAGAGATGCGGAGCCGGATTCAGGCCGTGAAGGAACGGACGGCCCTGCTGCCCCATCCGCGTGTGTTCTATGTCTTGAATAGTGAACCGCTCATGACCGTCGGCCCGGGAAGCTTTATTCATCAGCTCCTGGAACTGGCGGGAGGGTCCAATGTCGGCGGGATCACCGGCCAGCCATATCCGCGGATTTCCATTGAAGATGTGTTGAAGCAGAATCCGGACGTGCTGATTTTCCCCGTGGGTCCGTCCGAGGGCATCCCGGAACACGAACAACGGTTATGGCAGCGCTGGTCTACTCTCAATGCCGTTCGGGACAAGCGGATCTACCGGATCGACAGCGTATTGATGGACCGTCCGGGGCCTCGCATCATCGACGGGCTCGAGCTTCTGGCGAATTACCTTCATCCGCCGGCATGGCCGCCACCTTCCTCCGCGGTTCAGTAATCCCATGGCGGCTCCTCACCATCTTGAAACGGCGCCTTCCTCTTCTTCCTCTCCTTCAGGAGACGCCCCTTCCTCCGACCCTCTGGTGACTGTGCTCGCAGGTCATCACCAGCCGTCGCGACGCTGGATGGCCGTGATGGGAATTCTTGTCACCGTGACGTTCCTCCTATTCCTACTGTGCCTCAGGGCCGGATCACAACATGTCGATCTTATCGACATGGTACACACGTTCGCGCATATCATTTTTCCGGACCGTTCCCAGGCTGACGTGGAGATCGGCGAGACGATCCTGCTCTATGTCCGCTTACCGCGAGTATTACTGGCGTTGTTGATCGGCGCGAGCCTCGCGGTCGTGGGTGTGGCGCTCCAGGCCTTGTTGAGAAATCCGCTGGCGGATCCCTATGTCTTGGGCATCTCCAGCGGATCGGCATTGGGCGCGTCACTGGCGCTGTCGATAGGAATCGGCCATTCGCTGGTGCAACAAGCGACCGTGCCCTTCTGGGCATTTGTTGGAGGCATCGCCGCAATGGCCGTCGTCTATCGCATTGCTCTGTCCGGGGGACGACTGCCGGTCCACACTCTACTGCTCACTGGAATCATCATCAATGCCGTATTGTCCGCGATGATTCTCTTCGTCACGTCGATCCTCGACCCGACAAAGCTGTTTCGCATGATGTCCTGGCTCATGGGTAATGTCCCTTCCCCCGATTTTGCCACGCTCGGAATTCTGGCGGCATATGCTGGAGTCGGCATCCTGTTGTTGCTCCGTCAAGCCGGGAACCTGAACCTATTGGCGCTGGGAGAAGAGTCCGCCATGACCCTTGGTGTCGATGTGGAGCGTGTGAAAAAAACCGTGTTTGTACTCGCAGCCATTCTGACCGGCGCCGCTGTATCCGTGAGCGGGATGATCGGTTTTGTCGGTATGGTGGTGCCGCATATGTTGCGAATGACCATCGGAGCCGATCACCGCTTTTTGCTTCCGGCGTCCGCATTGGTCGGAGGATGCTTTCTGATGATCTCGGATACCATGGCCCGCACCTTGTTTGCCCCTTCGGAAATTCCTGTCGGCGTCGTCACCGCGCTTTTCGGAGGACCGATTTTCATCGGGCTGCTGATGACGCATACGGCCCGTATGAACGGGTGACCAGTCATGAGCATGTCACCCCCCGGACCAGCAGAGCAGGCATTTCACCTTGACCGTGTCTGTTTCGACTATCATCGCGGACCCCGAGCGGCTGAGCCGCATGATGGGAGTCTGTTCAGAGAATTGACCTTCTCGGTCGTCGCCGGAGAAATGCTGGGCGTAATCGGTCCGAACGGGTCCGGCAAAAGCACGCTGCTCAAACTGCTTGCCGGGATCGTGCGCCCATGTGCCGGGACTGTTCGTGTGTTCGGACGTGATGCGGGCTCGCTCACGCGGAATGACTTCGGCAAGTTGATCGCATATGTTCCCCAAGAATTTCTTACGACGTTTCCGTTCACGGTCAAGGATATCGTGCTCATGGGACGGTATCCGCACCGCAAGGCCGATTGGCTGTCGTTCTGGGGATGGGAGCGGGATGCGGATTACCAGGCGGCTGCTCAAGCGATGGCGGACCTAAATTTGTCGGGCATGGGTGACAAGTCCGTACACGAGATTTCCGCCGGCGAACGCCAGCGAACGTTGATTGCGCGTGCGTTGGCACAGGAAGCCAAAGTCGTGTTGCTCGACGAACCCACGGCGTTCCTGGATCTGAAGTATCAGGTGGACATCGGCCGGCGACTGTATCGACTGAGCCGCGAGCGTGGCCTCACCATGATTGTGGTGTCCCATGATCTGAACCTGGCCGGCCAATACTGTGATCGCCTGCTTCTGTTGAATCACGGAACGCTCATCGGCCTGGCGGAGCCCCCGGCGATCATGCGTCCTGAGGTATTGGAATCCGTCTACCAATGCCGGGTTCTCGTGGATCACCATCCGGAAACCGGACGTCCTCGGGTGAGTCTGCCTGGAGATACGGCGGGGAACTAGTGTAGTGTCTCCAACGCTTCTTTACATTTACCGTTCACCCTGAGCCTGTCGAAGGGTAAGCATTTCAATCGCTTCCGTTCATGGTTCGACAAGCTCACCACGAACGGACTGTAAAGTGATTATTGAGACACTACACTAGACGTGTCCGTGATCGTTGTTATCGAAAGATTCGGTACCAGTCTTTCGATCTGTTGTCCGGGTACCCATGTATTGCACTGTGGAGGAGTATGTCGAGAAGCGTTCGGCAGCAGGGGAAGATGGTGTAAGACCATCACGGTGTCGCCACTGTAAGCGGGGAGCAACTCTGCAACTGTGCCACTGGCCCGAGGCGTCATTCGCGCCTCGTGAAGCGTATCTCGTCGGTGAGTTCGCGAACGACGCTTCACGAACGACGTTTCACGCAGAGGCTGGGAAGGCGTAGAGGACGCGCAGATCCGCGAGTCAGTAGATCCGGCTGCTGAATGTATTCCACTCCGCCCTTCGAACAAAGGGAAGGTGGCCTGTGAGACCTACTTGGACAAGCGTGTATGCGTGCGCCCTGATGGTGTACAGCAGTACCATTCCTGCCGCTCCGGTACGAGCCCAAGAGGACGAACCGGTTCGTGCGAAAGAAGTCGTGGTATCGAGCACCAGACTCCCTGATACTCCGATCGACGTCAGCGAGTTGCCCGCCAAAGTCAGTGTCATTACTTCCGAGGACATCAATGAGGACCGGCGCAAAGACCATCCAGGAAGCCGTGCAGTGGGCGACCGGTATCGTGATGTACGACCAGGTCGGGAACGCGTTCCAGCAGACCATCGACCTGCGTGGCTTCAATGGGCAGCCGGTGCCCTCCACCATGGTGTTTGTGGACGGCCAGCGGATGAACGAGCCGGATTTCAATACCGCCAATTTTGATCTCATTCCGATTGAATCGATCGAACGGATTGAGATTCTCCCGGGCAACGCGGCGATTTATGGGAAGAATGCTCTCGGTGGCGTTGTGAATATCATCACAAAGCGGGGGGCGGAGCAAAGGCATGTCACAGGCGAGGCCATGTACGGTAGTTTCAATCGTCAGCGGTACAATCTGACCGCGAGCGGACCAATCGGGAAAAAATTTGACTATTTTGCCAGTTTCGCCCGTGAGACCGAAGACGGTTTTCGGGATCTATCGGACGCGCAAATTTCTCGCTTTTTCAGCAAAATTGGCTATCGGCCGACCGAAAGCACAGACCTCTCAATTTCCTATACCTACGTCACAAGCAATCTCATGCAAGCTGGATCGCTTCCGTTGAGCCTAGCCAACATTAACCCGAAAGCGAATTTCACTCCCGGTGATTTTGACGACAAAGAAACCAATGTGCTCAGGTTTGTGGGGCGACAGACGCTGCCGCTCGGCTTCGCCCTGAACGTCAACGGCTTCTACCGGCACCTGGCGCAAGACTTGTTTACAGTGGGACAGACATCGGTCAGCACTCGGTTTACAAAAACGGAATCAAAGGGAGGGACGGCACAATTTTCCCACGAGTCCGCTCCACTTGGATTCCGCAACATGCTCATCCTGGGAGGCGAATATACCAGGAATGACTTTGGGAACAATCTCACGGGATCTTTCTCGGGTTTTCCCTTTGCGAATCAGGATTCAACCAATGAAGACAGCACCGGGTTATATGTTCAGGATACCTTGCATCTCACACCTCGATTGATCCTCACGGGGGGCGTCCGGTACGACTATGATCAAATCGGTTTCGAGGACAACATCACGCCCACCAACGACGGAGCCAAGCAATTTAGTCGTACAACGACCCGGGGCGGCATCACGTATTTGGTCACGCCTGCTGCGAGCGTCTATTTCAATTACAGCGAGGGATTTCGCGTGCCGACCTTCCTGGAGTTGTTTTCCTTGGGACCATTTGGGTCCAATCCGAATCTGCAGCCGGTTACTACGCAGAATTATGAGATCGGGGCGAGGACGGCTATCAGCACCTGGGGAGAAGCCGCCGTTGCGCTCTTTCAGATTGATGCGCGGAACGAAATTCTATTTACATGCCAGCTCTGTGATTTTAGCTTCGGAGACGGCCAGAATCGGAATGTCGAAAAGACCAGGCGCCGTGGGATCGAGGGCACGTTTAAGGCTCGCGTAAACCAGTATCTCGACGGGATTCTAAACTATACCTATACGCAGGCGGAATACCGGACTGCATTCAACCTGGACTCTGCGAGAACGGTCCAGGTCGGCGATACATTGCCTCAAGTTCCAAAAAATCGGCTCAGTTTCACCGCTAACGCCCATCCCGTCGATGGACTGACCGTTTCGCTCATAGGTTTGTATGTGAGCTCGCAATTCTATTTGAATGATGAAAGTAACGTTCAGCCGAAACTTCCTGGGTATTTTGCCCTCAATAGTCGCATCGCCTACGAGAGACGGGTCCCCGGCGGCCGTCTAACCGGGTTCTTCATGATCAATAATATGCTGGATCAGACATATTCCACGAGTGGGATCATGGCGGTTAACGTTCTGACTGGAGGCGGCGCGCTTGAACAGTTTGTGGTGCCTGCGCCGGGGATCGCTTTCTATGGCGGGTTGAGCTATCGCTTCGAAGGGATCTAGCAGGATGAGTGATTCGTCCCTCACCGGCCGAGCCGTTTCGGTGGCTGTCCTCGGCACGGGGTCAGATGTCGGGAAAAGTCTCGTCTCCGCTGGTCTCTGCCGCCTTCTCCATCGTGCAGGGATAAAGGTTGCGCCCTTCAAGGCGCAGAATATGTCACTGAATTCTTTTGTCACTCCCGAGGGCGGCGAGATCGGACGCGCTCAGGCACTGCAAGCGGAGGCCTGTGGAATTCCTCCACACGTCGACATGAATCCAATCCTCCTGAAGCCGGAATCCGATACCTGTTCGCAGGTTGTCGTTCAGGGCAAAGTCTTCTCCAGGTTGGACGCCCGTGCTTATTACGATCAGCGTCCTGACTTGTTTCCCCATGTCAGGGAGAGTTTTGAAAGGCTCGCTCGACAGCATGATGTCATTGTCATTGAAGGGGCGGGAAGCGCGGCAGAGGTCAATCTTCGGCATCTGGACCTAGTGAACTGGCCGGTGGTGAAGCTGGCCGATTCGCACGTGGTGTTGGTGGCCGATATCGACCGGGGTGGTGTCTTTGCCCAGGTCATCGGGACCCTGGATCTCTTGGAAAGAGATGAACGCGAGAGAATCGCCGGCATCATTATCAATAAATTTCGCGGCGATGCCGGTTTGTTTGCAAACGGCGTCGAATTTATCGAACAGCGTACCGGTGTTCCGGTTCTCGGGGTCCTCCCGTTCGTGCCGAATCTCATGCTCGAGGAAGAAGACCGTCTCGACATCAAGGTGAGGGGACAGTCAGCGTTCAAAGCGACTCATGTCAATGTCGCCGTCATCCTGCTTCCTCATATGAGCAATTTCACAGACTTCGATCTGTTACGACAAGAACATGATGTAGTGCTTAAATATATATCGTCGCCGGATGAGCTGGTAGGCGTAGATGTGGTCATCGTTCCGGGAAGCAAGAACACGCAGACTGATCTGAAGTATCTCCTTGGACAGGATTTTCAGGCAGTTTTGGAGGAACATGTCAGACAGGGGAGAGAACTCATAGGAATCTGTGGCGGATACCAGATGCTTGGCCTGGATATTCATGATCCGCATGGGGTGGAGGGAGGAGGCTCATCCGCTGGGCTCGGACTACTGGAGATCGAAACAATCCTTGAACGTGAGAAAATGACGACCCAAGTGGAGGCGGAGGCGCTGCACTGTATTGATTTCTCCGGCATCCGCGTGCGCGGGTACCACATTCACATGGGTGTCACACGGCGTCGAAACGAACGGCCCTGCTTCCACATCACAAGAACAGTTCGAAATCGGGAAGGTTTCACCGTTGCTTGCGCCGATGAGGAACACAGACTGGACGGTGCGATCCGCGATGGTGAGCTCGTATGGGGGACCTATATCCATGGGGTTTTCGATGAACCGGATTTTCGGCGGGCATGGCTCAATCGCGTACGTCGGCGAAAGGGTTTGGCTCCGCTCGCAATCGATCGATCGGAAGCGATCAATGCTCAGCGGTCTCACGAACTGGATCGCTGGGCTGATCACATACAACAATATATAAGACTCCGTCCGATCTGGGACGGATTGAAGCGCAGAGGGAGGCCGCATGCGGATTTCCAAGGTCTATACGAGGACCGGCGATGACGGAAAGACCCGCTTAGCCGGCGGGCAACAGGTGTGGAAGGACGCGCTTCGGGTCGATGCGTACGGGACGGTCGATGAATTGAACGCATCAATCGGAGTGGTGCGAGCTTTTAATATGGACCATTCGTCGACCATCACGGCAGCCGCGCGTCTGGAGAATGAGCTTCGATGGGTACAAAGTAAACTGTTTGATATTGGAGGACTACTCGCAACTGCACCGGGCCAAACCTTCGAGAATATGCCCCGCGTGACGGCGAAACATGTTCTGCGACTCGAAAAGCTGATCGATGCGTGTCAAAAGGACTTGGCGCCATTGAAGGAATTTATTTTGCCGGCAGGGGGAAAAGTCGGCAGCCTCTTGCACCATGCTCGGACGGTCTGTCGTCGGGCCGAACGGCTCTGTGTCCGTCTAGGAAGAGAGGAACCTCTGTCCGAAGGTATTGTCAAATTCTTGAATCGTCTCAGCGATGCTTTGTTTGTGCTTGCCCGCTGGATGGCGCACCATCAAGGTGAGCCCGAGCAGCTTTGGGAGCGCGAGCAAGAATCGGATCATGCCGGTTAGCCGAGATCGGGCGGGTGCTTCCTAGCAGGATGTTGAAAAAGTCCGCCAGCTTTGTTCTCGCGACGCTCAGAGACTCAGCGTACGGCCACGGGTAAAGAGCCTGTCTCGGCAGGCTCGGGGCGGGCGGGTAAGAATGGTGACGATTCGCCTCCAAGACACTGCCGGCTCACCGTCTCGCCGGCGTCCGCAAACGTGACGCTCATTCTTCTTCGCGTCGCGGACCTCGCTGCGGCCTCGCTGGACGGCCATTTTGACCATCCTGCGCGCGCTTTGCATCTTGTGTCCGACTCACACATCTCTCTGTTTTTCGGACATCGCAATGGTTATTCAACGACCTGCTAGCGTTCACCTGACAATTCTTACCACTCAACGGCGCCCCCTCACTTTCTGAGAGTCTCTCCGTGCCTATTGTTTCCATTATGGACTCCTTTTGACGGTGTGCTCCTTGGTATTTCAATGATGAGATCATGCAGAGACATTCTTGCAGCTCATGAGACCATGCCTGATGCGGGCGACCGTCACTGATATGAAGGCGAAGTGCCAAAGATCGTCAATCATGGCGGAAAATTGAACGAGAAGGAGCATCAAGAGACAGACTGCTGCTCATAATAGATATAGTTGGACTATCACATCTAATCACTTAATAAATCACACGTTTCATTCAATCCTCATAATCCACCTAAGTAATTGTTTTCTATGGCACCGATCCTGCACCCGCTCGTCCCGGTCCTCGATCTCCGTTTCATCGGTTCCAACGGTTAATTTAATTGTCAACTGGGAAATTTCAGCTATCTTTGAAAGAGATATCTCGCTGCGGCATGCCATTCAACAGTAGACGACCGAACGACGAAGGAGGCGGGTTATGGTGAAGCACTTCCGCAAGGGATCCTGTGTCACGAGCATGGTTATCGGTGTGTTGCTCTTCGGAAGCCAAGCGCTAGCCAGTAGCGAGACGGAAACAGCGGAGCTGCTCATTAAACTGTTGCAGGTCGGCCGAGGTGTGGTCTCGGAGAATCAGGCCGTGATCAATGACGTCGCGAAGGCAGAGAAGGGATTCACGGGCGATTTCGTTGTGAGCCAGGTTCTGGAACGATTTCGCAAGCAGACCAAAATAGACCTAAGCCGCCCGACTGGTCTGCCACAAGCAGGCCTCTTCGTCGCGCTGATCGAATCGGAGAAGGAAGTGGTGGATGAAGCGCAGCCGGTCATCAATAAGGCGGGGATTGGTTTCAAAGGTTTTCTTCCGGCCGTGTTTGCGCGGAAGTCGGGAGAACATTTTTATCGGAAAACCGGGATTCGCTTGAAGCTGACCAGTGCGGATTACCGTTTTCCGGGGAACAAGCCCGACGACTTCGAGTCGGAAGTGTTGCGCATGTTTGCAGATGCCCGCCATCCGAAAGGCCAACCATACAGTAAGGCCACGATGATCGACGGGAAACCGGTCCTTCGCATGATGGACCCTGAATATGCCTCGACCACATGTCTCAACTGTCACGGCAGCCCCAAGGGAGAGCGCGACATCACGGGCATGAAGAAAGAGGGTTGGAAGGAAGGGGATCTGGCTGGAGCGATCAGCATTGTGCTCCCCATGCGGTAGAACGCCGTTGGGCGTTTGTCGGAATCTGGGCCACGATTTTCACCATATCAAGACCACTAGGAGGATAGAGCATGAGTAAGATCGTCGTCGTCGATGATTCGTACGCGGAATTACAGATGATTGAAGGATATTTGAAATCCGCAAATCACACCGTCGTGTCCTACCCCAACACGGACAAATTAGAGGATAAGCTGGCAGCCGACAAGCCTGATTTGATCGTGATGGACGTGGTCATGCCTGGTCGAAACGGGTTTCAGGCCTGCCGTGATCTGAAGAACGATGACCGGTTCAAGACGATTCCCATTGTCCTGTGTACATCGAAGGGACAGGAGTCCGACAAATTCTGGGGTCAACAACAAGGGGCTAATGGGTACGTCGTGAAGCCGTTCAAGGCGGATGATCTTCTTGCGGCGGTCAAGAGAGCGATGAACTAACCGATGCCCGATCTTCCTGCCACCCGGCCAGAACAGCTCGGAACAGCGCCAGCGACAGCCAAGCCAGACAGCCCATCACCATCACACGGCACCGAAGGCTCCAAAGGTTCCTTGCGTATGTGCGTCTTGAGTCTGGGTGGCGAACTGTTTGCCATCGATCTGCGCAACATTCGAGAGGTCTTCGAGGTGGAGTCGGTGACGGCGGTACCCGGCATGCCGAGCATGCTGACCGGTGTCACCAATTTACGAGGAACCGTCATTCCACTGCTCGATCTGCGTGCGAGCTTAGGACTCGATGTGACCGAGACGGCCCTGTCATTCGCAGTCGTCATTCGACAAGGAGCGAGACAGGTGGGCATCTTCGTAGACCATGTCCCTGAAATACGCTCGGTTCCACGTGAAGACCTGCTTCCCGCCGTACAATCCGGCCCGGCAGGCGCCCGGCCGTTTGTCTCATCGGTCCTGCGTATTGAGGACCGTTTGGGCGGGGTGTTGGAGGTACCGCAAGTCTTTGCACAAGTTGATGGGGGTGGAATCAGTTCAGCCTGAGTGACAGACATGACTTGCGGTCCGAGCGATGAAAGGGACTGCTGTGATCGGTTGGGAGGTCGTTCCTCCCGGCAGATGATTTGAACAAGGAGGACACAATGGTCGGGCAAGGCGCACTGCATCGCTTTCAAGATCTCAAGACTCAATCAAAGTTGCTCATCAGCTTCGGATTGGTCAGCGTCATCATCATGGCGATGGCCAGCGTGGGTATCGCCACTCTGCGGCAATTGAGCAGCCAATCTCAAACAGTGTACGTGGAGTACACGGCTCCGTTGGCCCGATTTGCGGAAATGGGAACGTCGCTCACTCGCCATCACCAGATTCTTCTGGATGTCGCTCAGTCTACAAAACAGGACGATTTTCTCCAGGAAATCGCCAAGTTGGAACCATTGAAGCAAAGCATTCTGAAAAATGTTGCCGACTACAAAGCCACCACGCTGCGCGCGTCACGGTCTGGACGCGACGAAGCGAAAGACATGGCGCTATTGGAACCTGCGTTGCAGAAGTATTTTCAGGATTCGGGTGGTGCACTGAGCGCGATGACGGACAGTTTCGATAGGAAGCGTTTTACGGGCGGACAGATGGAGCAGTTGCGAGCCTTGGGTGTGTTGGCCTTGACCGTGAACATGACTCCATTGTTTGAACAAGCCATCAAACGGCACAGCGAACAGGTTACCAGCATGCAGGAGGTCGCAAGAGACCTGAACGACGATGCGCAAACCGCGGCGAGGAATGGAATGGCCATTCTGATCGTGGGCGGTATTGTGGCCGTCGCGATGGGGTTTGGAGTCGGCTATTTGATGGCCCGCTTCCTGTCACGCGGTATTAGTCATATTGCGAACGTTGCGACTCAGGCTGCCAGCGGAAATCTACAAGCTCGCGCCAAAGTTCACTCACAAGACGAACTCGGGCAGATGGCCAAGGCATTCAACTCCATGCTCGACCGAATCACGGCCCTTGTGCAGACGGAAGAAGAACGGGACGTCATGCAGAAACGGCTCATGCAGTTCCTCGTACTGGTGTCCGAGGTCGGTAAGGGAGACCTATCCAAGCGAGGTGAAGTGACGGCCGACATGTTCGGAAACCTCGCCGACGCCTTCAACCTCATGATCGCGCGGTTCGGCCAGCTGCTTAAGCAGGTCCGTGAGGCGGCGGAACGCGTGAATAAGTCGGCAGGGACACTCCGCGATTCGGCTGGGCAGATGTCTGGCACGGCACGTCATCAGGCGGAAGAATCGGTGCGCACCCTGAGCGCCGTTGAACAATTGACCCTCTCCATGCGTCAAGTGGCTGATACGGCTGGTGCGTCGTCCGAATCGGCGAAGCAGGTGCTGGCTGCAACAGAACGAGGAAACGTGGCGGTGCAAGAGACCGTGCGCGACATGCACAGCATCCGGTCCGCGGTGCAACGTATGTCCAAACAGGTCAAGGCCCTCGGTGATCGGTCCCTCGAAATTTCACAGATCGTGTCTACCATCCGAGATATCGCGAATCAAACCAACCTGCTGGCCCTCAACGCCGCGATCGAGGCGGCCGGCGCCGGCGAGGCCGGCGCCCGATTCGCGGTGGTCGCCGACCAGGTCAGAAAACTCGCGGAAAGCTCGACGCAGGCAACGCGCGAGATCGCAGATCTTGTGAAAGTGATTCAGACGGAAACTCAAGATGCGGTCGTTGCCATGGAACACGAAACCCAGGCGGTGGAAGCAGGTTCGGCCTCCGCTTTGAAGACCGGTGACGTGTTTTCTGAAATTTCAACCATTGCGCAGCGGTCATCGGAACTGGCCCACAACATCGCCAATGCCGCGACGGAGCAGACGGCGTCGACGGATAAGGTGGGACGAGCGATTAAAGAATTTACCGGTGGTGCGGTTGCGACTCAAAAGGCGACGGATTCCACCCGGCTCACGATCGAAGACATGGCCAAGTTGTCTGAGGGGATGACCGCTTCAGTCTCTCAATTCAAGATCGCGTAATTGACGCCCAGAGAGCGACGCTCCGGCGGCGCCGCTCGGAAGCAGAGTGTCTGCATGAGCAACGATTTCGATCGCGACCAACTGGTCAGCATATTTGTGGCGGAAGCAGCGGATGATATGGCCAGGTTGTGGGCCGCGCTGCACCCTGCGGACAAAGCGTATCCTGATCCCCAGGATCTAGAGGATCAGTACGCCGTCGGGCATAAGTTGAAAGGCGCGGCGCTGCTCTACGGCTTTACCGGACTGGGCAAGCTGGGTGAGATGGTCGAAATTGTGTTCGAAGAAGCCATGATGATTGACCGTTCCAAGTGGCCGGGAGCCGTCGACTTGGTACGAGAGATCGTCGCGAGTTTTCGTTGGCAACTCGATACCATCAACAGCGGCGGAACTGACGATTACCAGTCTGCGATTGAATTCCAGCACAGGATGGACGCATACGTTCGCCCGTCGGATGCACCGGTGGTCGAATCGGATGCATCAGCGGGCGATAGTGAGGGGCACGATCTTTCTCCAGAGTATCTGATTCCTCAAATAGACGCGGAGGTGCTCTCATACTTTGCCCCTGAAGCGGAAGAGTATTTGAATACCATCCAGAATCTTCTGCAGCGACTGGTGAGCAACTCTCAGGATCAAGAACTCATTCATCAACTGTACCGGGTATCCCACACACTCAAGGGTTCTGCCTATACCGTCGGCTTCCAGGTAGTTGGGGACCTCGCCCATCCGATCGAAACATGCATGATCGCCGTGCGGGAAAATCGTGCGCTCATTACAGCCGGATGGATTCCATGTCTGCAACAAGCCGTGTCGCTCATTCGTGTGTTCATGCGGCGCGACCCCGCGCATCTCGATCAATTGAGACGCGACTATCCCTTGGTCAAGGACGCGCTAGGTCGGCTCGAAACCGGCATGCTGGAGAGCGATACCAGGTCATTTGACGCCCCGTCGATTCAGCGGGAGCCTGTGAGCAAAATCACACAACCGGACGTGACTGTCCTCCGGGATGATCCGCTGCCGGTCCCGACGAGCACTCACCACGAGTTGTCGGAAGCCTATCTGATGCCGAATCTCGATCCTGAAGTGATTTCGTATTTTGCACCGGAGGCGCAGGAGTACCTCGAGAATCTCGAGGGGCTTCTTCTGAGACTGGAAAAGGAAGCGGCGAATCCGGAGATCATTCACCAACTGTTTCGTACGGCACATACACTCAAGGGGTCTGCATTCACCGTCGGCTTTCAATCGATCGGCGATTTGACGCACCACATCGAAGACTTCATGGGAGCGGTACGGGAAGGCCGTTTACACGTCCTTCCCGGCCACACGGACCTCCTGCTTCGCGCGATCGACGTCATGCGAGCCTTGATGCGGCGCGATTCCTCCTCCCTCGCGCGAACGAGAGAGCGGTTTGCGGCCTCTCTGGAGGAAGTGAAACAACTGGAACAGATGCCGCACGGTCCTGAGCCGGATGTCCAGGTGCTTGCACGGCATGCGGCCGAGGCTGCGGTACCGGAGCCGGCACGGGCGGCAGAAAGCGACACGACCAAAATATCCGACGCAAGGACTCCGGAAGAGCGCGAAGTGATCCGCGTCAGTCGTGATCGCCTGGAGCGGTTGCTCAACCTGGTCGGCGAACTGGTGATTGACCGAGGCCGCTTGGAGCAGCGTCTTCGCGTATTGGAACAGCTGTCACGACAGGTCTCGGCGAACAAGAACCGGCTGATTGACGCGGTGCACTCATTCGAGGAAAAGCATACGTTTTCTTTCCAGCCGATACCCTCAGCCACCACGAGTCCCATGCCCAATGTGCTGTCAGGGCTCAGTGATTTCGGATCTCTGGAGTTCGACAAGTACGACGATTTCAATATTCTGGCGCGACGCATCAGCGAGGTCACCGCCGACATCGCAGAATCCATGTCGCAATTGAGCGGATCAATTCGTCGTGCACAGGATGATATGGGGCAGCTCCAGCAATTGATACTCGGCATGCGCGATGAGATTGCACGCGCCCGAATGGTTCCGATCGGGACGCCGTTCACCCGGTTTCGACGCGCCGCGCGCGAGATGGCGCGGACGACCGGGAAAGAGGTCAATTTGGTCACGTCCGGTGAACACACGGAAATTGATACCGGCGTGGTGGAGCGCCTCGTCGATCCGCTCGTTCACCTCGTCCGAAACGCCGTCTATCACGGTATAGAACCGACCGCGGTGCGGGTATCTCACGGGAAGCCGGCAATGGGGACGGTCTATCTCCATGCGGCTCATCGTGGAAATTCCGTCATTATTGAGGTCGAAGACGATGGCGCCGGTCTCGATCTGCAAAGAATCAAAGCGAAAGCAGTCCGCCTGGGACTCGTTCGGCAGGACGTTGCGGATTCACTTCCGGAATCGGAAATCATTAAATTTATCTTCTTGCCCGGGTTCTCTACGGCGGAGTCGGTTGGGGATCAGGCCGGTCGAGGCGTGGGTCTTGATGTCGTGAAACGTGTGATCGAGACCATGAACGGCCATATCGAAGTCGAATCCGTGAGGGGGCAAGGGACCAAATTCACGATGAACTTACCCCTCACGCTCCTGATTGCCACGGCGCTGCTGGTGCGGATCAATACCGAGCGGTATGCCATTCCGCTTCCGAGCGTCCGCGAAGTCACCATGCCGTCCGGCACGTCGCTGCAGCGGATGGGGGATCGAAGCATTCTCCAGATAGGGGAGGATGCCATCGAAGTGCATCCGCTCAGTCAACTGCTTCGTCGAGAAACAGGCGTTGTCGACAGTACCACGCCCGTGGTGATCGTCCGGACGGCTTCAGGGCCGCTCGGGTGCGCGGTGGACGAACTCCTAGGTCGTCAGGAAATCGTCATCAAATCCCTCGGGTCGCTCAAGCCGTTCGAACGATCGGTCTTTGGAGGTGCGACGATTGATCCGGAAGGCCGGGTTATTTTGGTCCTCGATGTCAGCCGCCTTACGGCTCGCGAGTATCAGAATGTTCTCCCTGTGTACGAATCGACGACGCCCCAGGTTCAAATCGAAGGACCGACGGACTCGGATGTAGAACTCGAATCCCCACCCAAACATGCGCCGCTCCTGCTCATCGATGATTCGCTCAGCATCCGCAAATTTGTAGGGAGGATGCTCGAATCAGCGGGGTATGTCGTTGAAACCGCGGTGGACGGCGAAGAGGGTCTACGAAAAGCGTCGGCGCAATCGTATCGCTTGATTATTACGGATCTTGAAATGCCGAAGTTGAATGGATTTGAAGTGATCCAAGCTCTCAGGGGCCGGGCTCAAACACAAACCACCCCCATTCTGGTCATGACGACGCGCGCAGGGGAGAAGCATCGGCAGATGGCTATCAACGTCGGGGCATCCGGATACATCGCGAAGCCGGTAGAAGAGCGCGCGCTGATTCAAGAGATACAACGTTGGATCGGCAGCGAGTCTGGTGTGAAAAGATAACCAAGACGTCGGCGGTCGAATGACCAGCTGACAGGATGAGAGTTTGTCATGGCGCTCCGAGGATACAAAGCCGCAGCGACGGCGCGCGACACGCAGGTCAGATGTCTGGTGGTGGCTTGTGGCCCCTGTGTCCTTGCTGTTCCGGCCGACTGGGTACGCAGCATTCTGACCCAGGGAGAGGTGAGCTACGGTGAAACCGTCTCGTCCGGCGGTGTGACCTATGCGGTGACAGATCTGACCGCACATCTCCGCCTTCCTTCCCTCACGCCTTCTACCGAGACACGAATCATTCTCTATGGCAATGAGAAACGTGTGTGTGCGTTTGCGGTGGATCGGGTACTGGAACTCGTCGAGCCCGAGCGTCACGACCTTAGACCGCTGCCAACCCAGTTTCGCAATGCAGAACGTCATCGCCTCGCCGGCTTTTTTCTCTATCGAGAGACCATGGCGTTGATTGTCAATCCAGGCTGGCTTCTGGAAGTGGGGTCTCAGCCCGATGCATACGACGTGTCCAGCTCATTGGAAGAACATTGGCCTCGAGCTGAGGATACAGGTCTCACTGCTTCTCTCAAAGCGGAAGCCCATTTGTCTGCCGCTAAACCATTGAAATAATCGAACCACATCATGTTGCGTTCTCAAAGCCATAACCATCGCCATACCGGTCACAACACGGTAGGTTTGATGCGTCACCAAGCGCTCCTGGTATTTTCGGTAGGCGGTCGACGGTTAGGGGCTCGGACGGAGGATATCGCGGGTGTTCAGCTTTGGCAGCATGCGACCCCTGTACCGAGCGATACGCCATTTGTGAACGCCATGATACGTTTTGATAAGGAATGTATGCCGGTATACGATCTCGCCGCGAAACTGAACCAGACGCTCGATTCGGATAGCCCGCTCTGTCTCATGATCAAACATGAGGATGGTCCCATGGCTATCTGCATCGATGCTCACATACCATCACTGCACATGGTGGACCCGTCGACGATACAAGGCGGGGATAGTGGAGATGCGGATATTGCGGGAGTGTGTTCAGCCGGGGACGAGCAGGTGACGGTTATTAACTGTGCCAGGTTAGGAAAAGGTGCTGTCTCCACTCTCGGGCGATCCCAGTCCTAGGGTAGGACATGCGTGAGGGTAATCCATGCCGAAGATCCTGATTGCTGATGATAGCATTGCCGTCAGAAAAGTGGCGGAGCGGTTGTTGACTGAAGCAGGCATGGCGGTGTCACTGGCGGCGAATGGCGCTGAAGCGCTGGCTTTCCTCGGGAGGGAGCGTCCGGACCTGGTTGTGTCGGACGTGATCATGCCCGACAAGAGCGGATACGAGGTCTGCTCGTTTGTCCGCGCGCAACCGGCGCTGGCCGGCATTCCTGTCCTGCTCATCTCTGGGATTGTGAACGATGAGGTGACCAAGCAAGCGGATTCCTGTCATGCGGACGGTGTGTTAAAGAAACCGTTCCAGGGCACGTCTCTAAAGGACCGTGTTCAAGATCTCTTATCCAAGCATGAGGGAAGGAAGGCCGCGGCACCAGTACCGCAGGCGCTCTCCGGAAATGGAAAAGCTCTTTCACCAGAGGCCGTTGAACCGCTCGAACAGCCGAAGACACCAAGCGCGCCGCTTCGTCACGATTCGCCCGAAGTCGCCACGGCAGCCACCGCAAAGCTTTCGACGGAATCGGTGATTGTCCGAGAAGCGGAGCCGGCTGGTCAGCCCAATTCACCCTCCTCCTCCGAAAATCAACGTCTCGCTGCTCGTGTGGTTGAACTGGAATCGGCGCTGGCAGAACACCGCCAGCGTGAGACGGAATTCACGGCAAAGCTGAACGATCTGGAACCGCAAGCCCAGCGCGCGCGCGACCTTGATGCCATGCTCACCCAGGAACGAGAGAACCGAAACGTTCATGAGCGTGAGATCCAAGCCGGCCTCCAACGAGAACAAGAGCGCACCAGGCAGCTCTCCGAACAAGTGGAGACGCTGCAATCCGCTCTTGCAGAGGAACAACGTCGCAACACCGAACTGCTTGACAAGGTGAAAGAGGGGGAATGCCTCGCTGCTAGAATTCAAGAAGTAGAGTCTGTCTTGGCGGTTGAGCGAAAACAGATGGCTCAGCTCTCCGAAAAGGCAATCGAGGATGCGAGAAGGGCTGCGCGAGTGCATGAACTGGAGGCGACTCTCAGCGCCGAACGTGATGCAGCCTCTCAGTTGGTTCAGCAAATCACTGCGCTCGAAAAAGTTGAAGGACGCGTGAAAGATCTGGAATCAAGGTTGTCGGCCGAACGAGACAAGTCCGGAACTCTGCTGAAACAGATTGCCGACCTTGAGGAACGCGCCGCTCGGGTGAAAGAACTTGAGGGAGTGTTGCTGACGGAGCGTGAGCGCACCGCACACTTGGAAACGACGCTGTCATCTGAACGAGACAAGTCCGGAACTCTGCTGAAACAGATTGCCGACCTTGAGGAACGCGCCGCTCGGGTGAAAGAACTTGAGGGAGTGTTGCTGACGGAGCGTGAGCGCACCGCACACTTGGAAACGACGCTGTCATCTGAACGAGAACAGACCGGCATGCTTGCACAGAAGTTGAGGGATCTCGAGCAAGCCGTGACCCGAGCTCAAGAACTGGATAGTGTGTTGGCGAGCGAACGGGAGCGATCGACTCAGCTTGCCAAACGCGCCACTGAAGCAGAGCAATCCGCGGAACAATCCACCCGTCGCTTCGAGGAAATGGCCAGAAAGCTCGCTGAGATCGCCGGACTTGCTTCAAAATTAGGAAGCGGAAAACGCTGACATCATTTCATGCTGGCCAAGTGGTCCAGGATCCCCGTTCACGGTTTAGGAAACCCGCGGTGTCCACAGAATCCGACAATAACGAAGATCAGTTTCAGAAGGAACTAGTCGAGCTCTTTGCGCAGGAGGCCCAAGAATGGCTGGTTCAACTTCACGCCGCACTCACTGAACTAGAAAGCCAACCAACCGCGGATCGTCATATACAAATCGTCGATACGATTGTACGCGGTATCACCAGCCTGGGTGGGTCTGCCGCGACCGTCAATCTGCCGGATGTGGAACGGGCGACATTTGCACTCTTGCCGTTTATCGATATCGTTCGTGACCGGACGACGGCGACCAAGCAAGATTATCAGACAGTCCGCCGGCAGTTCCGCAGCGTCATCACTTCTGTGACGGTCGCAACCGGTTTGACGCTTGAGATCGATTCCGGCTCGGATGAGAGCAAATCGGCGTCCACCGCTACGGACCTCATCGGCATACTGAATGCTCTTCGTGACATGCAGGAGGTTCGCTCGCGCACCCACCGGTACACGCGGAATCTGGCCCATCTCGTCATGCGTCGGCTGGAACAAGAAGTGAAACAAGGTACCGAGCGCATTGAGCGCGTCACCATTCAAGAGATCTTGACCGAGGTGAAGAAAGGCGATGAGGAGTTGCTTCGCATGATGCATGCCGCGCTACCCGATATTGGCCGTCTTTGCGGTCGTCTCATGCAGGTGAAGACTCCCGCGATGTGGCATGCCTTTGACCCCACTCCGGTCGTGCAGGAAGTCGAGCGTCTACACAGTTTTGCCAAACAGGTCAATGCGACGGCACTCGTGACATTCCTCACGGGATTGCAGAGCTTCTTCATTCTGGTCTCGAAAAAGCACCTGGTTCTCGCATCGGAAAGACTCGTCGCGGTGGAGAAACGGATCAAAAGGGTTGTCGAAATGGTCCAGGAGTGGGTTGACATCGGACGTGAAGAGCGTGAGGTGATCGACAGGTTGATCGCGACGGCGAATTAGCACGTATACTTGATGCGAGCATAGCGCCGGCGAGACGAGATGTGACATGCCAATGAAGGAGTTCGAAGAGAAGGACCTCACGTATGAGGACTATTGGGGGCTCCAGCGCCGTCCCTTTGAGAATGTGCCCGATCCACATTTTTATGTAGCCTCGAGGAAACATGAGGCGGGCCGGCAGCGACTTCTTTACGGGATTCATGCCAGAAAGGGCGCGGTCATGTTGACCGGAGAAATCGGCTGCGGAAAAACACTCTTGAGCCGCGCCTTGATCCTCAATCTGTCGCACACGAGATTTGATGTGGCGCTGGTCGCCAATCCCTCGCTGCCCGCGGTCGAATTTTTAGGCGAGATCCTCTACCAGTTCGGCATTGAAGCAACGAACTCGAAGACCGAGTTGCTTCACCGATTGAATGACAGGCTCCTGGACAACCATCGTCGAGGATTGGATACGGTGCTGGTGGTGGATGAAGCCCAGGCCATTCTCGACGACACCATTTTTGAGGACCTTCGGTTGCTGATCAATTTCCAGCTGAACAATCGATTTCTACTGACGCTCGTGCTCTTGGGGCAGCCGGAATTGAAGGCGCGGATCGGACGGATTCCTCAGTTGGATCAGAGAGTCGCCATCCGGTATCACCTCCAGGCGTTTGATGCGGAGGAGACCCGTCAATACATCTCAGCGCGCATGGTAGCTGCGGGATCCTCGCGCGATATTTTCACGAAGGATGGAACGGCGCTGATCTATGAACGGACGGGCGGCATCTGCCGTCTCATCAACTCCCTGTGTGACCTCTGTCTTCTTCTCGGTTCGTTGGACCAGGCGTGCGAGATCGATACGCGAGTGGTAGTACACGCCTGTTGCGTAAGTTAGTTAGGAGTACGTGTCGTGAATCAGAGGCTGCCATGACTCATCCGGGCGAAGACTGGTACCGAGGTGCAGAACACGAGCTTGGGCAGCTCGCGACGGCTGTGCAACAGCAGGCTCTCATACACCTCGAGGCAATATCTCATACCGCGACGGCGCTCATCGAATCCTTGCAGGCCAGCGATCAGCTGGTAGTGCACGCGTTATCGAGCCCATCCGGTCCTCCCTTGATTACAAATCTCATCAATGTCGGAGTGCTTGCGACGAAGCTCGGCATTGGTCTCGGCTACTATGGGGACGATCTGCATCGCCTGGCGCTGGCGGGGCTCGTCCACGACCTCGGGATCTTTGCGATCTCGCAGAACGTCCTGACAAAGACCGGTCGTTTGACGTCCGATGAACGCGCGCTGATCGAACAACATCCGCGACTCGGCTATGAGAGCATCAGACAATTGGGCGAATCCTATGAATGGCTTGCAGAGGTGGTCTTACAAGCGCATGAAAGGGGAATGGGGCAGGGGTATCCGAACAAACTCAAGGGACGGCAGATCAGTGAGCTGGCGCAGATTATCGGAGCCGTGGACATTTTCGATGCGCTGATCAGCCCTCGCCCGTACCGCCGCCGTCTCCTCCCGCATGAAGCAGTCAGAGAGCTGCTGGTCAATGAACGGACCGCATTTCCGAGGGAAGTCATGAAGGCGCTCGTCGAACAATTGTCCGTCTATCCTCTGGGAACGAAGGTGCGATTGAGCAGCGGGGAAGAGGGCATGGTCATTCGGATCAATCCGCGGTATCCCTCGCGTCCGGTCGTGAAAATTGAGCAGGCAGACGGTAGTTCGATTCCCTCGCGCAACGTTGACTTGAGCACGATGCCGATGGTGTCTGTCACAGACACCATCGATCCTCCCGCAGTCGATCGTGTCGACTTTTTCAAGGCCGAGGAGCCGGCGTTTACGACAGCGTCATCCGTCAACGCCTCGGACCAGTTTGCAGTATTGCTGGAAAGCCTGGACGCGATTGCCAGCGTCATTGAAAC
Source organism: uncultured Nitrospiraceae bacterium (assembly GCA_963795615.1). Taxonomy (GTDB): domain Bacteria; phylum Nitrospirota; class Nitrospiria; order Nitrospirales; family Nitrospiraceae; genus DASSBQ01. Next base: position 66,097 of record CAWCIJ010000010.1, read on the forward strand.
GGTCGTCAAGAAGAAGGAAGGGTCGGGTGAACTGGGAATGGCGCCCACACGTCCAGCCGGTCCGGCCTCCGATGGAGCGACGACTACGACCTCGAACGCCGTAGGAGATCTTCAAAAGGAAGTGATCGGGCTGTTCGCACTGGAAGCGCGAGAATGGCTCAATCAGATACAAACCGCCCACGCCGCACTCGAACAGGCTTCGGAAAGACTCCTTCAATCGAAGCTCCTCAATATCATGCTTCAAGGTATGACCAACCTCGCGAGATCGGCTGCTGCGGTGCCATTGCCGGCGATTGAGAATATGGCGACGGGTCTGTTGCCGCTCCTCCATTCGGCGGCGCGTCAGGACCGTGCAACCGCGGCGCACCATCTTGGCGCACTTCAAGAAGGTCTGAATAGACTTGCGACGGCTGTGCGGGACCTTTCATGCGAACATGCCGACGAGTATGGGGACCCTGATGCTGAACGGGAGCCGGTGCGGGAAGCGACCGAGAGTCGTGAGAGCGGATTAGGAGCTGCAACGGGTCCTGCTTCATCCGGTCCGACGATCCTTGATTCCCTGCGACGGCTGCACCAGGTGCGCGGGCGATCATTGCAGCCGATGCGGGATGTGTTGGAGGATGTGATTCGACGCGCTGAGGAACAAAGCGAAGGAGGCGGGGACGTTATTGATGGACGAACCATCGGCCGTATTCTGAATGAGCTGAATGACCTGGATGAGCGATTCCTGGAACACATGAGCGAACGCGTCCCGGAATTGCTTCAGATGATCACGCGATTAAGAAGGGAATCGGGAAACGATGCTCCATCACTTGAGGCGCTGACGCCGGTTCTTCAGCACATCGATGGGTTGGGCCAAGCCGTCGATGAGGTGGGCGCATCCACGATATCCACATTTCTTCAAGGCTTGCGCGCATTCCTGCTGGTTGCCGCTCACAATCAGACCACAGACACCCATCGACGGCTCGAGGCTGTGGAGACTCGATTGCGGTCTCTCGTTCCACTTGCAAAGCAATGGGTGGACATCGGGCGGGTCGAACGAGCGGCTATTATCGACATTTTGCCAGTCTAATTTAGCGCGAGGTCCCCGCCCGGAAGGGAGTGGGTATTTACTTTCCGACCATCTCCAATCTCTGACCGCCAGCTTGCCTCACCACATCGCCTTCTTTCTTCCAGTTCCAGCACTATTCGAAGATGAGTGAAGTTTCTTCCGGCACCTTTTGCTGCAGCATGGCGCCCGTTGCATCATCATCGATGGATTATCCCTTGATCCATTGATACATTCCGTCATGATTCAGGATCTGGCCAATGAATAGAATCGAGATGAAGAAGCTGAGAATACGGCTTCTCTTGTGTTTTCTGCCGAACGAGATCGCTATAATGCAGACTTATTTTCGCATGCGATGATTCCCTGAACTTTCGTCACGTCCTATGCCAAAACTGATTACAGAAAAACATCTCGGGAGCAATCAGGAGAGGGCTCGCAATTATGTGAAAGCGTATATTTTGTACCCGTCCGGTTTCTTTGGGTTGGCCTGTATGGTGGCGGGAACCGCTTCGCTGGGGTATCAACTTGTGGCCACGGACACGTATACATGGACGACATTTGCTGAAAGTTTTGGTCTCCTGCTCCTGGGCGGAGTGCTCGGCTGGATTCAGACACGCTATCACCAACATGTGCTTCGTGATCATCCGGGGATCTTTGCCTCCCGCATGAAACCCCCCTCTGCCAAGCGGGCGGCTCGTCAGAAGAAGGACCCGCGTCCCTCATCGATCGATGATGCCGGGCCTTCATGGTTGCCGTTCGCATATCTCGCAGGGATGGCGGTATTGTTAACCGCTTCGACGGTCAGTGTCTGGATGGGGCATGTGCACGGCATTGCAGCCTATCTGATGCCCTGGGGAGGCTTCTTCTGGTCGAAGCTATTTTTCTGGCGAGCCGTGTTGAAGGAGGGAGTGTAAGATGACGGGGCCCGGATGGCGCTAGGTTCGTTGTTTGCCGCGTGGTTTCCTGCGTTTCGATCCCTTCTCAACGACGTGCATGCGTTCATCGAGTTCTCGAACGCGCTGGCGTAGCTCTGGAAGCTGAGGAATGATGGCCTGGGCTTTGAGGAACGCCGCATGCGGCATGACCGGGGCGCCGGAGACGATCTGATTCCCCTCCAGACTTCGCGTCACTCCTGATTTTGCCGCAATCATCACATGATCACCGATGTTCAGATGATCGGCCAATCCGGCTTGTCCCCCGACCATCACGTATTTCCCCAGCGTCGTGCTGCCTGCGATGCCTACCTGCGCGACGATGATATTGTGTTCACCCACAATGACGTTGTGTGCGATCTGAACGAGGTTATCGATCTTGGTGCCTCGTTTCACGACAGTCTGACCCAACGTGGCGCGATCAATGGTGACGTTCGCGCCCAATTCCACATCATCTTCGATGGTGACTCCACCGAGTTGCGGGATCTTGTGGTGCCGCCCGTCATGTTGAACGTACCCGAATCCATCACTGCCGATAGCTGTGCCGCTGTGAATGATCACGCGGGCTCCGATCGAGCACCCCTCCCGGACGACGACATTCGGGTGCAGGGTAGAGTCATCGCCGACCACCGAATCATCGCCGATAAAGACACCTGGGAAAATGGTCACTCGCGCGCCGATTACCACGCGATCGCCCAATGTGACGCGCGGCCAGATCGAGACATCTTGGCCGATCGAGACGTGCTCACCCCGAACCAGGTCCGTCGCGATCCCGCGCGACCGGTATGGAGGAACAAAAAATTGTTGCGCGACGCGGGCAAAGGCATAAGTGGGATTGTCCACGATCAATTGAGGAGTGGCGACCTCCGGCAGATGGCGGGAGGTGATCAAAGCGCCGGCTCCGCTCGTGCGCGCCGCCGTAAGAAACCGATCCGATGCCAGATATGCGAGATCGCCAGTTCCCGCATTCTCCAGACCGGAAAGCCCGGTGATCACGGCATCCGGCGGACCGATCAATTCCCCTCCGAGGAAACGGTGGATCATGCTCAACGAGAGGGCTTGTATGCCGGGGAGCCGTGCCATATCTCAGGAACGCTTCCTCGATTTAGCTCGCTTGGCAGCCGGCTGTTTGGCCGGTTTCTGGGTGGGTCGGGATGGTTGGAGACGCTTCTCGACATAGGAAATGACCTGCTGCACGGAAGTGAGACCAGGTAGATCCTGATCCGGGATTTGCAAATTGAACGTCTCCTCGATCCGATACAAGAGCTCGATGACCGCCATGGAATCCAGACCGAGGTCGTCTCGCAAGTGATCGCTCGGCTGGATCGTTGCCGGATCTCGCTTGAGGTAATCCCCCAATGCCCCGATGATCTTGTCGCCCGCGTCTGAATGATGAGCCATCAATCGTTCCGTTGCAGAGTGAAAATCGCGGTCTTTCCGGACGTGCATGGATGACACATGGTTAGGCCGCGACCTTCTTGAGGATCACCGCCGCATTGTTACTGCCGAATCCAAAGGCATTGATCATGGCAACTTTGGTTCTTCGTTCTTGGACCTCGCCGGAGATGCCTCCGAGTACGCAGGCTGGATCGGGATCGTCGTAATTCACCGTCGGATGGATCTGCCCGGTCTGCAGGGTCAGGCTCGACACAATGCCGGCCAGCGCACCGGCCGCTCCGAGAGTGTGGCCGATCAGAGATTTCGTCGCGCTGATGGCGATCTTCTCCGCCCGTTGTTTGAATACCTGACGAATGGCCTTGATCTCGACCGCATCGCCCACTGCGGTCGAGGTCGCGTGCGCGTTGATATAATCCACGACCCCGGGCATCAGCCCCGCGTCTTCGAGCGCGAGGCGCATGGTGGTCGCCACTTCCGCCCCGTCTTCCCTCGGTATCACCATATGGTACGCCTCACTCGTCGCAGCATAGCCGGCGACTTCGGCGTAGATCCGCGCCTTCCTTTTTTTCGCATGGGCTATGGATTCAAGAATCAGCGCACCGGATCCCTCTCCCATGACAAAACCGTCGCGGCCGCGATCGAACGGGCGTGAAGCCTTGTGCGGCGTCTCATTGTATTTGGTCGACAACGCCCGCAGGGAGCAGAACCCGGCAAAGACCAGCGGAGTGATGCTGGCGTCCGCGCCCACGGTGATGACGACATCCGCCTTTCCCAGTCGAATAAGGTTCATCGCCTGCCCTAACGCGTGCGCGCTCGATGAACAGGCCGTGGAGATCGTCAGGTTGGGACCTTTGGCTCCTTGAGCCACGGCCACGATGCCGGAGGCCGAGTTCAGCGTGATGACCGGGATGAAGTTCGGATGAACGCGTTGGGGTCGCTGCTGGTCGTAGAGTTGTTTGATCTCGCGTTCGCCCATGACCATGCCGCCCATGCCGGCCCCAACGACGACCCCGACGCGATGGGGGTGCTCCTTTTCCATTCGCAGGCCGGCATCGGTGACGGCCTCCTGGGTGGCGACCAATGCAAACTGAGCATACCGGTCCACCCGATCGCCTTGTCCGCCGGGCAAGTACTGGTCCGCGGAAAATTGGTGAATCTGGCCGGCAATTTTGGAGCGATACCCGTCGATGGGAAAGGGGTCGAAGGAGGTAATGGCCGTAATACCAGACTCTCCGGCCAACAGAGATTTCCAGAATTGAGGAACCCCTATGCCGATCGGCGAGACGACGCCAAGACCGGTAATAACCACACGGGATGTCATGAGGAAATGATGGCGTCCTGAGTGAACATGGCTTCTTCTTACCGGAAGGACCGGAGACAGTCAACTTCCATGCGACGCGGCAATGTCGTGCCCGGTCAATAGCGGACCTTCAACAACAGGTAGCCGCCGAATGCCACGAACACGAGATTCGCCATCCACCCGGCAAGGATGGGGGTGAGCACGCCTCCGCGTCCCAACGCAATTGCGACCGAGTGGGTGGTCCAATAGAAAAATCCCACGGCGAGCGCCTGACCGATTCCCATGGCCATGCCGCTTCCGCGCACGCCGGTTCGACGCAGGCTCAATGCAATGCCGACGATGACCATCACGACGGTCACGAAGGGATAGGCAAGGCGGCCGTAGTAATCGGTCATCAGCCGGGGCGGAACCGTGCCATCCTGACTGAGCCGTTCGGCGAACCCCCGCATGTCCTTGAAGGTCATGGTTTCCGAATCCATCTCAAACCAGGTCGTAAAATCATCAGGAATCTGAGACAGTGCCAGCGGCTCTGACAGGAAATCGGTCACGTCGATCGTGCCGTCCTCGCGGAACACGCGCCTGGTTCCCTCGTGCAATACCCAGACTTGTCCGGTGAAACGCGCCTCACGTGCTTCGGTGATCCGGCGTAGTTCAAACTGATCGCCGAGCGTGTACAGACGTACGCCCTGCAAGGTCGCCCCCCGGTCCGTCACGCTTCTAAAATTGAGCAACGTCTGGTTCCCAATGCGTACCCACGGATGCGGAGATTTCAACGAGACAGGCGCAGTCTTTTTTTCAATCCGCGTCGCCTTGATCAAATCTGCGCGCGCGGAGGATAGCGGAATCACCGTGGAGGTAAACAGGAGCAAGACCACGCCGAGGATGAGGCCGAAAAACAGAAACGGGGATGCGATCCAGTACAGACTGATTCCGCAACTGCGCATCGCCGTGATTTCATGACTACGCGACAGAACCCCGATCGTCAGCAGGGTGGCCATCAAGAGGGCCAGCGGGGTGATTTGATAGGAAATGCCCGGTGTCTTCAAAGCAAAATAGACCAGGACGTCCAGGGCGTGCGCGTCATACCGGAGAAACCGCCTGACCTTTTCAAAGAAATCGATGACCAGATAAACGGTCATGAGGCCGGAAAAGCACATGAAAAAGATTCTCATGTATTCCCGAAGAATATAACGAAAGAGGATCGTCATCGTCTCAGTGCCGGTTCATATTAAAAAACCAAATAACGGTCGCCACGAGAAACAGTGCATTGGGGAGCCACGCACCGGCAAACGGCGGGATGATAAGGGTCGTGACCAAAAATTCGCAGGCCACATTCAAGACATAGTAGATGACCACCACGAGGACGCCGACCGCAAAGCCACCCATGCGTCCCGATCGTTTGGAGACGATCCCCACCGGGACGCCCAGTATACAGAACACCAAGGATGCGGTCGGAAAGGCCAAATCCTTGTAATGCTCCATCAGCCGCCGGAGCGCAGCCGTATCTTTCCAGCCGGATTGGTCCAGTTTGACGAGGATGGTTTCGACGGAAGAACGCTCATCGCTACCATAGAGATTCTCGTTGAAATTCATTTTGAGGTCATAGGTCGAGAACGACACCTTGCTGTATTGCTCCACATTATCGGGCCGGCTATGGATCACACCGTCCACCAATCGTAATGCAATCTGGTTCGACTTCGGATCGGTCATGACGAAATATTGTTGTGCCACGATGACGCGAGGGTCATCCGGGTTCCGGTCGTCCGACACGAAAATGCCTGTGGGATCCTGTCCGGCCTGGGTGTCCGGAACGTAGATGACCATTTTCGGAACCGCTTCGTTGAATACCCCTCGTTCCAGTTCAAGAACCAATTCATCACGAAGCAGATTCAGAGCCACCTTCTTCAAATTCACGTTGCTCCAGGGCTGGCCCCATTGCGACAAGGTCAGGGTCAATCCAAAGACCAGCAACGCGAAGACGAACACGGGATGAGACAGGCGTACAAGACTGAGACCGGCTGCCCGCATGGCCACCAGCTCTTTATCGAAGGAGAGCCGGCCGAACGCAGTGATGGAAGCGATGATCCCGGCGATGGGCAATGTGAGCACCAGAAACGACGGCAGCAGATGTGCGAAGACATTCAGGACCGAGAGAAAGGCGACCCCTTTCGAGACCAGTAACTCGACGAGCCGAAGCAACTCCTTGGTGAGCATCACGAAACAGAGCGCTCCCAGGCTGATGAGGAAGGGAGAGAGCAACTCGCGGAAGATGTATCGATCTAGGATGGTCTGGAGGCCCACGCGTTCTGGGAGAGTCTCATAGGTGAGGGATCACTATAAAAGACTCGCGGGACCTTGTAAACAGACCGTGGGCCTTCTGCATGAAACTATTGCTTGACAAGATTTGAAATCATATGGTAATTGGCCTGCGCACTTTTCAGCAGGTCATGATGGGTTCGTGCATCGCTTCAACGCTCCTCAGGACTCTTTCGCGCTACCCCGCATCATTTTTCCTTATTGCATCATCATGTCGGTCCCTGCGTCAGACCCTCGTGGAGGCGCGTAACTCGTTCTGTTTGTTGAGGAAAGGAGGATTGTGTGAAGACTAAAGGTACGGTGAAGTGGTTCAATGATCGAAAAGGGTTTGGGTTTATTCGCCTCGATAGCGGCGAAGATGTCTTTGTTCATTATTCAGCACTGCAAGGCGATGGATTCAAGACACTGAAGGAAGGTGAAAACGTCGAATTCGACATCGTCCAGGGAGCAAAGGGGCCGCAAGCCGCCAATGTTCTCAAGGGCATGGTGCCGGCTTCCTGAGATATGCTCTCTGCGTGTCCATGCGACCTCCTCCTTTCTGGGAGGGGGTCGCTTTTTTTGTGTCCCTCAACCGTCACGCATTTCCCTCGAACATTTCCTAATTATTTTTGACAAAAACCATTGATACTGTTAGCGTTTACACTCATCTGCCGAAGGGGGATTTGTCTTGGCTGTCGACCGCAGAACGGTACTCCAAAACGCGCAGTTGTTTGCATCCAAAGGGCAGTATGAAGCAGCCATCACTGAGTGGAAAAAACTCATTGTAGAGTCGCCTACCGACGGAAGCATTTTTAACACGATCGGGGATCTCCACCTCAAGCGGAATGCCACTGCCGACGCCATTACGGCCTACCTGCAAGCCGCCGCGGCATTCCGGACAGAAGGCTCCACCCTCAAGGCTATTGCGGCCTACAAAAAAATCCTGAAAGTCGATCCAGCCAGATACGAAGTGTACCGGCACCTGGGAGACCTGAATGCAGAACGTGGTCTCTTGAGCAGCGCTGTCCAGGACTATCTGACTCTCGGCAAGTTTTATCTGAAGGAAGGGAAAAGCAGGGAGGCCTTGGACATCTATCGCAAGATCATCACGCAGGATCCCTCCAATCTCGATGCGCAGCAACGAGTCGCCGAGTTGTGCGTGCAGGAAAATCTGCAGGACGAAGCCATCAAGGTGTATTTGCAGCTTGGACGGGAGCGCTCTGCGCAACAACGGCACGAAGAAGCGCGCGATGCCTACATGGCGGTCTTGCGATTGGACGCGCATAACGCCGAGGCCAAAGAAATGACCGGAATGCTCAAGGAGGGCGGCGGCGCGACGGGAACGGAGGCTCAACCACAAAAATCCTCGTCGGCATCGACGGCCAAGAACATGGAGCCCGGTGATCTGCTCGGGGAAGCCACGCGCCGGATGGAGGAAGGGCAGTACGCGGGTGCGGAAGCGATGTTGACTCAACTCCTCAGCCGGGAACCCGGTAATCCGCAAATCTGCCAGCTTCTCGCCAGACTGCACCTGTTGCAGGGAAATTTGAACGTCGCTCTGGGTGAGTATCGGTTTCTGGCGGGGGCCGCCCTGCGGTCTCAGGATCACCTGTTGGCCAACTCGCTGATCCAGGAATATCTCAAGGTTGAACCCAATTCCGTTCCAATGCTGGAATTGTTCGGTGAGTTGTGCGAGGAAAAAGGGGACGGAGCGGCAGCCGCGCAACATTTCGGACGCGCGGTAGAAATCCTCCTCGAGCACCCCGAACCAGGGATGCCGACGCTGCCCGCGGAACTCTTTGAGAAGGTGCAGGCCTTGGCGCCAGGAAGCGCCATCGCTCGGAAGCTGGCCCCCGCCTTCGATCTCAATGCGCCTCCGGCGGCGGCGGAATCCACTCCGTCCGCAACGGATTCAACCGTCCCATTACCCGTTCAGAGCTCGGAACCGCCGGTCATGGAGCCGATAGCGGACAGCGCCTTCCGGTTGGCAAGCCCGGAGGCTACTCCTCCGGTTGAGCAGGTCGTCCGACAGACCGTCCACGCCGACTCACCTGCGCCGGCGGAGCCGGCAAGAGGTACGAGTTCTTCGCCGGCTGCGGAGCCTGTGACGGCGGCGCCGGCGGTGAACGGCATGGATGCGGAAACCCGGTACGCACTCGGCACTGCCTATAAAGACATGGGGTTGCTGGAGGAAGCGAAGGAAGAATTCATACGCTCCATGAAGGATGCGGCGTTCTTCGTCGATTCCTGCCTCATGCTGGGACTATGCCTGAAGGAGCAGGAGCAATCAGATCATGCCATCCAGCTATTGGAAAAGGTCGTGACCGATTCCCGCTGCCGCGGCGGGAATGCGCAGATCGTCCGATACGAACTGGGTCTCCTTTATGAAAAAGTGTCGGCGCGGGATCGGGCCATTGCCATGTATCAATCGATTCCCTCCTTTCACGATGTCCCCCAGCGCCTTGAGGCACTATGTTCGGGTAAGTCCAGCGGTTCGTCCTCCACGGCCCCCCAATCTCCATCCCCCAGATACGCCGGTCTCTAGCCCGCCTATTATCGTGAAGCGTATCTCGTCGTTCGTCGTCACAAGATACGCTCGGCTCAAGAAAATTTCGCGACACTTCGTCTGATCTGATGACTCGCGAACGTCCAGAAATTCGTCAGATCGGCACATCACACAGATCAGCAAATGTCCTGGCTCATACGCTTCACGCTTCACGAAGAACGTTTTGTCAGGCCACACGATTCGGCGCCGGTCTTCCGTTGAGCACCGCGTCGATGTTCTCCAGGCAGATCATCCCCATACGAACCCTGGTCGCCAGCGTGGCCGACCCTATATGGGGGAGCAGCACGACCTGGCGAAGCGAAACCAAACCGGGATTGAGTAGAGGTTCGCGCTCGTAGACGTCCAGTCCGGCTCCCGCGAGCCGTCCTTGTTGCAAAGCTTCGACGAGGGCCGCTTCATGAATCAGCGGCCCGCGCGATGCATTGATCAGCAGGCTCGTCGGTTTCATGAGCGCGAGCTGCTCCGCTGCGATGAAATGCGTCGTTGCGGGTGTCAACGGAACGTGCAGGCTCACGATGTCCGATTCCGTCAGCACGTGTTCAAGCCTTCGATAGGTCCAACCCTCCGGGGTCGGATCCATCTCAGGGGGTTGCCGAGAGTGATAGAGGACCCGCATCCGGAATCCCCTCGCGCGTTCCGCCACCGCGCGCCCGATGCGTCCCATGCCGATCACGCCGAGCACCAGGCCGGAGAGATCGAGTCCCAGGAGTTGAGTCGGCGTCATACCGCGCCAACTCCCCGAACGGACCAGGGCATCGCCCTCCACAACACGGCGCGCCACCGCAAGAATCAACGCCCACGTCAGGTCGGCCGTCGCATCCGTCAAGACATCCGGCGTATTGGTCACCACGATATGTTTGCGTGCCGCGGCCTGAAGATCGATATTGTTATACCCCACCGCATAATTCGCTAAGACCTTGAGGCGTGCCTGAGCCAACGTGAGTTCGGTGATGGGTTCGGTGAGGGTACAGATGGCGGCATCGGCCGCGCTGAGACCTGCATGGAGCTGGGTTTCAGTAGGTACAGCATCTTCCGGAACGTTGATCAGATGAAACCGTTCGCGGATCGCGGTCATCACCGGATCGGGGAGCAGGCGCGAAACATACAAGGCAGGGAGGGACATGGTCGTTCCCAAAATCGCGCGCATCTTACCGGATCATATCAGCAGCAACAATCGTCTTGCCTGTAGGAGACAATACCAACCGTATCTCGTGAAGCGTGAAGGTCCACGACGCGAAGAATAATGAGGCGCACGGTGCGATGAATAAAGAGCACCATGTCTGTGCGCGCCGGCGAGTGGTGAGCCGGCAGTGTCTGCGAGCGCCCAGTGTCTTCGGTTTGTGGACGCCGCCGAGGTGCACGTCGTCACGGATAAGTGACGACACGTCCGTGCACGCCCGCGAGACGTGATTCGTCCTAGTGCTAACGACTCTTCACGAGATACGAGATACGAGATACGCTTCACGAGCGACGGCGTCTGAGATACGACCGACGACCAGCCAACAACAAAGCTGGCGGGCATTTTCAACATCCTGCTACAATGCGCCTCGCTCGGCTATCATAACAAATGCCCCTCATTCTTCCCCAGAAGTCCAGTCCCGTTGCCGTGGATTTGCGGCACCTGCTCGGCAGTGAGAAGGTCAAGAACGACGCGCCCTCGCTGACGGCTTACGCGGTGGATGCCAGCATCTATCGGATGACGCCGCAGGCAGTGGTGCTCGTCGAATCGGAAGAGGATATTCAGCACGTCGTCCGCTATGCCGTGACCCATAGCGTTCCGCTGACTCCGCGCGCGGCAGGCACCAATCTCACCGGATCGGCCATCGGATCAGGGATCATCCTCGATGTCTCGCGGATGAACCGCATCATGGAGGTCAATCGTGAGGAGCAGTGGGCGCGGGTCCAACCGGGGATTGTCCTCGCCGAACTCAACAAGCAGCTTGCCAAGGCCAACTTGATGTTCGGACCGGACCCGTCCAGCGGCGACATGTGCAAACTGGGCGGCATGCTGGCCAACAATTCCTCCGGGCCCCATACGCTCCGCTATGGGTCCGTGAAGGATAATGTCCACAGCCTGCGCGTCTGCCTGCAATCGGGGGAATGGCTTGATGCCACCAGCTACGGTCTGGTCGATCCGGCATGCGAACGAATATTGTCGGCACACCCGGCGCTCCGTAAGCTGCTCACCCTCATGCGGGAGCACCAGGTGTTCATTCAAGGGAAACAGCCCTCCGTCAGCAAGAATAGCTGCGGCTACAACCTGTTTGGTCTTGCGGATGGCCTGGATCTGGGCCTGTTCGATCTTCACAAGGTATTCATCGGTAGCGAAGGAACTCTCGGGGTGATCAGCGAAGCGAAGGTGCGGCTTGCCGTCAAGCCCGCCGTCACGTTGACGGCCTTGATTCACTTCCGCCATCTGGAGGAAGTCGGCGAAGCGGTGCCGCAGCTCCTCGCGCTCAAGCCCAGCGCATTGGAGGTTATGGATGCCAACACGTTGGATTTGATCGGCCGGCAGCGGCATGGTATCCCCGAGCATTCGGCTGCGACGTTGCTCGCCGAGTTGGAAGGTGTGACTGATGAGGCAGCGCTCAAGCAGCGCGCGGAAGAGATGGCCACCATGTGCCGGCGGTACCGGTTGGCGGGCGAGCTGACCGTCGCCTACGATCAGGAGCAGCGAGATCAATTATGGAAGGCCCGCAAGGCGCTCTATCCCACGCTGTACCGGTTCGATCCGCGCAAGAAACCGATCAACTTCGTCGACGATGTGGTCGTCGGAGCCGATCGCATCAGCGAACTCATCCGGTACTTGGAAGACTTCTTCGGCGGGCAGAAGACTCGCGTCGCGATCTTCGGCCATATCGGCAACGGCAACGCCCATATTCTCCCGCTGCTCGATGTGAACGACCGGCAGGATTTCAACAAGATGATCGACGCCTACCACGAGGTGCATGACACGGTGCTGAGCCGATTCGGTGGATCGATCTGCGGTGAACATGGCGACGGCCGGATCAGGGCCGAGTATGTGCGAAAGATGTTCGGCGAAGAACTCTACAGTCTCTTCGTTGAAGTCAAACACCTGTTCGATCCGTCCGGCGTCCTGAATCCCGGCATCAAGATCAGCGAGGAATCGTTCACCGAGCATATCGACTACACGAGGCTGTCAAAATCCTGCGCAACGTGTGGCAAGTGCAATTCAGTCTGTCCCGTCTATGATGTCTTTCAATCCGAAGATATGAGTTCGCGCGGATGGTTTGAGATCGTCACGGCCAAGGACTACAGCTATCTGGATTCCAAGCGGGTGGTGGAGGCCTGTCTGAATTGTAAGTCATGCCGCACGATCTGTCCTGCCGGGGTCGATGTATCGGATCTGATTCTCAAGCGGAGAGCCGAGCATCCCAACCGTGCAGCGGGCTGGATGTTCAGGTTGCATGCCCGTCCTGAAATATTTGAACCGATACTTAAGCTCTTGGCCAAAATACAGCCATGGTGGGATCGACCGGCGCCACGCCGATGGCTTGCGCGTCTCGCGCAACCGTTCCTCAGCCGGGTCGCAGAGACCGCAAAGCTTCCGGCTGAAATGGCCCTGCCGAAACTGGCCACCAGGCATCTTCGTGACCGGCATCCGGAACTGGTCGAACGGGCATCATCGCGCAATCAGGGAGGAGTCGCCTATTTCCACGGCTGCGCCGCGAACTATTTTGACGATGGAGTCGGGGATGCGGTGATCGGCGTGCTTCGAAAACATGGTGTCGAGCCGGCTCTGCCGCCTCAACGATGTTCCGGCACGCCGATCGAAACGTATGGGCACGTCGACCTCGTCAAGCAACATGCGCGGTTCAATCTCGAGTCATTCGCGGGATACGACACGGTCGTGACGGGCTGCGCATCCTGTCATCTGATGCTGAAGGATTACGCGAAGTTGTTTCAGAACGAGCCGGAACAGGCAACGGCTGAGCGCTTGTCGAAGAAGGTCGTGCATATCACCGAGTTTGTCGCCCAAGCCAAGGATAAACCGCCCATAGCCTCAGCGGAAGGGACGCATCGTGTCACCTACCATTCATCTTGTCATCTGCGAGCAGCGGGGGTGACCAAGGAACCGCGAAGGATCCTGTCCGAATTGCCCGGCGTGGACTATGTCGAGATGCAGGATGCCGACCGTTGCGCCGGCGGGGCCGGGACGTACCTCGTCAAAGACTACGAGACATCCCAAAAGATTTTTGAACGGAAACGGAGAGCCGTCGAACAGAGCGGGGCGGACACGGTCGCGACGAGCTGTCCTGCCTGCATGATCCGGTTGCGGAATGGGTTGCCCCCAGGTGTCGCGGTGAAACATGTTGCGCAGGTTCTGCAGGAGGCGTATGAAGCGGCAGATCAGATACAGGGAGATCGGCCGAACGCATGAGCAGCGCATTTCGCTTCCGCAAGGTCGATCTCATATTTGTCGTGGCGGCGCTCGCCGTGGTGGTGGGCGTGACGATGCTCCCGAGCCCGCGTGACCGCAACCCCATGATTCCGGCCGATGCCGACCATCGGGCGTTGAGCGGTGAGAAGGACTGCCTGCATTGTCACGTGCCGGCGGGCAGCCGACCGCTTCCCGTCAAACATCCGAAGCGGCAAGACTGTTTTCGCTGCCACGCGAAACAATAGACAGAGACGGACGATGAACAAAGAGGAGAGGCCTTCCATGGTAACCGTGCTGATTCTAGGACTGACCTTGCGCGACGCTGTTGGGCAGCCCGACATGGAACTGGACGTGACGGGTGATACGACGGTCAAACAACTGCTCGATGCGAATCAAGACCGGCTGAGCGGGCTGATAGCGTTTATCGACAAGGGTGAAGTGCTCGTGACGGTGAATAAGAAGATCGGCGCGCTCACATCCGTCGTGAAGAACGGCGATACCGTCAAATTCTCGCATCAGTCGAATCCGAGTTCTGACGGCGCCCGCTGGCACAACCCCTAAACGCGCCGCTCGTCGTTCGTCTCTCGTGAAACGCGGGAAGAAGAGAGCTGACGACCGATAGCTGATGGCCATTAGCCGGAGAACCTAAGAGCTTATGGAACCCGAAACGTCTTAGAGTTGTTATCCTCCCTCAGGCCATCTCACAAATCCCAGATTGGAGCGCGGCAACTGCAGCGAGTAGGAGAACCACATGACCGAACCGACCATTACCTGTCCGAGCTGCAAGGCGGAGATCAAGCTGACGGAATCGCTGGCGGCTCCACTGATCGAGGCCACGCGGCGGGAGTACGAACGACGTCTCGCGCAGAAGGATGCGGATGTCGCCAAACGGGAGGCCGCGCTTCACGAACGCGAGGAGGCCGTCTCCAAGGCCAAGGAAAGCATCGACCAACAGGTATTCGAGAGACTGAATCAGGAGCGGGCAAAAATCACGGCAGAGGAGGCGAGGAAAGCGAAGCTCCTCTTGAACAACGATCTGGATCAGAAAGCAAAGACCATCGCAGAACTTCAAGAGATTCTCGAACAACGCAACGTCAAACTCGCGGAAGCTCAAAAGGTCCAGGCCGATCTGCTCAAGAAACAGCGCGAATTGGATGATGCGAAACGCGAGGTGAATTTGACGGTGCAGAAGGGCATCCAGGAAGGGTTGGCCCTGACACGCGAGCAGGCCAAGCGGGAAGCGGAAGAGCCGCTGCGATTGAAGATCATGGAGGCGGAGCAGCGCAATGCCTCCATGCAGAAGCAGATCGAAGATCTGAAACAGAAGGCGGAGCAGGGATCGCAGCAACTGCAGGGTGAAGTCCTGGAACTGCACCTCGAAACACTGCTCGGCGCCAGGTTTCCGTACGACACCATCGAGCCCGTTCCGAAGGGGGAGCATGGCGGGGATCTGGTGCAGCACATCATGGGGACGTCGGGCCAGCCCTGCGGTCGGATCCTGTGGGAAACAAAGCGCACGAAAAATTGGAGCGATGGCTGGTTGGCCAAATTGCGGGACGACCAGCGGGCTGCGAAGGCAGAAGTCGCGATCATCGTGAGCCAGGTCCTTCCCAAAGGTGTGGAGACATTCGACCTGGTGGAAGACGTGTGGGTCACGCATCCCAGGGCAGTGCTCCCGGTTGCCCTCGCCTTGCGCCATCTGCTGGTTCAAGTGACCTGCGCCAGAAAATCCTCCGAAGGACAGCAGACTAAGACGGAAATGGTCTATCAGTACCTCACCGGTCCGCGCTTCCGCCAACGGGTGCAGGCCATCGTCGAGGCCTTCTCGTTCATGAGGGAAGATCTGGAGAAGGAAAGAAAGGTGATCGTCAAGCAATGGGCCAAGCGTGAGGAGCAGATCGATCGCGTCATGCAGGCCACCGTGGGCATGTACGGTGACCTGCAGGGCATCGCCGGCAAGTCACTCCAAGAAATCGAAGGACTGGAACTTCGCGCGCTCGATGCGCCCTTGTTTCAGCAAAACGAGGCAGATGAGGAGTAATCCTTCACACGTTGAATCTGGAATGAGGAACGAGATTTAGAGAAGTTGAGCCATCGTGCTGCGAAACACGCGAAGATCATCCAGTCGAGTCTGAATGACGTCATATACCTGCCCATAATCGATCTTCCAATAGACGTGAACGAGCAGATTACGAAAGCGAGCCATCTCCCTGAGCCGACTCGTCAAATCGGTAGGCAGCAACCCGGCTTCCTGAAGGACCGTGAAGCAGCCGGCATACTCTTCCGGAACTTTCTGCAAGCGCTTGGCTGACACATGAAAGCAGAGAGCGAGTGCCGCTTCAATCGCGACCAGCAACCGGTAACAGGCAACGTCGAGAAGATCCTGATTGGAGAGAAAGGCATCGCGCGAGAGCGAACGAAGTCGTTCCAGTCTGGCCAGCGAGTCGTCAATTTCGGCGCATCGTGCACGAACGATGTCCGGGTTCAACGTCATGCCGCGAAGGCATCCTTGGTGGCTTGGCGAAGAAGTGGAGCGAGGTCGAGATACCGGCGGGCTACATCCTCCAAAAGGGTGGCCAAAAGATCGTCATTTCGGCTGAGTAGGAGCCGGCCTCGCAACACATGATAGAGAAACGTCAGCGGCGCGCGATTGAGGACGCGGACGTCGATCGGTATCTTCAGAGCATCGCTGAGGCGACTTGCAAGTCCCTCGACAAGAGCTGCTTCCTGACCTGATTCGAACTCTTCTATATAGATTCCAATATCCACATCATGAACTGCCTCTCCATCGAGAGCGGAACCATACAGATAGGCGAAAATCACGG
Source organism: uncultured Nitrospiraceae bacterium (assembly GCA_963795615.1). Taxonomy (GTDB): domain Bacteria; phylum Nitrospirota; class Nitrospiria; order Nitrospirales; family Nitrospiraceae; genus DASSBQ01. The sequence goes on from CAWCIJ010000010.1 coordinate 82,863, forward strand.
CTGGCTGCCGAGACAGTTCATCGGTCACCTGCTGGACCAAGCGCGCTTGCTGCCGGCTGTTCAATGAATAGATGCGTGGCTTCAACATGTTAGCCTTTGGAAATTCAGGTTGGGCATATCTTACACCGCACTCGGTCCTGCCTCAAGGAGAGCCGGAATGTTTCAACCAATCTTGCCATTCCATGCTTATCAGCTATTCGCCATCTGCTCTTACTCTTCTGCCATCAGCCCGGCTATCAGTTCCTCGCTGCTGTTACGCGCCACCAGCCATCATCTCCCTGCTTGTCTCAAAGAGTCTTGCATCCTGGACATTCGAAGGATTCCCGCGTAGGTTTTCCCGCCATGGCCACCACTTCTCCCAAGCACTTCTCGATGCTCCGGGAGTTTCACCTGGCCGACTTTTTGACGCTGGCCAATGCGGCGTGCGGGGTGGGAGCTATCTTCTTCTGCATGCTCTACATGGGTAGCCGGTCCCCCGCTCATTTTTACGCCGCCGCAGCCTTCACGCCGGCGGCCCTGATCTTCGACTGGCTCGATGGCCGTGTCGCGCGGTGGCGGCGCAAGCATTCGGCGCTCGGGCGGGAGTTGGATTCCCTGGCGGACATCATTTCGTTCGGGGTCGCTCCGGCGGCTCTGGGATTCGCCGCCGGCCTGCGGGGTGGATGGGACTGGCTCGGGCTCATGTATTTCGTCTGCTGCGGGGTGAGTCGGCTGGCCCGCTACAACGTGACCGCCGAGAGCCTCTCAGAGGGCAGCGACAAGGTGGCCTACTTCGAAGGCACGCCCATTCCCACGACCATGGTGCTGACCGGCGTGCTCGCCTTCGCCGCCTGGCAGGGCCGGCTCGGCGAGAATCTCTACTGGGGCGCATGGACGGTGGGGACTTGGGAACTGCATCCGTTGTCCCTCCTGTTCGTCCTCTCCGGAAGCCTGATGATCAGCAAAACATTACGCATTCCCAAAATGTAGCCGCTTCCGACCGGAGACGCTTCACGGACGGTGGATTTCATTCCTGACGGAAGGCGGCCTGAGTCCGTATCTCAGGGATCGGATCTACGCCGAAGCCGTCGCCCTATGAAGGATGATCGGATCTATCTCCTTCATGCCCGCGGTGCCATCTGCCACATTCTGGAGTACACGACCGAAGGAAAGGATTGCCTTTCTTGCTGAAAATGATTCGGAAGCAGCATGATGCAGTTGGGGTTGAATCCTTGCGTTTTCAACGTCTCGATACTGCCCAGGACTGTTCCCTTCGTCAAGTCGATCACCGTGATGGACCTGTCGCTCAAGCCTTCCAAATTGAGCAGGCTATTTTGGACGAACAGATAGCGTTCGTCAGGCGACAGCAGCTCTTTTCTTCAACCTGGTAAGTCTACTGGGGTCGTCCCCTACGAAATACACGCATTCCGCAGATCACATTCCAAATGAGTCATTTGCTGCTACGTCGCGCTTGTCCTCTTAAGTGAAAATGGGTATCCTTGCCCGCCGAATGCCGCACGCAGCCACCTGAGAAAATCCGAATGCCCACGCCTGAGGAGAAAGCCCGCCAGCGAATCGATGAGATGCTGGTCAAGGCCGGGTGGAGTCGTTCAGGATTACAAACAGGCAAACATTCATGCAGGAAGGGGCGTCGTCTTACGAAACTTCCCTCTGACCAGCGGGTACGGATTTGCGGATTACCTGCTCTATGTCGATGGCAAGGCTGCGGGAGTGATTGAGGCCAAGAAGGAAGGTGTCACCCTCACAGGAGTCGAAATCCAAGCAGAACAATATAGCAAAGGCCTCCGTCAAGACCTCCCAGCCATTACACGGCCCCTGCCATTTCTCTATCAAAGTACGGGAGTCGAAACGAGGTTTACCAACGGCCTCGATCCGCAACCGCGAAGCCGCTCGGTATTTAGCTTCCATAGACCGGAGATCTTTGCAACCTGGGCCGCGAGCATCGCAGAGAAGCCTCGCGATCTCGGCGGAGCATCCCTGGCCGCAGAAACAACCACGACTCTTCGCGGACAGCTGCGGCACATGCCCCCGCTCAGCACCATGGGCCTCTGGCCCGCGCAAATCACCGCCATCAGCGAATCTCGAAAAGTCGCTGGCTCAAGACCGTCCTCGCGCCTTGATCCAAATGGCCACCGGCAGCGGCAAGACCTTCACCGCTATCAACTTCATCTATCGGCTGATCAAGTTCGGCAGGCGCGCGCCGCGTGCTCTTCCTCGTCGATCGCGGCAACCTCGGCGACCAGACGCTCAAGGAATTCCAGCAGTACGTCTCGCCCTACAACAACTTCAAGTTCACCGAAGAGTTCATCGTCCAGCGGCTGGCGGGCAACACCCTCGATACCACCGCGCGGGTCTGCATCAGCACCATCCAGCGCATGTATTCCATGCTCAAGGGGCGGGAGCTATCGGACGAGGACGAAGAAGTCTCTGTCGTCTGGCCTCGAACGGCTCTTCAAGACAACCGGAACCGTTGGACTACAACCCGGCCATTCCGATTGAAACCTTCGACATCATCGTCACCGACGAATGCCACCGCTCCATCTACAACCTCTGGGCGCAGGTGCTGGAATACTTCGATGCCTACCTCATCGGCCTCACCGCCACGCCCAACAAGCAGACCTTCGGCTTCTTCAACCAGAACCTGGTCATGGAATACTCGCACGAGCAGGCTGTGGCCGACGGCGTCAACGTCAACTACGACGTGTACCGCATCCGCACCGCCATCACCGTAGGCCGGCTCCAAGGTCGAGGCAGGCTTCTACGTGCAGAAGAGGGACCGCGAAACCCGCGCAAAAGCGATGGGAAGAGCTTGGATGACGATTTCGCCTACGATCCCGACCAGCTCGACCGCGACGTGGTCGCCCCGGACCAGATCCGCACCATCGTCAAAGCCTTCAAGGACAAGCTCTTCACCGAAATCTTTCCCGGCCGCACCGAGGTGCCCAAGACCCTCATCTTCGCGAAGGACGACGTCCACGCGGAAAACATCGTCGAAATCCTCCGCGAGGAGTTCGGCAAGGGCAACGAATTCGCCCAGAAGATCACCTATCGCACCACCGGGGTGAATCCCAAGGACCTCATCAAGACCTTTCGCAACAGCTACCATCCCCGCATCGCCGTCACCGTGGACATGATCGCCACCGGCACCGACATCAAGCCGGTCGAGATCGTCGTCTTCATGCGCGCGGTCAAATCCCGCACCTTCTTCGAGCAGATGAAGGGCCGGGGCGTCCGCGTCATCAAGCCGGACGATCTGCAAAGCCGTCACGCCCGACGCCACGACCAAAGACCACTTCGTCATCGTCGATACCGTCGGCGTCTGCGAGCAAGACAAGACCGACGCGCGACCGATGGAGAAAAAACCCAGCGTCGCCTTTGAGAAGCTGCTCCAAGCAGTCGCGCTGGGGAACACCGAAGAAGACGTGCTCACCAGCATCGCCGGACGGCTGGCGCGCATGGAGCACCGGATCACGAAGGAAGATGAACAGGCCATCAGCAAAGCCAGCGGCGGCCTCACGCTCAAAGACCTGAGCCGTCGTTTGGTGGAAGCGGTGAACCCGGATCGTCACACCGAACGGGCCAAGCTCGACGCAGGACTTCCGGCAGACTCCACGAAACCCATCAGCGAACAGGCTATCACAGCGGCGGCGACCAAGCTGATCAAAGAGGCCGTCACGCCGCTCCACGATCCGAAGCTGCGCGACCTCCTGATCGAGATCAAAAAGAAAAACGAACTGACGATCGACCACGTCAGCCAGGATCAAGTCATCGAAGCAGGCTTCAGCGCTGACGCCCTGGCCCGTGCCCGCACTATCGTGCAGTCCTTCGAACAGTTCATCACACAGCACAAAGACGAGATCACCGCTCTGCAAGTCCTCTACAGCAAGCCGTACAAGCAGCGGCTGAAGTTCGAGGACATCAAGGATCTGGCCAACGCGATCGAAAAGCCACCCTACCTCTGGAACGAATCCCAACTCTGGCAGGCCTACGCCGCGCTGGAGAAATCGAAGGTCAAAGGCGCTAGCGGCAAACGCATCCTCACCGACCTCGTCTCCCTCGTCCGCTTCGCCACGCATCAGGACAACGAGTTGGTGCCATTTCCGGAGCGGGTCAACGCGAACTTCAACGCCTGGCTGTCGGAACAAGAGAGTAGTGGGAAGAACGTTCACCTCCGAACAACTGCACTGGCTGGAAATGATCCGAGACCATGTGGCCGCAAACCTGGGTATAGGACCGGACGACTTCGAGTACGCGCCCTTTGCTCAAGAAGGTGGGCTGGGGAAAGTACATCAGCTTTTCGGGAACGAGCTGAACAACATCATTGAAGAATTGAACGGGGCATTAGCAGCGTGAGTAACAATGCGATGACATGCTGAGAGCAGATCAAATCTGGCTACTTCCAATAGGGATCGTATATCGTATCAGTGTAGACAACGCTTAGGAATGAGAGAATTCGCTCTTGAGCGCACTAGAGAGTAAGCACACTCAACAGAGATTGTGTATTGTAGATACGAAAGCATTGATCCGGTTGCAACTTCCTGATGGAGGAGTATACGTTACGGGTTCTTTTTCGAGATCGAGAGTCGATTTGAGATGTTTTTGTTTGCGATTCATCGATTTCAGTCAGCTGTAGGGTCTCTACGTCGTAAGATATCGGGTTTGGTTGAGCTGATACAGTGATCGTCGCGGAGATCGAAAGCAATTTCCGTGACGAAGCGTCGCTACGCTCAAGCGCAAAGTAACTCAAACGCTACAAAGCTGGTTCAAAGCGCGTCGAGGGGAAGCTCAGAAGAGTGGCGGAAGCAGCTGGTAATATCGAAAGGGGAGCATTGGGAGAACGTTTTTTTTTTTTCGACTGGTATGTCGAGCGATCGCGCGAGCTGTTTCGCATTTTTGTGAGTTTTGCGCTAAAGAGCGTAGCAGTGCTAATTAATGCGAATAGATATCACTTGCGTAAGGTTTACTATGAGTGAGAATTCGAAGATCGAATGGACGGATGCGACGTGGAATCCGAGTGCGAGGGTGCTCAAGGTTAGTCCCTGGGTGCAAGCATTGTTACGCCGAGACGTTTGCGGAGCGTTTTGTGTGAACGGGGCATCCTTTCGACAAGGGATTTGATTTGGGTTTGGTTCCGGAGAAGCTTGTTGATCCGTTTCGGTGGCTTACCCGCGGATGATTTTTGTGAACTCAATGAGCGACTTGTTCCAGAGGAGGTACCTGATGAGTACATCGTGAAAGTTGCCGTGTGATGCTTTGCTGATTGGCATACGTATCAGGTGTTGACGAAGCGCTGGATCGGATGATGTTTGTTTAAAGGAAGCTTAGATTATAAGAGAATTTTTAGCTATAGACTTTTCATTCGATAGGATTTTTATGATTATTAATTGAATTATTATTTTTTTTTGAAGTGTGATATGAAGTTTTTGATTATTTATTTTTTTTTTTAGATGTTAGAGTGAGATGCATTCATGACTAAGCGATTTTTGATCACTTTTACGCGATTTAGATCGAGAACTATTTCTGTTTCTTATTACACTTGACAGCGTCCAGCTTATATATTTGACTATATGCGAGATTTTTTTTTTTAGTTGCGATTTTTTTATTTTTGTTACATATTTCTCGAGTCCTGCTTTATTGCGACGCTTAGAGATTCATCACGTGAATGTGGGCTTCGCTATGTGCTTTTTTGATGGGGATGCTATAATATATGAGGAAATCGTTCAGGTTCCGCTCCAATTATAACTTTTATGATTAGAGAGGCGAATGGTGGCGGTCTAGTTATGAGATGCTTGCTCAGTCACGCTGAGGTTTCATGTATTAGTGTTTGTTTTTTTGATGATTGAACGATGTGAGAGATTGGGTGTTACTAGAAGTGCTAGGTGGTATCGTATGAGAGGGATATGTTGTGAGGGAGGTGAGAGGAGAGTGGGAGGGGTCGCGAATGGGTGGGCAGCGATAGGGAGAGAGGCGCCGCGGGGGAAAGAGTGGACTACGTGTTCTCACGACCATTCGCATGAGGAAGTAACGGAATTACACTCAATCGTTCAAAAGCTCTGAATACTGAACGTTCGCGAAGGAGTGGTGGGAAAAGGATGAGGGAAGAAGGGTTTTTTTTTGTTTTTTGTTGTTGTTTTTGTGTTGTTTTTGTTTTTTGTTGTTTTTTGTTGTTTGTTTTTTTGTTTTGTTGTTGTTTGTGTTTTTTTTTTTCTTTTTTGTTTTTTTTTTTGTTTTGTTGTTTTTTTTTGTTTGTTTTTTTTGTTGTGTTGTTTTTTTGTTTTTTTTGTTTTTTTTTGTTGTTGTGTTTGTTGTTTCTTTTTTTTTTTTTTTTTTTTTTTTTTTTTTTTTTTTTTTTTTTTTTTTTTTTTGTTTTTTCGCTCTTTTTCGCTGTTTGATTTCATTGTGTTTGCTGCGATTCTCAATTGCGCGTATTTCTGTTTTTTTTTTTCTCGATATTCTCTGCTCGCTTTTTTTATTTTTTTCTTTGATATTATCGAGTATTTTTGCGCGTCTTCTTTCCGATTTGGTTTCTCTTTCTCGTTTTTTTTTTTTTTTTTTTTTGTTTTTTTTTTTTTTGTTTTTTTTTTTTCTTTTTTTTTTTTTCTTTTTTTTTTTTTTTTTTTTTGTTTTTTTTTTTTTTTTTTTTTTTCTTTTTTTTTGCGTGCCTTTTTTTTTCTCTATGAGTTTATCGTGATCGTCCAAAAACTCTGGAACTACTGCAACGTCCTGCGCGACGACGGGATGAGCTACGGCGACTATGTCGAGCAGTTGACGTATTTGCTGTTCCTCAAGATGGCCGACGAGCGCACGAAGCCTCCATACAACCAGCCCAGTCAGATTCCCGACAAGTACAGTTGGCCCAGCCTGCTCAAGAAGGACGGCGACGACCTGTTCGACCACTACCGCCATCTCTTGGAAGAACTCGGCAAAGGGAAGGGCATGCTGGGCCTGATCTTCACGAAGGCCCAGAATAAGTTTCAGGACCCCGTCAAACTTCGGCGGCTGATTGTAGACCTCATCGACAAAGAAGACTGGTCCACGATGAGCGCGGATGTGAAAGGGGATGCCTATGAGGGTCTACTGGAGAAGAACGCGCAGGACACCAAGTCCGGCGCTGGCCAGTACTTCACTCCAAGGCCGTTGATTGCCGCGATGGTGGAGGCTATTGCCCCGAAGTCCGGCGAGACCGATCTGCGATCCGGCTTGCGGGACCGGCGGATTTTTTCTGGCCGCACACGACTACATTGTGAAGCACTACCCCAATCTGACCAAGGACGAAAAGCGGCAGCTCAAGCAGGGTACGTTCAAGGGATGGGAATTGGTCCAGAGCACGGCACGGCTCTGCGCCATGAACATGATGCTCCACGGGATCGGGAGCGACAAGAGACCTGCCCATCGTCGTGGCCGATTCCTTGGCCGCTGATCCTGGGGATCGGTTCGATATCGTGATGACCAATCCGCCGTTTGGGAAGAAGAGTAGCACGACCATTGTCGGTGAAGAGGGCGAAGTCTCCAAGGAACGGGACATCGTCGAGCGTGACGACTTCTGGGCGACGACCTCCAACAAGCAACTCAACTTCGTCCAGCACGTCAAAACTTGCTGAAGCAGAACGGTCGCGCGGCGGTCGTGGTGCCTGATAACGTTCTTTTCGAAGGTGGGGCAGGGGAAACCGTCCGGCGCAAGCTCCTGCACGAGTGTGATGTGCACACGCTCCTGCGTCTGCCGACCGGCCTCTTCTATGCGCAGGGCGTGAAGGCCAACGTGCTCTTCTTCGACAAGAAGCCTGCGAGCGAGACTCCCTGGACGAAGAAGCTCTGGATCTACGACCTCCGCACGAACAAGCACTTTACGCTCAAGACCGATCCGCTGAAGCGCGAAGACCTCGACGAGTTTGTGAGTTGCTACAACGGCCCGAGCCGAAACCGGCACGCACATCGCAAAGCAACCTGGTCCGACAAGAAACTCGATGGCCGCTGGCGCGCCTATGATTATGACGAACTGATCGCCCGCGACAAAGCCAGCCTCGACATCTTCTGGCTCAAAGACGACTCTCTAGAAGACAGCGCCAATCTTCCCGCTCCCGACGTCATCGCGGAAGAAATCGTGGACGACTTGGAAGCTGCTCTGGAGCAGTTTCGTTTGATTTCAAATGACTTGGGCAAGGAGCCTTGAAAGCGTTAGTTCGAGTCTATGAAATTCTTCGTTGGAGTAACGAACAATAAGTGGTTCAAGTTTCTGTCTGACCTCAAACCAGATGAGGTGAACTTCTGCGGCCTGGTGGTCAGCTCATTCACTCTATTCAGCTGGAGCACCATTTCTTTCAAGCTGCACAGTCCCGATAATTACGTGGCGGGGGGCGGGTTTTTCGTCAGCCATTCCAATCTTCCATTGTCGCTCGCGGGGCTCGTGAAAGAGGGACCTCAAGAGTCTTACGATCATGATTCAGAGAAGCAGGACGGGAATGCGCCGTACGAACCTTTTTTCTTTGAGAGAAGCGAGTGGATTCCGGCGCCTTCAGACTGGGAAGGACCATTGTAAAAGGAAAAGGCTACGATACCGTTGAGCTATTGACGCTAAGCTTTGGTCTGATGTCACTATCGGCTGGATGCGGCTATCCGCCGAACCTCCTCCTTGCAAGGTGGCGCTTCTCCGCTTGCAGACGGTAGTCAAGGTATGGGCCAGAATTTTTAACCAGAGCGAGGCTTGGCCAAGGAGCTTTTCGAGTTCTTGTGACCGACGCATACACGCGTCGGTGTGCAGTCACTGGCGAACGGACGCTTCCAGCGCTGGAGGCGGCCATATCAAACCATTCTCGAATGCGGGGCCGAACCACGATAATGGTTACTGCTGCGCTCGGACATTCACAAGCTCTTCGATCTTGGGTATATGACGGTAACACCTGCTCTCGTGGTCGAGGTGAGCAGAAGAATCAAAGAGGAGTTTGAAAATGGCAGGGACTATTATGCCCTTCATGGTAAAAAACTACGTGTCGTACCATCCGCGCTGCTGGATCGCCCCTCAGCTCCGTATCTTCACTGGCACAACACGGAGAGATTCTTGACCTGATTTTCGTGAGGTCCTTTATGCTTAATCCTAGCGTGATGACGGCTCTTCTTGAGTTTCGCCGGAAACGCAACTGGGAACAATTTCACAGACCCAAGGAGTTAGCCGCTGCCCTGATTGTTGAGGCCAGTGAATTGTTGGAAGTGTTCCAATGGAAAACGGATGAGGAAGTAAGCCGTCAGTTGGAAGGCAAGTTGAGGGAACGAGTCTTAGATGAAATCGCGGATGTCACCATTATGCTTTCATACCTTTGTCATGACCTTGGCATTGATTTGGATGCTGCTGTGCTTTCGAAGGTGAAAAAGAATGAGGCTAAGTATCCGGTCGATAAGGCATACGGGAACGCAAGAAAGTATGACGAAATTTGAGTGGGTCGATCAGAAGCTTCACATACATTGTCAGTCCATATTCCACTCACCGTCGCATCCTCAAGCAGAGAAATTCGGAACGCCTGGGGACAGAATGGGGGTCAGAGTAAGATTTCCGGGAGGTGAGTGCTGGTCCAGACTTGAGAGCAATCCTCTTTCTGTGAAGAATGTCAATTACCGAGGATGCCCAAGACATCCTCTTCCCGAACCAGCACCAACTCTTCATCGTCGCCCTCCACTTCTCTGGCGGCGTATTTGTTGTACAGGACATGTTCGCCCGGCTTGAGGGTGGTCTTCACAAATGTCTTCTTTTTGATTTTCTCCTTAGAGTCCTTGTCCTCGACAAAGCGACCTGTCCCCACGGCGAGGACTTCTCCTTCCTCCGGTTTCTCTTGCGCGGTGTCCGGAATGATAATGCCGCCGGCACTCTTCTCGCCCGGCTCGCCGGACCGGATCAATACCCAATCGTGCAACGGTGTTAATTTCATCGACGTACGTCCTTTCATTCACGCGCGGAGTTTGTTAGCAGTGTCACCACTACATCTGAAGGTTGGGACGGCACGCCGCATCAGCGTAGCACGTTTCGCATTGTGAAATGAAACACGGTGTCAGGAACCCTTTCCTGATGCGGCCCACTGTCCCGTAGTAAAGATGGTCGTGGACGTCGCCCGGCTCAATATAACGTGGTCGCGGCAGAGCACGGCAAGAAGCAGAAGAAATTCGGAATCAAGTCTTGGGCATTGGTTGCCGTGGCACGTGAGAGGGGTGAGGAGACGGGGGCAGCAACGATCGTTGCTGCCCCCGTTTTTGATTAGTCGCCGGCTTCGGGCCGGGCGGAGTGCTATGCGGCCTGCTGGATCGCCGAGAGCAACCACTTCCCATTCTGGTATCGCATGAAGGTCCAGACTTCGCTCGATTCTGTCGGCTTGTCCTCGCTGCCCTCGATGAGATAGCCCGAGTCTCCGCGCTGCTTCGTCAAGGAGACGGTGTAGTCACGGGCACGCCAGTGGAGTATGACCGTGGCGTACTGCGTCACCTCTTCCGTCCAGGATTCCCGGACCTCCGCCCTCAGGAGCACCACATCCTCGACATGATTCGCGATGTCTTGACTGGCTTGTTCCGCGAAGCCGGTGCTGAAGTATTCCAGCATTTCCGGCGTGACGAGCCGCCGCAACCCGGCCAAGTTTTGTGTGCCCCAGGCCGTTTGAATGTCGACCAACAGTTGTTGGAAGGCCGCCTTGTCGGCGGAGGTGATCTCGGTGTCCACTGTGGGTGCCGGCAGGGTTGTGGCCGACGAGTCAGCCAGCAACGATCCGCTCACGGCGCTGCTTCGCGTCATCCCGGAAAAATCCGGCGCCGGTGACCGCCGTCCTTTCAGGACATAATAGAACGCCCCCGCGCCCATGAGCATGAGGAGGATGAACATCATCCCGCTGGGACCGGACGCTCCGGCGGCCTGCTCGCTTTCGCCCCCCTGCTCGCCGGCCTCGTTGGTGCGCGCGCTGCTGTCCGTTGCCCCGAAGATCATATGTCCGATCCATGATCCGGCGATGCCACCGGCGATTCCTGCGAACAAGGGATTCCGTTGCAGCCACGAAGGCTGCGCGGCAGGCGCGGGCTGGGCCGTGGCCGCTGGGGTAGCGGTTTGCGGTGGGGTCGAAGACGGCTTGACCGTGGCCGACTGTTCGATCGGCTTCGCGCTGTTCTGCTGATAGGTGCGTGATCCGCGGCTGCCCATGCTTCCCGAGCCACCTCCCCGTGAACCGCTGGAAAACCCCCCTCCGCCCGATCCGCCTCTCGCCTTCGCAAAGGAGACGGTCGGCACGCCGATGAGGGACAAGACGATACATGTGGCAATGAATTTCGTTGTATTCAAGACAAGTTTCCTTTCTATCGATGTCACGGTCAGTTGCTGACTCCGTAACATCTTACCAGCTATGATGGAGTAAAACCTAAGATTCGGCAGGCTGAGGGAACATTGTGTCGTATCGATCATAAGGGTCACGGAACGCATGGTCGTTGCTTCTCCTGAATGGACCGCCCTGCGTATCGTGCCGCAACGCTCATTTCCGGCGACGATCTGCGGAAGGTTACCCAACTGCGCGCGGGCATGAGACAAGCCCCTTGGGTAAGCATCTTCTCGGTGGTACACTCCGCGTGTTGAGGGGAACGAGTAATCCGCTCTGTGCTCGGAAGGTGGACATCATGTGGCTCTTGATCCTTCTCTTCGTCGTGGTGATGCCGATTTCTTCCCCCGCCCAGTATGTGGGCGATCTCAGTCCCAATCCAAATAACAACAACACCATCGGCAATCCTTTTAGCCCGGGCAGTCCCCTGAGTCCGATTGCCCCCCGGAGTTCTACCGGCGGGCGTACCAGTCCGACCAGTCCCTATACGTGGTCTAATGTACTGCCGCAAGGTCCTCCCCAGCCATTCTATGGCGCCGGACAGTTGCAGATGAGCAGTCCTCTGAATCAGAATATCGTCAGTCCTCTGAATCAGAACCAAACGAGTACCGGCTCCGGCCCGTATGGCATCACACTTCCGCCCGGCCATCCATTGGGAAGCCGATAATGCGTGTCGGGCCGACAATCCGCGCAACCGCAACAGCGGAAAATGACGGCAAAATACTCCGATTCAGGCCCAGTACTCTCCTTCACCGATTCGCTGAAAGAACACCAGCGCAAGGGATTCTATGAGAACCATAAGGCGATTGCCGTGGTGATGATCCTCGTCGTCTTCCTGCTGCCGTTCGTCGGGCTGCTTATCACTGGCCTGTTCGGCGCGGTGTTGGGAGTGGTCGTTTCCGTCATGGCCTATTACCTCACACCCTATGTTGTGCTCAGACTGCGGGGCAACTGATCGAGACGAGTCGAGCCATCCGTTTTTTATTCCACACCAGGCGCACACTCACCACACATCATTCATCCCTCGGAACGATCGACTGGATATCTGGCTTCCGAGATTCGGCGTGATCAATGAGCTGCTTGAAAACACTGGAGCAGGGGGAGAGATTGCCAATCTTTGACTGATGAGGCGCGAATCTAGCCCGCACTATTCATGAGGGTTCGTCACGAAACGGCGGAGACGCCATGCGAGACGGGCGCACGGAGCCGGGAGGAAGGGAGGCATCCTTGAACAGGATGTTGACCGACCGAGCGGCGAGGCCGCCCGCCTGGCCGCGTGGAACCGGTGGCCAGGCTTGTCGTAGCGGCGTATCTGCGGTTGGAGTAGAAGCCATTCATGAATAATGCGGGCTAGGGCAATCTGCTATACTCCCTTCGCAAGGAGGCCGGCACAATGAAGGAACAACTCACCGCCGTTTTCCAACAAGTATCCGAAGGCTATATCGCGTTTGTCGAAGAATTGCCCGGTGCGAACACGCAGGGAGACACACTTGATGAAGCCCGAACCAATCTTCAAGAAGCTGTTCAGTTCGTTTTGGAATCTAACCGCGCGTTAACAGAAGAATCCCTCCGGAACAAGACCGTGATCCGCGAGCCTCTCGCCTCTATTTCATAAAACGGGCTGACCTGATCCGTCACCGCGAACGCCACCGATCCAGTTCCTCCGTGAAGGCGGGAATCACAGCGTGTACGTGAACCGCTCTGCCGGCAAAACGTCAACCGTTCCCCGCCATCGAGAAATCAACGATTTCCTCGCTCAGAAGATCTGTAAAGATTTGGAAGTCCCGAAGCCCTAGAAGCTCCCGCATCACTGTCATTTTTCGAATGACATCATTCTCCTCTGCGCTTCGCTCGTCTCGTCGGTTCTGCGCGCAGCGGATCATCCGGCCAGGCATGTCTCGGATAGCGGCCGCGCAGTTCTTTCTTCACCTCCTGATAGGTTGACGCCCAGAAACTCGCCAGGTCTTTGGTCACTTGCACCGGACGCCCGGCCGGGGAGAGGAGATGGACCATGACCGGAATCTTGCCTCCTGCGAGACGCGGCTGGTCTCGGCAACCGAACATCTCTTGAAGCCGCACGGCCAGGATCGGGAGATCGCCGGCCTCGTAGTCCAGGCGGATGTGCGAGCCGCTCGGGACCGTGACGTGCGTCGGTGCGAGGCGATCCAGATCCTTCCGCTGGGCCCAGGTCAGTAACGAATCGAGCGGGGCGGTGAGATCAATCCGGCTGACCTGCGCCAGGCTTTTCATGCCTTCGACATACGGTCCCAACCATTTCTCCAGATCATTGAGCAGCGCCTCATCGGACAGATCCGGCCAGTCTGGCTCTGTTCCGAAGGCCCGCTTCAGAAACATGATTCTGGCGCGCCATTGGAGGAGCTCTTTCGTCCAGGGGAGGCGGGATAGGCCAACGCGCTTGATGCCGGAGAGCAGGGCCGCCGACACCTGCCTGGCGTCCGGTTGGGAAAGTGGACGATCTTCGAGAATCAACTCACCGAACCGGCGTTGACGCCTCGCGACCACTGTTTCCGTGCGGTCGTCCCATGCCAACAGATCGACGATTCTGATCTGATCGGCACAGTGGGTATTGAGTTCATGCACCGTGATGGGCACTGCCAGAAGAATGCGTGGCCATTGTCCGCTATCTTCCACTTGCGCAACGACGAGATACTCCTGCCGTGCGAGTGCATCCTCCTGAGGAAATGACGCCCCGCGTCCGTTGGCCAGCAGATACCGACGGTCGTTTCCTGGCTGCCGCTGCGCCACCCGGTCCGGATAGGCTGAGGCCAGGAGCAGACCGAGGTGATCAATCGTGGCCGATCGAGATCGACCGATCTTGAGCTGGTGCATCCACTGGGTTGCGGCCTTTTCGATATGCCGGACCAAAGCCTGATTCGCCGTCGCGCCTTGAGTATGTTCCCGGTTGCCATGCAGCGCCTCTATCCGAATCCGTAGATCGGTATTGCGCCACCCCGGTGGTCCCTGGAGCAGATCCCGTTCGCTGAGCATCGCGGCCAACTCACAGGCGGTTTGCCCATGGCCGAGCGGCATGGCTGTGAGTATCATGTGGGCGAGGCGGGGATGCAGCGCGATCTCGGCGAGACGTTGCCCGTGGGCCGTGAGAGCGCCGTCGTCGTTCAACGCGCCAAGACTCGTCAACAGTTGACGGGCTTTGGCTAGGGCTCCGCTCGGTGGCGGATCGAGCCAGCACAATTCCGCGGCATCACCGGCGCCCCAGACCGCTAAATCGAGCGCGAAGGATGCGAGATCGGCTTCGAGAATTTCTGCCGATCGGCGTGGCAGCAGCGTCTGGTGTTCTGCTTCCGTCCACAGGCGATAGCAGACTCCCGGTTCCAGCCGGCCCGCCCGCCCTCGCCGTTGTTCCGCCGAATCGTGCGTGACCCGCACCGTGTCCAGCCGGGTGAGCCCCGTGCGTGGATTGAACCTCGGGACTCGCATCAACCCTGCGTCGATAACCACCCGTACGCCTTCGATGGTCAGACTCGTCTCTGCGATCGAGGTTGCCAGCACGACCTTGCGCCTGTCCGGCAGCGCGGGCATGATCGCTTCTTCCTGCCGCTCCTGCGGAAGATCCCCGTGCAGCAGAAGGATCGACACATCGGGATCCAGCGTCGAATCCCGCAAGTTGCCGTTCGACCCGCCGAATCTCCGCCATTCCCGGCAGAAATACCAGCAGACTGCCTTGGTCGGTCGCGAGCGCGCGCCGGATCACGGAGGCCACTGTGACGTCGAGATGTCCCGACATCGACCGAGCGGCATAGTAGGTCATGACGGGAAAGAGTCGCCCCTCCGACGAGATGGTCGGCGCGCCATCCAGGAGTTTGGTGACGCCGGCGCAGTCGAGCGTGGCCGACATCACGAGCAGGCGCAGGTCCGGTCGGAAGAGGCGTTGCGATTCTCGCGCGAACGCCAAGCCGAGATCGCCCTGCAGGCTCCGTTCGTGAAACTCATCGAAGATCACCAGGCCATATCCGGTGAGCGATGGATCATGTTGCAACAGGCGAGTGAGGATACCGTCGGTAATGACCTCGATCTTCGTTGCCGGTCCGACTCTTGTATCGAGCCTGACGCGATACCCGACCGTCTCGCCGACCGATTCGCCGAGCAACCGTGCCATGTAGCGGGCAGCCGCGCGAGCAGCCAAGCGTCGCGGCTCCAGCATCAACAGTTTTTGGCCTGCGAGCCATGTCTCCTTGAGCAGGGCGAGCGGGACCTGCGTCGTTTTCCCGGCGCCGGGCGGCGCCGTCAACAACACATTCCGATGCTGCAGAAAGGCCCGGCGAAGATCGAGCAAGACCTCTTCAATTGGTAACCATTCCATGATACGGTGGCGGCGCTCCTGACGTCTCAGGGACAGACTGTAACATTATGCAAGGGTGTCTAGCTTAGGGAATTACCTTGGTGATCCGTGGCATTGCGGTGCCGCACATCGCTTACGAGGTCATGCCATGACAACAAGAAACCAATCCATCATCGCATCGGGCGCTTGCTTCCTCGCGCTGGCGTCATTCGCTATGGCGGCTGATCTCAGCGGCTCATGGAAAGGGGAGCTGACAGGAGCTGACGGCAGTCAGGCGGGGATAGAGGTCGAGTTCAGCCAGCAAGGCTTGCCCCTATACTCCTACACCAATAATAAAGGGGTGACGCGTCAGGTCGAATTGTCACAAGAGGGGCAAACGGTCGAATACGTGCCAGCCGGCGGCGGTGTGCAACGACTGGTGGTGAAGGCCATCGAACAAGGACAGGGGCGGCTGTCGATTGCGATTGTCGGCTCCTTCGAAAAGGCCAGCCAGGGCTATCTGGATCAGCGGCATGAGGCGGCTTTGTTTGAGTATGCACTGGTGTCGGGCGGGTTGAAGATGCGCGTGACGACGCAATCCACGTCCCACTTCGGCGATAAGGATATGATCGTGGGCGGCGATCCGAATTCAACCGTCGCTGAAGGTATGTTACAGAAGGTACGTTAGTTAGGATCATGACCGGATTGAAATGGACAAAGGATTCCCCGGCGCGCGCCGGCTGGTACTGGTATCGCGGACACAGTCACGAGGAGGAGCCGCTGATTGTTCAAGTCGACCAGGTGGGACAATTTCAATGGCCGGACGGCGGGTTCCAGGAAGTCAAACTCGCCAAAGGGGAATGGGCCGGTCCGATCGAGCTTCCGAAGGACATCTAGGTGACGGTTCTTCCGCTTTCCTGCGAACGAGCCCTGCTGGAGCGGTTTCTCAAGGCCGAGGCCATGGCCCTGTGGTCTGTTCGCGCGGCACAACTCAAGAATGTGCCGCCGCATGTGCTGACGTTTTTGCGCCGCCACGAAGCCGAGGAACAGGCGCACCTGAAGCAATTCGAGTCGATGCTGGACACGACATCGTCAGGCAAGCAGATCCTGCCACGGGTCCCGCAGCAATGGGAGTCGCTCGCCGTTCATCTGTTCGGCTATGAAACGCTGGGCTTGGAGTTTGCCAAATTGTTGGTGACGATCCGGCCGGACCTGTCGAGTATTTTGGAGGACGAGGCAGGACACGTGTCATTTTTTGAACGGGAGTTGGAACGCCTGCTCGTGGGCGGGGGCGAAGCCGCCGAGGGTGCCCGCGCATCGGCCCGCGCCTGGTGGAAGAAACTGTCTCGCACGGTGGGTCGTTATCTCGGCGATGAGAGTTTAGCCGCGCACCGTGAGGAATTGCATCGCGCTATTCTGACTGCCATCGAATCCCGCTTCATGAGGGTCGGTTTGTTCGACTCGTCCCTTTTATCGTCGCGCTCGCTCTGATTTCACGAACCCCCTCCGGCATCTCTCGTTCACGTCAGAGCTCCCCCACAAGTTTTGGGACAGCCGGAGTCGGCGAGGAATTGCGCACTTTTGATGAACGTGGTGAGGCAACGGGCAGGGGACGGCGATGAGTTGAGGCCGAGTCGGCTTACCCTTGAACCGGTACCAGCCGGCCGACGATGCCCATCTTGCGGTATTTCTGTTCGCGTTGGCTGAGAAGCTGCTCGGTCGAAAGTTCGGTGAGTTGGTAAAGCTGGTTCGTCAGAACCTTGGCGACTCGGTCGGCGACGGCTCGCGGGCCGCGATGGGCTCCTCCGACCGGCTCGGGGATGACTTCGTCGACAATACCCAGGCCGACGAGATCCTGTGCCGTCATCTTGAGCGCGGCCGCGGCATCGGGCACCTTTGCCGGGTTGTCCCAGAGAATGGCTGCGCATCCCTCCGGCGAAATCACCGAATAGACCGAATGTTCCAACATGAGAATGCGATCGGTCACGCCGAGAGCCAGGGCACCGCCGCTGCCGCCTTCGCCGATGACGATGGAAATAATCGGGACGGCGAGCCGTGACATGACCAGGAGATTACGCGCGATCGCTTCCGACTGGCCGCGCTCTTCCGCGCCGATGCCTGGATAGGCCCCCGGCGTGTCGATGAACGTCATGACCGGGCGACCGAATTTCTCGGCGAGTTTCATCAGGCGCAAGGCCTTACGATAGCCTTCCGGATTCGGCATCCCGAAATTGCGCTGCATGCGTTCCTTGAGGGTCTTGCCTTTTTGATGCCCGATAATCATGACCGACCGGTCATTGAAGCGGGCAAAGCCTCCGACGATCGCGCGGTCATCGCCGAACAGGCGGTCGCCATGGAGCTCCTGGAAGTCTCGGCAGAGCTCGTTCACATAATCGAGGGTCGTGGGACGTTGCGGATGTCTGGCCAGTTGGGTTCGTTGCCAGGGAGTAAGACTGCCGTACAGTTGGTGTTCGACCTGCGCGAGTTTGGTTCGCAGCTTGCGCACCTCATCCTGCGCGCCGGATTTTGGAGATTCGGCGGAGGCGAGCTTCTCAATCTTTTCTTCCAGCTCACGGATCGGTTTTTCGAAATCCAGATAATCTCGCATGATTCCCTTTTCCCAGTAGGAGACTTCCCTGGGTGCCAGTTAGGATACCAAAGTGATCGTTCCCTTGCCTAGTACTTCCTCGATATCGGCGACAAAATGCTCGTTTGGCGTGACTTTCACGTTCGGCAGGGGGGCCATTTGGGCTTCCCAATTCGGATCGACGGCGAACACCAGCACGACCGTCGATGCGCCCGGATAGCGCATGAAGACCTCTCGCAGCAGAGGTAACTTCGTGGACATGGCGGGCGCGCCGTTCAGCCGGATGGCGACTTGTGAGATGGCCTTTGTTTGCAGCTCCGCCAGCGGTTCGATCTTGGTCCCGCGTATTTTGGTGCCCTTTTCTCCCTTGTCCACGGTTCCCGACAAACGAATCACTTTCTCCGGCACGAAGAATTCGGCACTGTCCTTGTAGAGGTCGGGGAAGGCTATCACTTCCACCATGCCATGTAAATCCTCCACCGTCAGATAGGCCATTCGGTCGCCTTTTTTGGTCAGCATCGATTTGACGGTCGTAATGATGCCGCACAATTTTACCTCGCGACCGTCCGGTATCGTCGCCAATGTTTCGGTGGTGATGGTGGTAAACAGGCGAATCGCCTGCTCATAGCGGGCCAAGGGATGCGCGCTGATATAGAACCCGGTCAGTTCACGCTCATATTTCAGCAACTCGCCTTGACTCCACTCAGGAACATCGGGGAGGGGCGGATCGGACAACAGCGGCGCCTGCGTGTCTGCGCCTAGCTCGCACCCGAACATGCTGATCTGTCCTTCAGCCCGTGCTTTTTGCATGGCCGCGCCCTCATCGACGGCCTGATCCAGAATGGCCATCAGTTGGGAACGCCGTCCGCCGGTTGAATCGAATGCACCCGCTTTGATCAGGCCTTCCAAAGTGCGTTTGTTGACCTTGTGCAGATCGACGCGGCGGCAAAAGTCGAAGAAGGACGTGAACGGTCCGACCTCATTGCGATTGGCGATGATGGATTCCACGGCGCCTTCGCCCACGTTCTTGATCGCAGCCATGCCGAACCGAATGGCTCCCCCGACCACGGCAAAATGCTTCTGACTTTGATTGACGTCCGGGGGCAGTACCGGAATGCCCAGGCCGCGGCATTCGGTGAAGTAGCCGACGATCTTGTCCGCGTTCCCCATGTCACTGGTCATGAGGGCGGCCATAAACTCAGTCGGATAGTGCGCCTTGAGATACGCCGTTTGATAGCAGACTACCGCGTAGGCGGCCGCATGCGACTTGTTGAACCCATAGCCGGCGAACTTCTGAATCAATTCATAGAGTTTGTCGGCCTTCTTTTCCGGAATCTTCTTCTTCTGCGCGCCTTCCAGGAATTTGACACGAAGTTTTTCCATCTCCTCCGGCTTCTTTTTGCCCATGGCCCGGCGGAGAATGTCGGCCTGCCCCAGAGAAAATCCAGCTACGACGTTCGTGATCGCCATGACCTGTTCCTGGTAGACGATGACCCCATACGTTTCCTTCAGGATCGGTTCGAGATCAGGGGTCTCGTACACGATGGGAATCTTGCCTTGTTTCCGCTTGATGAAGTCGGGTATGAGATCCATCGGGCCGGGACGGTAGAGGGCAATGATCGCGATGATGTCTTCGAACCGATCGGGTTTCAACCCCATCAGCAAGTCGCGCATGCCGGAGCTTTCCAGCTGGAAGAGGCCGGTCGTTTTTCCGGAGGCCAGGAGCGCAAA
The DNA here is from genome assembly GCA_963795615.1 of uncultured Nitrospiraceae bacterium. Lineage (GTDB taxonomy): Bacteria > Nitrospirota > Nitrospiria > Nitrospirales > Nitrospiraceae > DASSBQ01. The sequence goes on from CAWCIJ010000010.1 coordinate 102,817, forward strand.
ACTCTGCGGGTCGTCGTAGGGAATCTCGTCGATCGAAAAGGTGGAGGCGTGGGATGGTGCGTCGTTGATCAGACTCACGGCCCGATGAATCATCGTCAGTGTTTTCAGTCCGAGAAAGTCGAACTTCACCAGTCCGATCTTTTCCACGTCGCCCATGGGATATTGAGTGACGATTTCGTCGTTGGCCCCCTTGTAGAGAGGCACATGTTCCGTCAGCGGTTGATCTGAAATCACCACGCCGGCCGCATGGGTGGATGCATGACGCGCCAGCCCTTCGAGCGACTGGGCGACCGACATCAACTCCTTGACCTTCGCATCTTTGTCGACGAGCTCCCGGAGACGCGGTTCCTGCTCCAGGGCCTTGTCGAGCGTCATCTTCAAATCATCCGGTACCAGCTTCGCAATACGATCGACCTCGGCATAGGGCATGTCCAGCACGCGCCCGACATCGCGGATCGCGGCTTTGGCCTTCATGGTACCGAACGTAATGATCTGCGCGACATGATCTTCGCCATACTTCTCGATGACATAGTTGATGACTTCGTCGCGCCGGTCCATGCAGAAATCCATGTCGATGTCGGGGAGGGAGACGCGTTCCGGATTGAGGAACCGTTCGAAGAGCAGGCTGTATACCAGCGGGTCCAAATCGGTGATGCGCAACGCATAGGCCACCAGGCTGCCGGCCGCGGACCCTCTGCCGGGGCCCACGGGAATCCCTCGCGAGCGGGCAAACTTGATGATGTCCCAGACGATCAGAAAGTATCCGGCAAATCCCATCGAGCAGATGACGGCCAATTCTTCCTGCAAACGACGCTCGTACACCATGGCCGGCATTCCACTCGGCCGTCGCGCCAGCCGATCCGCGAGTCCTTCCTTGGCGAGTTGATCGAGATAGGATTCGCGCGTCAATCCTTCCGGTACCTTGTACTGCGGCAGATGGGTCTTGTTGAGCGCCAACTCCAGCGTGCAGGCTTCGGCAATCCTGACGGTGTTGGAGATGGCCGATGGAAGCTCATTGAACTCGGTATGAATTTCTTCGGTGGACTTCACATAGAGCTGGTTGGTATCGAACTTCATCCGGTTGGGATCACTGATCGTTTTTCCCGTCTGCAGGCACAGCATCAGCTCGTGCGGGTGCGAATCTTCTTTCTTGAGGTAGTGACAGTCGTTCGTGCCGACGAGCGGGATATCCAGTTTCTTGTGAATTTCCAGCAGTCCCTTATTCGCCACGCGCTGATGCTCCAGCCCATTGGCCTGCAGTTCAAGATAGTAATTCTCCTTGCCGAAGATTTCCCGATGTTCGCCTGCCGCCCGCGTGGCTCCCTCCAGGTCGCCCTGCCCGATCAGATAGGAAACCTCTCCGCTCAAGCATCCTGACAGGGCGATGATTCCTTCATGGTGCTGATGCAATAACTCTCGATCCATCCGAGGTTTATAATAAAATCCTTCAAGGTATGCTTTACTGACGAGTTTGATCAGATTGTGGTAGCCGGTCTGGTTCGAGGCCAGCAGGATCAGGTGATAGTAATCGTTGTTGGCGAGCCCGCTGTCCTTCACATGACGGCTTCCGGGAGCCATATAGGCTTCACATCCGATGATCGGTTTGACGCCGGCGTCCTTGGCCTTGCGGTAGAACTCGATCGCGCCGAACATATTGCCGTGATCGGTCATGGCCACGGCCGGCTGCCCGAACGATTTGATTTGCTGGACGAGCGGATCGATCTGATTTGCGCCGTCAAGCAGACTGTATTGGGTATGGAGATGGAGATGGACGAATGGCGATGCCACGGACGAATTCTAGAGAGCGAGATGGATGAAGTCAAACACGGCAATAGTCGGGACAACAACCGTGTTGGTCATTGCTCCTGGAGCGCGCGCCCTCTGAAGGACCTCGCTCGACGGCCGCAGTGAGATCGACATGGATGCGGCCTCGCTTGAAGTCACGTTCGTCACGCGGAGAGGGGAGAAGGCAGGCCTCGAAGGAGTATTGTTTAATAGGGCTCCCTCAATGCGCGCGGTGAGGGACCCACCAGGCCGACCCTTCTTCTAATCCCAGCCCTTCGTGCCCAGTGCTTCTTGTTCCTTCAGAGGGAAGCGGGTATGCTTGCACAGTCAAATCTCCAAGAGAGTTAGCGCATCATCAGACTGGCCGCATGAGCGAAGAACTCGATGTCCTCACGACAGTCACAGGCCGCCTGGATGGTGCTGGGGTTTCCTACATGGTAACGGTTCCATGGCAGCGAACTTTTACACGGTCCCACGGCTGACACGGGATATCGACTGTGTCGTCGAGATTGAGATCGTGATGTCGACCGCATGGTTGGCACTGTTTGAGCAAGATTTCTATGTTGACCCGTGACAGTGTCCGAGAGGCCGTTCGACGTCGGGGAATGTGCAATCTCATCCATACGGCAACAGTGGTCAAGGTCGACTTCGTGATACGCAAGGATTCGGTCATATCGGCGAGAGGAATTCTCCCGTCGGCGGCGGGCATCGATAGGAGGGCATGAAGTTTCCATTGTCGCACCGGAAGACCTCGTGCTTTCAAAACTGGAGTGGGCAAAGGATCGCGCTCCGAGCTGCAACTGAACGACGTACGCAATCTTCTCCGTGACGGGCCGACCTTAGACATGCCCTACCTGATGCAGTGGGCTGCTCAATTGGGTGTTGACGGGCTCTTGGCAGAGGTCAGGCCATGAACGATACAACTCCAGAGATCGACGCCCTTTTCCGATCCATGCTGCTTCAACGATCGGGTGAAGAGCGATTGCGCATGGCCTGTTCCATGTTCGATACGGCCAAAGCGCTCGCGACGGCCTCGATCCGAGAGAAACACCCCGACATTTCTCAACCCGACTTGCGGCAGGCGCTCTTCCTGCGATTTTACGGGCACGAATTCTCGCCCGCTCAACGTGAACAAATCCTTGCCGCCATCTCGCGCTCGACCGATCAATTCTGATTCCTTTTGACCGGTCGGGCGGGAGTCTTTGCCGCGAAGACACCTCCGAGTGCACCCAACTACGCCTTGCCTGTTCGAATCCTGTAAACTCGGCGCAACGCCTCAAACAGTACAGGCTTCGCCGGTGCCACGAAGAGCAAAGGCCACAGGCTGCGGCAAGTTGTGTCCCGCTCCACCGGCGAAAGGCGGCAAAACTTCCGCCCGAGCCTCCAGTTCGTACTCGGTCGGAAGGGATGGGCAGGAAGCCGCTGCTCTTCCAACTATCCCAGCCTTGTACCACGTAGCGCTGTGGCGGTGAGAGAGCACCATTGCGGCTGAGCCGTGCTGATGTGCGACAGCGGATGAACGTGCGAGGTCCGGTCGGCCGATGCATGCAAGGCATGAGCATCGGCGGATCGGAAACCCCTCACCCTGCCTCTCCCCGCATGGGGCGAGGGGACTTATTGCGGCCCGCAATCTGGAACGTCCTTGTCCTTGGCTGGGTCCATGGGTCTGCTGTTGACTTCAGAGACAGAGATCGACACGCCGCTGGTTTCCTCGACCGCTCGCTGCAACAGGGGGATGGTCTCGCTCAAAACCGAGTGATAGGTCTCGGCGAAGCGTTCATCCATCACCTGTTCCCTGGTCAACCGGGAAGCTATGTGCCGCCAGTTGTTATCAACTTGCTCCTTCATCAGCTTCGATGATGGCGACGAATTTCCCCTCGCCATGTCGGACCGGCTTGCCGCGATGTAGTACAGCGCTTCGACGGGTTTGTGGTCTTTGGTGCAGGCCACTGCCTTGAATACCCGGATGTCGTGCTGATTGAAGGTGTCACGTTGGCCCGGTTGGGCCGGCAGGGTTCCCGCCGCGAGGACAGTCACCAGACCGACTGCTGCAACAAGAGAGGCAACGTATCTCGCAACGGGTTTCATGACGGCCTCAAGTTCTGACGGCAACGTGAAGAGATTGTAAATGATTGGCCATGCTTCGTGGGTGTCATTCAACCGAGCGTGTTGCATGGTGGTCCCTTGAAGGTGGCATGAGAAGCGTTAAATGATCAAGGTCCTCACGGCGGCCGCCGCAGGTCAATATGGCGATCGCACCGATACTCACCTGTGATTCATGTCTAACACCCGGTGCCCGCACTGCACATTTCCCCGAGTCTTCCCCAAGTGGAAGGGGATGTGGACAAAATGGCCCCAGAAGACAAAATGCCATGGTAAGTCGGTCTGCTCGGGGCCAGGGCCATGCTCATCGCGCGACCGATATTGGAGTGAAAAAACACGCGCTTGAATCATCTTTTCCTCTCCTCTCAGGTGATGGTCCGTAGTATGCACTTTCAATTCGTTTGCCTGTCCTCCAGACTAATTCCCAATGGTCCATAGCTTGCAGATTTTTCATCAGGCAATCGCTTTGTTCTCTTTTCAAGGAGGGCGGGCATGAGACACAGAACGACCCTATCAATGACATTGGTCCTGGCAGGTATCGTGATTTTCAGCTCCGCGAGTTTGGGAGAGGTCATCTCCTCGTCCCCCTCGGAAACAGTGCGCGGACAAATTATGAAAGTAGACGGTCAGACCTACATCGTGCAAGACCGTTCCGGCAGGGAGGTCAAGCTACGCGTTGACAGCAACACGATGATGATGGACGGGACAAAATTGCAGGAGGGAGATACCATTACTGCCGATGTCACTGCGAAGGGCCAAGCGACCTACGTCATTCCAGGCCCGCCTCTCACGGACAGTAAAGGGACAAAGGGAGCGGCATCGCCATCAACAGAGATCGAAAGAAGCTCTCGTCTGCCATAGGCCATGCCAAGGTGTCAGGAATCGTTTTCCTGACACGTCGGATGAGCGGGAGGTCAGCGCGACCTGATCAACTGGTCGCGCGATTCGTTGTAGGGGTGGATGCCGACTCCGGCGCGATCACAGCTTCTCGCCATACTTTAAGAAGTGCTGTTTCTTGGCGCCCTCGACCCAATTATCGCGAACAATACGATCGGGAAAGGTATTGAGCTTGTCGGCCATTCGCTCGATGTCCCTGTGATCCCACCCGGCGATCTGTCGGAAGGTGGACAGCCCCATGCGATTCAGCACTCGCTCGATCACCGGACCGATGCCATGAATTTTCTTGAGATCGTCCTTGGCATGCTCTGCTGCATGAGCCGGTTTAGAGATAGTCTTCTCACCCGGGGGCAATTCCTGCGTCAGGTCGACCGACTTGTTCCCGAGACCACGCTGCTGGGCGACGCGATACTCGACGAGTCGTCTGCGTAGCGCCCCGATTTCTTCCTCGCGCTCGGTAACATCCATCACGCGTCGCTCTTCGGCCTGCTCCAGCGCAATTTGTTTCACCTCTAGTTCCCGGCGGAGCGATTCCACTTCAACCAGTTCGACGCGAAGCTTCTGCAACTGTTCCTCGTGCTCCTTCACGGTCGCCTGGTGTCGGGCCCCCTCCGTGCGGAAGCGTTCTTCTCGATGCAAGAGTTCCGCTCGCATGTCGTCGCACGCCGACTGCAGACGAACGACCTGCGCATCTTTTTCTTCCAGTGTTTTCCGGAAGCGGTGCTGTTCGTCCGCGAGTCGGGCCTCGGTGGCGAACAGGCGGTCTCGTGACGGCTCAAGGTCGCTGATGCTGGTGCGAAGTTTGGCGATCTCCGCATCTTTGATCTCCAGCTGGTCCACCCATGTTTTCAATGTCGCGATTTCCTGGTCCCGGCTCACCATGAGATCCTGCGCCTGCTCCAACTCTGCCTGCATGTCGGCATACGTCGCTGCCCGTTGCTCGAGCGTCGATTCCGAATGGCTCAATGCCTGCCGTAAGGTTTCGGTTTCCCGCGCCATGGCGTTGGCATAGGTCGCCTTGTCGGTGAGTTCGGTTTGGAGCGAGGCGATCCGTTCGGTCTTGCCTGCCAGATCGGCTTGGAGGTCCTTGAGGGCTGCCTCGGAGGCGATCATCTTCCCTTCCAGGATCTGCACGGCCGAGGTTCTCACTTTCAGCTCATGATGCAGCGAATCCATTTCGTGCTCGCGGCCGCGAAGGCGGGCGGCAATTTCCGAGAGCTGTTGGCGCTTTTCGGAGGTGGCGAAGCTCCGGAGCAACCAGCCCATGGCCAGCCCGATGATGGCGGCGATTATCAAGCATCCGAAAATTTGTCCTATCAAGCTCATGGTTCAGCGCTCCTCCTTGACACGGAGTTCAATCCGCCGATTCCGTTGCAAGCTTGCGCGAGTTCGATCAGTCGAGAGAGGACGGGCTGACCCGTATCCGACGGCTGAGAACCGATTGTGCAGGTCACGGTTGACGAAATACTGCCGTACCGCTTCGGCCCGTTTGTGACTTAATTGCAGATTGTACTGCGGATCTCCGATGGGATCCGTATGGCCTCCGATTTCAAAAGACAGCTCGGGTGCGCGCCGCACAATCGTCACCAATTTGTCCAGCACGGATCGGCCGCGTGGGGTGATCGTGGCGCTGTTGCTTTCGAACGCGACCGATTCGCGCCGGAGCACATCATCCAGTGCAGACTGAATTGCGGCGTGTGACGGCGACGCGGGTCCACTGGCCGATGCCGATGGGGTTGTGCCGGGAAGAACAGAAAGATGCTCATCGAGACGGTACCCCGGTCCGGCGATCGCAGTCAGTTCACGAAGCACTTTCGCTTTGTGGTCTGCCGAGGTCACTGCGCCTTGCAGGGTGATGATGCGATCATGAATATCGATGGAACTTTTTCCCTGCAGAGACGCGAGAAGGGCCACCAGGGCTGGGGCGGCGGATTCCCATCCGGCCGTCCCGACTTGATCGGTCACTTGGACTTGATTGGCGATCTTGACTCGACCGCCCTTGAACAGCTCATGGGCACCAGTCATGAGTGCGCTTCGGCTTCCCTCCACGGCCATCGAACCGGAGAGGGTAAGCTGGTTATTGTCGAGTGTCGCGTTGAATGACGGCGACGCGAGGGCCGCGCGGCCGGTCGGAAGATGACGGGGAATACAGATCAGCGCGAGCATTCCAAGTGCCAATGCTCCCGCACCAAAAATCGTTCCGCGTGTCATGCGCGCGCGTACTCTCGACAGGTTCATGGCAAGACGGTCGGTCCTCGCCATGATTCGGAGGGTGATTCTATTCTCTACGGACGAGGGCCGGACAGGTTAGTCGACCGTCACAATGGCTGCACGGCATGACCCTGACGAGGCCATCGCGGCCTGTAGAGCGGCTCTCAGGGGCTGAAGCCTAACATATCGTCGTCGTCGAGGCTAGTGCGTCTTTTTGCAATGGATCAGGTGTTCACGGCTTGAAGTTGCCGAAACCATCTGGTATTCTGCGCGCGCTTTTCGGTACGCTAATACCTGCCAATCACTCTAGCCCGCATTATTCATGAGGGTTCGTGACGAAACCGACGAGATGCCATGCGAGACTGGCGCGCGGAGGCGCGAGGAAGGGAGGCATCCTTGAACAGGATGTCGACCGACTGAGCGGCGAGCCCGCCAGCCTGGCCGCGGAAAAGGAGCGGTCAGGCTTGTCACAGCGGCGTGGCGACGGTTGGAGTAGAGCCATCATGAATAATGCAGGCTCAACACGCATCATGGGGAGTTCATTATGGCCAGCATTGCGCGGGCATTGATCAGTGTTTCCGACAAAACCGGTGTGATCGATATGGCACGGGGGCTTGCCGCTCTGGGCGCGGAACTGCTCTCGACCGGAGGTACAGCCAAGGCCCTCCGTGAAGCCGGCCTGACCGTCACCGACGTCGCGACCTATACCGGATCGCCGGAGATTCTGGATGGCCGCGTCAAAACGCTGCATCCCAAAATACATGGCGGGTTGTTGGGGCGACGCAGCCTCCCGGCTCATGTCTCGCAAATGCAGCAGCATGGCATCGGTCCGATCGATGTGGTGGTGGTCAATCTCTACCCGTTCGAAGCGACCGTTGCCAACCCCTCCTGCTCCTTCGAAGAGGCGATCGAACACATCGATATCGGCGGTCCTTCCATGTTGCGATCGGCGGCCAAGAACCATGAGGATGTGCTCGTGGTGGTGGACCCGGCTGATTATGGACGGGTGCTGGATGGTTTGAAAAATGGGACGGTCCCGGGCGCCTTGCGGCGAGAGTTGGCGATGAAAGTCTTTCAGCACACGGCCCGCTACGATAGTCTGATTGCCTGCTATCTGGAACAGCAGACCCAGGCGGGAGACCTAAAATTCCCCACCGTGCTCTCTCTCCAGTTTGAACGGGTGGACCAGCTCCGGTATGGAGAAAATCCACACCAGCAGGGCGCTTTCTACCGGGATCTGCGCGGCGCGGAGCCTTCGGTATCTCGCGGGAAAATCCTGCATGGCAAGGCCATGTCGTACAACAACTACCTTGATGCGAATTCCGCACTCGAACTCGCCAAGGAGTTTTCCGAGACAGCCGTCGCGATCATCAAGCATAACACCCCCTGCGGGGCGGCGCTCGGCACATCGTCGGTCGAGGCCTACGTCAAAGCGCGGGAGACGGATCCTGTGTCGGCATTCGGCGGCGTGCTGGCCTTCAATCGTCGGGTCGATCTCGCCGCCGCCAAAGAGATCACGTCTACGTTTGTGGAGGTTGTGGTGGCGCCAGGTTTCGAACCCGATGCGCTGACTGAACTCAAGCGAAAGAAGGATCTCCGCCTGTTAGATGTGGGCCTCTTAACTTCGGGTCAGCAAGGCGGGTACGATCTCAAGAAACTCGTCGGCGGTCTGATCGTGCAAGACCGTGACCTCGGGCGGCTGACGGATCTCAAGGCGCTGCACGTGCCGACGATCAGAAAACCGACTGATGAGGAATATACCGCCTGCGGCTTTGCCTGGATTGTCTGCAAACACGTGAAGTCCAATGCGATTGTCTATGCCCGCAGTGGACAAACCGTCGGGATCGGCGCCGGACAAATGAGTCGGGTCGATTCCGTGAAGCTTGCCGGCATGAAGGCGGCATTGCCCATCAAAGGCTGCGTGATGGCATCGGATGCATTCTTTCCATTCCGGGATGGACTGGACGCTGCGGCGCAGGCGGGGATTACCACCGTCATCCAACCGGGTGGCTCCATTCGCGATCAGGAAGTGGTGAAAGCGGCCGATGAACATGGGATGGCGATGATTCTGACCGGCATGCGCCACTTCCGCCATTGATCGGCTTCTGTAAATGGTCACCAACTGCGTTCTCGGTCGGCCAGACGCTTCAACGTACAGCCACGGGAAAGAGCCTGTCTCGGCAGGCTCGGGGCGGGCGGGTAAGAATGGTGACGCTTCGCCTCCAAGACACTGCCGGCTCATGGGACACTGCCAGCTCACCGACTCGCTGGCGCGCACAGACGTGGTGCTCTTTATCCATCGCACCGTGCGCCTCATTATTCTTCGCGTCGCGGACCTCCCTGCGGTCTTGCTGGTTGACCATTTTGAGAAGCCTCAAATCGGCCTTGCCCGGGAAAGGCGCGTCTTGGCGCGCCGGGGTCGGACGGGTGAAACTGGTAACTTGTTTGAGCATCCTTGAAGAACAAATCAATGATCTTGTCGAGTGGAAATTCTTGCGGCCTTGCTACACGATCATTTTGAGCGGCCGCGACCGACGATGGTCGTGCCTCAACGTCACCTTCACCATCTTCACATTTCTCTTGAATAGGGCACTCACGTGAGGATTCTTGTCGTCGGGAGCGGTGGGCGCGAGCATGCACTGGTCTGGAAGATCGCGCAAAGCTCGCGCGTCACCCGGCTCTTCTGCGCGCCCGGCAACGCCGGAATCGATCGGTTGGCAACGTGCGTGCCGATTGCCGCCGATGATGTCGCCCGCCTCAAGGACTTCGCCATCGCCGAGAAAATCGACCTCACGGTCGTGGGTCCGGAAGCGCCGTTGGCGCTGGGGATTGCAGACGAATTCCGCAAGGCAAATTTGCGCATCTTCGGCCCGACGAAGGCGGCGGCCCGCATTGAATCGAGCAAGAGTTTTTCGAAGGAGTTGCTGGCGAATCACGGTATTCTCACGGCGCGCGCTCGCAGCTTTGATCGTATCGAACCGGCACTGGCCTATCTGAATGAGCATCCGGTTCCGATCGTCGTGAAAGCCGATGGACTGGCTCAAGGCAAGGGAGTCGTGGTGGCAACCACCCGGAATGACGCGCGTCAAGCGGTTCGCGATATGATGGAGAAGGCGACGTTCGGACAGGCCGGCAGGCGGGTACTGATCGAAGAGTTCCTGGATGGCGAAGAGCTCACGGTCATGGCCTTTACCGACGGCAGTACCGTCATCCCCATGATCCCCGCGCAGGATCATAAACGAGTGGGGGACGGGGACGCCGGACCCAATACCGGGGGAATGGGGGCCTACGCGCCGGCGCCGGTCGGGACTCCTGAACTACGGCAGGCAGTGACGAAGCGACGTCCTGCAACCCGTGGTCGATGCGATGTCGCGCCTAGGCTGTCCCTTCCAAGGCGTATTGTACGCCGGATTGATGATCGTAAAAGGACAGGCTTATGTAGTGGAATTCAATGCGCGGATGGGAGACCCCGAGACGCAGGTCGTCCTCCCACTGCTAAAAACCGATCTCCTGGATGTGCTGGATGGCGTCGTCGATCATCGGCTCGATCAAGTCGCCATGGAATGGCATGACGAGACGGCGATCTGTGTGGTGCTTACTGCAGAAGGATATCCCGGCCCCTACAAGACCGGCACTCCGATCCATGGCCTGCCAGCCGCGTCTCTCGAGGATCGGACTGTCGTCTTTCATGCAGGTACCGCACGCCATGACTCCGCTGCCGTCACAGCCGGCGGGCGAGTACTCGGCGTCACCAGCCGGGCCGGCACGCTGTCGGAAGCACGAGACGCGGTCTATCATGCCGTGCAGGCCATTTCCTTCGAAGGCTGTCACTATCGAACGGACATTGCCCGAAGGGCGATGCTGTCGCGTGCCTAAGCTTGCAGTCCGCGTTCGGAAAGATCGATGCCCACCGTTCTGTCTTTGCTGCCCGAGCACCGTCGGGAAACTTTTGCCAGGGTCGCCGAGGTTATTCGAGCCGGCGGTATCGTGGCGATTCCGACTGAAAGTTCTTACGGCCTTGCCGTCTCACCTTTTCACGACGAAGCGGTGAACCGACTCTATAGGATTAAAGATCGCGCCGGCGATAAGCCGATTCTTGTGCTCATCGGTGATCGCGCACAATTGCATTCGCTGGTCGATGCGGTCCCGCCGGCTGCAGAACTGTTGATGGTGAGCTTCTGGCCCGGCCCACTGACCATCGTGATGGACGCGCTTCCATTACTGCCGCAGGCTCTCACAGCCGGAACCGGTTCGCTCGGCGTGCGCCTACCCTCCGTTCCGTTGCTGTGCGATCTCCTCAGAGAGGTGGGGCCGCTGACCGGGACCAGTGCCAACCGCACAGGTGAGCAGCCGCTCGAAACGGCTCGCCAAGTGCTGTCGGGATTGGGAGGTCACGTGGACCTTATCCTGGATAGCGGAGGCACACCCGGCGGGCTGCCCTCGACCGTGCTTGACGTGCGCGCGTCTGTCCGCCTTGTCCGCGAAGGTGCGGTGCCTCGCACTGCCATTGCCTCAGTGCTGGAGGGTCTCGGCGTTCAACTTTCTCCATGAAGTGGAGACCCAGAATATGTATAATCACCGCACTGGAGGACACTCATGATGACATGGCCGACTCGAAAGGTTGCTGTCCTGCTCGCGTGTGGCACGCTGATGACGATTGCCCTGACCGGGTGTGATTACTGGCCGCCGGCATTGCAAGCGCAGATCGAGCAGTTGCGGTCGGAAAGTCAGACTGCAGCCGCGGATAAAGCGCTTTTGCAGAATCAGCTCAATGCCGCGAATAGAGCGAAAGAAGAGTTGCAGGCGCGTGTCGAAGACTTGAGCCGCGTCAATAGAGAGAAATCCGGGATGATTGCGAATCTCGAACGCAGTCTGACGGCAGAGCGTGAACGGGCGGCAAAATTGACGAAGACGAATCCTGCCAAGGTGAAGCCCAAACCCGCACCAGCCATCAAACCCCTTCCCAAGCTCGCTCCGAAGGTCGTGCCGAAAACACCGCCCAAGAAAAAGACCAGCCAGATACGCCCCAAGCACGTGGTGTAATTCAAACCACGTACGTCCTCGTCCTGTCTAGCAGGATGCCGAAAAGCCGGCCAGCATCACTCTCGCCTGTGTCGCACACCCTGCGTGGTCCTCTCTCGTGATCCCGCCCGTCGAGTGCGTATTTTTCGCAGGCCTCCGAAATCGTTATTCAAACTAGCGTAGTGTCCGGAAACTTCTTCGATGAACTGGCACTTGAGCGGGCGACCGCCGACTTCACCGGAGGCGCGGGGGTACCCACCGTGGACTTGCGGGGAAGGAAAGCGGGAACTGACCGAGTCTGCGAGGGAATTCCCGAAGGACTTCCGCCCAGCAAGGCCCGGAGGGGTTGCGCCGGGAGGTGCGAAGGCGGATCGCTGCTCAAGTGCCGACCTATGTTTCGAACTTCGTGGACACTACACTAGGTGGATGAAGAGGATGAAGAAGTCGAGGAGGGGCTGTTTGAACTCGGAGCGGATGTCCCTGAGGTCGATGGAGTAGAGGCTGTCGATGGTGTTGACGACTCCCCTGAAGAGGATGGAACAGCAGATGCTGCGGCAGTCGTCGCCGGTTCAGTTTTCTTCTTTTCATCCCCGGCTTTGTCATTCGCTTTTTCTGGTCCTTCCGATCCTTCCGTTGGCTTGAGCTTATCGGAATAGTCGGTCACGTACCACCCGCTCCCTTTGAACATGATCGCCGGCGAGGAGATGAGCCTGGTCACTGCCTGTCCGCATCGACTGCAGCTCTTGATGGCATCGTCCTTCATGCCTTGCTTGACTTCAAAACGATAGGCGCAATTCTGACAGAGATATTCGTAGATGGGCACGATTCAATTCCTCCAACACCGTGACAAGAAAGGATGCATGAGCCAGATGTTACAAGATAACATCCAATCTGTTCGAATCAAGAGCATTGCGGCAACACTTAGGCCAGACGCCCGATCGCCTGCTCGATCCGATTCAGCCCTTGCTCGATGGCTCCCATACTGGTGGCATAGGAGATGCGGATGTGGTGTCCGCTGCCGAATGGTTCCCCGGGGACTACGGCGACTTTTGCTTCTTGGAGTAAGTAATTTGCCACATCAGATGCAGAGGCTAACAGACCTCCCTTCCATCGGCGATTGAGGACACCGGCAATATTGGGGAACGCATAAAAGGCCCCGCTCGGCATCCTGCAATGGACCCCGGGAATTTTATTGAGTCGTTCCACAATGCTGCGCCGACGCCTGTCAAATTCCTGAACCATCTGTCGCGTAAATGGGTCCCCTGTGCGCAGGGCGACGACGGCCGCTTTCTGAGAGATCGAGCAGGGATTCGAAGTGCTCTGGCTTTGAATATTCGCCATGGCAGTCAAGAGGTCCTTCGGACCAGCTGCATAGCCGATACGCCATCCGGTCATCGCATAGGCTTTTGACACCCCATTGACGATCACCGTGCGGGCGGCAACGTCCGGTCCGAGCGTGGCGATGCTGATGTGCCGAGTGTCGTCATAGATGACCTTCTCATAGATTTCGTCGGAAATAATGACGAGATCATGTCGGAGCGCCACCGCTGCGATCCCTTCCAGCGTCTTCCGATCATAGGTGGCGCCGGTCGGGTTGGACGGACTGTTGATGATGATCGCCTTGGTGTGCTGCGTGACCTTTGCTTCGAGCTCGGCTTCGTGAATGGCATACCCCTCCTCCTCGCGCGTGTGGAGCAGGACGGGGGTCGCATCATTGAGGACGACTTGATCGTGATAGGAGACCCAATAGGGGGCCGGAATAATGAGCTCATCGCCCGCTTCGAGCAGCGCCTCCGCGATGTTGTACAGCGAATGCTTGGCGCCGCAGGACACCAAAATTTGGGTTTTCTCGTACTGCAGTCCCTGTTCCGCCCTGAGTTTGTCCGCGATTGCGGTCCGCAATTCATCGATACCAGACGAAGGGGTATATTTCGTGAATCCGGCGCGGATGGCGGCTTCTGCCGCGGCTTTGACCGGTTCCGGGGTATCGAAGTCGGGTTCTCCAGACGCGAAATCGACGACGTCGATGCCTTGAGCGGCCATCGCCTTGGCGGTCGCCGTGATACTGAGGGTCGGAGAAGGAACGACACGTGCTGCACGAGCTGCGAGCTTCATAGGCTCCGCTCCCGGATGCGTTCTTCGAGACGATGCGCGACGACGGGGTGTAAAAATTCTTTCAAAGACCCTCCATGAGCGGCCACATCTTTGATGATGGTCGACGAGAGATACGAATACTCTTCGCTCGGCATCAAAAAGACAGTCTCCACGCTTTCAGCGAGTTTTCGATTGATCAGGGCCATTTGGAAGTCGTGTTCAAAATCTGAAATGGCGCGCAGGCCTCGTAACACCGCATGAGCGCCGCTGCGTCGAACAAAATCGACGAGCAATCCGTTGAACGCCGTCACTTCGACATTCGCAATATCTTTCGTGACCAATCGGACCATCTCCAGGCGTTCTTCAAGAGTGAAGAGAGGATGCTTTCCGGGATTCGGCGCGATCGCGACGATCACCTTCTCAAAAATGCGCAGGCCGCGAGTCACGATATCTGTGTGCCCGTGAGTCACAGGATCGAATGTGCCGGGATACACACCGATCTTCATGACGAAGGGTGGTCCTTTGTGTCCTGGTGAAACAGGCTCAAGCATGTGTCGCCATACTCGTAACGCCGATGGAAGAGCAACGTGCTGACGTGTGAGGGGAGCGCGGTCTTTCGGCCGTGTTCGACGATGGCCACGGCGTCGGCTGTCAGGCCATGATGGGGCAAGCGGTCGAGCAATTGCATAAACTCGAGGGTCAGCGCGTAGGGAGGATCGGCAAATACGATGTCATACGGGCCTCTCCAGGACGGCGCATGTCCGAGGAACTGTTCGACCCACGACCTGCACACATGGAGATCAGAGGCTCCCTGGCAACGCCCTAAATTCTTGTGCAAGATCTGGCAGGCCGTGTGATCCGCCTCGACAAAGGTGATATGCGCTGCGCCACGACTCATGGCTTCAATACCGATTGCTCCCGTTCCCGCATAGAGGTCTAATACACGAGCCCCCATGGTGCGGTGGCCCAATATTGAAAAAAGCGCTTCCTTGACTCGATCTGAGGTCGGTCGAAGTGTGTGGCCCGTGGGTGCCAAGAGCCGGCGGCCTCGGTGAACTCCCGCGATGACACGCATATCATTTAGAGGGAGGACCACGCTTTCATGCAGGAGCCCACTCTAACACAGCGTTTTTGAAGGGGTCAAGGATTGGGTGACGAGACGGTTTTCCTATCAGATCGGATGGTTGGAATCCCACCCTGAAGGAGACGTTGCGGATGATGAATGGAAGAAGCTGCGCTTTGACGGGTCGGGGGCTGGCTCGCTATAATGCCGCCGGGCGTCCGTCCGATTGTGATCGGTGAGGATTCGACCAGTCAGAACCCTCACACGGACGTGATCTCGACCGGCAACGGAATGCGAAGGAATTACCGCGTCCCGACCGTATGGGCTTCTCGAGCGGCGAGACTCTTCCGGCGATTGGCTGAAATCGTCCGGTCGATGATTGCACCGCAGTTGATACATTTCCAGGCGTAGAAGATGAGAAAGAAGTCAGAGAACCGCTCCAGCATCATTAATCCTTTACACTTCGGACATTCCATTTTCTCCTCCTGGGTGGCTTCGTTCATTGCTGTAGGCATTCCCAAGCAAGACCTGCACCAAAATGTCGAACTGCATACTTTCAATGGGTTAGACCAGTGCACAGGAGCGAAGTGGCCTTAGCACGCGCCAAGGAACCGGTACAATATCGTTCGAGGTGACATTTTTTTGTCGCGACGGGTCCCTGGAAAGAGAACGAATCGTGGAGGCGGCATAGGGGAGTGGCCGGAAACAGAACGGCCACGCGAACGCCTATTGAAACAAGGTCCCGACTCCCTCTCCGACGCGCAGCTGGTGGCGATTCTGTTGAGGGTAGGGAGGCAGGAGGCGTCGGCGGTGGATGTTGCCAGGGAAATTCTTCAACGTTTGCGGGGAATATCGGGCCTGGTGCATTGCGGTCTCGAGGAGATCTGCGCCATTCCAGGGATCGGGCATGCGAAGGCAGCACAACTCAAAGCGGCCATTGAGCTTGGACGTCGTGCGATCGCGGCGCCGCTTTCGACCGGATTTCGCGTGACATCCAGCGCGGATTTGTTCACACATTTTCATCCGCGGTTGCGGAATCTCCGTCACGAGATCTTTACGACAGTTCTGCTCGATGCGAAAAATGCCATCATTCGCGAGGCAGTCGTGTCCGAAGGCAGTCTGACGCACAGCATCGTCCACCCACGCGAGGTCTTCCAGTTGGCGATCCGCGAGTCTGCGGCCTCGATCATTCTCTTGCACAATCATCCCAGCGGCGACCCGATGCCGAGTCAAGAAGATCGGCTTCTCACGACGCGATTGATAGCCGGTGGTCAATTGCTCGGCATTCGTGTGTTGGACCATCTCGTCATTGGGGACGGGCGATACGTGAGTTTTGCCGACCAGGGCTGGATTGAGCCGGCGGCCGGCAGTTCCTAACCAACTTGCGCAGTGCGAAACAGAGGCGTAGGTCTGTGTATTGAGGTGATGATGGACGGCTAGATTTTCACCATGTTCCGACTGCTCGCTGGGACAGGCAGACGCTGTCCTGACGACAACCCGAGGAGGACATCATGAGAGCAGTTCCCGTGGAATGCATGAGAAATGTAGCGGTGGTGTCTCACGCTGGATCGGGAAAAACCTCGTTAGTTGAGAGTCTCGTCTATGCAGCAGGCGGCATCCCTCACCTCGGTTCCGTCCTCAACGGGACGACCGTGTCTGATTTCGAGCCGGAGGAAATCCACCGGCGCACCTCCCTGAACACAAGTGTCCTTCACTTTCCATATAAAGATGTCGGCATCAATCTCGTCGATACTCCGGGTGCGTCGAGTTTTTTCGGGGAAACACTGGCGGCGCTCCGTGCTGTGGACGGCATCGTGCTCGTGATCAGTGCCGCCAGCGGCATGCGAAGCGAACTGGTCCGCTTGCGGAGCATCGTTCGGGAATCCCGGCTTCCCTGCCTGGTGTTCGTGAATGAACTGGACAAGGAGGGGACGTCGCTGACGACGATCCTCGATGCCATGCAAGCAGAGTTGGAGATGACGGGAATCCCGTTGCTGCTGCCTAACGGGACGGGGGGCGAGTTGAGCGGGATCATCGACGTAGTCGGCCAGCGAGCCTTTTCCGGAGACGTAGAGCATCCCAAAGCCCAAGAGGGACAGGTTCCCCCAGCCCTCATTGCTGTAGCAGAGCAGGCCAAGAAGCGACTGATCGAATCGGTTGCGGAGATTGATGATGGTCTTCTTGAAAAGTATGTGTCCGAGGGGGACCTTTCGATTGACGACCTGTTGACCGGATTGCGCAGTGGCGTCCATCGCGGGCACCTTATTCCCGTGTTGTGCGGGTCGGCTGTCCGCAGTATCGGAACGCACGCGTTGTTGGATGCCATTGTCGGCCTGCTGCCGTCTCCGGTGGATCTCGCCGGCATCGTCCCGCTGCAAGGTCGTTCGAACCACCGATCCGATGAAATCGTGACGCGACGCCCATCACCGACGGAACCGTTTTCCGGGTTCGTGTTCAAGACCATTATCGATCCATTTGTGGGGCGTCTTTCTTATGTGCGCATCGTCTCCGGCACGCTGTCGGCAGACACGGCCTTTTACAATGCGAGCCGGCAAGTCAAGGAGAAAGGGGGGCACCTCTTTACGATCTTCGGGAGAAAATATGTGTCCGCTCCGAGCGCGGCAGCGGGGGACATTGTTGCGATCGGCAAACTCAAGGATACGATGACGGGTGATACGGTCTGTGACGAGCGCGCCCCGATTCAGTATCCTGCACTCCACCTGGCCAGACCGGTGTTATCGTTTGCCATCGAGGCCAAATCGAAGGCCGATATTGAAAAGGTCAGTTTGGGCCTTCATAAGCTCATCGAGGAGGACCCCGCGTTGGAGTTCGTGCGCAATCCCGAAACCAAGGAGATGGTGCTGAGCGGCATGGGCCAATTGCACATTGACGTCGCGCTGGAAAAACTGCATCGCAAATACGGCGCTGATGTCACGGTGCATACCCCGAGAGTTCCGTATCGAGAAACGATTCGCACAGTCACGCAGTCTCAAGGGAAATACAAGAAGCAGACCGGCGGGCATGGCCAGTATGGCGATTGCTGGCTTGAACTCACGCCGCTTCCTCGCGGAGCCGGGTTCGAGTTTCAAAACAAAGTGGTGGGCGGTGCGATCCCCAGGAATTTCATCCCGGCCATAGAAAAAGGTGTGGTGGACGCGATGCACGAGGGGGTGCTCGCGGGGTATCCGGTCGTGGACATCCGTGTGACCGTCTTTGATGGCTCCTATCATGTCGTGGACTCGTCAGAATTGGCGTTCAAGATTGCGGCTTCGATGGCGTTCAAGAAATCGATGGAACATGCCCATCCTGTCTTGCTGGAGCCGATCATGGCCGTCGACATTGAAGCACCGGAAGACGCCATCGGCGCGGTCATTGGTGACCTCAACTCACGGCGTGGGCGTATCGTCACGGTGACCGCCACGGGACATACCGAAACGATCAAGGCGACGATTCCATTGGCAGAGGTGCTCAAATATGCCCCATCGCTGACGTCGATTACGGGTGGGCGTGGGACGTATGTGATGGAATTCTCACACTATGAGGAAGTGCCTCGCGAATTGACCCCTCGGATCGTCGAGGAACATCGAGCCGGGCGGCAGGCTGTTGCGGCACACTGACGGGACTTCAAGAAGTGCATACACGCGTGCCGGCAGCCGTTACCGGCCTGCCGGCATGTCGGAGGTCAGCGATCGGTGGGTTTCAGCACGACGTAAAAGGCGCGGCTTTCGCGAAGAACCCGCAGGAGGATCGTCTCGCCGCGTCTGACTTTTGACACCGCTGTCCCGAATTCGGCTACGCTTCCAATGTCGACCCGGTTGACCTCCTTGATGAGATCGCCTTCGCGAAGTCCTTCTGCTTGCGCGAGGCTGCCGGATTCGACTTTGGAAATGAGCACGCCCCTGTTCTCGTGTAATTTGAATCTATCGGCGAGGGCCGCAGTCAGATCCTGCACGTCGATGCCGAGCTTCATGTCCGAGCGCGTCTGGGGGAGCGACGCCACGATCACCGTATCCCGCCGCTCGCTCAGGGCGACGTCGAGCAGAATCCGATGCGCGTCGCGTACCACTTCGACCTTCACTGTAGATCCGGGGGGAAGCCCGGCTACCAACCGAGAGAGTCTGTTCGGAGTGTCGACAAGGTTATCGTCGACCTTCGTGATGACATCGCCTGGTTTGATGCCCGCGACGGCGGCCGGGTCCTTTTCGAAGACTTCATTGACCAGCACGCCCTCGCCCTCCTGCACACCAAATTTTTTCCCAAGCTCGGCCGTCAACGGTTGAAGTCCGACTCCCAGCCATGCCCGTACCACTTTCCCTTTGGCGATGAGCTGGTTCATGACGAGTTTGGCCATGTTTGAGGGAATGGCAAAACCGATGCCCTGGGCGAAGTTAATAATCGCAGTATTGATGCCGATGACTTCCCCTCGCAAATTGAACAACGGCCCTCCGGAGTTGCCGGGGTTGATGGAGGCATCGGTTTGAATGAAATTCTCATAGCGGGAGAGGTTGATGTTTTCTCGTCCCACTCCGCTGACGACTCCCAAGGTCACTGTGCGGTCCAGCCCGAAGGGATTTCCCACGGCCAGCACCCATTGGCCCACGCGGACCATGCTCGAATCTCCGAAGTGGACGCTGGGGAGGGGTCGTTCACTGGTGACCTTGAGGACCGCCAAGTCTGTGTCGGGATCCTTCCCGACGACTTGCGCAAAGAGTCTTGTCTTGTCCGACAAGCGGACCTCTACCTCGGAGGCCTCGCCGACGACATGGTTATTCGTGATGATATGGCCATCCGGATCGACGATGACCCCGGAGCCGGACCCTGTAGGGTTGGGGAGACGTTCACCCGGCACATCGCGGGAGCGCCCCATAGATTGAATCGGAAAGATGCTCACTACCGACGGCTTGGCATCTTCAGCCAGGTCGGTGATGACTGATTGAATATCTTCAAGCAGCTTGAGCCCGGGAGAATCCTTGGACCCGGCCAGGGCTGCCGGCTGGCCCCAGGTCAGCGTGCAGGTGATGCCTATTCCTAGCAGGATCATGTTCACGACAGGAGCTCGCATCGTATGTACCCCGGAGAAATAGAGATCGTTCCAGAATATGGTCCTTAGAATACCAGATTGTCGAGCGATAAATCGTGGAGATCAGGCGGTCTTCGACGATCGTTGATGCTGGAAGTGCGGCAAAATCTCAGCGAGATCGACACGAAGTCCAACGAGTAGCACGACATCATCCGGATGCAAGACCAGAGCGCCGGTGAGAGAAAGGAGGAAGGGGCCACGAAAAATCGCGACGATGCGGGTGGTCGGCGGAAGATTGAAATCGCTGAGCGGATGGCCCAATACGGCGGCGCCCTGAGAAACAATGGCGCGCTCCATCGCTGCGTCGCGAATACCCAGATCCCGCTGGATCAGCAACAGTTCTTCATGAGCGACTTCTTGCTTCAGTTCGCGAATACGCGCCTCGAGTTTAGCCAGACCATCCTGAAACTGGCGGACCCGCTGGGCGGATGTCGCAACCACTGTTGTGATATCGGTGCCGGAGTGAAGAGACGGGGGTTGTATCCGTCCGGATCGCCCGGGTGAAGCGCTGAAATGGTCGGCGACGCGGGTACCGACCTGGCGGTGCAACAATTGGATTTGTGTCAGAAGAGAGGTTGCCTGGGAATGCAGGCGTAGGACATGGACCTTGCGATTGACCCGTTCGGCGATCGCGACCACGGTTTCATACATCGCGCTGCCTGTGATCGAGAGTTCCTTGCGAAACCTAGCCACCAACTCAAAGGAGACCATGGGTCAATGTCCGATAAGATATATTATGTAAACTCATGCCGATCTGCGGGAAAGAGGCACATGGTTTAGGACTTCGTTGTCTGCCCGATCCGCGATTCCGTTCCACTCCACAACCGAATCACATTGTCCCGATGACGAAACCAGATGAGTGCGGTCACCACACAAGCGAAGCCCAAAAAGATATGGCTCTGACGGAATACGACCGATAAGAGCGGAAAGAACCCGAATGCCGCCAGTGCACCGCCTGAGGAATAACGCCATAGCCAGACCGCCAGCAACCAGATCGCCAGCATACTGATCCCTATTGCCGGTGCAACCCCCATAACGGCGCCAAGAGCTGTTGCCACTCCTTTACCCCCGTGGAAGGCCAGAAAGACGGAGTACAGATGACCCAGGATCGATGCCAGCGCTACGATGAGGATCGAAACCTCATCGGTCAGCCAGTGCCCGGCAACCCAGGCCACCAACCAGCCCTTTCCCATGTCTCCGGCAAGCGTCGCAATTCCTGCTTTTTTCCCCCCGATGCGCAAGACATTGGTGAAGCCCACATTGCGACTTCCTGCGGTACGTGGATCGGGAGTACCGAGAGCCTTGGATGCCACCACGCCGAACGGGATGGAGCCTGCAAGGTACCCGGCAAGAGTCAGGGCGATGACAAGGAAGGGATTGTCCATGGCACTGGCGGATTGGAGAGGGTTTGGTTTCTCCGAGCGGTGAGTTACAGACCCTTCAGATTGATCTGGCGCCAAAAGCTGTAGACATATTGGACGCCTGAGACGTATCCCAGCACGACTGAGAAATACAAGGTGACGATGCCGGCCAGGTGAACATTGCCGAACTCGGACAGGACTGTTCCTTCGAGAATCAATAGGACGATCGCAATCACTTGCAATGCCATTTTGTATTTCCCCGTCACCTCTGCGGAGATAATCATACCTTCGGTCGCGGCAATGGCGCGAATTCCGGTCACTGCGACCTCTCGAGCGATAATCAGAATTGCGACCAAGGCGCCGACCCGATCGACCTGGACCAACACAATCAAAGCCGACAGGACCAGCAGCTTATCGGCGATCGGATCCAACAAACGGCCGAGTTTGGTCACCTGCCCTCGCCGTCTGGCCAGGTAGCCGTCCAACAGATCGGTCATGGCGGCGCTGACGAACACGACTGCCGCCGCGAGAGACCGGTCCGGCGTCGGAACGACGAACAGCAGGACGAAGACCGGAATCAAAAGAATGCGTGTCAGCGTGAGGACATTGGGCAGGTTGATGTTGCCTTCCTGCACAGCCGATCGCATCAACACCAAACCAGCTTCTTTCCAATCGTGCGCCATCCGGTTCCTCAGGATCCTCCGTGATCGGCCAACCTATACGATGCCGTGTTTGAGTAAATCATGCAAGTGGATGACTCCCGTCAGTCGATGCTGGCGGTCCACCACGACCAACGCGGTAATACTATGCTGTTCCATGAGGCCCACAGCCGTCGTGGCCAATTCATCCGGACCGATCGTTTTCGGGTTCCGGCTGGCGAGGTCGGCAGCGGTGACGCGGGTAAAATCGCCGCCGTGCTGGATGAATCGTCGAAGATCTCCGTCCGTGATGATCCCCATCAAGAGACCGGTTTCATTGAGCACGGTGGTCATGCCGAGTTTCTTGGCCGTCATTTCAAGAATTGCGTCAGACCCCGAGGCGTCGAGTCCGATGCGGGGGACATCGTTGCCGCCATGCATGAGGTCTTTGACTTTCACCAACAACCGACGGCCCAGCGTGCCCCCCGGGTGAAATTGGGCAAAATCCTCCTGCTTGAATCCACGTTTCCGCAGGAGCGCAAGGGCCAGCGCATCCCCCATGGCCAACGTCGCCGTCGTGCTCGCGGTCGGCGCCAGACCCATTGGACAGGCTTCCTCGCTCACCGAGATGTCCAGCACCACGTCGCTGATTTTGCCAAGGGTGGACGTTGTCCGCCCTGTCAGGGCCACGACCGGAAGATTCATGCGTTTGACGAAAGGCAGCAACTGCAAGACCTCCTGGGTCTCACCGCTATTCGAGATGGCGATCATCGCATCCCGTCGGGCGACCATACCCAAATCCCCATGAACTCCTTCCGCCGGATGGAGAAAGAACGACGGTGTGCCGGTACTGGCAAGAGTCGCCGCGATCTTCTGCCCGATCAATCCGGACTTTCCCATGCCCGACACGATGACCTTGCCTTTGCATTGATAGAGCACATCGACAGCTTGTACGAACCGTTCATCCAGTCTGTCGATCAGAACCTGGACAGCGCGGGCCTCAATCTCGAGGACGCGTTTCCCCTCCTGCAACATGGCGGAGTCGCGGGTCGGTAGGGGGTTCCGCTTCTTCGCTGAAGATTTATCGAGGCGCGTTATTGTTTTGCCGCGTGGCATATCCGTAGAATCCGTTCGAGCAGCGATTTGAGATCGTGCAGGGGCACCATATTCGGCCCATCCGACAAGGCCGCATCGGGGTTGGGATGTACCTCCATAAAAAACCCGTCGCATCCCGCTCCTGCGGCCGCGCAAGCGAGTGGCGCTACAAATTCGCGCTGACCGCTGGATTTCGTTCCGCCTCCGCCGGGCAATTGGACACTGTGGGTGGCGTCGAAGATAACCGGGTATCCGAAGCCGCGCATGATCGGTAGGGCGCGCATATCCACGACCAGATTATTGTAGCCGAACGATGAACCCCGTTCGGTCAGCAGAATTCTCCGGTTCCCGCTCTCTTCCAGTTTCGTGACCACATTGGCCATCTCCCAGGGGGCCAGAAATTGGCCCTTCTTGACGTTCACCACCCGCCCAGTTTTGGCTGCTGCAACCAAGAGATCGGTCTGGCGGCACAGAAATGCAGGTATCTGAAGCACGTCCACGATGGTTGCCGCTTCCTGCGCATCTTCGACGGTGTGAACGTCGGTCAAAAGCGGGACGCCCACCTGTTCCTTGACCTTACGCAGGACCGCCAGGCCCTTTGTGAGACCAGGCCCTCGAAACGACGCAATCGACGTGCGATTGGCCTTGTCGTAGGAAGATTTGAAGATATAAGCAATGCCGAGGGCTTTGGTGATTTCTGCGATGCGTTCCGCCGTTTTCAGCGCGAGGTCTTCGCTTTCGATGACGCAGGGGCCGGCGATCAGGCATGGCGGACGGGCTCCGCCTACCTGAAAAGAACCCAGGTCGATTTCATGCGGCATCGTGCACCTCTGTGCTCCGGTACCCGTGGCGATCATGTTCGATTATCGTCCGCATTTCTTCCGTAACGCAGCTCCCACGAAACCGCTGAAGAGCGGATGGGGACGGTGCGGGCGCGACCCGAACTCAGGGTGAAACTGCGTGGCCAGGAACCACGGATGATCACGCAGTTCGATAATTTCGACGAGGCGATTGTCAGGAGAGAGCCCGCTGAACACCAGTCCCTTTTCCGTCAAGTGATCTCGATAGCGATTGTTGAATTCGTACCGATGGCGATGGCGTTCCGACACTTCCGAGATGCCGTAACATTTTTCGGCGAGCGTGCTATCAGCCAGCTTGCAACGATAGGCGCCGAGTCGCATGGTCCCGCCTTTGTCCTTCACCCCCTGCTGGTCCGCCATCAGATCTATCACAGGATGCGGGCACTGCGCATCGAACTCCGAACTGCTCGCATCTTTCAATCCGGCGACATTCCGCGCGAATTCGATCACCGCGCATTGCATACCCAGACAGAGGCCCAAATAGGGAATATGCCGCTCCCGTGCATAGCGAATGGCCTCGATCTTTCCTTCGACACCGCGAATACCGAAGCCGCCCGGAACCAGAATTCCATCCATTTCACGCAACACTCGTTCGGTGCCCAGTCGTTCGATTTCCTCTGATTCCAGCCAATGAATATTGACCCGCGTTTCATGATCGATGCCGCCGTGCACGAGGGCCTCGGCGAGACTCTTGTAGCACTCCTTCAAGCCGGCATATTTCCCCACGAGTGCGACCGATACCTCATGCTGGGGATGTTTGATCTTCTGGACCATGGCATCCCATTCCCGCAAGTTCGGCGGCCCGGTATCCAGACGGAGGATGCGCACGATGAGTTCGTCCAGGCCCTCCTTCCGAAACACGATGGGAACTTCATACACGGTTTCGACATCCTTGGCTGTGATCACGGCATCTTTCTCGACATTGCAGAACAGCGCAATCTTAGCCTTCAGTTCCGGGGGCAAATACCGATCGGTTCGGCACAAGAGAATATTGGGCTGTATGCCGATTTCACGAAGCTTGTTCACGGAATGTTGAGTCGGTTTGGTCTTCAACTCCCCTGCCGCTCCGATATAGGGCACCAGGGTCAAATGCACGTAGAGGACATTGTCTCGTCCGACATCATATGGGATTTGCCGGATAGCCTCCAGAAACGGCAGGCTCTCGATATCACCCACCGTTCCGCCGATCTCCACAATGGTGACATCCATCCCGTTCGAGATGCGAATGATGCATTCTTTGATTTCGTCCGTGATGTGAGGCACGACTTGAACGGTGCCTCCCAGGTAGTCGCCCCGTCGTTCTTTGGTAATCACCGAATTGTAGATGCGGCCGGTCGTGTAGTTGTTCTCTCTGGTCAACGTCAGCGACGTATAGCGTTCGTAATGGCCGAGATCGAGATCGGTTTCCGCCCCATCGTCGGTCACAAATACTTCTCCATGCTGGTAGGGGTTCATCGTGCCTGGATCGACGTTGATATAGGGGTCCAACTTGAGAAATGTGATCTTCAGGCCACGACTTTCCAGCAGATTGCCGATCGAGGCCGACGCAAGACCCTTCCCGAGGGACGAAACCACGCCGCCGGTCACAAAAATAAATTTGCTCATCGTGACACCTTACTCTGTCTCGTCATCGATGTGAGGGACGCATGATGTCGGCACGCC
The DNA here is from genome assembly GCA_963795615.1 of uncultured Nitrospiraceae bacterium. Classification (GTDB taxonomy): domain Bacteria; phylum Nitrospirota; class Nitrospiria; order Nitrospirales; family Nitrospiraceae; genus DASSBQ01. Next base: position 128,688 of record CAWCIJ010000010.1, read on the forward strand.
GAAGCTGATCCGTCGCAGCGGACACATCTTCCGGTCGATCGATCCTCAGTGACGGATGCTTCGTCTCCCACACGCGAATCCGTATCCCATGCTCCAGCGCACGAAGCTGCTCGAGCTTCTCAACGTGTTCCAGTGAACCGGTGGGCAATGACGACAGATGCATCAGGACGTCTCGTGTATAGATGTACACCCCGAGGTGAATGAAATGCACGTCCGCGACCGCCCGATGTTGGGCATCATCCCGGACGACCGGAATGGGGGCTCGTGAAAAGTACAACGCATAGCCGCGAGCATCCGTCACGACCTTGACGGCACCGGGATTGTGCAGATCGTCGGACGACTCGATCCGCCGCTTGAGTGTCCCCATGCCCTCGCCGCTTGCGAGAAATGGTTCGATCAGATCGCTGAGCAGGTCTGGATTCAGGATGATCTCGTCTCCCTGGAGATCGACAAAATATTCTCCGGGGTAGTGGTGCGCCACACCTGCGACGCGATCCGTTCCGGTGCGATAGGGTTCGGTCGTGAGGATGGCCGTCCCTCCGAATTCTTCGACCGCCGCCTGGATACGTCGATCGTCGGTTGCCACGACAACCCGCTCGACTGCGCCACAGGCTTTGGCCTGTTCATAGACGTGTTGAATCATGGGTTTTCCCGACAATCGGACGAGCGGCTTCCCGGGAAACCGTGACGATGCGTATCGCGCAGGCACAACGACCGTCACGGTTGATCGTTCACCCATGGTCCAGCACCTCCGCAAGTTGAGAGGCCTTGACCGTCGCTGTTCCCACCATCCCCACCACAACACCGGCTGCGTGGTTTGCCAGAGCGGCAGCTTCTCTCATCGTGGCACCAGTGGACAGTGCAAGGGCCAAGGTTCCCACTACCGTATCCCCTGCTCCGGTAACATCGAAGACCTGGCGTGCGCGGGTAGGAATATGCCAATAGGCCCCGTCCGCCTCATAGAGACTCATTCCCTTTTCGCCCCTCGTGACTAACACGGTTTGACAGCCCAGCCGCTGACGGATGACGGCTCCCGCTTCGTTGACCGCCTGATCGTCGTCTCCGTGCACACCGGCTGCTTGGGTGGCTTCGATATGGTTTGGGGTCACGACCGTGACCCCTTTGTAAAAGCCAAAGTGCTCCACCTTCGGATCCACCACAATCGGAATGCGCCGCCTGCCCGCCAAACGAGTCAACTCTGCCATGAGCGAAGCAGACACCACGCCCTTGGCATAGTCCGAGACGACCAAGCAAGAGATGTCACGGAGTCGCGATTCGACATATCTCAGAATGCGCCGTTGCAGCGTCACCTTCAATTCGGTCCGGCGTTCGACATCGTACCGGACGATCTGCTGATTATGCGCGATGACCCTGTTTTTCCTGGTAGTCGGTCGATCATGATCGATCACGACCCCTCCGCGCGCCTCACGTCGTCCCTCCAGTTCCTTCAAGAGGAGTCGTCCGCTTTCATCGGCACCGATCACTCCGCAGATGTCCGCCTTGCCGCCAAGTGCCAGGATATTATTGAACACGTTGGCGGCGCCGCCGGGTTTGAGCGATTCGGATTCGACGTGTACGACCGGGACCGGAGCCTCCGGCGAGATTCTGCTCACGCGACCCCATATATAATGATCGAGAATCAGATCGCCGATGACGAGGACGCTCGCTTGAGGAAACCGTTGAATGTATTGACGCAAGGGGGAAGGATCGCCGGGCCGTCCACCCGCAGGCTCCGAGGCGGTTCTAGACGGAGGCCCATCGCGGGCTACTGGATGGCTTTGCCGAATCTTTCCCATCGGACCCATTCAGCCCAGGTTCCTTGGCCACTCCAGGACCAATAAATGCGAAACGCTTTGCCGCGTATTTTTTCGGCACGAACATACCCCCAAAAACGGCTGTCGAGACTCTGGTCCCGATTATCTCCCATCACAAAATACGATCCTTCGGGAACTGTGACCGGTCCGAAATTGTCGCGAGGATTGATGTGCCCGTCGATCAGGCCCGGATCGATGCGTTGGGTGAAGCCCTTATCATCGAACGCTGTTCCGTTGACGAGGACCGTCTTGTTCCGTATCTGGATGGTATCACCGGGTAATCCGACCACCCGTTTGATGAAGTCTTTATCTTCATCCTCCGGAAAGCGAAACACGACGATGTCTCCCCTTTGAACTGATCCGAACGGCAGCACGGTATGGGAGGAGTAACAGGTCAAAGGCGGAAAACCGGTCTGGAACTTACAATCCGACGGCCATTGCAATCCATAGGAAAGTTTGCTGACCAGAATGTGATCACCGATCAGCAACGTCGGAATCATGGAACCGGAAGGAATCTTGAATGCCTGGACGACGAACACGCGGATGGCGAACGCCAACAGCATGGCGACGATGATGGCCTCGGCATATTCACGGACGACCGACTTTCTGGTCGGAACGACCGGACGAACGGGAGAGGCGGCCGCGCCCATTCCTTGTTGAGGAACTGCCGCATCCGGTGTGACCTCAGCGGAGCGCGTCGACACGTCTTCTGCGTTACGAAGATCGGGTTCGCGATTCATTCCTCACCGACCTTCAGGATGGCCAGAAAAGCTTCTTGAGGAACCTCTACCTTGCCCACGGATTTCATACGTTTCTTGCCTTCTTTCTGTTTTTCCCAGAGCTTGCGTTTTCGAGTGATGTCACCGCCATAGCACTTCGCCGTCACATTTTTCTTCATGGCACCGATGGTCTCGCGGGCAATCACCTTGTTTCCGATCGCCGCCTGAATGGCAATTTCAAACATCTGTTTTGGAATCAATTCCTTCATTTTCTCTGCCAATTGACGTCCACGCTGGTAGGAGCGATCACGATGTGTAATGAAAGATAACGCATCGATCGCTTCCCCGTTGAGCAGGATGTCCAATTTTACCAATTCCGACTCTCGATAACCCAGCAACTCGTAGTCGAGCGAGGCGTAGCCTTGCGTCTTTGATTTCAATTTATCAAAAAAATCGAGGATGACTTCGTTCAACGGCAATTCATACATCACGATGACCCGCGTTGGATCGAGATATTGCATGCTGCGCTGGACGCCGCGCCGTTCCTGGCATAGCTGTATGAGACTGCCGGCGTAGCGTTCGGGAGCGATCAGGGTGGCGAGTATATAGGGTTCCTCAAAGACCTCGATCGAGCCGGGCGGCGGAAGTTTGGCGGGATTGTCGATCTCCAAGACCTCGCCCTTCGTCGTCATGATGCGATACACGACCGTCGGTGCCGTCGTGATGAGGGTCAGCCCGTATTCCCGTTCCAGACGTTCCTGAATGATTTCCATGTGCAACAGACCGAGAAATCCGCAACGAAACCCGAACCCTAATGCGAGGGACGTCTCCGGCTCATAGACAAAAGAAGAGTCGTTCAACCGTAGCTTGAGCAGCGCGTCGCGAAGATCCTCGTATTTGGCCGTATCGGTGGAGTAGAGGCCGCAGAACACCAGAGGCTTGACCTCTTTATACCCTGGAAACGGCTGATCGGTCGATTGCCCGGCGTCGGTGAGCGTATCACCGATCTTCACGTCTGCGACTTCTTTCATATTGGCACAGAGGTACCCGACTTCTCCCGTGAGCAGTTGTCCGGTCTTTGTCCGTTTCGGCGTAAATTGGCCCACCTCCATGACTTCAAACGTTCTGTCATTGGACATGACTTTGATCTTCATGCCCGGTTTGACGGCGCCATCGACAATTCGAGTCAGGACAATGACACCCTGATAATTATCAAACCAGGAGTCGAAAATGAGCGCCTTGAGGGGTTTGCCCGGGTCTCCCGAGGGCGGTGGAACACGGGACACGATGGCTTCCAACACCTCGTGGACACCCCGCCCTTCCTTAGCGCTGACCAGCATCGCGTCGTTGGCATCTAATGTCAGGATTTCCGAGATCTGGTGCGTGGTGCCTTCGACATCGGCACTCGCCAGATCGATTTTGTTGATGACAGGAAGAATGGTCAGATGATTGGCCATAGCGAGATTGACGTTCGCGATGGTCTGGGCTTGGACACCCTGGGTGGCATCAACCAAGAGCAAGGCGCCTTCACATGCCGCGAGACTGCGCGATACCTCATACGTGAAATCGACGTGCCCCGGCGTATCGATCAAGTGCAAGGCGTACGTCTTGCCGTCATTTGCCTGGTATCGAATGGCAACCGCATGAGCCTTGATCGTGATGCCACGCTCACGCTCAAGATCCATCGCATCAAGAATCTGCTCTCGGAACTCCCGGGCGCTGATGGCACCCGTAGCTTCTAGAAAACGGTCAGCGAGGGTCGATTTGCCGTGATCAATATGGGCAATGATCGAGAAATTTCGGATGAGACTTTGCGAATCCTGGTTCATGCGACCTAAAATCGGCTCATTATAGTAGCTGCCCTGGAGGTTGTCAAAGAAATCGCCCGCCGGTATAATTCATCGGCTGCGCGGTTTTTCACGTATCTCTCCTGCAATTGTTTGTCCGGTTCCCCACCCTGCACGGTCCATTCATGAATACCAATTCAAGGAACAAGCAATTGGAACGATGGGATCACCAGTATCTCTGGCATCCGTTTACCCAGATGCAGGAATGGACGACCGAACCTCCGCTGATCATCGAACGAGGAAAAGGAGCCTATGTATTCGATGTGGAGGGACGACGGTATTTGGACGGAGTCTCTTCTCTCTGGGTGAATATTCATGGGCACCGACATCCCGTTCTGGATCACGCGATCACCGCGCAAACGGAGAAGATCGCACATAGCACGTTTTTGGGACTGTCGAATCCACCGGCGATAGAGTTGGCGCGGGCACTCGTGCACGTCGCTCCCCGGGGCCTCACCCGGGTGTTTTACTCGGACAATGGGTCTACTGCGGTGGAAGCGGCGCTCAAGATGGCCGTTCAATATTGGCAGCAACGGGTTCCGTCTGCGCCAGCCAAGACTAAATTTGTCCGCCTCAGCCTCGCCTATCATGGAGATACGCTCGGGGCCGTCAGCGTGGGAAACATTGATCTCTTTCATGGTCGCTTCGGTTCGCTGCTATTTCCGACGTTGACTGCCGATGCACCCTATTGTTATCGCTGTCCCTTAAAGCTCGAGTACCCCTCGTGCCGGATGGCATGCCTGGAACCGATCGAAACGCTCCTGCGGTCGCGCCACGAAGAAATCGCCGGCATTATTCTCGAGCCCATAGTGCAGGCTGCCGCCGGAATGATCACCGCGCCTTCCGGTTACCTGACGCGCGTCAGGGAACTCTGCGATGCGTTCGGTGTGTTGTTGATTGCCGACGAAGTCGCGACCGGTTTCGGACGTACGGGCCGGATGTTTGCGTGTCAGCATGAAGATGTGACGCCGGACCTGATGGCCGTCAGCAAAGGGTTGACCGGGGGATATATGCCTCTGGCTGCCACCCTCACCACCGAAGAGATCTATGAGGCCTTTCTCGGCCGCTACGATGAGTGGAAGACATTTTTCCACGGCCATAGTTACACGGGCAACCCGCTCGGGTGTGCCGTCGCTCTGGCGAACTTACGAATCTTTCGACGGGCCGGTACCCTTACGAAATTGCGGCCGAAGATCGCACTCTTCTCCCGCCTTCTGAAACCCTTGGGGGTGCAGCAACACGTGGGTGATGTTCGGCAGCGAGGTTTTATGGCCGGCATCGAATTGGTGAAAGACCGGGTCTCCCGGGAGCCCTATCCGCTTGAAGCACGGGTCGGCCATCAGGTTGCTCTCGAATCACGACGGCAGGGACTCCTGCTGCGACCACTCGGCAATGTTCTCATGCTCGTTCCTCCCCTCATCACGACTGTTTCAGAACTCAGACGCATGGTGTCAATTCTCCATCGGTCTATTGAAAAAGTGACGGTGACCGATAGAACGCCTGCCGTACCCTGCACGTAATTTTCCTTTTTCTTGACCGCGACCTTCCATTTCTCCCGCGGGCCGCATGCCGTCCGATGCATAGATTTCTAAATTTGCAAGCGCAAATGTATCAACAGCTTAGGCTCGAACAGCGAGTGCTACACTTCATCTTATGTTGCTGCCTGGAAACAGTTTGTCGGGATCGAAGCCATGCGACGACGTGTGATGATCAGCCTGTTACTCTTCTGGGTCGGGTTTCCGACCGGCGCTCGCGCAGAAGACGCTCAACAAAGCACGCTCCTTCTTCAACGAATCCAATTTTCCGACGGTATAGGAGATTCTGCCGGAGCGTCGGGCATTCCATTTACCATCGCTTCACCGGTGCTGCACACCTCGTTTCGAACCAGTTCGTATGCCTTACCTGCTGCCACCACCCGGCTCAAGGATCTTGTTCCCGATTCCGAGCATCCTCGCATGCGCGGTCTGATCGCGGCCTCGTCATGGCTTGAAGGACAGGTCATGACCGAAGGCGAGGTGGCGAATAATTCGTCGCATGAATTACCTGTAAAATCACGCATTGATCGAAGAGAGGATTCGTCTAGCCGGATGGTCCGATTCGCGTTGACCGGCTCCAACAGCCAGTTCCGCTATGGAGTGAATTATCGGTCTGCCGGCCGAGCGTTCTTCAACAGCCCGGATCAGACCGTTCGCGAAATGTTCGGAGAGGTGAACTGGGGAGCCGCGAAATTACGGAGCTCCATCGGCGAAATGTGGAACAATGTCGATCTCGATCCCACGCAAGCCCGAATTGAACAGCGATACAGCCGTATCGGGCTTGCTGTGGGCAAGCCATCGTGGCCGCAATTCAGTCTGACCTATGCGAGAAGCGCGACGAACAGCACCTTTGAACCCACCGGATTCATGCCGCAACGATCGCAAAGCAATTCGGTGGAAGGAGCCCTCGCCTACAGCGGGCTCACATGGCATGCGCGGTTGGCATCCAGTTATATCGTCACGACCGATGGACTCCGGAGCGGAGCCGAGAGCAGGGCCTTTGCTCAAAGCTTCAGCGGACTGTACCGTCCATTCAATACCCTGACGATCATGCCACTGCTCGGGTATAGATCTGAACACCAGCAGTGGTCCGGAGCACGTGTTGAAACACCGATGGCGTCTGTTTCATTCCTGTACAAACAGAGCCAGCGCCTCCTCATCAGTGCCATGGGTGGCTATACCAGCAGCCGATCTACCGACCGCCTCATCGACACAGAGAGCATTGTCAGCAAGGGAATGTTTGCCTTCCATCTTGATCCCATTTATGGCCGGTCTGCGATGCTCTCCTTCGAAGCCGCCTACAACAATTCTGCAAATCGTGTGACCCCGACACTGGATACAGAAGATATTTCCGGTCTCGTGCGTATCCTCATCGCATCCCTCTAGCGCTGTGTCCCTTTCCCCTCAGTGTGATTCCACCATTGGAAGAAGGTATCTGAACGCGATAGCAACGCCATTCCCCCAATCTCACGCAACGTGTATGAGAGCGCAGGTCTCAAGCAATCTCGATCTGCGCTCCCTCTGCAGCCCCAAGCGTGGCGGCTGCGTTACCCTCTTTCACGAAGACTTCAAGCTGTCCGTTGCTGTTGATCAAGGCTGAGGGAGAGTGCGGTGTGCCCTCACTATAGCTCTCGACAAGACCGTCGATCGTGATACCGGCGAGGCGAATGTAGGGCTGAGAACGCTTCGTGATGCTGCGGACTTCAGTGAGTTGCAACCGGGTGAGGTTGGAGATCAGATTGCCGAAATGATCGACATAAACAATCTGTCCTGCCATCACATGGTTGTTCCACCTGGGCTGACCGATAGAAAGTCGTTCTGAGTGAGGGACCAACCGGCCGAAGGAGCCAAGCGGTTGTCCTTTGGTCAACCAGGCTGCGGCGGGTGCAAACAGATCGCGACCGTCAAACGTAGCACCCTCGGAATCGAGTCGGTACTGGCGATTTTCGATATGCCGCACTTCTACACCCGTTTCTTCGTCGAAGATATAGGTAAACAAACCGTTGTCTGGCCCGACAAAGAAATAGCGAGAAGTGGACACCAGCAGGGGCCGCCTGCTGCTCCCGACGCCGGGATCCACTACGGCGACATGCACGGTTCCGTCAGGAAAGTAGCGATAGCAGGATTTGAGCAGATAGGCGGCTTGGAAAATATCGTGCGGTCGAACGTCGTGCGACAGATCGATAAGATGCGCCTGAGGGTTGATGTTGAGGATGACGCCCTTCATGCTCGCCACGAAATAGTCGCGTGAGCCGAAGTCCGTGAGAAATGTCACGAGAGAGAGTGCGGCGGGCATGGTCCGTCACAGTTCTTCGAAACGAATCTCGACCACTTCGTATTCGACGACTCTCGAAGGCGTCTGTGCTTCCACGAGGTCACCCACTCGCTTGCCGATGAGCGCGCGGCCCACCGGAGACTGCACGGATATGCGCGCAAGCTTCAAGTCGGCTTCGTCCTGGCCTACCAGCGTGTATTGTCTCTTTTCCTGGCTTTCTTGTTCGATCAACACGACGGTCGCTCCGAAGACAACGGTGTCACTGACGCGGCCGGCCGTGTCAATGATGCGTGCCTCTGCGAGTTTGGTCTGCAATTCGGCGATACGGGCTTCGATGAATCCCTGCCGCTCCTTCGCGGCATCATACTCGGCATTCTCACTCAGGTCGCCGTGTGAGCGAGCTTCGGCGATCGCTTCGATCACCTTGGGTCGTTCTTCTTTCCGCAAGCGGCTGAGTTCTGCCGTGAGCGCCTCATATCCTCTCCTCGTAATCGGTGTCGTGGCCATTGCATGTCCCCCGAGGGTGGTTAGAAAGCTTCCCTGCTCGCCGCCAACGCGCCGGTCGATGCGAACCGGGATGCATGACGAGAAACAATTATAGAATGATGAGCGACTCATAGAGAATCGCTCGTTACGCTAGATGATGATATTCCTGAAGCGATCGAATTGTGAGTGCTTTTCTTGCCAACGCTTCTATTCCCATGATGGCCGCCAGGGCTCCTCGCATGGTGGTGTAATATGGAACCGCCTTATGCAGCGCTTCGCGCCGTATCGAGAGAGAATCGGCGTGTGCCGCCGCGGTTCGTACCGTGTTGATCACGAGCGCGACGTCGCCGTTTTTGATGTGATCGACAATATGCGGACGTCCTTCCTGAACCTTGTTGACGGTCTCGACGAGCAATCCCTGCTCGCGAAGATAGGTTGCGGTACCGGAGGTGGCGGTAATGCGAAATCCCAGTCGCGTCAATCGTTGGGCCACATCGCAGGCAAGGGGACGGTCTTCCTGTTTGACGCTGACAAACGCAGTGCCGCTTGTGGGAAGCATGGACCCGGCGCCGGCCTGAGATTTGACGAACGCCCAGCCGAAATCACTGTCAATGCCCATGACTTCCCCGGTGGATTTCATTTCGGGTCCGAGGAGCACGTCCACGCCGGCGAATTTCGTAAATGGGAAGACGGCTTCCTTGACGGAAAGATGCGCGGGTGTAGGGGCGGTCGTGAAACGCAAATCGTCCAATGTCCGCCCGACCATCACCTTCATGGCCAGCTTGGCCAGGGGAATGCCGATGGCCTTGCTGACGAAGGGCACGGTTCGCGACCCTCGCGGATTGACCTCCAACACATAAATGGTCTCGTCTTTGACGGCAAACTGGGCGTTCATCAGACCGACCACTCCTAATTCGAGTGCCAAGACGGTCATTTGCCGGCGGATTTCCTCACTGATCGCCTTGTCCAAAGTGTAAGGGGGAAGGGAACAGGCCGAGTCCCCGGAATGCACACCGGCTTCCTCGATATGTTCCATGATGCCGGCCACCACTACCGTCCGTCCGTCCGAAATGGCGTCGGCGTCCACCTCAATCGCATCGCGCAAGTATCGATCGATCAACACCGGATGTTTGGGCGAGGCTTTCACCGCCGAACCCATGTAACCCAATAGGCCGGCCTCATCGTACACGATCTGCATGGATCGGCCACCCAGCACGTAGGATGGCCGCACCATGACGGGATAAGAGATTTCCGAGGCAATGTGCAACGCTTCCTCGACCGACCGAGCCGTTCCGCTTTCTGCCTGCCGTAGTCCGAGTTTGTTCAAGAGTTCTCGAAAACGTTCACGGTCCTCGGCTCGATCGATCGCATCGGGACTGGTGCCGAGAATCCGGACTCCTGCCTGCGACAGCGGCAACGCGAGCTTCAACGGAGTCTGACCTCCGAATTGCAGCACGACCCCGAGAGGTTGCTCACGATCGACGATGTTGAGGACATCCTCCTCCGTGAGCGGTTCGAAGTAGAGACGATCGGACGTGTCATAGTCGGTGCTCACTGTTTCAGGATTGCAGTTGACCATGATGGTTTCAATACCTTCCTCCCGCAGGGCCATGGCCGCATGCACGCAACAATAGTCGAACTCGATTCCTTGACCGATCCGGTTTGGTCCCCCCCCGAGGATCATGACTTTTTTGCGATCGGTCGGTCTCGCTTCACATTCCTGTTCATAGGTCGAATAGAGATACGGAGTGTGGGCTTCAAATTCCGCGGCACAGGTATCTACGCGTTTGTAGGTGACGCGTAACGACCGTTCAGACGATGCCGTTGTTGTCCGCCACTGCCGGACCATCGCTTGAGACACACCCACCAGTTGCGCAATCCGTTCATCCGAGAATCCCAGCGTCTTGGCTTGGGAAAGAAGTTCGGGCGAGAGCGCCTTGTCTTCCTGAGGCCCTCGTTCTGTGGCGAGCCGTTTCTCGAAGGCGATAATGTCGCGCACCTGCTCCAAGAACCACGGGTCGATTCTGGTAAGCGCATGCAGTTCGTCGTTCGTCATGTCGAGCCGGATACCGTCCGCGATACGCCAGAGCCGGTCGGGCAGCGGAGTTCGAATGGCCGCGCGAATTCGTTTCCGCGCCTCCTCCCGATCAAGATCCGCGGGGATTGTCCGATCCAAATTCAGCTTGGATGACAGCCCGAACTGTTCGAGTTCGAGAGAGCGGATCGCCTTCTGCAACGATTCCTTGAACGTCCGTCCGATGGCCATGACCTCCCCCACCGATTTCATCTGGGTGGTCAATGTCGGGTCTGCGCCGGGGAATTTTTGAAACGCGAAGCGTGGAATCTTGACGACGACATAGTCGATCGTGGGTTCGAAGGAGGCTTTCGTGACGCCGGTGATGTCGTTCGTGATTTCATCGAGCGTGTAACCGACCGCTAATTTGGCGGCGATCTTGGCGATCGGAAACCCTGTCGCTTTCGAGGCCAGCGCCGAGCTCCGCGAGACGCGGGGGTTCATCTCGATCACGACCATGTCCCCGTTGACCGGGTTGATGCCGAATTGAATATTGGAGCCGCCGGTATCGACGCCGATCTCCCGAATGATTCGGACCGCGGCGTCGCGCATCATCTGATATTCCTTGTCGGTGAGCGTCATCGCGGGGGCGACCGTAATGCTGTCACCGGTGTGAATCCCCATGGGATCGAGATTTTCGATCGGGCATACGATGACGACGTTGTCCTTGAGATCGCGCATGACCTCGAGCTCGAATTCCTTCCAACCGATCACCGACTGCTCGATCAATACTTGGCGCACGGGGCTCATTGCGAGTCCCCATTCGACATGCCTGCGGAATTCTTCGATATTGTAGGCAATATTGCCGCCGGTCCCGCCCAACGTAAAGGAGGGTCGCACAATCGCCGGAAAACCGATCTGCTTGACTTGCTCTTCCGCTTCGAACAGCGACGTCGTCACCGCGCTGTCTGGGACCTTGAGGCCGATGCGCCACATGGCCTGACGGAAAGCATCGCGATCTTCAGCCTTATGGATCGCTTCTGCAGACGCGCCGATCAGTTTCACTCCGTATTTCTGAAGCACTCCCCGCTTCGCCAGTCCGACCGCCGTATTGAGTGCGGTTTGGCCTCCCATCGTCGGCAGCAATGCATCGGGCCGTTCACACTCGATGACCTTTTCCACGACGTCGAGGGTGATGGGTTCGACATATGTCCGGTCCGCAAAATCAGGATCGGTCATGATCGTGGCGGGATTGCTATTGATCAGGATGACCCGATAGCCTTCCTCCTTCAACGCCTTGCAGGCCTGAGTTCCCGAATAATCGAACTCACAGGCTTGGCCGATGATGATGGGGCCTGAACCGATCAGAAGAATAGATTGAATGTCTGTTCGACGCGGCACGTACGACCTCGATGAATGGGGCTAACCGGTCTGGGGTAGTGTATCCGGCATGGGACCGATTGGTGGTCGATAGGGCTGCACCGGGTGTTGAGGCTGAGGCGCCAAATCGGGACGGTAATGTTTCATGGCTTCCGGTACCCATGCTTCGATCTGATTGATGCGTGTCACATCGGAAGGATGGGTCGACAGGAATTCGGGAATGGCCTGCTGCGATCTGAAACAGAGCTTACCGATCATCGCCCGAGGACACCCGCTCATGCGTTCCCAGAATGAGACCGCCTGGCTGGGATCATAGCCGGCTTGCGCCATGAGGCGGAGGCCGATGTAGTCAGCTTCTGATTCCTGCCTGCGGTCGAATGGCAACGTGACGCCGACGCCGTACGCCGTCATGGCGGCCATCGCTGCATCCGCTCGACCGGTGGCGGCACCGGCTGCCAAGGCGCCGAGTTGTCCGATCTGCTCCAGAATACCCCGGCTCATTCGTTCCGCGCCATGACGCTGAAGCGCGTGGGCCACTTCGTGACCCATCACGGTGGCCAATCCTGTTTCAGTTTTGGTGACCTTGAGAATGCCCGTAAACACCGCAACTTTTCCGCCCGGTAACGCGAACGCGTTGATTGTCCTGTCGTCTTGAATCACCGCAAACTCCCACTGATACTCCGGTTTGTTGGCGGCCTTGGCGATGCGATTGCCCACCCGATGCACCATTTCGTTGATTTCCGGATTGTCACTGAGCGGTGCCTGGCGCAGGACTTCCCGGAATGCGCCGAGTCCCATCGCCATCTCTTTTTCTTCGGACAGGTAAATGAGCTGATCTCGCGCGGTGCCGGGTGCCCGCACACAACCGGCGAGACCTTCAAGGAGGCCAACAATTGCGCCCAGACCGGCCACAGACCATAGGCTTGCGGCCGTGCGCACCCCAACTCCCAAGAGTGCTCGCCGTTCAATGGGCCGTGCGAAGCATTGGTCGATGTCTCGACGTGAAGATCCCGGCATAAGAAACCCATTCAATCAGCAAATGACCCGCATCGTCAATCCGTTCGGTATGCCATTACGGCATCCACAAATACATGAACTGGGGGGTCCCGCCATGCACCAGTGACAGGAGATCGAGGTTTGCCAGCGCGTTCAGACCGGATCCCGTGCCGAACATATGGGAATACACATTGTTCTGGTATTCACCGGCCCGCCGATAGGTCACCACCTTCGCATCCGTGAGCCCGGCCTTCTTTTTGGCGGCGTCTATCGCGTCTTCGAGATAACCCACATCGTCGACCAGACCGGAGGCCTTCGCTTGCTCTCCGGAATAGATGCGGCCGTCGGCCAATTTCTTGATCTGGTCCGGCGTCAGGTTCGGACGCCCTTCATGAACGACTTGGAGGAACCGTTGATAAAACGAGTCAATCACACTTTGGAAGATCGCGCGTTCCTCCGGCAACATCGGACGAAACGGCGATCCCATGTCTTTGCGCGGACCCGAGGTCACCGCGTTCGCTTCCACGCCGACCTTCTCCAGCAGCCCTCGCGCGTTGACGGTCAGCATGATCACGCCGATGCTTCCCGTGACGGAAGACGGATGCACCATGACGACATCGGCGGCGGAGGCGATATAGTAGCCACCGGAGGCGCCCACATCCATAATCGACGCAACAATCGGAATATTCCGCGCGACTTTAAAGCTTTTCAGTTCGTGATAGATGACGTCGGACGCTGTGACCGTGCCGCCTGGGCTATTGATGCGGAGGACGATCGCCTTGACGCGCTCGTCCTTGGCAGCCTTGCCGAGCTCTTCTTTAATGGTGGCGATCAGGCTGGGATAGGTGTAGAACCCTTCCCGGCTTTCGGAGCTGATGACACCCGACACCTGCATGAGTAACACCTTGTCTTTTCCGGTGCCGCCCACTTTGTATTCCTGCAGCGCTGAGGGTCCGGGAGGCAGATTGATGGTGATGCAGCCGGCGTGAAGCGGAGCCAGAAACAGTCCGATTGCAAAGGCACAGGCACGCAGTCGCTTATCCATGTGATTTCTCCATGAGCTGCACAAACTCTTCGAAGAGGTACGAGGAGTCATGTGGTCCCGGTGAGGCTTCGGGATGATATTGAATTGAGATGACCGGTTGATCGAGACAGATCATGCCCTCGACCGATTGATCGTTCAAGCTGGCGTGACTGATTCGCACACCGCCGAACGGGGTCGACACCATTGCATGGTGCCCATGGTCCCGACTCTCGGTGGGGAGGCCCTTGACCGCAAAATTGTGATTCTGCGACGTGATTTCCACCTTGCCTGTCCGCAGATCCATGACGGGATGGTTGGTTCCGTGATGGCCGAATTTCAGCTTATAAGTCTGCAAACCAAGCGCAAGCCCCAGGAGTTGGTGGCCGAGGCAAATTCCAAATATGGGTGTGCGGCCGATCAGATCCCTCACGACGGTGATCGCGTACGGGACCCCTTCGGGGTCGCCCGGCCCGTTCGAAAGAAAGATGCCGTGAGGATTCAACGCGAGCGCGGCGTCTGCGGTGGTTGACGCGGGCACGACTGTGACCTGACATCCGACATCGACCAACCGGCGCAGGATATTGTGTTTCACTCCGAAGTCATAAGCCACGACTTTCCATTGACGAGCGCCTGCGGTGGCCGCTTGAACCTCCGTCTTGAGCATGGGTGCCCACACTCCCGTCCCCTGCGTCCATTCATACGGCCGGGGACAGGTGACCGCGCCGGCTAGATCCCGTCCGATGATGCCCGGCGCCCGGCGGGCTTGTTCCACTGCGCGGCGGGGATCCAGATCGCAATGAGAAATCCATCCTTGCTGCGCACCCTTTTCCCGGAGATGTCTGGTCAAGGCGCGGGTATCGATCCCTTCGATGGCCACGATCCTACCGTGCGCAAGATACTCCTGTAACGCCTGCTTGTGCCGCCAGTTGCTGGCAAGGCGGCTCGATTCCTTGACGATGAACCCTTCAGCCCACATCCGCCGAGACTCGTCATCCTCCGCGGTCACGCCGCAATTGCCGATCTGCGGACAGGTCATGGTGACAATCTGACCCTTATACGAAGGATCGGTCAGCACTTCCTGGTATCCGGTCATGGCCGTGTTGAAGACCACTTCGCCGGCTGTCTCGCCTTCGTGACCGAGCGCGAGCCCTTCAAAGCAGATTCCATCAGCGAGCGCTAGAATGGCCTTCTTCACCGTCATCGCTTATGCCCTTCAATCCATGATCTGATGCGGATGCCGAGGAGGACGATGCCGAGTCCCATATTGACCACGTAGAGGATACGAATCGGCCAGTGCAGTCGAAAGAATGTGTCGAACGCGATCGTTCTCGCCGCGTCGCCTTTCGTGGCGAAGGCTTGCGCTTGGAGAGCCGCGGCCTGTGGATGCAGGACGAACGTGATCGCGCCGGCAATCAGTACCATCAGCCCTAGCACGTTCCATTCGCTGGATGACACTGGATAATCGATGACTCCACGCCGGTTGAGCCAGGCCCGTCCGACCGTTCCCAGCGTCAGCACGGCGACGGCGATCAGGACGATTCGATTGTATCCCTCGAACGCGCGCGTGAGGAAAAACCCCCCGGAATCTTGCCCGCCGAACGTATTGAATACCGCAGGAATCACGGCTCCAACCAGAATGATCAGTCCGCCGATCCATGTCCCCAGCGCAGTCAATTCCAACATGATGCACGCAACCAGTACCCA
Organism: uncultured Nitrospiraceae bacterium; assembly: GCA_963795615.1. Taxonomy (GTDB): domain Bacteria; phylum Nitrospirota; class Nitrospiria; order Nitrospirales; family Nitrospiraceae; genus DASSBQ01. The sequence continues at coordinate 144,482 of CAWCIJ010000010.1, forward strand.
TCGCCACCCGTGCCACACGTCGGCTACCGACCGGCCGGGATGAGTTCAAAGACGAGCCGTCCGTTCACGATCGTAGTGGTGACCTGCCCCTTGACCTTCCATCCGGCAAAGGGCGTGTTCCGGCTTCTCGATCGAAAGCGGCTCGGGTCTATTTCCCACTGAGCCTGAGGATCAACGAGCACCACATCGGCATCCGCCCCCACGGCAAGCGTTCCCTTCGAGAGGCCAAAGGCCTTGGCGGGCTGGCTGGTGAGTTTGGTTACTGCCGCCTCCAAACTGAGAACGCCTTCATCCACGAGTCCGAACGTCAACGGTAAAGCCGTCTCCAACCCGACAATGCCGAACGGCGCTTCGGTGAATTCCAGCTGTTTTTCTTGGGCGGCATGGGGCGCATGATCCGTCGCGATGACATCGATGGTCCCGTCGCGCAGTCCCTCCTTGATGGCCTGCACATCCTGCCAGGTGCGAAGCGGTGGATTCATTTTGGCATGGGTATTATAACCGCGAGCGACCTCCTCGGTCAGTGTGAAATGGTGCGGGCAGGCTTCAGCGGTGACGTGCAGGCCGCGTGATTTGGCTTCACGGACCAGACGAACCGAACCAGCCGTACTGATATGCGCGAGGTGAAGCCGCGCTCCGGTCAGTTCCGCCAACGAAATGTTTCTTGCCACCATGACATCTTCGGCGGCAGCCGGAATTCCCGGCAGCCCGAGTTCCGTGGACACCAGGCCTTCGTTCATGCATCCGCCCTCGGAGAGATAAAGATCCTCGCAATGGTCGACGACCGGGATGTCGAACGCGCGCGCATATTCCATGGCTCTCCGCATCACCAGACTATTCATCACCGGCCGGCCATCGTCGGAGATAGCCACGCAGCCGGCACGCCGTAAATCCCCGATTTCTGCCAGTTCCTTTCCTTCAGAGCCCTTGGTGATGGCGCCGATCGGAAACACGTGCGCGTTGCCTGCGTTTTTAGCCCGGTCCAGAATCAGCTCCGTGATGGACTGGTTGTCGTTCACGGGATTGGTATTCGGCATACAACAGACGGAGGTAAATCCTCCGGCCACCGCCGACGCGGTGCCCGTTTGCACGGTTTCCTTGTATTCAAATCCCGGTTCCCGAAAATGCACATGCAGATCGATGAATCCCGGCAGGACCAGCTGTCCCTTGGCCTGAACCAGCGTGGCCGTGTTTGGCGCGGAGAGACCCGGTGAGACAGCCGCGATGGTTCCGTTCTCAATCAACACGTCGGCGGGTCCGTTCCATCGCCCCGGATCGATGACATGGCCGTCCTTGATCAATATCGTCATGCTGCTCCTAGTTCAACAGTGAGGATGGTCGTCACCGGTTATTTGCCAACCGGCATGCGTCAATAGTTGCTCATTCATAATTCGAACTTCAGCACTCAGAACGCAGTACTCAGCACTTCTTGGTCACCCTGCGCCCGACATGAGGTACAGGATTCCCATTCGAACCGCCACGCCATTGGCCACCTGATCCAGGATGACGGACGAAATACTGTCCGCCACTTCCGGGGCGATTTCCACGCCTCGATTGATAGGTCCCGGATGCATGACGATGGCTCCCGGTTGGGCAAGCTTGACCCGTTCGGCAGTCAAGCCATAGAGGCTGGCATACTCCCGGATGGTCGGGAAGAGGGCGCGTCCCTGCCTCTCCAACTGTAGCCGCAGCATCATGATGACCTGGGTATCCCGCAAGGCCTCGTCCAGATCGTAGAAGACTTTGACGCCCATCCGTTCGATGTGGCACGGGATCATGGTGGGCGGTCCCACGACGCGTACCTCCGCGCCGAGCTTCGTCAGCGCGTAAATATTCGAGCGCGCGACACGGCTATGGGCGACGTCTCCGACGATGGTCACGCAGAGTCCTGGAAACTCCATGCCTCTTGCGCGGATCGTGAACAGATCGAGCAGCGCCTGCGTGGGATGTTCATGCCATCCATCGCCCGCATTGATGACCGAGGATTTGACCCCTCGCGCGAGCGTATCTGCCGCGCCGGCCGAGGGGTGACGGAGCACGATCAGGTCCGCCTGCATGGCCTCGATATTGCGCGCGGTGTCCAGCAGGGTCTCTCCCTTCACCACGCTGCTCGACGAGGGCGAGAAGTTGATGACATCTGCGCTGAGTCGTTTGGCGGCCAATTCGAATGACGTGCGGGTTCGCGTGCTGGGTTCGAAAAAGAGATTGACGACCGTCTTGCCCCGCAAGGCGGGCACTTTCTTGATGTCGCGACCGGTCACTTCCTTAAAGGACTCTGCCGTGTCCAGGATGAGGTGGATGTCGTCCACCGAGAGTGAGGCCAAGCTGAGGAGATCCTTATGTTTGAGGCCCACGAGGTCCTCCGTTGATACCCTATGTCGTGATGATCGCGACGCGATCTTCTTCGCCTTCTTCCTCGAGAAAGACGTGTACGAGTTCTTCACGCGAGGTCGGAATATTCTTGCCGATATAGGTTGCCTTGATCGGCAGTTGCCGATGTCCTCGATCGACGAGCACGGCCAACTGAATTTCGGACGGCCGCCCCAGATCGATCAGACCGTCCATGGCGGCGCGAATCGTGCGACCGGTGAATAAGACATCGTCCACCAGCACGACCTTCATGTCCGAGATGTGAAACGGGACCGTCGTTTTTCGGAGGATGGGTTGATTCTTCCGCATCGCCAGGTCGTCTCGATAGAGCGTGATATCCAACTCCCCAATCGGCACCTGCGTGCCTTCGATATCGCGGATGCGTTTCACCAGTCGATGGGCCAGATGCACGCCCCCGGTGCGGATCCCGACGAGCGCCAATCCTTTGGTGCCCTTATTCCGCTCTAAAATTTCGTGCGCGATTCTCGACAGCGCTCGGCTGATATCACCGACATCCATGACAATGCGTTCTTGTTGCTGAGCCATCATCACCGCTGGGGTACCGGCGCATTCCGGACATAAAAAAACCTCCTCACCCGATCAGATGAGAAGGTCGCATTGTCGGACGGCGTGGCGCCGCGATCCATCTTCGTACTCCTTGCTCACCTCACCGGATGAGTCTTAAAGGCACCCTCATCTTACCGAAGCGGTGAGGATACTGTCAAGGTTGGAACGAATTGGCGGATCCGTATGCGAAGGAAATTAATCCGCTAGATTTGCGGCGCCTGTTCACGTTTCATGTCTGCGAGATGAATCACGATCTGATAGTCATCAGTGGGATTCTCGCAAGTGTTTTCCTGCCCATGGCGACCCGTGTCATGCTGATCCGGTCAGCAGGCAGGATGCATCAATCGTCGACGCTGGCGAATAACAGCTTATGTATGGCACTTCCTCAGATCAATCCCCGCTTCTTCAAATAGTCTGTATCGATGACCGGGGCCGGTTTGGCGGGCAGGATGCCGCGTTCTTGCATGAGCCGCTCGACATACTTGCCGATCAGGTCCGATTCCAGATTGACGGGATCGCCTGCCTGTTTCAGTCCGAGCGTCGTCACTTTTGCGGTATGGGGGATGATCGACACAGTGAAAGATCGTTCGGTAACGTCGTTGATCGTCAGGCTGATTCCATCCACGGTAATCGATCCCTTGGCGACACAGTACCGCAGAATTTCTTTGGGGGCATCGAGGTCCAGAATGAATGCGTTGCCGTCGGGATGTCGGCTGCGAATGGCTCCTACCCCATCCACATGGCCGGAGACCAAGTGGCCGCCGATGCGCTCGCTCAACTTCATGGCCCGCTCCAGATTTACGGGAGTGCCGGAGGACAGGGAGCCGAGTGTGGTGACAGTGAGGGTTTCCGGCGAGACATCGACCGAGAAGTCCTTGTCAGTTCTTGCGACGACGGTCAAGCAGGCGCCGTTCACGCTGATGCTGGCGCCAATCGTAAGATCGCCCAGCACCGTCGAGGCCATGATGTTGAGTCGAGTGCCGGCCATCCCCTTCGACAGAGTGGTCACGGCCCCCATTTCTTCAACGATGCCGCTAAACATGCCTGGCTCTCATTGAGATGATACCAGCTTCACAGGCCGGCCGTTATTCTTTCTTCAGCACGAGCTGCCGGAATACCCACACGAATACGATGATCAGGATGACAACGCCGATTGCGGCTAACACTCCCACGACGACATCACCCGTTTCAAATCTTGAATCCACTTCTTACCGGTCATTCATGGATGCCGATGTCCGACCTGAATGTTCGCGCATTATAGCACTGGCATCATATCTCTGAAGTTCGTTGACTTTGATCCGCAGGGTGCTCCCCCCTCTCCCTTGCCCTCTCCCCAACGGGGAGAGGAGGCGGTGAGGGGCGAACCGCTGGCCTTGTCAAAGGACACTGCCGACTCACCGAACACTGGGCGTTCATGGGACACGGCCCGCCCACGGGACACTGGATGCTCACCGACTCGCATCCGTGCGCAAACGTGAGACGATTTATTCATCGTCTCGCGCACCTCGCCGGCGTGCACAGATATGGCGCGCTTTATTCAGCGCGTCGTGAACCTCATGGCGATCCAGAAAACGGCTGCTGCGACCAGTTGGATTCCGGCGATGATGAAAAATGCCGCCTGATAGTTCAATCGCGCAATCAGCACTCCGGCCAACAACGGCCCGCTGGCATGTCCGATATCCATGATCGTCCCCTGCATCCCCATTCCTGCGCCGAGCCGTTTGAATTCCGAACTATCGGCGACCAGCGCGGATGAAGACGAGGACACCACGGCCTCTCCAAAACCGAAGCCTGCGGCCAGGAAGAGCAGTAGCGGAAAACTGGCCGTATGGGCAATCAAGAGAAAAGTTCCGGCGCAGATGATCAAGCCAATGACGATCAGCGGTTGTCTTCCCACGCGATCCGATACGCGGCCCATGATGGGCTTGGAGAGAAAGGATGTAATAGCCTGCACGCTGAAGAGCAGTCCGACCTCACCGGGATTCAATCCGACCGAAACGCCGTACAGGGGAAGAAATGCCATGAGTGCGCCGTTGGCAATCATCTTGGCCGCGTCGGTCGAACTGGTGATCAGGACTTTGCGGTTCCGTGCCACGGCCGCGAAGCCCTTCATCATCTCCGCCAGCACAGGGGCCAACCCCTTTTCTTTGACGACGGGGGTTGGTGGATTGAGATGGAGGCTGAAGAAGATGATCAGGGCGATGCAGCCGAAGATGCCCGCCGTCACGAATGCGGCGGGAAACCCCGCTGCATAGACGAGCCAACCCCCGATGAAAGGCCCGAGAAGCGCGCCTGATTGGGTACAAGCCGTATACGTGCCCAAGGCGGCTCCACGTCGTTCCTTATAGAGTTCCGCCACGGTCGCTAATGCGCTCGGGGCGAAGATGGCGGTCGCGAGACCATGAATAAAACGTAAAACGGTCAACACATTCAAATCGGATACGAAGGGGTAGATGAATGGCGGCAGGCCGAACGCGACGACGCCGACGTGTAGCAGCATGCGTCTGCCGTAAATATCCGACAAGGCTCCTGAAGGGAGTTTCAGGAACACGCCGGTCAAGGTGGAAACCGACACGATCAGACCGATCCGCTCCGGGCTTGCGCCGAGCGATTCGGCAAACAGGGCCAATACCGGCATGCGTATCAGGTTGTAACTGATGAAACAGAAGATGCCGATGGTGCAGAGGAGAAAGAAGCTTCTGGCAGTCGTCATGGAGATGTCGTCTTGATGGGAATCGAACTGTCGGTATCGTGAAGAATCGACAACGCCTGTTTTAGAAACGCCACCTCATCGTCCGGCAACGCGGGAGGATCTGTCGCCTCAAACAAGACCAGTTCCGGATGCTGGAGCATCGCCTGACTCAATCGGTTGGCCGCCTCGAATCCCTTCATGAGCTGGCGAGTCACCACCTTTCCAATCAGCGGGCGGAGGAGAGACAGCAATCCCGATAAGAAGGCATTGTCCAGTTGGATGTACGACACCAGTGTCGTCTCAACCGCTTCGGATCCGTTTGCCTCATTCACAGGCCGCATCCTGAGCAACACCACGGCCTTGCCGGTCATCCGCGGTAATAACGTCCCGTTATGGCTTCCTTCGAGATAGTAGATCCGTGTGGTGCGATCCTGATAGACCGAATCGACCTCACCTTCCGTCCCCTCGCCGTCGGTCACCCAGAACCGACCAGGCTTTCGCGCTGCAGCTTGATACAGTCCGAGGTCGAGGCGGTTCACCAAGGCAGCAGCCATAGGAGGATGATCGAGGAGATAGGCATAGACCGTTTCCGACAACGGGGTTCGGATCGGCCCGATCTTGTTCGCGGTGGTGTAGTTGGTCATGATCGGAAGCAGCCTGCAGGACCAGTGTGTTCCCACCTGGTCGATGGGAAAGGTCACCCCTGCATGCTGAGGCGCCAAGGCACAGGGCGCCGATTGTGCCGGGCTGGAATGAAGATTCGTACTCAACCCGATCATGATCGGCAGAACCATCAAGCTTGGTCTTCGAGAACGCAACCATTGAGCGTTCATGAAGGCTGCTTTCGCACGGGAATGGTGAGGGAGATGGGAAAGAGCTGACGGGAATCCTGCCTAAGACGCATCTGCCGCAGCAACGTCTCAAGAGAAGGTGTCACAGTCCCTTCGTATGACACAGCGCCATCGGTGACGACGGTGACCGGCTTGGATATATCGACGAGATCTTCGTTGAGAAAGAGCGTGTATTGCCTGACGTGATCCGTCTGGACGTCTACGCGGTTCGATGTTCCGATGGTTGCGACCACTCTCGCGTAACTGCGTCGCCGGATGTCGTCGTCCCGCTTGTCGACGAGATCTTCGGAAAACGATGCGATACGGTCCGTGGCATCGATGCGAATCCAGCTGAACGGGAGGAGGTGGCTGGCCTCGCGCACGACGGTCACGTTTCTGGGGACCGCTGTCCTGTGCTGTGTGTCAAACCAATGAACCAATTCCGGCAGCTCCTCCCGCGGGAAATAGTGACCGCCTGCCATGGGATGGGTCCGGTCATGCTCATGATAGACGTGGGGGTATCCCAGGTGGTCCAGTTCTTTGTCCAGTTTGCGGCTGAGTTCAACCGGCATGACCTGATCCTGAGAGCCGTGAATGATGTACGCAGGTGTATTCCGAAGATTTTCCAAGAACGGAAACAGCACGTCGTCGATGCCGCTCGCCATCGGGGCGATGCCGGCGAACATTGAAGCGTGGTGCATCCCGATCAGCCAGGTGCCGATGCCTCCGTTCGACATCCCGGTCAGAAAAATTCGATCCGGGTCGATGTGGTACCGTCGTTGAACGGTGCGCATGACGGCCAGCACCAGATCCTCTGCGCGGCGCGTGAACCAGGAGCCAGCCGGATAGGAGGGACAGACAAGGATATAGCGCTCGCCGAGGCGAGGCTGCCATCGTTCGAGATAGGCGTCGCCGGAAAATCCCGCTCCATGGAGACACACGATCAGAGCATAGGATTCCGTCGGGCGATAGGAAGGCGGAACGTACAGGCTGTAGCGATACGGTCGATCACGAAGGACGATGCGCTCGTCGGGTAACGCTCCCATCGGTTGATCCGTATAGGGAGGTCCGGATCGGATCGCCTGTTTGAGCGCGTCCGAATGTCCGTCATAACGGTTCAGAATCTGTGGCAATAATCGGCCAGCCTGCTCGGCGTCATCGGTGAACAGGTATTCCCAGACCATGCCAGCCGGAGCCTGCGTGGAAGACGGCGCCTCTGCAAAGCTCTCAAGGGAAGGTATCATCAGCGAGAAGATGAATATGATGCCCCAATGGATGCTGCGTCGGGCGAAGCATGTTCGTGGAGGCAGGCGAGAGGGAGAGAGCATGAATAGTCTATGGCATCTGCACGTTGCCACAAATCACCATATCACGTCCAAGCTTTCGAATGGTGACCGTCTTCAAGGCCAGGCTTTCGGTGAGATGTTTGGGCGAGGCGCCGCCGATCAATCCTTTTGCATCCTGTCCGCCGAGTAATTGCGGAGCGACGTACAGGACGATTCGATTCACCAGTCCGTCTCTCAGGATGGAGGCGTTCAACGTACTGCCTCCTTCGATCAGCACATGACTCATGCCGAGTCGCCCGAGCTGCGTACACAAGGCGAGAAGAGAGACCCGGCCTTTCCTGTCCGGCAACACGAGTACATCGATCCCCCGTTTTCGGAGTTGCGCGATTTTTCTCGGAGACGCAGCGGTGGTCGTCGCGACGAGCGTGTGCGCATCACGCACGTGGGCGACGAGCTGCGCCGTCAACGGGATGCGGAGGTGACTGTCCGCTACAATGCGGACCGGCTGCCGTGAGGCAAGCCGTTTGGGCCGGTCGGAGAGCCTAGCCGTGAGGCTTGGATTATCGCGTAGTACCGTCCCGATTCCGACCAGGACGGCATCGACTTGTGATCGGAGCCGATGGGCGTCACGGCGCGCCGGTTCACCGGTAATCCAGCGGGATTCGCCGGAGGCTGTCGCCAGTTGTCCATCCAGCGTGATGCCTGCCTTCAGCGTCACGAACGGGTGTCCCGTACGAATCCAATGGCAATAGACCTGGTTGAGACGCCGTGCCTCTTCTTCGCGACAGCCGACGTCGACACGGAGGCCCAGCTGTCGTAACCGCCGAATTCCTCGCCCGCTCACTTGGGGATTGGGATCCGCCATGGCCACAACGATTCGCCGAAGACGTGATCGCGCAATCAACGGAACGCAGGGTGGGGTTCGTTTGTTGAGATGGCTGCAGGGTTCGAGCGTGACATACAGCGTCGCACCCGTAGCCTTGTTTCCGGCTTGTTGCAGCGCGAGGACTTCCGCGTGCGGACCGCCTGCCCGGCGGTGGTAGCCCTGTCCGACGACGCCTTCTTTGGCGACAACGACGGCCCCGACCATGGGATTGGGGCGAGTCGATCCCCTGCCCTTCGCGGCAAGTCGAAGGGCGAGCGTCATGGTCCGGCGGTCGAGATCGACCTGGTTCACCGTTTCTTGCGTGCCGAGCGGCCGGTGGATCGCTTGACGGGACGAGAGGGTCTGCGGCTTGCGTGCGTACTGGCTTTGGCCACCGGAGTGGCTTTCCTGTTGTCTTGCTCAGTGAGAGTGGCTTGAGCCGCGGCCAACCTGGCAATGCCGACTCGGTATGGCGAACAGCTCACGTAGTCCAGCCCGATCTGATGACAAAATTCAATGGAACTGGGATCGCCGCCGTGTTCCCCGCAGATGCCCAGTTTGATGTCCGGTCTGGATTTGCGTCCCCCGGAAATGGCCGTGCGCATGAGCGCGCCGACTCCCTCGCGATCCAGCACGGCGAAGGGATCGGATTCGAGAATGTTGACCGTTTTGTAGTGATCCACAAATTTGGCGGCGTCGTCGCGTGAAAAGCCGAAGGTGGTTTGCGTGAGGTCGTTCGTGCCGAAGGAGAAAAACTCGGCTTCCTCCGCGATCCGGTCGGCCGTGACGGCTGCGCGGGGCAGCTCGATCATGGTCCCGACGAGATAGGACAATTTCAGGTTGTAGCGTTTCATCGTGTCCTGCGCGACCTCACGAATGAGATCTTTCTGGGCTTTCATCTCCGAGACCATGCCGACCAGCGGGATCATGATTTCCGGCACGATCTTCTTCCCCTCCTTCGCCATTTCACAGGCCGCTTCGATGATGGCTCGTGCCTGCATGCGCGTAATCTCCGGCATCGTAATGCCGAGTCGGCATCCCCGCAGCCCGAGCATCGGATTGAACTCATGCAATTCCTCGACCCGCGCCAGGAGTCGTTTCTTCTCTTCAATGACGGACGGAGTGCCGCCGGTCAGTTCGAGTTGGGCGATCTCTACCATCAACTCTTCCCGCTTCGGCAGGAATTCGTGCAACGGCGGATCCAGGAGTCGAATGGTGACGGGAAAGCCCTTCATTTCCCGGTAGAGGCCGATGAAATCCTGCTTTTGCAGCGGCAGCAATTGATCAAGATACTTTTCTCGGTCCTCTCGTTTCCTCGCCAGAATCATCTTCTGCATGATCGGAATGCGATCTTCGGCGAAGAACATATGTTCGGTGCGGCACAGTCCGATCCCTTCCGCCCCGAATGCCCGTGCAATCCTGGCTTGATCCGGTACGTCGGCGTTGGCTCTCACTTTCAGCCGGCGCACCTCATCGGCCCACTTCAGGACGGTATCGAACAACTGGTACTTCTCCGATTTGGGCGTCTCCAGTTTGTCTTGGAGTACCTGAATGACCTCGGACTCCATGACGGGAATATCCCCGCCGTAGACATTGCCGGTCGAGCCATTGATAGAGAGGTAGTCACCCTCGCGGAACATCTGCGTGCCGATTCTGACCGTCTGGGCATCCTGCACGTCGATGGCATCGCAGCCGGCCACGCAGACCTTTCCCATCTGCCGTGCGACGACCGCCGCATGCGACGTCATCCCCCCGCGCGCCGTGAGAAAGCCGAGCGCGGCGTTCATGCCGTGGATGTCGTCGGGGCTCGTCTCCTGCCGGACCAAGACGACCCGGTTGCCCGCGGCTTTCATCTCCACCGCGCGGTCTGGTGTCAGCGCAATCTTTCCCGCGGCGGCTCCCGGACCGGCCGGAAGACCCTTTCCGAGGGGCGTACAGTGGGACTCCTCTTTCGGATCGAAAATCGGATACAGATACTGCGCGAGCTGATCAGGGGCAATGCGCTGTAGGGCCTCCTTCTTGGAAATGACCCCTTCCTTCACCATATCGACGGCGATGCGAACGGCCGCGATGCCGGTGCGCTTGCCGACCCGGGTCTGCAGCATGTAGAGCTTGCCTTCCTGGATCGTGAACTCCAGGTCCAGCATGTCGCGGTAATGGCGTTCGAGTTTCTTGTATGTGGTTTCGAGTTCTTTATAAGCCTGAGGGACCGTTTTGGCGAGTTGTGTCACCGGAAGCGGAGTTCTGATCCCGGCCACCACGTCCTCTCCCTGTGCGTTCATCAGACATTCGCCGAAAAATGCCTTGTTTCCGGTTGCGGGATCCCGCGTGAATGCCACGCCGGTTCCGCTCGACTCGCCCATGTTGCCGAAGACCATCGCCACCACGTTGATCGCCGTGCCCCATGAATCCGGAATGCTGTACAGCCGGCGATAGGTGACCGCCCGTGCGCCATACCATGAGGAAAATACCGCATTGATGGCCATGCGCAGTTGGTCCAAGGGGTCGTCCGGAAATTCCCGCTTGGTTTCTTCCCGCACGAGGTCTTTAAAACTGACCACGAGCTCTTTCAACGCTTTCGCGTCCAGATGCGTGTCTTGGGTGACGCCCAGATCCTGTTTCTTATGTTTGAGAATATCTTCGAAGTGCTCTCGACTGATTCCCATCACGATACTGCCGAACATCGAAATGAAACGTCGATAGCTGTCCTGTGCGAAGCGCTCGTTCTGGGTTTTCGCCGCCAGACCCTGTACCGTTTTGGTCGTCAGGCCGACGTTCAATACCGTATCCATCATGCCCGGCATGGAGGCCCGTGCGCCGGATCGAACCGACACCAGCAACGGGTTGTCGGCATCTCCGAAGCCGGCGGCCATCGACCGCTCGACGCGTTTCAGCGCATGGAGGGCTTCCTCCATCATGCCCGGCGGATAGGCTTTGCCGCGTTTGTAGTATTCGACGCAGGCATCGGTTGAAATTGTGAAACCGGGAGGGACGGAAATCTCCAGATTGGTCATCTCGGCGAGCCCGGCTCCCTTGCCCCCGAGCAACTCCTTCATAGTTCCCGTTCCTTCGGCTTTGCCGTCACCAAAATAGTAGACGTATTTCTTGCCCACGCTACTCTCCCCTTCTGCTATGAGGTCAAGGAATCGGCGCCGCACGCCGGGCAGCCGTTTCCAATCTTATGCGATAGCGGTTGACCACGTGTCGTTTGAGCAAAATTCCACAGACCAGGATCACAATCACGAACGCCACGACGGCGAAAAACCGGTAATCCACCAGCGGACCATAGTCGAGATAGAACTTTCCGTCGGCCCCCTGCTTAATCTCCGTTTCCTTCTCAAACTTGTGAGTTTGCCCGCTGGAATCAGCGAGATGGATCCACTCCGAGCAGAATTGCACGGGATTTGTGGTTCCTGGAATGTTGCGGTATGCGAACCGGAGACAGATGTCGTGTTGTGCGCTGAATACCTCGGGGGTGCGCACCAGGCGGTCGAAATTGAGGCCGGTAACCCAGAGGCCGAACAGGAAGACCGCATTGCAGACCACCATCATGACGATGCTGACGCCGGACGAAAAGCGCCGCACCTTCATCGCCCTTATCTCTGCCTCCCCGGTGAACGCGGGAGGTCGAATTGCGGTGTCAGGGGTCGAATCCATCCGTCTACCATGCGCTACGATCCTTGTACCACAATCTGGGAGAAATCAGCGAATGACATGAACAATTCATCGACATCCTTGAGCAATGACAACCTATTGGCCCGGATCGCCGGATCGTCGGCATTGACCATGACACCGTTGAAGAACTCGTCGATCGGTTCTTTCAGTTGAACCAACACCTCCAAGGCTTTCGCATACTCGTGCTGTTTTATCAAGGTGGAAAACCGTTCATGGCCGGCGCGCAGCTTTTCCTGTAAGTTCGTCTCGGCCTGATGTTGAAACAATGAAGGTTCGACCGGCTTGCGGTCCCAGCTGCTCTTTCTCACTCAGCCGATGCGCGCGTTTGAACCCGATGATGAGGGGATCGAAATCGGTCTGCGCTGGGATCGAGTTGGAGAGCCATTGCATCGTTGCAGTAAATCGACTAGGTCAAGAGATGCGGTAGCATCATGCTGTGTCACTAACAGCTCCACAACATCGTCGCGTAGCTTGCGTGATTAATTCCACCGTAAAAACGAAAACGTTCGAAGATGAAGCTAAGTCGAGAACACCACTCAGCATTGATGAGCTGCTCTTCCGGCACATCTCGCTGCACAATCTCGATGCCATATCCGACGCTTGATGACAGGTCTAATCTGATGTTTCCTTCGATAATGATCCGAACAATGGCGACGGCATGCCTTCTGAGGGCGAACGGGTCTTCTGAGCCTTTAGGAAGGATGACGGCCCGATGAAAAATGACAAGAGATCGTGTCGAGACGATCAGCTAGGGATACCACCTTCCCATGTATCGTTCCGGGCAAGTCCGCTTCCATGCCCCGCGGTAGATATTGATCTCGAATGGCTTTGCAGACCTGCTTTGCTCACCATCATGCTTGGCATATTCGCCACCCATGATTCCTTGGAGGGAAGGAAATTCCCCCACGATCCCCGTCAAGAGATCAATCTTGCTCAGTTCCGCTGCTCGTTGTATGACCTGAGCAAAGATCATGGTGTCCCCACTATGTCCGCTCAGATATGCTGGCAAGTTCTTTGAATCCGCATGGCTCGTTGAAACTGATTTCCAATGTTCTGATGAAACGCACTCCATGCAGTTTCTCGAGGCGGTTCCGCGAGTTGGATCTTCCGGTCTTCCTCATAGAAAAACTCGCATCGGCCAAGCGGGCCGCCAGCACCCGTTCGTTTCCCTCTCGAATCAGTTGCATGTCCGGTACCTTCATGTTCGTGACAGCCAGGAAGTTCGGGAGCAGAGCGCCGTTGCGATCGATGAGCGCAAAAAAGCCCTGGTGCTCCTTCATCGAGGTCATCAGCACCTCTTTGGGCAGCGCGAGATAGTCGGGTTTGAATGAGCCGATGATGGTGTGGGGATACTCGACCGTATAGACGGCTTGTTCGAGCAGGTCCTCGTCCTGATGGAGCTGTCCATGCGCCGACTTGGCAAGGACGGACAATTGCTCGATGATCGTCCCGCGCCGGCGCTCCTGATCGACGATCACGCCGTGCCGCTCGGTCTCCTTCAAGTACTGCTGGATTGATCGAACAGGAAAACCCTTCGACGCCATCGACGTGTGGGCTTCCATGAAACGATGTCCATGGCTGATCTGGCCCGCCTTCACGCCGGCAAATTCAATCGGCAGAGTCTTTCCACCGCAGAGCGCCACCAGCCAGCGGACCGGTCTGGCAAATCGCACTCCCGTATCATTCCATTGCATCGCTTTGGGAAATGAAAGTTTGTCGATCAGCCCGGGCAGGTGCTGCTTGAGGACGGCGGCTGCCGATTGTCCTTTCTCCTGCTTGACGGCACAGACATATTCGCCCTTGGCTGTTGGCCTGACTTGCAATGCTTCAACCGGTACTCCCTGGGAAGCGGCGAACCCGATCGCCGCCTTGGTCGGCTGGCCCTGTTGATCAAACGCCACCGCCTTGGACGGTCCCATGGCTTCCTTCACGGCCGATTGCTGTTGCGTTGCCAATTGTTCGACCATCAAGACCAGGCGGCGGGGAGTCCCCATGGGCCGGATCTGCCCGCAAGAGAGCCGCTGGCTTTGCAGCATCGCCGTCATGCCTTCATGCAGGGAACGAAGCGCAGGCGCAATGAATTGATACGGGAGTTCCTCCGTGCCGATTTCGAGGAGCAGTTCTGTTTCCCTGGAGATCGAGGGCGATGACGCGGTTCTAGCGGGAGTCTTTCGGGAGGATGGACTGGTCCTGGACATCATTGATCGCGCTCGTTACGCGTTTCGGGAAGACGCCACTGTGCGGGTCTCGTGAGTGCCTGGTGCGGTCGGGGTGTCTTGAAGCAACGGATGCCCCAAAGCCTCTCGATCCGCCTTGTATCCCTCTGCGCAGCGGCGCGCCAGCGCCCGGACCCGTGCAATATAGGAGGTCCGCTCGGTCACGCTGATGGCCCCGCGGGCGTCGAGCAGGTTGAACATATGCGACGTCTTGATGCAGTAATCATAGGCCGGCAAGGTCAGCTGCTTGTCCAGCAAAGTACCACATTCCGCTTCGAATGCCTGGAAGGTCGCCATTAGCATGGAGACATTCCCCTCCTCGAAGTTGTAGCGGGAAAACTCTTTTTCGGTCTGCTTGTGAATATCTCCATAGCTCAACTCATCCGTCCAGGCCAGGTCGTAGACATTATCGACCTGTTGCAGATACATCGCGATGCGTTCCGTGCCGTAGGTAATTTCACCGGTGATGGGACTGAGGGGGATGCCGCCGATCTCCTGAAAATAGGTGAACTGTGTGATTTCCATCCCGTCGAGCCGGACTTCCCACCCGAGACCCCAGGCGCCCAACGTGGGAGATTCCCAATCGTCCTGCACAAAGCGGATGTCGTGCTTCTTCGGATCGATCCCGAGTTCCTTGAGACTGTCCAGATAGAGCCCTTGAATATCATCCGGTACCGGCTTCAGCACCACTTGGTACTGATAGTAGTGCTGCATTCGATTCGGATTCTCGCCATACCGGCCATCCGTCGGACGACGGCAAGCCTGGGGATAGGCTGCCCGCCAGGGTTCCGGACCCAACGATCGCAGAAAAGTCGCCGGGTGAAACGTCCCCGCACCCATTTCAAGGTCGTAGGGCTGATGGATGACACAGCCCCGGTCCGCCCAAAACCGATGCAAGCTGAGGATAAGATCTTGAAAATTCAAGGCAGGTCCAGTGGTCTTAGGTGCCGATGCAAAACGCGACGATACGTAACCACGGCGAAGCTAGCAAGAATGCTCCGAGGGTGTCAAGGAAGCCGCGCGGGTTATCAATGAGTTGCGGTATGGTGATGCCGCCTGCTTTTTCCCTGTGTGTCCCTTCATGACAGGGAGGCGTAAAAAAATTAACTTGCACTTGCCAGCCAAATTTGCATATTTTTGTCAAACTTGATTGACTCACTGAACAATGAAGCTCTCAAAAAAAAGTGAGTATGGCCTCCGCGCGCTCCTCGAATTACAAAGCACCTACCAGGGGTCCGTCTTGCAGCGACATGAGATCGCTGAGCGGCAAAATATTCCCGTCGAGTTTTTGGAACAGATCCTTCTCGCCCTGAAACGAGCAGGACTGCTCGCGAGCCGTCGAGGGCTCCGTGGCGGCTACGCGCTGATCAAGTCCCCCGACGAAATAACACTCGGACAGGTCATCCGCATTCTTGACGGACCTCTGGCCCCGATTTCCTGCGTCAGCAAGACCGCCTATCAAAAATGTCGCGATTGTCCTTATGCCAGCAAGCCGCACTGTCCCCTGCAGGACGCCATGGGCGAAGTGCGGAACGCGATCGCAGATATTCTGGATCATTACAGTCTCACTAAGTTTGCCGCCGCCGGCTCTCTGGTGTAACAGGATGTTGGGAGGAATGTCTTCATGATGAACCGATCGATTGTGTCCTGCTGGTTTTCCATCGCGGTTGCCTCTCTCGTGGCAACCTGGACGCCATGGTCAATGGCCGCAGATTCCCGTGAGTTGATCCTGGCTGCCTACAGCGTGCCGAAGGAAGCATACGAACGAAAGATTATTCCGGCCTTCCTGCGTCATTGGAAGGAACGCACGGGGCAAGACGCGCAGATACGGACGTCGTACAGTGCGTCCGGGGCTCAGGCCCGGGCAATCATCGGCGGGTTTGAGGCGGACGTCGCGGCACTCTCGCTCGAAGGGGATCTTGAGCAGGTCGCCAAAGCCGGTCTGGTCACCCACGATTGGCGCAAAAGCTTGAATAAAGGCATTGTCTCCGCATCCGTCGTCGCCTTGGGCGTGCGCAAAGGAAACGCCAAAGGGATCAAGACGTGGGAAGACCTCGCGCGTCCAGGGGTGGCGGTTCTGTATCCGAACCCGAAAACCTCCGGCGGAGCCATGTGGGATATTATTGCCATCTACGGCGCGGGGCTGAAACTGGCCGAGCGATCAGGCAATCCCCCTGGAGCCGGATCGGCGGATGACTACGCAGCCGGACTTCTGAAGCGGATTCAGAAGAACGTCAAGGTCATGGATAAAAGCGGCCGCGAATCCGTGACGACCTTCGAACGTGGAGTAGGCGATGTGATCGTGACCTACGAGAATGAATTGCTGCCGAGGATCAACAGCGGCCGTCCCTACGAATTGATCGTGCCTGATGAGACCGTCTGGATCGAAAATCCAGTCGCCCTCGTTGATCGCAATGCCGACAAACATCGTGTGCGCGACGTCGCCGAAGCCTTTATCGAATTCCTTCATGGGCCTGACGCGCAAGCGGCATTCGTAGAGCTTGGATTTCGTCCGGTGAATACGACACAGCCTGCCGAGCCTGCCCGCCCCGTTCCTGCCAAACTATTCACGATTGCCGATCTTGGTGGATGGGAAGCGGTCAGCACGAAACTGTTCGGTGCTCAGGGCCTCTGGACGACGGCGGTCGAAAGTCTTGCACGCGGGAACTGACGGCGAAGACTATGACGCCTCACAGTCTGGCAGCGTTGTCCCTGCGCGTGACGGCGATCGGCTATGTCCTGGTCTTGATTCTGTTACCGCTGATCGGCATTGCGCAACAGTCTCTCAGCGGCGGCATCGGCCGTTTTGTTGCGGACATCGGCACGCCCCAGGCGTCTGCTGCCCTGTGGCTCACGATCGAGGCCGCGCTTCTGACCACCCCGATCAATGCCCTTTTCGGGACACTCTCTGCGATCGTCCTGGTCCGGTACGAATTTCCCGGGCGATGGTTTTTGAATGCGTTGGTCGATCTTCCCTTCGCCATTCCGACATTGGTGGCCGGATTGATGATCGCGGCTATCTATGGCCCTACGAGCTTCGCGGGTGGATGGTTGGAACAGCGGGGCGTCGCCGTATTGTACGACACCCCGGGCATCGTGCTCGCGATGCTGTTCGTGACCATGCCGTTCACCATTCGGGCGTTGCAGCCGGTGCTGATGGAATTGGAGCGGGAACAGGAAGAAGCGTCGTTTACTTTGGGCGCGAGCGCCTGGACGACGTTCTGGAAGGTCACGGTGCCGTCGGTTTTGCCGGGCTTGCTCACCGGTGTGTTCCTGACCTTCGTCCGGGCACTGGGTGAATTCGGTTCCATTGTGATCGTCGCCGGGAATATTCCCATGAAGACGCAGGTCGCCTCGGTCTACGTGTACGGTGAAATCGAGAGCTATAACCCCCAAGGCGCCACGTCGGTCTCGGTGGCCATCCTCGTGATCTCTCTCTTGATCCTCGTGTTACTGGAACGGCTCACGAGGCCGCCGGGCGAGCGTTGGCCGGACTGGCTGTCCGGCCTCGGGCGATCACCTAGGAGTCTGTCCGAGTAATGCCATTCTACTGCGGCAAACGATCTGCAGGCATCTGCATCGTGCTCGGCCCGAGAAAATCCTCAACGTATTCCAGCGAATACGCCTCCGGTTTTTTCGAGCCTGCGGCCTCGCATCTACCAGCAGCTCCTTCGCCTCGCAACGAAGGATTACTCGGACAGACTCCTAGCCGAGTCATTCTTGCCGATCTATCGAGAGAGGGATAGTCGAGATGCGACGCCTCATGATCGGCTCAGTCTGGGCGTATTTTCTGGTGCTCCTGATTGGCCCGTTATTCTATCTCGTAGTCCAGAGCTTCAGTGAAGGCATCGCACCGTTTTGGACTGAACTCACGAGACCTGAAGCTCTGCATGGGTTTTTGCTTACGGCTGAAATCACCGTGATTGTCCTGGCGGTGAATCTGTGTTTTGGAACGGTGACCGCCCTTGTGCTCGTCAGGCAGAAGTTTCCAGGGCGGACGTTTCTCAGCGGGCTGATCGACCTCCCGTTCGCCGTGTCGCCTGTCATCGCAGGCTTCATGTTGATTCTGTTGTTCGGACCGGACACCATCCTGGGGACCTTCTTCGGTTCGCTCGGGGTGAAGGTGCTCTTCGCCTTTCCTGCCATGGTCCTGGCCACGCTGTTTGCCACGTTTCCATTCGTCGTTCGCGAACTGACTCCCCTGCTGCAGACGATCGGGACGGAAAGTGAGGAAGCGGCGCGGACGTTGGGAGCCGGCGAATGGCAGGTCTTTTACAAAGTGACCTTGCCTGCGTTGCGATGGGGGCTAATCTACGGCGCCACGCTCACGGTCGCCCGCTCCATTGGAGAATTCGGGGCCGTGCTCGTGGTCTCGGGAAATATTCTCCTGTTGACGCAGACGGCCACGCTGCACATTTATCAGAGCTATGTCGATTTCAATTATATCGGCGCCAACGCCGTGGCCTTCGCACTGCTGGCGGTCTCATTCGCAATCCTGGTCGTACTGGAGATCGCCAAGGCGAGGGCCCAAGCTGCGACCCAACAGATGTCTGCCGATCCAGCATGAAGATTGAAGTCAAAGATCTCGCGAAGACCTTCGGGCCGGTTGTCGCGGTGGGGGGCGTGTCGTTTCAGGTGGAGGAAGGCGAGCTACTCGGCCTTCTGGGGCCGAGCGGAAGCGGCAAGACGACGGTCCTCCGCATGATTGCCGGTTTGGAGGCTCCCTCCTCCGGGGACATCTGGATTGACGGGCGGCGTGTGAACGACCTCACCGTGCAGGAACGAAACATCGGCTTCGTATTTCAGCATTATGCGCTCTTCAAGCATCTGACCGTCTACGACAATATCGCCTTCGGTCTCCGGGTCAAGAAATGGGGCCGTCAGGCCATCGGTCGTCGGATTGCGGAGTTACTGACCTTGATGAGCCTGGAAGGGCTGGACGATCGGTATCCCCACCAGCTCTCAGGCGGACAACGGCAACGAGTGGCGATTGCCCGGGCGTTGGCCCCCCGTCCGAGCGTACTCCTTCTCGATGAACCCTTCGGAGCCGTCGATGCCAAGGTCCGGCAGGAACTGCGTGAATGGTTGATCCGCCTGCACAATGAATTGAACGTCACCAGTCTGTTCGTGACGCATGATCAGGAAGAGGCCATGGAGGTGTCGAACCGGATCCTTGTGTTCTCAAAGGGGCGCCTCGAACAATCAGGCTCTCCCGCAGAGGTCTATGAGGAGCCCGCCACTGAATTTGTCGCGCGGTTCATCGGATCAATGAACATTCTCGAAGGGGTCGTCAAGAATGGCGCCGTGGTCATCGGGTCACTGGAGTTTCCTGCACCCGGGATTGACGACGGGACGCCGGTGCAAGTGGGGTTTCGGCCATACTATGTGAAAGTGTCGGACGACCACATGCGCTATCGGCAACGGGCGAAACTGCGCCACATTTATTTTCTGGGCGTGGCCTATCGCCTCGAGATTGAGACGAGCGATGGGTTGCTTCTCCGGTCGCGCGTGAATAAGGAAGAATTCCGTCAGTACCGCTTTCAGGTAGGACAGAGTGTCTCGTACGCCGTGACCCAGTTCCGGTTCCTCCCTCGTGAAGCAGGATCCCACCTTCCACCGGACCGGTCACCGATGACGGCACCTGGGCCCCTCACGCCCTGAGCACGCACTGCAACAGTTCATTGACTCACCCTGATTTCTTTTGTTAGCCTCCATCTTCTGCGCCCATTGCGTCGTTCCGCGTGAAACTTCTCGATTGCAGACCACCGTTGCTGAAAGGAACCAGGGTATGACATCGTCTACGCTCGCTCCATCCGATCTCGTTGCCACCCTCGAAAACAAAGCCGCGCAACTCCGCATTGACAGCGTGACTGCGACCAGCGAAGCCGGAAGTGGTCATCCGACGAGTTGCTGTTCCGCTGCGGATATCGTGGCGACGCTGTTCTTTTCGGTCATGCGGTACGATCCCAAAAATCCGAAACTGCTCCAGAGCGATCGCTTTATTCTCTCCAAGGGGCATGCAGCCCCGCTTCTCTATGCCGCGTGGTCGGAAGCCGGGTTGTTTCCGAGAGCCGATCTGTCGAAGCTGCGCACCTTGCGTTCGGATCTGGAAGGCCATCCTACTCCGCGCCTTCAGTTTGTGGACATGGCGACGGGATCCCTTGGCCAGGGGCTGAGTGCCGGGATCGGGATGGCGTTGAACGCCAAAGCTTTGGACAAATCCGATCAGCGCATTTACGCCCTCATGGGAGACGGGGAATCCGTAGAAGGGTCCATATGGGAAGCGGCAGAGATTGGCCGCCACTACAAGTTGGATAACCTCTGTGCCATTGTCGATGTGAATCGACTAGGCCAGAGCGATCCGACAATGCTGCAACATGATATGGACGCGTATCGTGCCCGGTGGACCGGTTTCGGCTGGCATGCCATCGTCGTCGACGGGCACCAGATCAGCGCGTTGTTGGCCGCATTCGAGGAGGCCGCGCGAACCAAAGGCCGGCCGACCGTGCTGCTGGCCCGCACCTTTAAAGGGAAAGGCATTTCTTTCGTCGAGAATAAGCCGGATTGGCACGGCAAACCTCTGAAGAAGGGCGAAGAAATGGAGAAGGCCCTCGACGAGTTGAAGCGCCAACTCAAGCCGGACGCCGCAGAGCCAACGATTAGGAAACCGCCGGCGCCCACCCGCGACCAGCACCCGGCCGGCAAGATGGCGGCCCCTTCCTACAAACCGAATGAGTCGGTGGCAACCAGGGAAGCCTTCGGAGCGGCACTTCTCGCCTTGGGCGAGGCCAATCCTTCCGTCGTCGCGCTCGATGCAGATGTGAAAAATTCGACCTACACGGACAAGTTCGGCAAGCGCTTTCCTGAACGGTTGTTTGAAAGTTTCATCGCGGAACAGAACATGATCGGAGCCGCGGTCGGGCTGTCCGCCTGCGGAAAGATTCCCTTTGCTGCGACCTTCGCCTGTTTTCTGACCCGCGCCTATGACTTCATCCGAATGGCCGCGATCAGCCAGGCAAATATCAAGCTGGTGGGGACCCATGTGGGAGTCAGTATCGGCGAGGACGGCCCATCCCAAATGGGGCTGGAAGACATCGCCATGATGGCGGCGGAACCAGGCGTGGTGGTCCTTTATCCTTCCGATGCCGTCTCGACGTACCGCCTCGTTGAGGCGGCGGCATCTCATCGTGGCATGGTCTATCTTCGGGCAGGCCGTCCCAAGGCTCCGGTCTTGTATACGAACGACGACCATTTTGCGATCGGTGGTTCAAGGATTCTGCGGCAGAGCCCGGCCGACAAGCTCACCATTGTGGCCGCCGGCGTCACATTGTTTGAAGCGCTCAAGGCTCATGATCAATTGAAAGCAGCGGGTATCCTCACCCGCGTCATAGACCTCTACAGCGTCGCGCCGGTCGACCAAGCCACGCTGCTCGAATCTGCCCGTGCGACAGGCGGCCGCGTCCTGACGGTCGAAGATCACTATGCCCATGGAGGGCTGGGCGATGTCGTGCTCAGCGCCTTGGCGAAGGAAGCCGTGCTGGTGCACAAGCTGGCGGTACGGGAGATTCCCCACAGCGGGAAGCCGGACGAACTCATTGATCACTATGGAATCGGAGCAAGGAGCATCGTCGATGCCGCCAAGCAAATTGTCGCCTGATGAGCCGGCCGCACCGGCTGACTCCTATCGCAATATCCCGCTGCTCAATATCCTAAAGGAACCGGATCGACGGGAGTTTTTGGACGAGCTGACCGAAGCCCATTACGGCAAAGGAGACTACATCTTCCGCCAGGGCGATCCTGCCGATTTCTTCCATATCGTCAACAAAGGCACGGTGAAATGCGTCAAGACCTCGCCGGAAGGAAAAGAATGCACGCTGAAAGTCTTGATGCCGGGAGACTTGTTTTGCTGCGAAGCGGCGGTCTTTGATGGGTCGCCCCATCCCGGAACCGCGCAACCGATGGGAGACGTCAGTATCCTGCGGCTCAGCAAAAAGGCCTACTTCGACCTGCTGCGCAAGAATCCGGATGCCGCCATCGAAGTGATTAAATATTTGGGCGCTCGTCTGAACGAAGTTCAGGAGCAAGCGAAGATTCTCGCCTTGGATCGCGCTGACCAGCGACTGGCTTCGCTGTTGGTGAACCTCGCAGAACGGACCGGTGTGAAAGAGAGCCACGGTTTTCGGCTCGGCGTCCGGTTGACCAGACAGGATATGGCGAACATGGTCGGCGTCACCACCGAAACAGTCATCCGTATCATGGCTCGTTTCAAAAAGGTGCGCCTCGTCTCCGGGACCGCCGCCAGGCTCATTGTGCGGGATGTGCCGCGTCTCAAGGAAATGGCGGCCGGAAGCCTTCCTCATCATTAATTCAAGAACATGACATTTGTCATATTATTTTATGTGCGGTCTGCCGTATCCTCCTTGAACTCCTGCCACCAGGAGTACGGGTGCGAGTCCGCGTTGACCCGCCCGGGACAGTGCGCATAATCATATAAGGAGGTTTCAATGCAGACCCGGAAGAATAGTCGCCGACGCCTGTGGACCAACAAGTCTTTGTCGGCATCGGCGCTTGGCATCGTATTCATCATGGCCGGGGTGACAAGTCCGGCGGACGCGAAGACCCATGAGGTGAAGATGACGGCAGTCGAGAGTGATGTGGTGATCGACGGAGGCGGAGACAAGTATGCAGCCTGGACCTTCAACGGCCAGATGCCAGGGCCCGTCATCCGGGTCACCGAAGGGGATACCATCAATTTCACATTGACGAATCCGGCAGAGAACAAGAACCCTCATGCCATGGACTTTCATGCGGCAGAAATCGACTTCTTGAAGAATTATCGGGCAGTCAACACCGGTGAAAGCATCAGCTTCACCTTTGTGGCCAAGAAGCCCGGGGTATTTTTCTATCATTGCGGGGCGCCACCCATGATTCAGCATGTGGCGCGCGGCATGTTCGGCGCCGTCATCGTCGATCCGAAAGATCCCAAGGCCTGGCCGAAAGCGGATCGCGAGTACGTGCTGGTGCAATCCGAACTGTACAAGAACCCGAACGACGTACAGGCCATGTTCGACCGGAAATTCGATCACATCGTGTTCAACGGCGGCGTGTTCAAGTACCACCCCTTCGTGACCGGGGGCCATGCCTTGGAAACCAAACCGGGAGAAAGGGTGAGGATTTATTTCGTCAATGCAGGGCCGAACGAGTTTTCAGCATTCCATCCGATCGGCGAAATCTGGGAGCATGTTTATGAGAGCGGCAACCCGGCGAATAAGCTGACCGGTGTCCAAACATACGTTGTGGGACCCGGCAGCGCGGCGACGTTCGATGTGATTGCCGAGTCGGCGGGCGCCTATCCCATGGTAACCCATTCTCTGACCGGTGCGCTTCGCGGCGCGATTGCCGTGCTCGTCGCATCGCCGGACGCCAAGCCGGCGTCGTTGATGCCGCATACCCCCTGGACGCTGGAAACGCCTCCGACGGGAATCACTCCTACCAATCCATAGTCTCCTCAACGATCCGATCGAGAAATGCAGGAGGCGGCTCAAACCAGCTGCCTCCTCTCCCCTCCACCGCAAACCGATGCCATGCGACATCGAGACCTACCGGCACTCGCACAATATTCGCTCCCGTGTTAGATAGCTAACGGCAGACTGAGTACGGGAGGTCATATTGCAAAAGCCCCGACGATTCGGCCGACTGCTTCTTGTTCATGTCGGGGTATGCCTGGGAATCGCCGTACCGGCATGGCCACAAGAAGCCATTCTGAACGTGTTTCCGATTCGCCCGTTCAACTTCGATGTCGGATTCAGCCAACGGACATTTGCTCCCGACAACCGGGTCATCGGCATTCAAGCCGGTATCACGATCCTGCAATACGGCAATCTGGAAGTGAGAGCCATCTATCAGTATTACAGCAATCATACGACGAGCTTTACAACGGACCAGAATTCGCTCTACGTCAATCCGCGTTGGAATAACTTTATCGACATCCTTAATTTCCCGAAGTCCATGCCCATCAATCGCGTCATTCGGCATGTCCTCTTCGGTCCCTTGGAGAACCGCGCGGTCCCTTATCTCGGACTTCTGGCGGGAGGGACGATGCCCGGACCGGGACATAACGCACCGGGCCATCTGATCGGCGGACAAGTCGGCGTCCGATTTCCAGTGGCGCGGGGGCTGTCGGTCGATATGGCTCTGCAATACTCACAGTTTGGCATCGATTTTCAGGGGGAAGGCGGACAGACGCAGCAGTGGCTGTTCACCACCGGCATGCGATTCTAGCGTGGGCGTAGGCAATAACTGAACGCCAGAAAAGAGAATGGTATCTCATGAAGCGTGAAGGTCCACGACGCGAAGAATAATGAGCGTCACGTTTGTGGACGCCGCCGAGTGGTGAGGCGGCAGTCTCTTTGTCTCGGACCTGATTCGTCCTAATGCTAACGATTCTTCACAAGATACGAGATACGAACGACGAGCGACGAACATGAGTAGCCTTCGTGAATCATGCGGGCTAACGAAATGATGTACATGAGGTTACTCATCCTAGCCGGCGCCCTTGTCTGTCAGGGGTGCGGGCTCATCTTCGATGCCGTGCAACTCATACGGCCGATGGCGGCCGACGAACTGGAGGCTATTTGCGCTAGAAAGACCCTGCATGCCGGCATGGCGGCGGAACCGCTCCGGCCTTTTGTATTTCCGGCCATCTTTACGGACGAAGGTCTGCGCATCACCGGATTGGACGTAGACCTGGTGAGGGAAATCAGTCGGGTCTTGTCGCAACGGTGTGGTGTGCCCGTCAACGTCGTCGTGCACCTGGTCCACTTTCCGAGTCTCTTTGTGGAACTGAGCGAACAAAAAATAGACTTGTTCGTTTCGGCGGTGGCGTCCAATGTGCCCTCGCCGACCCGCGCAGGGTTTGCCTATTCAATCCCGTATTTCTATGGCGGCGGCCTCGCCATCATCACTCAGAGGCCGGAGATCGCCGACCGAATCCGCGAACGGGTACGCGCCGGCCCGGATCACGCGAATCACCTTGCCGCCCAGAAAGCGGCCCTGTATGATTTCTCGGTCGCGGTCCAGGACGGCTCCGGGTCGCACCGCTATGCTGAAGCTCAACTGCACATGGATCGGGTCGTGCTCTGCGATTCACTTCCTGCCGCGTTCGAGTCGGAAGATCCGTCCATCGATATCATCCTCGGGAAATTGCCGGTGCTGCAACACATGGTCTCGCGAGTGCGAAAGAACTGGCAACTCGTCACGTTCGACGGCGGGAAGCCATTCCTCCTGACGAGCGAGAACTATTCCGTCGTCATGGCGGAAGAAAATTACCGGCTGCGCTGGTTCGTGAACGACGTGCTGTTTGAGTTGGAACAATCGGGGCAACTGGCGAAGATGCGCCGGCGTTGGCTGGAAGACGACTATGCCTATCCGAGGCGGGCGGCGGCCGAAGGCCTTTCCTTTGCACCGGGGAATATGCCCCAGCAGCATGATCAAGGAACATGCCGGGCGGCCACCGCACGGTGACCGTAGGAGGGAGGACGGATGAGTCACATTCCATCCATACTACTCTCGATCTCGTTCAGCGGATTGCTACTGGCCGGGACAATAGCTTACGCGGATATGCCGGTGCCTGAAGCCCAGGAAACCGCCCGTCTATTGGCCCTGTTGCTCGATTCTGGACGCGAGGTCGTGAAACGAAACCAAGAGTTGATCGACAATCCCCGCAAAGGCAACAAGGGCTTCACGCCCGACGAGTTCGAGCGCCAGCTGGTCGAAGAATTCCACCGGCGCAGCGACATCGATCTCGCGAGCAACAGTAGCACGGCCCTTTCGACGTATACCCGGAAGCTCTTGAATGCTTTGGTGCAGGCCGGCAAGGCCGTCGTGTCGGATGCGCAGGCGGTGATCAATCAGCGGGGCGTGGGATATAAGAATTTTGTTCCCGCGACGTTCGGGAGCCAGGCTGCCTGGCGATTCTCCGCAAAATCCGAGGTCAGGCTGAAACAAACGACACTGAATCCTCGCAACGTGAAGAATCAGCCCGATGCGTACGAAGAACAGGTTTTGCGCAGCCTGATAGGCCGGTCTGACCGATCTGCCATCAGTGACGTGGTGGACAATGGCGGAGCGCTTCGATTGCTGATCCCCATTTATTACAGCAAGGACTGTCTCCAATGTCACGGGCAGCCGGCCGGTGAACTGGACATTTCAGGCTATCCGAAGGAAGGCGCTCTGGAGGGCGATTTGGCGGGAGCCATCAGCGTGCGCATTCCATTGCGTGAAAAATAATCTCTACTCGCCCCCATCTCCTGGACAATCACCAGGGCTACCTGTCTTTTCATAGTGTGAGAATTCGCACAGAGCGGAGTGGGCGATTTCGCTCGTCCCTCATTCGTTCAATCTCTCGTAGGGCCATGGAATTGGCGTTATCAGAGCGCATCACTGCCAAAGGTCATAGGAACAAGGCTTGCTGTGAACAAGGCTTGCTGTGTTGAACCTTACACGAGTCGCGAGCGATAACACCGAGCAACATCGCCTCATCGATGGAGTGTCTCTGTAATGATGTCGGTGCTTCGGAGACGTGATCGAGCGAATAGTATAGGCGAGGCTTCGTTCCGGATAGGAGACGAGTCGGATGTGCTCGTTCCGAGCATGAGAACCGGGTATTGTCTCATTTGATTATGTTCACTCGGGGAGCTTACGATGTTGGGCAGACGGAGAACGCGATGAGATACATTGCGCGCTTCTTGAACGACCTCCCCATCGCCCGGAAGCTATTACTCGCCTCGCTCATCCCGGTCCTGACGATCGTCATCCTGAGTGTGGTGACCTATCGCAGCGTGCAAGTGTTTTCCGAGGACGAGGAACATCTCAATACCATCTACCTGACACAGAAACGGGCGGCCGAATACATCCGTTTGGTGGTCGATATGGAAACCGGCTTTCGCGGATACGTCATGACTCAGCAGACCAGGTACCTGCATCCCTACCGGACCGCACATGAATCCATTTTGGTGGTGGGTAAATCATTGCTCGAGAACGTGTCCGAATCCGAACCGCAACAGAAGATCATCACCGACGTCCAAGGGTTGGTAAAACAGCTCTCCCAAGAGAAGGAAGAATTGATCGAGCAAGTGAAATCAGGACACGTCGACAGGGCCATCCAATATGTCGAAGCGGGTCGCGGCCGGGCCATTATGGTGATCATCCGGGATGCAATGAGTCGATTCGATCATCTCGAGCAGGAGGCGTTGCACGAGAGGTTGGCGAAGATCGCCCAGGATCGGGACGCCATGCTGTCGGTATTCTTCGGAGGGGGGGCATTCGCGCTGGTCCTGATGATCGTGTCTCTCCATTTGATCGGCCGATCGATCACGAGCCCGCTCGTCGCCCTGGCCAAAACAGTCGGTTCCGCCTCAACCAAGCCGTTGGCCGATGTGCCGGCGACAGAGCGACGGGATGAAATCGGAAACCTCATCCGGGTGATGCATATGATGAGTGTGCAGCTCGGCCAGCATCTCGAACAAATGGCACAGTCCGAGGCCGAACTGAGGGCAGTCAACCAGGACCTGTCGGCGTCAGAATCCAAATACCGGAGTTTGGTGGATCATGCGCCGTTCGGCATTTTTAGGACGCAAGGGATGATCGTCACATTCAGCAATCGATATAACCGCTCCCTCGCGGGGTTGAACCCCGATGATGCGGCAGAAGCGCCCGATGCGTTCAGGCAATGGATTCACCAGGAGGATCGCGAACGGGTGCTGACGGAATTTGCCGAAGCCGTTCGAGAAAATCGCCCCTATGAAACGATCTTCCGTTTCGTCCACAAGGACGGCTCGGTGCGAAAAGTGTTGAGCCGGCGCATTCCTATTCAGGACGAGCAGGGGCGTACGGTCATGTATCAGGGATTCAATATCGACATCTCGGCGCTGGACCACATGCAGACGCAGTTGCGGCGGGCTGAACGACTGGCCACGTTGGGCCAGTTTGCCGCCGGCATCGCGCACGAAATCCGTAATCCTCTCGTGGGAATCGGATCCACGACCGCTCTCCTGTTGGACGATGCGAGTCCCGATGATCCGCGCCGAGCGGATCTCGAAATCATTTTCAGGGAAATTCACCGTCTCGATCGCATCGTCAATCAGATCGTCGACTATGCCAGGCCTCGTTCCCTGGCCCTGGCTTGGTTCAGCCTGTCCGACGTGGTTCACGAAGGGCTCAAATTGCTTGAGACGACATTCGAAGAGAAGCATCTCGTGGTCACGTGCCCGCTGTCTTCGGGCCTTCCTCCCCTTCAAGCGGATCGCGATCAAGTCAAACAGGTCTTCCTGAACGTCGTTCAGAATGCGATTGAAGCCTCCCAGAACAAGGGGGCCATCAGTATCCTGGCGACCGAACTCGGGCGAGGCAACGAAGCCGGAATCGGCATCAGGGTGACGGATCAGGGCTGCGGGATTTCCGCCGATGATTTGTCTCACGTCTTCGAACCGTTCTTCACGCTCGGAAAACGGCGCGGGACAGGGCTTGGGCTGGCCATTTGTCGGAACATCATCGAGTCACATGCGGGGGATATTTCCGTCACGTCCGAACTGGGCAAAGGAACGAGTGTGAATATCTGGCTGCCCTTGCGGCAGCCTCAACTGGGGTAACGACCGATGCGCGCTACGATTTTTGTCACGGATGACGAACCGGCGATCCGCTCCGCGCTGGTGAAACGACTGTCCCGACGCCAGCATATGGTGACGGGATTCGAATCAGGGGATGCCTTGCTCAAAGGATTGGACCGGGAAATGCCGGACCTTATCCTCCTCGATCTGAAAATGCCGGGTCTGTCCGGCCTCGAAACCCTTAAGGCGATTCGGTCCAAGTTTCCTCAGGCGTTCGTCATCATGCTGACCGCCTATGGAACCGTCGAGGATGCGGTCGAAGCGATGAAGCTAGGCGCCTATGATTTTGTGATCAAGACGGTCGATCTGGACGGATTAGATCAGGTCGTGGGACGCGCGCTGGAACTCCTGACCTTGCGGCGGCGGGTCACCTACGAAACAGAACGGCAAGGTGATGAATTCTCGATGGGGCACTTGATTGCCGAAAGCGCCGCCATGCAGGCCTTGGTGGGTCAGGTCCGAGAGGTGGCCCAGAATCCGAAGACGACGGTGCTGTTGTTGGGCGAAACGGGTACGGGAAAAGAATTCATCGCGCGCGTCCTTCATCACAACGGACAGCGTTCCGCGGCCCCGTTTATCGGCGTCAATTGTACGGCGATTCCGCGGGAACTGTTCGAAAGCGAACTATTCGGCTATGAGCGGGGCGCCTTCACCGGCGCGCACCATCGCAAGTTGGGCGTGCTGGATCGAGCGGAAGGCGGGACCCTGTTTCTCGATGAGATCGGAGATCTCGATCTGGCGATGCAGGCCAAGCTGTTGCGGGTGCTGCAAGAGCGGAAGTTTCAACGCGTGGGAGGAACGGAAGAAATCGCTGCAGACTTTCGGTTGATCGCTGCGACGAATCGGGATCTGAAGAAAGAAATCGTCAAAGGCATGTTTCGGGAGGATCTCTATTTTCGTCTGAACGTCGTGTCGTTCGAATTGCCGCCTCTGCGGAGCAGAGTGGAGGACATTTTCCCGCTCAGCATCAAGGCGTTGATGAGGTACGGCAAGGAATTCGGAAAGGATATCGTTGAGATCGATGCCGAAGCCCGCGCGATTCTCGAACGCTATGCCTACCCCGGCAACATCCGGGAGCTGCAAAATATCATGGAGCGGGCGACCATCTTCTGCCAGGGACGAACGCTCACCACCGGTTGTCTTCCGCGCGAATTGCAGGAAGCCATTTCGCAGACCGTCGTGGCCACCACGCAGGGAGATCAGCGGTCCATCCGTCTCGACATGACGCTTGGCAAACAAACCCTGGCTGAGATCGAGGCTGCAATTATCGAAGAAGTGCTGCGCGTGGCCGACTATAACAAGAGCCTCGCCGCCAAGTATCTCGGGGTGACCCGCTTTGCGTTGGATCGCAGGCTGCGAAAGATCGAGAGCCACCAGCCGGATTGAATACCTCCAATCGTCCAGGCGACGCCTATGGATTCGGTGCGACAAAGACGAGGACTCTGAGTCGCTGGTTTGTATGGTTCTTGACCCCGTGTTCTTCCCCAGCCGGCGCCAGGGTTCCGAGACCCGGTCCTAATACGCGCGTCTCTCTCCCTACCTGAAACGTTCCCTCCCCGTCGAGCACGATGTACACCTTGTCCTGATCGTCGTGCACGTGTCCCTTCTGTTCCTGCCCTGGCTCGAAGCAATACACATCGCAGAAGAAGCGTAGCGATTGGAACAGATTATTCTTCTTCATCTTATCCGGACTGAACTGCTGATAGTCCTTCAGGTTGATCACCGTCATCATGAGACTCCCTTCGAATGATCTGTCTGCGCTATTCGCCCCTGCACCCGGCGAACGATCGAATCCACCGGGACGAGGTGTCTGCTCACGCCCAGGTCTTTAGCCGGAATTCCCATGGCCAGTCCGAGCAATTGCGGAAGGTGCAAAATGGGAAGATTGAGACGTGCGTTGACTGAGCGTCCCGCCCGCTCTTGATAAATGTCCAAACTCATGTGGCACAGTGGGCAAGGAGTCACCATACAGTCGGCCCCGTTGTCTTTCGCCTCTTTCATATTGGCGCCGGCCATAGCCACCGCGATGGCTTCCTTTTCCAGAATAATTGGAAATCCGCAGCATTTTGTCCGGCCGGCATAGCTCACCGGCTCGCCTCCCACGGTCCGAATGACCTTCTCGAGGGAGGAAGGGTTTTCCGGGTCATCGAAGCCGAGATCCCATGACGGACGGAGGATATAGCAACCGTAGAATGGGGCGATACGAAGATCGTGCAGCGGGACACGAACGTGGTTCTGCAACGTTGCCAGACCCACCTCCCTCACCACGATCCAGAGGAGATGCTTCACCTGGATCGTGCCGCTATAGGTCACGCCGTCCTGCGCCAGTACCTCGTTGATCCGCTTCAACAAGCCCGGCTCCGTTTTCAATCGTTTGTTGGCGGCGCTCATGATGCCTTGGCAGGTGCCACAAATCGTCATGATGTCCAGCCCCAGTTCCTCCGCCTGCGCAAATGTCCGCGCGTTGAGCGCCAGGGCGATGTCCGGGTCTGCCTCGGTCACCACCCCGGCTCCGCAGCAGGATGCCGCAGCAAGTTCCACGATCTGAATGTCCAGTCGGCCGATTATCGCCATGGTGGACTGGTAGAGTTCCGGGGTGGCTCCTTTGGCGGCACAGCCGGGATAGAGGGCATATCTCAGGGCCATAATTTTTGTGCCTCTCGTTCGTATTGAGTGATAGGTGGCACTATACCATGGTCCTCTCGACAAAGGCTTTTGCTGAACGACTCCATTGAAAAGGGCGTCATTGACGCCCCCTCTTTGACCCCTAGCCTCCTTTTGCGTTACGCTGCGATCCCGTGGCCGGCACTGTCCTTGGTTGCGGATCAAGCAGGAGTGGGACGATACGGTGAATCGTGCGGATCGAAGGCGGCAGGAGAAGATGCAGGGACGTCCACACGCGTCCGGCAATGCCTCCCCTATGCGATCCCTGCTCGACCAAGGAAAAAGGGCGCATCAAGCCGGCCGGCTGCAGGAAGCGGAACAGGCCTACCGTGACGCATTAACTCTGGCACCCGAACATCCAGAAACGCTGCACTATTTGGGACTGCTGTTGTATCGACTCGGACGGCTTGACGAAGCGGTTGACCTCGTGAGCCGGGCCTGCACACACGAACCTGGCCAAGCACTCTATTGGTTCAATTTCGGTGTGGTCGCTCAGCGGGCCGGCCGGTTGGAGGAGGCGATCCGTGCATATCGGCAGGCGGTGTCTCTGAATCCACGGTACGCCGACGCCTACACCAATCTCGGCCATATCTACAAGGATCTGGGCTCGATGGAACCGGCCGAAGAAGCCTACAGACGAGTCCTTCAGATTCACCCCGATCATGTGGACACCTACAACCATCTCGGTGTCATTCTGAAGGAGCGCGGCCTCTTTGAACAGGCTTCCGATTCGTACCGGCATGCCATCAGCCTCAAACCGGACCACGCGGAGGCCCACAATAACCTCGGACTGCTGCTGATGGAACAGGGTGAATTGGACGCTGCAATCGGATCGTACGAGCGGGCGCTGCAAGTGGCGCCTGGGTATTCGACGGCAATCTACAATCTCGGGATGGCCTGTATTTGGAAGGGGGACGTCGACCGGGCCGTGACCTGTTTCAACCGAACCGCCGGCATCAAGCATAACCATGGGCGCGCGCCCGTAGAACGATTTGTGTACCGGTCGAGAGTGAAGCATGACGCCGAACAGGTGCAGTATCTATCGACGGAAGGGCGGATTGGAGAGGAATACCGGCAGTATCTTGCCGAGCTCACCAGGCTCCAATCGACCCTGGACCAGGCTGAACACCGTTCCAATCGGGTGCCCGTGACGCCGGCCGACCTGGCGGGGATTGCCCCATCATTCAATACATTGGTGCATGTGCCGCCCTGTGAGACGAATCCGGAAGGAGCGCTCAATTCGCATCTGGAGGTCGAAGCGATCGAGGCTCGTTACCGCGCAACCAAACCGGAAGTGACGTTTGTGGACGATTTGTTGAACCCTTCCTCGCTCGATGCGCTCCGGCGTTTCTGTTGGGAATCCACGATCTGGAAAAAAGATTATGAGAACGGATACATCGGCGCCTTCTTGGGCGACGGATTTGCGTCGCCGCTCCTGCTGCAGATTGCGGATGAACTGCGAAGACGATTTCCCGGGATTTTCGGCGTTCATCGCCTGACGCAGGCATGGGCTTTCAAACATGACAGCGCCAGACGAGGGCTCAATATCCATGCCGATGCCGCTGCCGTGAACGTCAATTTTTGGATCACCGCCGATGACGCGAATCTCAACGCATCATCAGGAGGTCTTGTCGTCTGGAACAAGGAAGCGCCCCGGGAGTGGAACTTCAAGGACTACAACAGCGATAGGAATCGGGGGGCGATCTACGAATGGCTCAAACAGAACGGGGCGGAAGAGGTCAAGATCCCCTATCGGGCCAACCGGGCCGTGATCTTCAACTCGGATCTATTCCATGAA
This sequence comes from uncultured Nitrospiraceae bacterium, assembly GCA_963795615.1. Classification (GTDB taxonomy): domain Bacteria; phylum Nitrospirota; class Nitrospiria; order Nitrospirales; family Nitrospiraceae; genus DASSBQ01. The sequence continues at coordinate 178,111 of CAWCIJ010000010.1, forward strand.
ACCGATGAGATTACCTTCAAGGAAGGATATCGTAATCGACGGATCAACATCACGCTACTTTACGGCTATCGACATCGCGCCTGAGGAACCGTTCAAATTCCTCTGCATTGGTCGGCCGGCTGAAGAGATACCCCTGCACCTCATCGCAGCCTTCCTCCTCGAGCTTTCGAAACTGCTCCTCCGTTTCCACCCCTTCCGCCAGGACAGGAAGGGTGAAGCCATGCGCAAGGGCGATGATCGCGCGGACAATTTTCTCATGGTGTCCGTCCGTCACGAGGTTCCGGACGAACGATTGATCAATTTTGAGCCGGCTCAGCGGAAGACGCTGCAGATCGCTCAACGATGAATAGCCGGTTCCGAAGTCGTCGACCGAGAGCCGGATGCCGATTCTCCTCAGGTCTTCCAACATCGTGATGGACGTGTCCATGTCCCGCATCGCGATCGATTCGGTCACTTCCAGCTCCAGGTATTGAGACGCCAACCCCGATTCGCTCAGCGCGTTCGAGGCGGTCGGCACAAGGGTGCTGCCATGATACAAGGAATTCGACACGTTGACAGAGACGGTAATCGGCGCGAGGCCGGCCGCCTGCCATCGCTTGGATTGCAGGCAGGCTTCACGTAACACCCATTCGTCTATGGGCCGGATCAGACCGGTATCGATGGCCGCGGGCAGAAAGAGGGCAGGAGCCAGCATGCCGCGGCGCGGATGTTTCCAGCGAAGCAGGGCTTCCGCGCCCGTAATACGCCGGGATCGCACGTCCACTTTGGCTTGATAATAAATGAGGAACTCCCGGCGCTCGATCGCCTTCCGCAGATCGTTCTCGACGTCCAATCGCTCCGATGCCTCGGCGTTCAGACCGGTCGAATAAAACTGACAGTTGCTTCGTCCCTGCTCCTTGGCATGGTACATCGCAGTATCGGCATTCTTGAGGAGCACGTCGGCCGTCTCACCGTCGGAAGGGTAGATCGAGATGCCGACGCTGGCCGAGATGAAGATCTCGTGCGTATCGATCAAAAACGGGCGAGCGAACGATTCGAGAATCCTGCGGGACACCCTCGCGGCATCCTCAGGATGAACGAGGTCCGTCAGGAGAATCGTGAACTCATCGCCGCCCAACCGGGCCAGGGCTTGGGAGGGTTCCGGCTCGCCGTTCCAGGAAATGGAATCGCTCTGGCGGACTGAATCACTGAGACGCTCCGCCATGTGTTTGAGGAGCAGATCGCCGACGGTATGCCCCAACGTATCGTTGATGAGTTTAAAGCGGTCCAGATCGATGAACAGAATGGCGAGATGGGTTCGATAACGTTTCGCATGCGACAACGCGGTCGAGAGCCGGTCATTGAAGAGAACCCGATTGGCGAGACCGGTCAGACTATCGTAATACGCGAGGCGATGGATGGCACGTTCCGCCTGCTTTCGTTCCGTGATGTCCTGAGCGGTGCCGATCACCATGAACTCATGCGTCTGTTCATCGCGCACGCCGTCCCCTTGGAGATGAACGGTGAAGTCGACGCCGTTCCGCAGGACTACGCGATGATCCATGTCGCACGGTCTGTGATGGTCCGGGATATCGCTGAGGGCTTGTTTGACGGATGCCCGGTCGTCCGGGTGAACCAGGGCAAGAAAATCCTCGATGGTTCCTCCGAAATCCTGAGGTCGTACGCCGACGAGCCGGCAGAGTTCATTGGACATGGTAAAGCGATTCGTTCGCGGTTCCCAGTCCCAATTGCCGATGCGCGCGATCCGTTGCGCCAACTCGAGCCGTACCTCGCTCTTGCGCAGCGCCTCCAGGACGTTCTTCGCACGGAGCATGTAGCGGGCATGGTGGAGGAGAATCATCGGGTTGATCGGTTTGGTGATGAAAGCGGTGGCTCCATGCTCGTAGGCAATCGCAATGGGATCTGCATCGCCGTGCTCCGTCATGATCAGGACCGGCACACGATTTCCGCGCGGGAGCGATCGGATCCGCGAGCACGTTTCCAAACCCTTCATGTCCGGCATGACGATGTCCAGAAGGACGAGATCGGGGGCGTGCTGTTCAAACAAGGCGACGGCCGCGGGCCCGACGTCTGTCCCGAAGACGGTCATGCCCGCCATTTCCAGGGTTACACGGATCATGGTTCGCATGGCCGGATTGTCGTCGATGACGAGGACCACCGGACAGGCCGACTGCATCTGTTTCATTGTGGTCGGAGGCGATACAGGCTATTGACGGGCGTCTTACGCCGCATTGAGGAGGTGGAGGTTATGTTGTCTCCTGCGATTGTTGGTACGGGTGCCGTTCAAGCTCCGTGACGGTGTGCTGAAGACGAGCCCACTCCTCAGGTTGGAGCGTCACGAACTCGATCCCGAAATGATGGTCACGGTTCCAGCGGACGACGGCCTGCTCCACGTTGATCGGCGGCTCGTGCTCGGCAGAGTGTATGCGAAGTTCCAAGGTCGTGCCGGGGTGGACCTCGGTGAGGCTGTAGATTCTGCACCCACGGAGCGACACATCCAGGACGTGCCCTTCTCCATCGACAAGATTGACCGAAGTGAATGAACTTCGGAAGCGGACAGGAAAGCGAGGGTATTGGCGTTGGTCCATCGAGGAGGACGCATATCCCAGTGTCAGCCTTTTATATTGCCGATCGGTTTCAATTCCGCCACCTTTTTTGTAATTCCCGCACGCTCCACCGTGTCCACCACGTCGGAAATATTCTTGTACGCGAACCCGGCTTCTTCCGCCAATCCGGACATTGAGACCGCCTTCACGATGATGCCGCGCTGTTGCATCTGCCGCTGAAGATCCTCGCCGCGTACCGATCGTTTGGCCTGTCCGCGTGACATGGTCCGACCCGAGCCGTGCATTGTGGACGCAAACGTCTCCTGCCCAGCCCGATCCGTTCCGACCAACAGATATGAGCCGGTTTCCATCGATCCGCCGCAGATGACAGGCTGGCCGATGCCGCGGTAACAGGGGGGAAGGTCCTGGTGTCCGGGTCCGAATGCACGTGTGGCGCCTTTCCGGTGGACCACGAGATCCCCCTCCGGATATCGTTCGACCTTGGCAATGTTATGCGCGACGTCATACACCAGTTCCATACCGAGGGCTTCCGCCGATTGACCGAAGACGGACTCAAATGCTTTTCGTATTTGGTGGGTGATGACCTGGCGGTTGGCGAAGGCGCTGTTGGCTGCACAATTCATGGCCGCAAAGTACTGTTGACCTTCGGGAGATTGGAATGGCGCGCAGGCCAATTGCTGATCTTTCACCGCGATCCCGTGGCGTCTCATGGCTTTTTCGAAGGACTTGAGGTAGTCGCTCGCGACCTGATGGCCGAACCCTCGTGATCCGCAATGAACCATGACGACGATCTGAGAACGGCCATGAATGCCCATGGTGGCGGCGGTCTCCGGATCGAAGAGACGATCGTCCTCCACCACCTGGACTTCGAGGTAGTGATTGCCGGATCCCAACGTCCCAAGTTGATTGATGCCCCTGGTGACGGCATGGTCACTGACGGTGGAGGGATCGGCAGCGGCGATTCGTCCCCGCTCTTCGATTCGTTCGAGATCCGCATGCCAACCGTACCCACGGTCAATGCACCATTGCGCCCCTTGTCGCATGACGCCATCAAAGTCTTTCCGATCGAGACTGACGAACCCATGCGCCCCTACCCCGGCCGGCACGTTCCGGAAGAGCGCCGTCATGAGCGGCTCCAATCGAGGCTGGACGTCCGCGAGCGACAAATCGGTGCGGATCAGTCGCATGCCGCAGTTGACGTCGTATCCCACACCACCGGGGGAAATCACGCCGTCCTGCTGGTCGAAGGCGGCCACCCCTCCGATAGGAAAGCCATAGCCCCAATGGCCATCCGGCATGCAGAGCGCATAGCGGCGGATGCCCGGCAGGCAGGCGACATTGGTAACCTGATCGAACACGCCGCGGTCCATCGCGGTCACAATGGATTCGGTCGCATAAAGACGAGCGGGTACCAGCATGCCGGCTTTCTGCGACGTTGGAATTTCCCAGATCTGATCGTCGATCTTGTTCACGCTATAACCGTGGAGGTCTCGGGTCATGTTCAAGCCTACGCTAAATAAAGCGGGTCAAACTTAGCACGAAAGGCCGGGAATCGAGGGCCGTCGGGTTCAAAGAAGATTGTTGTGCAGGATCAAGAGACGGCTCGTATAGGCTCACAGTAACCGGCAGCGATTGCCAGTGCAACCTTCCAGGTGAAAACATATACCACCTCGAGTTATAGAGGTGAGCGCGCTGCTCGTAGATCGATGGTCGGGGTATAAGACTGGCAATGACACCCACTACCATGCCGGTAAATTCCGCTCCAATGGCCTCGGCTGTCAGCAATAGAAGGACGAGAATCGATAGACCAAAACTGTGCGCCATGTCCGGTTCACAAGTTTTGTGGATAAGTCTGTGGATAAGTCTCACTGGCGGTTCCAGAGTGCGCCCAGAATGCGATTCTGCTCACGTTGCCTAATTCTTGGGCATTGAATGTTGGATTTTACCAGCCACGATATCTTGTGGCTTGACTCTCTTATCTTTCTATTCAGACCACCGCGTGTTTCATTCGTGTTACGTGCCATGCGTCTTCCTACGTAGATGCTGCGTCCTGCAATAGCCCCGATGAACCAGGGTGGTTATACACAGGCACAGCAGCCACCAGCAATCGATGGGATGCGTCTATCGGTATCCTGGCAAGGGTCGAGAGCATCGGACATGCGGAAGTGTCTCACGCCTTGTGCTTTACCGTCGAGTGGTTGAATCAAGCAGACCAGCGGTTCAGGCATCGATATACGAGCCTTAATCGAACATGGCTGGATTTGCACAATAAGGCATTGCTCTTGTAACGCCCTAACTTCGGAATCGCGCATGAGAGACGGTGCAGGGATAGCATCCAGAGAAGGACAGGTTGGTCAGCCCAGTTCGGAGTTTCTAGAAATTGGCACAGCGATCTTTACAGTATTCAACCTCATACGTCGAGCACCACCCTTGCGCGCCATGTGCCGGAACATTCGGAAACCTCGTACAGATGTTTCGTCACTCCTTTCACGTCGGAGCGCAGCTCCTGCGTGCCGGGATCGACCGGCGCGCCGATCAATTGCCCGTGAAGGTGCCAGATTGCCTGTGTCGGACGGCGGTCCAGGATGAGCGAGGCATGATGGAAGACGACGCCGTGCGCGTCCTTGAGATAGACCATTTCCTCAAGCCAGTCGAAGAGCAACGATGACACATCGTCGGCGTGCCGATCGATGGGACCATGCCATGACTGCCCGATGGTGAGAGGATTGGCCAAGCTTTCGATCAAAGCGCTGGTCGCGCTCTCGAAGAGTTCAACGGGTGAATCTCCGGTGGCTTCGAAGGCCATGTCGGCCAGCGCAATGTCATCCAGGAACGTGAACGTCGCGCCCATCAGGGATGAACCGGCCACTTGCGCCGGCGGAAGGCGGCAAAGATGGCCCTGATCTGCGCGATCCCGGGCAACGTGTGCCCGAACGGGCTCGGCACTTTCCCCTTCAACAACATGTTGAGACCAAGCGGAATCACCCGGAGCATCCCGACCGGATTCGCGCCAAGAACTTTAAGCGGCATGACGGCTTCATTCAACCGGCCGCTGCGCTCGATGATCTCGGTGAAACCGGTCACGTGCCGTGCCCCTTCCGTTGAAGTCAGTCCGCGCTGGATGCTTCCCCGTCTGAGACGAATGATGGCTTCCATCGGCTTGACGTCTTTGGGGCAGACTTGCACGCACATATTGCAGCGGGTGCAGTCCCACATCCCATTCGCCCGCTCCAATATCTGAAGCCGGTGCATCTTCGCGGACTCAGGCTCACGCGGATCCGAAAGAAATCGATCGGCTTTGGCCAGCGCGGCCGGCCCGAGGAACCCCTTCGAAACCTCATGCGTTGTACAGGCGGCCACGCAGGCCCCGCACATGATGCAGGCATCGACATTGAAAAACTGATAGTGGGTGGGCACGAGCCGCACTTGCCCGGATGGGCCGTATCGTTGGACGGGATCTAAGGAAGACCGGATCCAAGGCGTGACCGCCGTGACCTTGTGCCAGAACGAAGACATATCGACCACCAAATCTTTGATGACCGGCAAGTTCGGCAGCGGTTCGATGTCGATTCGACCGTGGTGTTCGAGTTCCTTACGGATCGACGTCCGGCAGGCCAGCTTCTCTGACCCGTTGATCTTCATGGCGCAGGAGCCACAGATGGCGGAGCGGCATGAATAGCGAAGCGAGAGACTGCCGTCCAATTCGTGTTTGATCCGGATCAATGCTTCCAGAACGGTCGCGCCGCGGCCGATGTCGAGTCGGTAGTCCTCGGGATGCGGACGAAGGTCGGTTTCGGGATTGAAGCGGTGAACGGTGAAATTCAGGCGCATGGATCTAGGAAGTGCTGTGTTCTGAGTGCTGGATTCTGCGTGCTGAGTTCCGAGTGCTGAGGTCCACGACGCGATGAATAAAGAGCGTCACGTTTGTGGACGGGCGCGAGCCAGTGAGCGCCCAGTGTCATAGGGTTATGGGTACCGGGACGGAAACATCACCTAAACACCCAACACTCAGCACTGTAGGACTCAGAACTGTCATCAGTCGAGTTCGAAATCCTTTGGATAGTCGGTCAGGTTTCGGCAGCCCTCCTTGGTGACCAGCACCATGTCTTCAATGCGGACGGCTCCCAGTCCGGGATAATAGAGGCCCGGCTCGACCGTCACGATGTGACCTTCATGAAGGATGGATCCGGTCCGGCTGATCCGGGGAGCTTCGTGAATGTCCAACCCGACCCCATGACCGGTACCATGAAAATATCCTTGCATACGTCCATTCACCACGCCGGTCCGGTACCCGGATTGCTCGAACCGATCGCAAATCCGTTGGTGGATCTTGGCGCCGTCGGCGCCGTCGTGAATCTGCGTGATCGCCTCTTCCTGCGCGTCTTTGACCGTCTGATAAAGGCGTTTGAGCTCGGGTGACGCCGTTCCCCTGATGACCGTCCGTGACATGTCGGCAAAATAGCGGCTCGTCGCCGATCTCGGGAATACGTCGAAGATGATGCTTCGGTGAGCCGGCAACGGCCCGCTTCCTTCATCATGTGGGTCGCACGCCTGTTCCCCTCCCGCCACGATCGTGTGTTGTGCCACGCAATCGCACTCCATCAACTTCACGTTGATCAGTTTCTTGATGCGTTCGGAGGTCACGATTTCTCCATCGAGCCAGAACGCATTGTCGCGAATGGTCGCCCGCCGCAACGCATCATGTGCGACAGCGACGGCGGTTTCAGTGGCTCGCTGGGAGGCTTCAACGTGACGGACTTCCTCCGCCGTTTTCACGACGCGCTGTTCGTAGAAGGGCTCGCGCTTGGATTGAAGTTGGTACCCCAGTTCCTGCAAACGGGTGGCATGGAAAAACGGGAAAGTCGACGGCACGAGCACATGTTTGACGCCCGCATCCTGAAGGACGAGATGAATGATGTCTATGCTGCCGGGTTCGGTGACACCCAATGATTTTGCCCGGCGTTCAAGGTCGGAATACGACAGCACCCGATCGACGGTTGCCTGACGCCGGGCTCGATCCACTTCCAGATCACTCATGATCATCAGCCGTTCGCCACGCACTTCGAGATAGATAAATGGGTCCGGGGCGATGAAATGAGTGGCGTAATAGAGATTGGAATCGGCTTCGCTGGCGGCGATGAACAGGGTGGCGCGATCGTCCTGGCTGCTGTGTGCGGTGTGTGTCGGGGGCATCGGATCGTGTTGGAGAATCTTGGTCGGATGCTATCACGCGACCCGGGGGTGGTCAAGGCGTGGCCGGTTGCGGAGCCGGTTCCGTCGTCGGGTTGGGCGTGACCGGCACAGGCGCGGGTCTCCGCAGTTCGAGAGCCGGGTCATAGGCCGGCTCGGTTTCCTCCTGGGGCGACAGAATATCGACTGGAAGCAACACCGTATTTTTCAAGACGTCGAATGCCAGTTGCGCCACGCCGGTAAGGCCGGTGGCGAACGATTTCATCGGGAGATACGTCACGTTCGGATCTTCGATCGGTCCCTTCACTTGAAAAAGCGCAGTGGCCAGACCCTTGCGATCGCCGGCCACCAGCCGACCGAACAGCGGAATAGATTGTAGAAATTGGGAGTAGGAGCCGAATGGGCTGACGGCCCATGCCATGTCCAGCTGATCGGTCGGCATATCGTAATTTCCCGCCGCGGTGACCTTGACGACGGGGCTATCAATAATAAAGTTCTGCGTCTGCATGAGTCCGTTCTGAATCGTCAGCGTCGCCGTCGTCCGATTGTACTGCAAGCCTTCTTTGTCGAAATCAACTTTGCCTTGCAAGACGGCGGGCAGATTGAGAATCGACAAAATTTTCCAGATCGCCCTGGTTTCGAGTTTGAGGATGTGGCCTTCCTGGGCGACAAATTCGATCTTGCCGTTGAGCGTCGGGAGCACGCCGTGGGGATTCCGTCCGTGTCCTCTCAACACGCCTGTCAGTTTCACCTCTCCGGTCGCGGCCGCCGCCCGCGCGCCGAGCAGTGGAAAGAGGGATTCAAACGGAATACCCGTCATACGAAGTGATCCTTCCGTTTCGGCGGGCGCCTGTCTCGGCAGGTGCACGACCAGGCGTCCGGCGATTTGACCCGTTCCTGACTGGCCGGCGACGCGGTCCAGGTCGAGTATCCCATCCTGAATGGCGAGGCGTCCGGAGACTCCTCCGAACCGGAGATGTTTGTAGTAGCCCTTTTCGATGGAGGCCGTCGCGCTGACATGGCTGGTCGCGGCCAAGAATTCCAGAAACTCGCGGATCGCAGAGCGTTCACCTTTCGGAATCAACAGATCGATGTCCATCTGGGACGATTCAATTTTGGCCGCAATCAGGGGTTTCGTCGTCCAGTTCCTGACGCTTCCCGAGAGCGTCAGGTCGCTGTCCTTGATCCGAAAGGACAGCTGTTTGATATCCGCATGGTTCCGGGAGAACTTGAGTCGGACGTACAAGTCTTCGATCTGACCGTCCAATCCTTTCGTCGACATGAGCCCGTTGGTCAGGGCGACCCATCCGCTCGTGCGCCAGTTCTTCCAGTCGGCATCGCTGCCCTTGATATCCATGGAGACTTCAAAGTTACCGGCTTCGATGCCTCCTTTATTGATCCATTCCGGCAAACTCGACAAGGAGACGGTGCCCGTCGCCACCTCGGCATCGATGGAGAAGCGATTGCCGAGGACGATCTTTCCTTTGAGCGGCACGCGCAATGGAGGAATGACCAGTTCCATGCGCATGATGGTCAATCCGATCCCGCGCACCACGTCGGCTTCGAGCTCTATGGATGCCGGTTCCCCGGGCGCCTTTTCGCCTACATTCGGCAACGTGAGTTTTGCATCGTTCAAGGTGATGTCGCCCCGGAGGTGGGGTGTCGTCGTCGGTCCGGAGAGAATGAGCCTGGTACTCAAGAGTCCGGACAGAACGTCATCCGGGAAGCTCCCCGGTGACACGAGTTGACGGAAATGGGCCGCGCTCCCCCGGGTGCGCACGACAAAGTCCTGGAACAGACTGTTCGCCCCGCCGCCGATTAGCCCGTTGATCTGGAGTTGAGTATCGCCGAGGTGAGCAGAGACCTGTTCGAATTGTGCGCCCCCGGTCTGGGAGAAAATAATGCGCCCTTGAATCCCCGTCAAACGTTGCTGAAGAGCCGGATTCGAGAGGGCGACTTGTTGCGCCACGACCTCGCCTCCGGCAAACGTCACGCCGTCCGGCTTGTCGAGCGGGCCGACGAGACGGAACGTCGGGCGAGCCTGACCTTCAATGTCGCGAGACTGGCCCAAGGTGGTGGCGAGCCGTTCTGAACGAATGCTCTTCGAAAGAAAACGCACGAGTTCCGAGGCCGCCATGTTTCCGCTGATCTCCAACTCAAGCCAGGGGCCGGATTCAAGAAACGACACGACGGCCTTTCCTTCCTGGATCTGAATCGCACCGTAGTCGCCGGTGATTTTGGTGACGCGAATACGCCCGGCTTCCACCGAGACGTTGGCTGCGATGTCCTGAGTCGGCACGCGATCGTTACCGAGCAGCGCCTTGCCTTGGTGAACTCGAAAGTCTCCCGTCATCGACAGTTGCGGGGTGGCTGCGGTCGAGCCGGTCAATGTGGCGGACACGATTTCCACGATGCCGCCGAGTTGGCGCTCGGCCACCAACCCCGGCAGTTGCGGGTGGATCCACTCAGCCGGGAAGCGTGTGAACAGATCGCGGAGATCGATCGAGGGAGAAGAAAAGGTGACCGAGAACGTCGGCTGTGCCGTCAGCAAGCCGGCGAGGTTGGCCTTTGCCGTCGCGATGAGTTGATCCATATTGGCGGCAATATCGGATAGGACGACGTCGTATCCGGCGACTCCCGGCGCGATGCGGATGTGACTCTTGAGATTCGCCGTTCCCTGCAATTGCTCCGGAACAGGCCGCGGGCCAAAAAAGTCGGCAAATTCACGGAGGCGCAGGTTGGCCGCTTCCATCTCGCCTTCAAATTGAAGCGCGGGCCGGGCCGTATAGGGCTCTTCGGCCGCCAGGCTTGACGACGACTCGCTCAACGTGACCGTGCCGGTCAGCGAAATCGCAGAAGGGGTCGGTTCCTTGGAGAGTTGAGCCGATACATGCAGGTCTCCTTGAGCTTTGCCGGGGTAGACCTTGAGCGCGGCTTCTACCGCTTCCAGCCGTGCGGTTCTCGTTCCATCGGGCCGGGCTTCGTCCGTGACCGTGATATGGCCGTTCTGTATCGTGGCTTCCCTGATCTGAAGGAGGCGGCTGAGCATTTGGAACCCCGATTCGTCCCGAGTCGAGGTCTGAATCCCGGCCAAAATATTCCATTGCCCGTTCTTGAAGCGGTGCAGGGTCACGGTCGGTTCTTCGAGGAAAATGCGTTTGGCGACGACCTGCTTCCGTAGCAACGGAAGCAGTCTCAGCACGATATCGATGTGCTTCGCGGTAAAGACGACATGAGTCGGGTCGTCATGGCCATAGACCGCTACGTGACTCAACTGGAGGCGAATGCTGGGGAGCACGACCAATTTGACGCTGTCGACCTCGATCTTTCGACGAAGGCTGGCTTCGAGTTGCTGTAGGAAGAAGGTTTTCAGGAAGTCGACGCCGGTCAGCTCTCGCGAAAACAATAGAAACAGCGCGCCGAGAAGCAGAACACTGAAGACAATCAGAACGCCGATACGGAAACGAGTCACTCCTCCTCCATGCGCGGTTGACCGCGACGCGATTTTCGATCTTACCGGATGCGCAGTCAGGAAATCCAGAAACGCGCCAAGCAGAAGTGGGAATCCGGTAGAGGGGAAGGCGGCAAGTCTCTATAATGCCCCGTCTCTGATCGGAGTCTCACGAGTGTAGGAGAGTCAATGGACGTGCGTGCAACATCCCGCCGTCGAAGCATCGTCGTCGTCCTTGGATCCCTCTTCTTGATCAGCGTGGTGACGTATGTCGATCGCATCAATATCTCGGTGACCGCCCGGCAGATGATGCCGGCATTCGGATTGACCGATCAGCAGATGGGACACGTTTTTTCCGCTTTCGTGCTGGGATATGCCCTCTTTCAGATTCCCGGGGGCTGGGTCGGCGACCGATGGGGCGCGCGCATGGTCCTGACGGGGGCCCTGATCTGGTGGTCGCTCTTTACGGGACTCACGGCGGTCGCCGCCGTCTTGCCGCTGGTGCACATCACTGGCGTCATGGGGTCTCTCCTGGTGATCCGTTTCCTGCTCGGCGTCGGAGAGGCGGTGGCCTTGCCCAATTTCAATCGCGCGGTTGCGGATTGGGTTCCTCATGATCGGCGCGGGTTGGGGATCGGCATCGCGATTGGTGGAATAGGCGTGGGCGCTGCGGTGACACCTCCCCTCGCCGCCTGGATCATGGTGAACTGGGGATGGCAGGTCGTCTTCTATCTGTGCTCCGCGCTGGGGTTGCTCGTTGCGGCAGTTTGGATGTACTCAGCGGCAAATGACCGGCCCGGTGCACGGCTTCTGTCCCGCGACGATGATCAACCGAGGGCCCTGACTGGATATGTACCGGCAGCACCAGCCCCATGGAGAATGCTCGCCGGCAACTCTACACTCCGATGGCTCGTCCTCAGTTATTCCTGTCTGGGTTATGTGGCCTATGTCTATATGTCATGGTTTTACCTGTACCTGGTCAACGTCCGCGGATTTGACGACCTGCGAGGCGGATGGTTTGCCTCGGCGCCGTTTCTGGCCATCCTTGTGTTCTGCCCGTTGGGCGGCTGGGTCACGGACCGGTTAGCCTTGCAACATGGAGTGAAGTATGGACGAACGGTGGCGGGTATGGTGGGAATGTTGCTTGCCGGAGTCGCGATCGCGATCGGCAGCGTCGTCACTTCTCCCCTATTGGCAATCACCGCGCTTTCCTTTGGAGCTGGATGGCTCTATTTCACCGTTGGGGCCTACTGGGCCTCCACGACGGATCTGTCGACGGTCCGCGCCGGAACGCTGTCCGGGGTGATGAACACCGGCGCCAATATCGGCGGGGCCATCTCCCCGAGTCTTACGCCATGGCTCGCCGCGGAATGGGGCTGGCCGGTGGCGTTGGGTACCGCCGCAGCGATCGCTGCACTGGGAGGGTTGATGTGGCTGAAAATTGATCCCTCCGAAGGACTAAAAAGAGAAGAATGATCTGATGATCTGGTGATTTCTTTACTTCACAAAATCACTCAATCACCAAATCGTACTTTCCCATATGTCAGGCTCTTGCCGCCGGAATCCCGTCCCTGTTAGATTTGGAGCCGTGACGATTGCCTTTCAAAAGAAGGATCCCCGGGCGACGATCCTCACCAAGTTCGGAGAGATCAAGATTCGCTTCTACCCCGATGATGCCCCTCGGCATGTAGAGAATTTCATCAACCTGGCCAAGATGGGGTTCTACGACGGGACGACGTTTCATCGCGTCGTCCCGGGCTTCATCATTCAGGGCGGCGATCCTTTGAGCAAGACCGCCGACCGTGATTTGCACGGGAGCGGCGGACCGGGATATTTCTTGAACCCCGAACCAAGCGATCGGCCGCACAAGCGAGGCGCGATTTCCATGGCGAAGATGCCTCGCGACGGCACCAGCACGAGGGATTTCAATGACAACGGCTCGCAATTTTTTATCTGCCTGGCGGACAACAGCGGCCTCGATCGCCGTTACTCGGTGTTCGGCGAAATCTTTCGGGGGATCGAAGTGATCGACAAGATTGCGGCGGTGAAGCCGGATCAGCACGATAACCCGATCGAACCGATCTACATAACGGTGACGGTAAAAGAATAACTCAAGAGCAGACGCGTATGGCTTATGGCAAATGGTCAGAACAGATTCATTTCGGCCATCCTTCGTCATCCGTATGTTTCCAGTCTTCCATGTAGCTCTTTCCTCCACCGTTCCTTCCTCGCTGTCCCGTAAGCGACGTTAGAGCGCTTCCGGCATCATGAAGGGCGCGGGCCGCTGATGCAATAAAGACAGTCACCGCTGATCATTTCATCACCGTCCTTTGGGTTTGCACTTATCATCCAATCATCCTGAACCAGCTTTTACGGAGAGTCGTAGTCTCTCACTCAAACCTGGGAAATCGGGCAGCAATGCAACGTCAAGTTCTTGGCTGAACATGGATCGACGTTGGTTTCGCGGGCTGACGGACAAGCGCATCCGCCGGGGTGCAAAGTTATTCGAAACATGCGCGGACTCATCGCTGCGATCCCCGAGACATGGACAATCCAACCAGAATCCCCGCAGTTCACATCGCCAGCGTCCGTTGAGTGGCCTACTAGTCCAAAGTCGCTAAATGTAAAGAAGTGTTGGACGCATCTACACTTAGCCCACCACAGCTCCTTTGGTCCCCGAGTTGGTGCATATATTCCTGGCGTACGTAAAGCGAGCTTGGATCCAACCTGCAGAGCCTGCAATGAGCTGCTGATTTTCCTTGAGGAGTGGAGTCTACTTGAAGCCTCGCATACACATCGTCATCCATCGTATGATCCATCACTACTCGCTGGTATCCGATTTTGCGTAGGTAAACAGTCACTTGATTACCGGATCCTCCGGGAATCTATAAGGATCGTCTTAACGAAGTCCTGACTGATTAAGGTGGGGTAGCAGCAGACTTAATGCCGCTTCAAGGCTCGTTCAGATACTTCCTGGGGCAGTTACATACGGTAAGGTAGCCTGAATTCTCCCTGCACGTGTCAGCTAGTGCCAACTGGAAAGTCATATACAACCGGCGCGATTGTCTCCGGTGGAGATTTACTTGTCAACGGTTTCCCTGCGGATGGTCGGCGTATGGACAAGAATATCTGCAGGCTGCACAAACAGGTTGTCCAACGAGGCCGCAACCGATGAAAGCACTGGAAGCGTAGCCTCTGGGCTACATTGAGGATGGTTTCGAGGCGAGAACGAAGCTTGGGAAATGGCGCATCTCGGCGCGCCAGGGCTGGGCGGGTGAGAATGATGGCTTTTTCAGCATCCTGCGCTAGAAGAAGGCCATGCTGGCGTACGTGACCGTCGAATTATACTGGTCGGTAATGCCCCGGTCGTATCGCAGAACCTGCCCCTTCTCCGCATCAATCAGGCGAAGTAACGTATAGATCGGCGAGAATCCGGATATCCGCCGCTGGTCGCCCTCCTGCTGAATGAATTTCGCGAATTCCTCGGGGTCACGGTTCTCGACATGTTTCAACATGGCCATATCCTGCTGCATGCAGCGGTGGAAGGAAAAATCCGTCGGAGGCGCCGCATCTCCGTATCGCATTCCGACATGAGCCAGTTCCGCTCCCGCCACCACACAGTAGGGCTTCTGCGCAACGCGCAGGCCTTCCCTTAGCGCGCCGACAAATATCTCGATGTCCGCTCTCACGCGTGGATCGCGCAGGCTGTCGGCTGAAAAAGACGACAAAATGGGAACGATCCGGAAGGCCTTCTTCGCTTTCCGTGCGTACTGGAGGAATGGAAGCTGGAACTCGATGGCGTGCTCGTGCACATGGGCCAGTTCTTCATCCCAACAAGCGGGCAGGAGTTTCTTGAGGTGTTCGGTCACGTCCCGGTCGACCTCGATGACTCCGAGCGGCGTGTCAAAGCTTTTGTCGGTGAGCGCAAAGAGCTGACCGAGCCCGGAATGGGCCGTTCCTATGACCACGAACGTATCGGGCTGCTCAGCCTCTTCCAACTCCTTGTATGCCCAGGCATAGATCGGGCCGGCCTGCTTGAGATCGTAGGTGGGCGCGACCAGACCCTTGATCGGCTTTCCTTGATTCTCGGAGGCTTTCACCTCAGGACCTTCCTTAGATTTGAAAAAGCTTTGGAGTTGGGCCTGGAGCTTCGGCCCCTCCGATTCGTAGCTCTTTCCGGCAAACGTCGCAATACGGTACTGTGCGTGCCGGTAGCGGTCGAGGGCGAGTTTTCTTGAAGATTCGGTGCGGGGCCCCTCCAAAAAGAGCTTGTCGTCCAAGTCGGTGACCAGTTGTTCGACTTTGTTCGGCAAGAGGAATTCACCAAACCGTTTCAAGTACAGCGCGCCAATTTCTGGAAGCGAATGATCTCCGTCGAAATGTTGGACGATGAAGAAGTAATTCATCGGGAGCACGAGTTTTTCCTGACTCAGGCCGGTCGGGTCCCACAGGACAATAAACTGATCTTCCCCCTGTTTGATCGGGGAATATTGAAGGTTGCGCAGAACGGGATATTGTTTCGGGTCTTTGTGTGTCATGGTGGCGGAGGAAGTCATGGCGAGCGCCATTCTAGCGAAGCGACGGGCGGATCTGCAACCGTGGCAGGAGCGGGTATTTCGTGAAGGTCCACGACGCGAAGAATAATGAGCGTCACGTTTGTGGACGCCGCCGAGTGGTGAGGCGGCAGTTCTTGGGGTTGGAGTTGAGTTCCGCGTGTGTGTGAGGAACCAAGAGAACAGTCATTTTCAACATTTGCACAGACTCAAGTCCAAATCACTTTCTAGGAGGGCGACTAGGAGCCCTTTTGTGAGCTTGTGCGACTGCGGCGTTCCAGGGCGACCAGGATGGCGATGACCAGGGCGAGAAGCCATAGAGTGGGACTGCCGTAGGAAGAACCGGAAAACTCAATCAGGTCCGTCAAGCGTCCGATGAGGAGGGACATTCTGGCCATGACCGTGTAGCCGAATGCTGCGCCGAACGAGATCATCAGAAAGATGATGCCGGCACGTGCCACCAGTTTTCCCGGTCCTGTATGTTCCACCGAGAAGAAGAAATAAAAGAGGACCGACACCACCCCGAACAAGATGATAATCGCGTTCAGATTGCTGGCAGGACTCAACAGGTCAAACGAGAAGGTGACTCCGTCGCCCGGGGCCATGGTCATGAGGGGGCGAACCGTGTCCTCGATTTGTTTGAGGATAAATGAGGAGATCGTCCGGGGAATGGCGAGGCCCGATCCGACACCGACGATGAAGGCAAATGCATAGCGCGACAGCCATGCGGCTTTCGGCACGTACCGCGCGAGCATCAAAGTACCGATCGCGACGGGGATCAGCAGCGACCATTCGCCTTTGTCGAGGATCGGACGAATGATCAGGGTCATGACGACGCTATCGTACGTTTTTACGATCGTATAGCCGAGGGAGACGCCCACGTACAGATGCTCGGCGATCTTGAAGAGCGGATTGTCCTTATACAAAAACGAGAAGATGAACATGGTCAGGCCGGTTGCAACCCAGGCGCCGAGCACAATTTCGAAGGACATGGTCGTTGCCTTTATCGACCCTGCGGTGCGCCGGATCGACGCAGCTTCAGATAGAAAATATTGCAGATGATCACTAAGACGATAATCGCGAGGTGCGTGGCGGATTGGGCGTCCATCCCGGCGATGGCTCGTCCCTTCTGTCCCACCAGCCCTTCATATTCAGCCGCACCGCGTAGACCTCCGATCAAGCCGTTGACCTGGCCGCTGCGAAGCAACGGATAGAGCCCCGGCGCAATTACCCCCGTGCAGCCGCCGCCCAATTCAAACTTGTACTTATCCTTGCCGAAGACATACCAGGCCTCGACCCCCGGATTACCCGCCGCCAGGCTGATGGCGTAACTCACGTCGCGCAAGTTATTGACGCCGGCCAGCACCGGCAGGCCCTTGGTGGGTTTGCCCCCGTAATCGGCGGGAAACGCGGTGTAGAGATCCTGTCCCATGTTCACGATGACGGCCGATCCGCCTGGGCTCCATCCGAGGAAGACGTAGTCTTTCCCGTTGGTTTTTCCGGCCTCCTTCGCGATCTGTGTGATGATCTGGTCGGCGAGGCCGGTGCCTGTCACCCAAAGGGTCATCGCCATGACCCGCAGATTCTTGCGGAAGGCATGACGGAGGATGGCGATGGCCTGGGGGTGCAGCTCAGGCTTAGAAGCCGGGTCGAAATCCAGCGAGAGCAGAAAGACCGATCCTTCGGGCAACCCTTCAATATAGTCGTAGACACCCCGAACCTCTTGAGAGATTTTAATGGGCAGGCCGACAGGGAACAGCAAAGGAAGAAGCGTGCACACGCCGATCACCATGAAGATGATCCGCCGGTCGATCTGCAACATGCGCTCTGCGAAGGACATCAGAATGTCCTCGCAAGGCAAAAGGTAAAAGGTAAAAGGCAAAAGTAAGAAGGAACAGGTGTTGTCATGGTTCTGGTTGCGAAGGTCATCCAAAACACCGTCGTTTGTGAAGCGTGAAGCGTTCCTCGTTTCGGATTTCGCGCTTCACGAGATACGTGCGACGATCGACGATTGTCATTCCCGGCCTCCGCCCAAATAGGAGCGTTCGACGCCGAAGATAATCTTGAAGGACAACGCGATGGCGCCGAGGCTGACTCCAATCAGGATCGCGCGGCGAACGGCCGCATTCAGGACGTTCAGAATCCAACCTGACAGATCTCCGCTGATGGGCAGGATATATTCCCCCAACGGCACGCGCCCCATCATGACAATGACGGCAGCGGCCAGCAGCACGGCCGCTTCGCGACTTCTGGCACGGAAGGAGCGGTACGCGGCGGACGCGATGAAGAATGCCAGAATGGCGAACATGGTCCCTTGCAATGGGACGAGGGTGTACGAATAGATCCAGCCGAATGCCGTCATGGCGCCATCGATGGTTTCCTTCCCGCCATTCCATAGCCCCACGAGAACGGTGACTACGATTCCAGCGTACAGCACGAGACTATATCCCCACCCCGGTTCCTTCCGCCTGATCTTGGCGGCATGGAGTTGGAACAGGCTCGTAATGCCTAAGACCAGGGCGAAGCCGCCGATAATCTGCAGCCATTTGGTGACGGAGGTGAGGAGCTGTTCTGACGCCGGATGCGGGACATAGTACTGAGCCGCAAACACGAGGCCGGTCACCATGGTGATCAGCAGCGGGAGCTGCCGGCGGAGAAAGATCATTTGAAGTCCTTAAAGAGATCGAGCATCAGACGCGGCCATTCTGCGCCGGTGACGACGCCGATCGTCGCCAGCACGGTTCCCAGCCCGATCACCATGAGAATGAACGCCTTTCCTAAATCCTGACCGCGAAGCGTGCCGATCTGAATCGGTTCTCTCGACAGATAGGCGCTGGCGGCGTACAGTTCTTCGCCGATCAAGGTGTAATCGCAGGTCGTCACAAAGAACGGGAGTTGATGATCGGAATCGGTGCCTGCGATTTGAATGGCACCCGTGCTGGCGCCGGTCTCCGTCAGCAGCAGCGATTCGGCGAAGTACGACCCCATGAAAAAATTGGCGGCGGGTTTTCGCCGCAGCATGATACCGTCGACTGCCGCCGTGAAACTGAATTGGTCGCTGGTGATAAAAAAGTTGGCATCTTCTTTGAAGAGATCCGGTTTTCCCGCTTCGAGATAGGCCTGTTTCGTAATTTCCTGGCAGACCGCCATGGTGATCGGTTCGCGATGGGGCACGAGCAACTCCGTTTCATACGACGCAGCCCGTTTGGCCACGCGGCCCAGAATGACGGCTGCCGCAATGGTCGACGGGTCGCTCATATCGTGCGCGCCGGTCATATACAGCACCGGCTTGCCGAGTTCGGTTGCGCGGCCGATCGCCTCGTCGACAGCGTCGAGACCGGGAATCCGCCGCAGGAACAGGTCTTTTCGTTTGGCCTGGTTGATCGCATAGAACACCACGGCTCCGAACAGGAGCGCGAGGATGAGATTGTTGAGTTGATTGAGATTCAGCCAGTTCGGCGCCGGGCTAGCCTGGGCCGGCGCCGACATGACACGGTCGGTTCCCGAGACGGCGGCCACCAGGACGACATACGAATGTCCGTTCTTGAGCGCGATGCCCTTCCCGTTCTTGATGACGAACAGGTGATCGTCTTTGCTGCCCGGCCTGATCCACCAGGCTAGCTTGGCATCGCGGACGTAGCGGGAGGTGGATGGAAATTCCGCCACCGTCTTCAACGCGCCTGGATCGGCAACAACCGACCCCTCGCCGAGCAAGATTTGATACTTCACCGCCGGTCCGTCGGATGCCGCAGGAGACCAGACGACTGTCAGACTCTCTCCCCCATCGCTGGGTGTGTCGAACAGGCGTACGTTCTCCGGCGCAGGCGGCGTAGTCAGGGTTTCGGCGTGCAGGTAAGCCGTCATCATTAAGCTGCAGACCAGCGTGATAAGTAGGGTGAGCATTGGCCCATACGGTGTCTTGATCGTCTGGGACTCTAAAGAAACATATCGCAGGATGCTCAAAAAGGCCTTCCGGCGAGGCCGTAGCAAGTGAGGAGGCGAAGCGTACTCCCCTCTGTACGTTGAGCCTCTGAACGCCGCGAGAACGAAGCCGGAGGGCTTTTTCAGCATCCTGCTAGGCTCCTTCGATCACTTCGATATTCGCGCGCGGAATCACAGCGGTCTTTCCATCCCCAAATCGGACTTCGAGGACGCGCACTTCGCTTTCGGTGGGGATTCGTGTCAGCTCCGACGGCAAGCGTGATACCTCACCGATCCGGCCGAACAACGGATCTCTGATAATCCTGACCGGATCGCCGATCCTGATCCCCTCCCGCTGCAGCACCGTCGCGGTGGTGCTGCTCGATACCGGTTGCGGGATGATGATCTCGGGACGAATGACGCCCGCGCGGATCTGTGTCGCCCCGGAAACCGATGCCTTGTGTCCCGCATGGCCGGACAGCAGCTTGAATGTCTTGGGAGCCATGGGAATGGTCCCGAAGCCTTCGGTCAGGATGAGGGTGAAGCCCACTTGCTCGGTTCCCGTGATGGCTACCCCGAGATCGTAGCCGAGGAGCGCGCGCAAGTCCTTGTCGTGAATCCCTCCCACCACTAACGCAGCCACGCCTACCTCTCGTGCGCGGGCCATCGTGTCGGCGGAAAGAAATGCCCCGCCGATCACGACCCTGCCCTTCATTGCGGCGGTCATATGGTTGGGGGCCAGCGCCTGATCCGGAGACGTTGCCGCCATCATGATCTCGCCGGAGGTTTCACCGCCGATCCCAAAAATGCCCTGCACCAGGCTGCAAGTTGTTTCGACGGTGACACCCTGCTGTTGGTGCACCTCGGCGATAGTCCCGTCGACGTACGCCAGCACATCGATCGACTTGGCCGGCTCCCGGAACAAGACCTGTCCGGTGATCGGAGAGATCGATTCGATCGTCCCCGTGGTCGGTGAGCGCACTTCCGTCTTGAACCACTTGATGAATGGTTGGTTCTCCGCAATGACTTCATCCTTCCGGACCGGGTCGCCTTCGCGTTTGATCAGGTACTCGTGGATCTCGCCGGGAGCGATACCCAGTTGGTTGGCAAGATTGAACGCCAATACTTTTCCGGGAAGCGCGGCCCGTGCGACCGCGGTGTCGGCGTGAACCACATCACCCCTGTTGACGAGGACCGTGCCGGGCAACGGGAGCAATCGCTTGCGCTGCACGGTGGTACGTTCGGTGACGGTTAGGCCTGGAGTATACGAATGCGCCATGGCTTCTTAACAAGAAAGTGCTGAGTGCTGGGTCCTGAGTGCTGAGTAAGTTGGAGCTTAGCGCTTAAAACTCTGTAACACTGGGCGCTCACCAACTCGCGCCCGTCCACAAACGTGACGCTCTTTATTCATCGCGTCGTGGACCTCAGACCTCAGCACTACTCAGTCAGCACTCGCCGCCGGGTACAGCCCGACTGCCTCGGTACCATTGCATGAGGGCGTTCGCCCGGGCGGCTTGCTCGCTCGGCAACTGCAGCGGTCGCCCGCGGCCATCGAGGAGCAACCCGACCACGCCCCCCAGCACATCCTTCGTGATCGGATTGCCGGCTCCCATCCCGACATTCACGTGCTTGTTCGGATGCAAGGTCATCTTGGCCCGCTGATCGGAAGCCAGCGGAAGTAATGTGAGTTCGCCAAACCCGAGCGTCCCCTTCTCAATCCGGCCGTCTGGGAACGAAATTTCATAATCGGCGCACCGGTCTCCGTCTTGACCCTGTCCGACCGGCGCCACACAGGTTCCGAGATATATCATGCAATCACGAACGAACACGTCCGTGGCCGCCTTCTCATTGATGGTCGACAGGACCCCGAGATGCGGCATCATGAAAATGCTGTCCACCGACAGGCGCGTAAATCCCAGGGGTTCATACGCATCGACCATCATCATCATCGATTGCACGCGTCGCGGGGCATGGGACAGGATACCGCCGCTGCCGACGATCAGATCCAACCTGAGCATGTCGATCAACGTTTGTCCGGACGCCTGTTGTTCGAACACATCGGAGATCGTCCGTTCCTGCTGCACTCCTTTCAGTTCCGTCGCGAGTGTCTTGTGATGAGTCAAGGCAAGGCGCAACGCCTCGCGCGCGATCGCATGCTCGATTTGAAGCTCATCGAGCGTTTGTGGAATCGTCGTGGGGCGCACCATCTTGTTCTTAATCCGATTACGCAACGTTTGCTCGTCAATCGTGAAGGGAACCCATCGCATGATGTTGGCCAGTCCGGCTTCGGCGAGGACGTTGGAGATGCTGTAGGACATCCCAAGATTGGCGCTCACCGTGCGATTGAATCGACCGTCGAAGACGGAAAAGACATCGGTCGTCGCGCCGCCGATATCCACGCCGATGAGATTGATGTGCTCGCGCTTGGCAATGGTTTCCATGATCAGGCCGACTGCGGCCGGCGTCGGCATGATGGGAGCCCCGACCATGTCGATGAGTTTCTTATAGCCGGGGGCTTGCGCCATCACATGCTCGAGAAAGAGATCGTGAATCTTGTTGCGGGCCGGCGCGAGATTTTCCCGCTCGAGCACGGGCCTGATGTTCTCGGTCAATTCGAGCGCGGTTTTTTCTCCGAGGATGGAGGTGATCTGGCGGTGAGCCTCTTTATTCCCCGCATAGACCAACGGAAGCTTGTAGGTGCTTCCGAATCGCGGTCGCGGCTCCGCAGCGGCAATATAATCGGCCATCTCTACCACGTGAGTCATCGCGCCGCCGTCTGTTCCGCCGGACATCAGAATCATGTCCGGTCGCATCGACCGGATCCGCTCGATCTTTTCATGAGGGAGGCGCCCGTCGTTGGACGCCAGGGCATCGATGACAATGGCTCCGGCTCCCAGGGCCGCTCGTTGCGCGCTCTCCCCGGTCATATTCTGCACGACCCCCGTCACCATCATCTGTAACCCGCCGCCGGCACTGCTGGTGGAAATGTAGATATCTACGCCGACGTTCGGCTCCCCCTGTGGCGCCCGGTTTGGAGTGATGATGGTCTCCCCGTCGAGAATTCTGCGGCCGGAGAGTTCCTCGATTTCGGTCATTGCGTTCAGAACGCCGCGCGTGACGTCTTCAAACGGCGCTTCGACCGTAGTCGGAGATTCGCCCCGAAATGTTTGCCGATACTCGTCGCCGACTTTTTCGATCAGGATGGCCTTTGTGGTCGTGCTGCCACAGTCCGTGGCGACGATCACATTCAGCGGGCGGTCAACCTTTGAGAGTGCGGGAGCGTCGCCCATCGTCATCGAACAGAATCCCCTGGGCTGACGGATTTCGTTTCGATGAGGGTGATGAGGCGGGATATCGTATCGCGTCGCTCGAGCAAGCCGGCCACTTGCTCGACCTCGTTGGCACTGAACGCCAGTTCGATGATCGGATGCATAAAGTGCAGCGCCTGGCTTCCCAGAAAGTTCATCGGAGCCATGGACTCGAGAAACATGACCGTCGGCGCCGCCATGCCACGCCTGACGATCGCGTCTGCCACCCGTTCGAGCAGGATCAGGTCCTCTGGTGCAAGAGCTGCCTGATCGGAGGGTACGGCAAAGGCGTGCGTCAAGCCGGCGCGAATTCCCTTCAGCGTCCGGGAAAGGGTTACCGAGGAAAAGATGGCCATACGTACTTGTCAGGTAAGCCTAAAAGGAAGTGAATCGCATTATATGGAGGGGGTCAAAGCGTGTCAACGAATGGGCATGGCGGGCGATGGTCCACAGTTTAGGGATTCTTGGGCTCAACCGGAGGTTCGACGGCAGGCGGCGGACAGTTGTCACCGGTGAGTGGATTGAGTGGATTGAGTCTCGGTGAACAACGTCGTGCGTCTGGTGCCGTCGGAACGGGAGGCTTCTCCTTGTCAGCCTTCGGTGGAAGCGGGTCTCTGAATGCCCCGCGAGGAGGAAGCGGCGGTGCAGTCGGATCTGGAAGGATGACAGGTGGACGCTGATCCGGGTCTAACGATGGCGCCCGAATCTCAGGCCCTGGGGAAGTGGACTGAGAAGGAGACGGAGCGAGCGTTTGGATCTGCACGCAGCCTCGCAATCCCTTCGGTCTGTCCGTCAGCACCTTGACTCCATTTTTCCCCTTGCACTCGTACACAGCGGCCCCTGCATAGTCGAGGAACAACAGGCTGAACAGGGCTACGGTCATGCCGACTGCCAGGCGACCAATGCTGCGTCGGAGAAAAAAGGAGGGCTTCCGAAGAATAGTCATCGGGATGCATCACGCACGTGAATGAAAAGGATACGTGACTATAGGCGTGCGTGAAGAGGAGAGTCAATGAACATCGCAGAGCGACGGAAAAGTTGAGAGCCTGAGTCAAGATTATCTCTCGCAGGAGTTGATGGCCGAAGACATCATTGTTGCACACCGAAACAGATCTGGTCCCGTTCTCCGAATTCGCGGGTCCTGTCGCGGCGAACGGCCCCGCCGTGCTAAGACCCGGCCGCTTCAGCGAATCAGCGGCGCGCATAAACTTGGCGCTCCTCATCCGTCGCGCCATGCGCCCCATCCCCAGTGGGACCCTTCTGTTGTGCGCGCTTCGGGAAGAGACCGCGTCTTGGCGCGGAAGGGGCGGGCGGGTAAGAAGGATTGTCTCGTTCGCCACGCCACCGAAGGTCGCCTCGGCACCTCCCTCCAGTGGTCTCACATAGTACAGGTTCCGCCGTTGCGAACATGAAACATGGCCGCGGTGCCTGCGCAAAAATTGGGCTTCCCCGTGCGGTCTGCTTCCGGTGATGGATGAAAGTTCGCCTAGGTCGGATTCTTTCTTGAGGTAGCCCGCGATGCCGGCAAGGTCTGGAAAAACCGAATACTCGTTGATGTTAGTAAGATTCAGGAAGTCCAGCGCAGCATCCATGATGTTGTTCGGTATTGGCACCTTTGAACGTTGAACCGCTTCGGGGAACGTAGTGTTGCATCTCGAACAATGTTTCCCACTCGCTGGCGCGCCGTTTGAAGATGCGATCGGAGAACTTCTGAAAGCTCTCAAAAAGATACTTCTCTTTTTCAAGACCGTTCTTGTACCGCAATAGGGTTGCGAGCAAATAGTGATCAACGTCTGGATGCCCGCGATACCACACGAGTTCGGGATCGCCCAAGGCGAGGTTGGCGGCCTTTACGGCGCCAAGAAAGGCTGACCATTCTGGGGAAGTTACGCTATGCATTGACTTCTCCTGAGAGCGTGCCCGTGAAGCCTAAACCGGAAGTTAGGCGGTCCAACATGCCCGCGGGTTCGCTCCGCGCCACAGCGCGAGCAGCAAGTCGTTTAGAGGCCGTCCGGTGAACTGGATCTCATGGCCGGCACCGGCCGCCACCGCGCGAGACGCGCCGATGCGTTCAGCGAGATCGTCGCACATCGCGTCGAACCCGCGCTGTGTCCACCTGATACGACGATCTTGGGAAAGGCGGCCGCCGCCAGCTCCGCCAGCGGCAGGTCGCTGTGCCAGAAAGGCCGCCCGCGGCGCAACACGGGCACCAACGGCACGGCGGCGTCGATCAGCTCGGGGGACAGCGCGTCGGGATCACTCCCCACCGCCTTCAAGAAGCGGATGACCCAGTCTTCATCCGGGAGATCCTGATCCCAGAGGGCGCGAACTTCATGCACCAGGGCCCGCGCGGCTGGACGGTGCTGGCCTAACGCGAATACAGCTGGCTCCAGCAACGCCAGAGATAGCGTCGCATCCGGACGGCGGGCAGCTGCGAACAGTGCGCCGAGGCCCCCGTATGAGTGACCGACGAGATGCGCACCATCGCCCATAAGCGCGGCGATGTCGTCGGCATCGCGCAGGAAATCCTCACCTTCCGCCACAGGGCTCTGGCCATATCCGCGCCGGTCAAGCACCAACAGGCGAAACCCTTCATCGGCAAGCGGCCGTTGCGCCTGCCACTCCTCAGCGCCGGTCGCGAGCGAGCCATGCACGAGCACCACCGGCGTGCCGGTACCCCAGGAGTCTACGAAAAGATCGCTCATTTGCTGGCGCTTGGCCGGGACGACAACGAGGTGGTCGGAATGCTCGCCCGATGCATGGCGAGGTTCACGGTGCCGCCGTGAAGTGTGGCGACCATGAGGACAGCGTGACTCCCTCGTTTCGCGTTCCACACAACCGCCTAACGTTCGCGTTGATCGACACCATGAAGGGCGCAGCGCTGAAATCGCCTACCGACTCGAACGCGTTGTTAAGCAGCATGTTCCATATCTGCAACGTCGATGAAAACCTCAGCCACATACCTGCTTAGACGATGTCTCGTGGTAACGGCGTGAGCACACTTTGTCAGGGTCAAGGCTGCTTTCCACGAGCGATGTCGAACGACCTTCGAGAACATCGGGTCTCCGGTGAAATAGACAAATGCAAGGTAGGCGTCCTGCCCATTGACCTCGCGGAGAAAATACAGGTGTGTGAGGCGGTTGGCGTACTGGTAGAACGTTCCGTTCCAAGAAATGTTCGGGTCAACGCCCAAGAACGACTTTAGTTCGACGAGTCTTTGCTCCAGCAAGACCTGACGCTCGCCTTGCTCACGAGTGCCGGCGAGACGATCGCCGGAATATTCGCTTTCGCCTCAACGAGCACGCTCCTCTCCGTCGATGCGCGCGAGCGCGTCCCATTGGGGCCCGCGAACTGGCCAAAACTCCTCAAGCCGCCGCTGTGGCAGCTCCACCCCACAGAGGCGAATGAAGTCGTGGTTGCGATACTCGGCGAACGCGTTGTTAGCAAGAGGGCAGGTCCAGGTAATCGGCGCATCGTGAGCTAAACCAAGGGACTCGAGGAGATGATGATTGAGAAGTTCGGGGAACTCGTTCACCGCGCGTCGAATCCACTTTAGACAACAGCGTGCATTTCTCCGGGCTCATACAATATCTCACCGACGCCTCCCATGCCGCCGAACGACCAAGCTCACCTGCCGGCGGGGCTGAGTGAGCTATGAATCTCGAAAAGCCGTCATGCCCCGCCGGTCAGGTGCAGCGCCTGGTTAGGCCGCGTCTCTCTCATCCCAATGGCAACCTTCTCGGCTCATACCGCATCGCCACCGCCCCCGAGCCGAACTCCAGCCGGCTGACGAGCTTCAAGTCGAGACGCTTCGATAGCCCGGCGAACAACGTCGGCCCATGGCCCACTAACCTGGGTTGTACCACGAACTCGTACTCATCGATCAATCCCAGCTCCGCCAACGCCAGCGGGAGCTTCACGCCGCCCACGTACAGTCCCTTACCCGGCTCCTGCTTGAGCTGCTGAACGGCCGTACCTAGATCCCCGCGCACGAGTTCCGCGTTCCAATCGACCCGCTTCAACGTGCTCGACACGACGTACTTCTTTGCCGCGTCGATCGTCCGGCGGAAGGGTTCCATCCAATCGGGCATCTCTCCCGTCCACGCCGGCCGAAACGCGGCCTCCATCATTTCATAGGTCACCCTGCCAAAAAGGAGGGCATCGGCCCGGTTGAGGATCTCGACCGCGTGACGATGCAAGTCTTCGTCCGGGACCCCTGCACGATGATCGCAGCACCCGTCCAATGTGACGTTGATGGAATAACGCAGGGGTCGCATTACGTGCTCCTGAAGCGGCCTAACGTTAAGGTAACCGGCTTGCAAGCAGTATAGCGATGCGACGCTGCTTGAAGACAGGTTCATCGGGATGACACGCTAACTAGCAACCCTTGACGGAATCCTCTAGAAGTTTGCCAAAAGACCACTTGCTTTACAATGCCTATCCAATACGGATCGCGTTTAAATAACTGCTCAAGTATACGGAGCGATCCCTCGTAGTTGGTCTTCATGGCCATCACACACGCTAGGTTATACATCGCATCATTGATTTCTTGATCTTCGGTTGCCCAGCCTTTAGCAAGGACGAGGTCCTGCTCGGCTTCGTCTAGGCGATCGAGGCGCTTGAGAATTGCGCCTCGATAAGCGAAAAGACGTGAACGTAGATTAAGAGGGAGATTCCCTGGGGCTAAAGCTATCGCTTCGCTGTATGCTCGAAGTGCTGCGAGGTTTTCGCTTGCCCCGCCCTTCGCGTTCGATGATTAACACCCTGAAGGTAATAGTCTTCCCAATCCATGTGATCATCTTTGCGGGGCGACTGGGTCCAAGAAGAGGAGCCATTCACCCGCTGCAGCCCACGAACGCTACGCAGGAGTTCTTCGAGGATCTCGCGAGCGCTTCTATCCGCTTGGCCGATAGCTTCATGCGGTGATTGCGCCACGCTCTTAGCCATGACGCTAAATCCGGCCAGAGGCCGGTGAAGATGCTGCTGAGCACATTTGCGTCAAGCCGCTGATCTCCAAGCGCACGATTGATAGCGGACGCTAGAGCAAAGAATCCCTCCTGGTCTGCCTCGACGGATTGGAACTGTGCTAGTGGAAAAAACGTGTGCCTTACGCATCTCAAACAACAGGGGCACGACGTGAGCGGACTCCACAGCTTTCGCGAGTGCACCAGCCTCAAAGAGGAGCCATGGAGCGTTGAGATTCTCTGGGGTAAGGCAAATAATTCCAAAGTTCGTGTCCTTAAGGCGCGTCGATATTTCTTCATTCCATCTTTGACCGGGCTGGATGTCTCTCTCCGACATCCAAGGCTCGGCCCGTTGAATCAGCAGCTTTAAGCCATTCATGCACGTATAGCGCCAAAGGTCTTGCTTCGAGGGCCTGACCAGGAAATGAAGACTTTCATCATGCGCCTCTCTTACGATGTCATGTGCAGGCCTAACGCGCAGCATCAGCTGCGGCGAAAGCGCCGTCAGCTGAATGCTGTGTTAGGCGCTTGTTGAATTGTCGGTGCCGTCTAGCGCTGGCCCGTCGGAATTGGAGATCACCTTTGAAGTGTCTTGCGGAGAGTTATCCGCAAGAGCTTCAACCCGTCGGCTCGATACTCGATGGAAACGACGGTGCCGGATGTCGAAAGGAACGTCGGCCTTGTCTTGCGTGATCACGATGCATTCTTTTCCGAGCGTGTGGCAGATTCCGAGTTCGTAAAACACGTTCGGATTGCGACCTGTCACATCGACAACGACAACACGAGCTCCGCAGATCGAGTCCCAAATGTCCTCGACTACTCGCGGATGCCGATAGATCCGCCAGCGTGAAGTGACCGAAAGCCAGATCGCGAGCGCCGGTGCAACTGACGATTCGTATACTTCGAGGAACTGCTCTTGGAACGGCAGCAGGGCGAAGCAAAGTAATTCGTCGAGTCTGAAATTGCGGCCACGCCAAATGGGATCTGCAGGGACCACGCGACGAACCTTCGCGGTGAGGTCGTCAATGACCTTCTTGTACTGCTCTGACTCCCGCTGGCATGTCTCAAGTCGGGACTCCAGTGACGACGCCGGTTCCTTCGCCGGCCGCGCCTCCAAGAGGCGGTGCAGGGCCGCCGCCAGGGAAGCTCGTAAGACGAGCACCGTTACGATGCGCTCAAAGACACGGGCCGAATCACCTCATTCTTGAATTCGTCAAGTTGTGCTCGCCGCCCGGGCTCCAGCTCGATCGACGAGGCAGGAACCAGTACGTTGTCGGAGAGTACGAATGCCAGGACCGGGCGATTCCAGCCGAACCGCTTCCTCGTACTCAAGATGCGTGACGGATCGATCGTGTCCTTCAGGAATGAAACCATAACGGTGGCCGAGAACCAAGACATACACGTCCGATTCGAACTGCCTCAAGGCAGCGCTCCAACGGCGGCGTGGCGCATGCTGAGAAGCATTCCATTCCCACCGCCTGAACGCCCATCTGCATCACGAGGTCAAACGCCGCTTGGCGAAAAGGCCGGAGATCGACGTATGTGCGGCTTATGTATACGTTCATTCGATTCAATTCATTCGTCGGATCGTCGTGCGACAAACGCCGAACGTCAGCTGCTACCGCCGAAAGGGAGCGACGCATGAGCGGACGCTGTAGGCAGTCAGCTGCACGCCTTGGTTAAGCTGCTTTGCGGCGGCTCAGGTAACGGAGTCCCATACTAGCCAGAGTTAGACCTCAGCGCATCGAGCACGGCTTGCTCAATGGTGGGACCGTAATCAGCCTCCACCCTGAATCTCGGGTTTCTCCAAGATGATGGATAAGCTGATTGAGCTACCGCTGCATTGTAGCGTCGATGATCATAAACGCCTCAGAATACCAGCGCAACCAGCAATCATCATGGGCCCTTTCATCGGCATGTGTAGAGCTCGGGAGTCTCGACAAGGTATATATGGGCAAGCCTGTGCAGCCTCGCCATCGAAAACAGGGCTTCCTCCGCATGCGCGTGAAACGGGGTACGTCCACGGTTGCTAGACTGACAGGAAATCCATGAGGACGCGGCATAGGGTTGTAGTACGCGGTTCGTCCATCGATGCTGAAATGTCGCGTCAACCATTGGGCCAGCAGATGCTCCCTCGAAGAACCGGTGGAGGAGCAGTATCGACTTCAGCGTGTGCTCTAAAAGCTTGAACATACTCCATCGTTTGGCCATAGTGGGCAAGCACATCAGCGTACTCCACGGCTTCAAGAAGAGGGGGGGTGCGCATAGGCATTCAGCTTGTCTCCGAATGCGGAACAGCGGTGTGGCCTAACGTTAGCGCCTGGAGCCGCGGCGCGGCGTCGGATGCGAGCGCCGTCGGCTCCAGCGCGGGGTTAGCCTGTCGTTCGTGTGCGCTCCAAGAGGCCATCGGTGAGCAATCGCACGAGTTTATCTGCATCGTGAGCGAACGGTCTTCCGAAACCAGGATACCGCTTGAAGAAGTCCCACATGCCTGGTTCCTCTTGTCCCTGGAGAATAATGGGCTGTACTGTGATCGACGATGAATCCGGAAAGATCCACGCAACTCTTGAAGAACAGACTTGGAATCGGTTTCATCTGTGAGTATGTAGGGAACGAGACTGCCATGCATCTCGATGGTTTCGATGAGTCGTCGATACAGCCCTCTCGACGTTGAAGATGATCGGATCACAGCCGTTGACCTCAGTGCCGCAGCGATCGCTCAGATGACCGAGTCGTTCTGGCTGGAAACGACCGAGTATGAGGACCGAGCCGGCAGCCACTCGCATCCACAATATCGGAGATCTTGCGGTTGGAGAGCATCGTGTAGAGGAGTTGTGCAACCTCGAGTCGGTCGGCTCGGATCTCGGCTTCGTCGGGTGGCGTAACCAAGAGCTCCTCCTGTCGCGACGGAGTCCCAATCAGCCCCCACGCCGAAAGCCCGAATACAGCGCAACGAACGAAGATTGCCCCGGATACGGTTGTCTTCACAAAGCTGGCGCGGCCGAGGTACGCACCCGTGAAGTCGGCATTGCTACAATCGGCACCGTATAGATTGCAGGTTCATCTTGCGTCGACTAAAATATCCGATAGACTTAGGTCATCGAAGGTGTTGTAGCAGTGCTGGAGCTATGGCGTCGTAAGATTACGTTCGTGAAATAGTAAGGCCAGAATTGTCCCCATAAGACGGGCACGGGACAGATTGGCCCCAGCCAGCTTCGTATTAGTCAGTCGGCTTAGATTCGCACCACTGAGATCGGGCATGACGTGGGGAAGGGCAAGCCGCCATTGGTTGTAAGTGGCTACTCCGTGGTTAAGGACATCCACGTGAACGGGGTTGGCCATGGTCGCCACCACCTCTGGAACAGGCTAACTATTGAGTAAGCTGCGACAGCGACAGTGATACTGGCGGCCTATTCCTGGAAGACCCCTGATCCCTGTCCAAACAAAATCACCGACACTATCCTGACTTACAGAATCTCTGTCAAGCATCGTGCACATCAAAAACACTGCGGCTCGCGCAGCCTATCACCCTATTGGCCCGCAGCCTATTCCGGGTGACGGAGGTGCAAGCATTGGCTCACCCCAACCGGTCCACAGGGCTGCAGACTCCACGGCCGCCTCGATTCAGGACATGCGTATAGATCATCGTGGTCGTCACGTCCTTGTGTCCGAGGAGTTCTTGGACCGTCCGAATGTCGTACCCGTCTTCAAGAAGGTGGGTTGCGAAGGAATGGCGAAACGTATGGCAACTGGCCGGCTTGACGATTCAAGCCTGGCGAGCGGCTTCTTTGACGGCCTTTTGAATGACGGATTCATGCAGGTGATGTCGATACTGTTCGCCGGTCTCAGGATGGGTGTAATGCTTGGAAGCCGGAAACGCCCACTGCCAGCCCCACTCCTGCGACGCCTGGGGATACTTTGCGATAAACGCATTGGGCAGTGAGACACACAGATTAACGTTGCAGATTGCTGCGTAACGAGTGTGATGCGATCTGCACAGCGTGTCGCTCTTCATCCCATAGTTAGCGGTTGCTCTAGATCGCCAGATGACTTGGGCGACGATGCGCATGAGCCACGGCAACAACCCGTAGTGAGACTGAAGTGGAGCTGTAGATCAGGAAGTAGGGAAAGCGAGTCAACCGGAACCTGCGAGGCGCGCATCAAATGTAGAGCCGAGCTCAGGGTACTCCAGGAATTAGAGTCGATAGCGCGGCGCACCTAGCTCTCGAAGCGTTCGCCAAGGCTCGTGACATTTTGTTCATAATAGACTGCGAGGCTCGATGAATTCTTGCTCGGCCTCAGGATGAAACTCAGATAAAAGCGAACGAAGACGCGACCGCAGATTCTCAAACAGGCGCTCGCAGGGAACACTCGTGACCGTGCCTTCGATGAGATCCAGGAGTGTCAGACTCGATGTGACTTCTGTCAGAGCCAAGCCGGCTCAAAATCGTACTCCGGCTCATATGGAACGATGGCAATTCAGTCCCTCGCGCAACAGCAGGTCCAGGCAGCTGTAAAGCTTCGAAGCCGCCTCCTTCTGCTTCAACGTCAGTTCGAATTTGAGGGTTGACGACAAGCTAGAGTTGCAGAGGTCGTTCTCTAGGTTCGGGAGCCAGTCCCAACTCCGTATGTATCATCGTCATTCGCGTGTACGTCGCCCGCTCTCGTCAGCCGTCACAGACCGGCATTCGCTCTCCCGTTCGGCAGCCGGCGACATAAGCATCCAACGATGATGGATAATGCGCGTTGGTTGGGTGCTCCCGCAGGTGTCATCACGGCAAAGACTTGCCGCCGGAGCGATTCAGGACATGCGTATAGATCATCGTGGTCGTCACGTCCTTGTGTCCGAGGAGTTCTTGGACCGTCCGAATGTCGTACCCGTCTTCAAGAAGGTGGGTTGCGAAGGAATGGCGAAACGTATGGCAACTGGCCGGCTTGGCGATTCCAGCCTTGCGAGCGGCTTCTTTGACGGCCTTTTGAATGACGGATTCATGCAGGTGATGTCGGTACTGTTCGCCGGTCTCAGGATGGGTGTAATGCTTGGAAGCCGGAAACGCCCACTGCCAGCCCCACTCTCTGCCCGCCTGGGGATATTTGCGATCCAACGCATTCGGGAGGACGACACGGCCTAACCCCTGTTTCAGATCATGCCCATGTTGCGTTCTGATTCCCTCAAGGTGCTTGGCCAGGGGTTCTTTCACGGCCACAGGAAGCATGGTGTAGCGGTCCTTGTTCCCCTTTCCGGCTCGGACCACGACCCGTGCATACCATGAGCAAAGACGCTATAAACGATGTGTAGATATTCTGCCGAGTTAGATGCGGATCACTCAAGCTCATCCTCAAATATGTCCTCTGATCCTTTTCTTCTCCTGGCCGGTCTGAATCATTTCCTGCACACGGATTTCTATGTGCGCATCATGCCGCCGTATCTGCCTTGGCATCAATTCCTCGTCTATTTCAGCGGGGCCCTTGAGATTGTACTGGCCGTCGGCCTGTTGATTCCGCGACTGACAAGCATATCGGCATGGGGATTGATCGCGTTGCTCATTGCGGTGTTTCCAGCGAACATTCACATGGCTCTCCATCCGGATCTCTTCCCGGAATTTAATCCCACCATGCTATGGCTCAGACTGCCGCTGCAGGCAGTGCTTGTCGTGTGGGCCTATTGGTACACGCGACCAGATGTGCCGCCTACCTCAGACAGTCTCCGCAATGGAGTGACTTAACAACTGTCTCGCTCCAACCAGAGCCAGCACGTCATTGGCGCCATCTTCTATCAATGAGGCCCGCGCATCCCGATACAGTTTTTCGATCGGGTACTCGCGAGTCAGGCCGTGGCCGCCAAACAGTTGCAGCGCGGTGTCGGTCACTTCGAGGCAGGCCTGCGTGCAATACACCTTGCTCGCAATGGAGTATTCGAGCGCCGGCGGCTGGGCGGCTGCGTTATACACCATCGCCGCCCGGGAGAGTGCCCTGCTGGCCTCGACTTTCGTAAACATGTCGAAGAGATGTTTTTGGACCAGTTGATGTTCACAGATAGGCTTGCCGCCTTGTAGTCGCGTCTTGGTATAGGCCAGCGCCTGTTCATAGGCTGCTCGGGCAACCCCGGTAAAGACCGCCCCCATCAACCCGTTGGTCAACACCAGGGTCAGATTCAAAATAGTTTCGTACGAAGCTGCATCGAACAGCATGTACCGTTTCGGTATGCGGACATTCGCGAAGGTGATGCTGCCTTGATTCAAGGCTCGCTGCCCCATTTTGTCGAGCGGCTTGCCTTTCGAGACGCCGGGGAGATTCAACGGTACAAATGCCACCCCGCCGCCGGCCATACCCTTTGACTTGTCCAGCGTCAGATACGTCACCGCATGCGTCGCGATCGTCCCGTTAGAGACCCATGCGGCCTTCTGTCCGTTGATGAGATAGTCGGAACCATCCACGCGGGCCGTCACCTGCCCGGAGATGCCGGGATCATGAAACTGCGGCGTTCCTCCCATAAACTGATCAGACCCATGATCCGGTTCGGTAATGGCCCAGCATCCGACTTGGCGCGCGTCCTTCTCCGCCACGAATGGCGTGACCAATTCTTGAATCACGTCGCTCTTTCCGGTCGCTGCCGCCATGGCAAACGGGAATCCGGCCACAGCCAGCGCGGCAGCAAACTCGGCGCTTCCCCAGCCTAGCTCTTCGAATGCAAGGTGGGCATCCAATCCTGTCAGGCCCATCCCTCCACAGGCTTTGGGAATAAGAACGGTGTGATAACCCTGTGCGTAGGCGGTCTTGAATGCCGTCCAGAGCGGGGACCGGGGGTCTATCACCTGCTGGGGATCCGGCAAGCGATCGAGAGCGAGGGCGGCCGGCCTTAAGACAGACTTGGAAAAATCCTGCATGTCCAGCTTCAATTTCTGCTGGTCGGCCGTCAAGCTCAAGGCAAGCTCTCGGTATGTCGTCATGATCTACTCCTTTGCTGCCCCACCGTCCGATAACTACGCATCAACATGGTCAGGCCTGAAGTCGCGCGATCAGCGCAGCAGGATCCCAATATCCCCACATGGTTTGAATCAGTCCCACTGTCATTGAACTCAAACACATCGATCCCTTCACCCGTCACCGTCCTGCCGTTTGTGCCGACCCCGCGCACCGTGAATTTGACGGCGGCACGATTTCCCGTCACCGCCACATAATCTTCAGTAAAGCCGATCTCAGTAAACGCCTTGGCCACGTTCAAAAAGAACTGACGGAGTCCGGCCTTTCCTTGAATGGGGGGTGCTCCATAGGGATCGTGGCTGACTGCATCATCTGCAAAACAGGCCAGCCAGGCATCGACATTCATGGTGCGAGTCGCCGCAAAGTACCGTTGGACGAGGGTCGCTTTCGTATCTAGCGCCATCTTTTCTCCTTCGGGTTGATGAGTTGATCTGCCGCCTGTCATCTCACGTATACTCGGTTATACACATCACGGCACAGTCTTGGATCTATGCGCAACGATGCGTGTTGATGCTGGGATGAGGTTGAATGCTTGCCATAGGCGATGACGAGGGGGCGAGCCGGGAGTGAGGGGAGCGCTCGACTCCCGGCCGGTCAGCGATGACCGGCCTGCTGCTCGGCATGGTAGGAACTGCGCACCAGTGGGCCGGATTCGACGTGGCCGAATCCCATCGCAAGGCCTTCCGCTTTGAGTTGGCTGAATTCGTCTGGGTGATAAAACCTTGCGATCGGCAGATGGACTTTCGTGGGTTGCAGATATTGTCCGATGGTCAGAATGTCGCAGCCGACGGACCGAAGATCTTGCATGACGTCCCGGGCTTCATCGACGGTTTCTCCCATGCCGACGATGAGACCTGACTTGGTTTTCATCCCCATCTGCTTGGCTCGTCCAAGCAATTCGATCGACCGCTGATATTTGCCTTGCGGCCGGATCGACGGAAAGAGCCGTCGCACCGTTTCGATATTGTGGTTCAGGATATCCGGTCGTTGCGCGCAGACTGTCTCGATCGCGGCCTCGTTCCCCTCGAAATCGGGGATCAGGACCTCCACCGTGCAGGTTGGGATCCATTGCCTGATTTGCCGGATGGTTTCGGCAAAGACCGAGGCTCCTCCATCTTCCAGCTCATCACGGTTCACCGACGTAATGACGGCATGTCTCAGGCTCAATGCCTGAACCGCCTGGGCGACTCGAAGGGGTTCCTCGTGATCCACTTCCAAAGGACGCCCGGTTGTGACCGAACAGTAATGGCACCGCCTGAGTGCAAATGTCGCCCAGGATAAGAAACGTCGCGGTCCGGGCGTTCCAACATTCCCACATGTTGGGGCAACGGGCCTCTTCGCAGATCGTGTGCAGCTGGAGCCGGTCCATGATGCTCCGGATATCCTGATAGTCGGGGCCACGCTGCAGGCGAACTTTGAACCAGGGAGGCAGTCGTTCCCTTACTTGCGTCTGCCGGCCGGGGGCGGGATGCCCGTCACTTCCGGAGGGTTGCAAGTCCTTGAGTGGGACAAACGTCATGCCGGCGTCCCCGGTTTGACCAATTCCTGAGGGTGTTCGAGGATGCGTTTGAATTCCCTTAAAAATTGAGCGGCTTGCATTCCGTCGAGCGCACGGTGGTCGCACGACAGGGTGACGCTCATCCGTCTGCCTGCCCTGACCGTTCCGTTTTCCACGATCGCCGCATCACGCACGGCGGATACGGCGATGCATGCGGCCTGCGGAGGCATGAGGACGGCGATGAAATTGGCCACATCGTACATGCCCAGATTGGAAATGGAAAAGGTGGCGCCGGCATATTCCGGCGGCTGGAGCCGTTTGCTCCTCGCCCGTTCGATCAACTCCCGCGACTCGGTTGAAATCTGTTCCAACGATTTGGCGCCGCAGTTCTTCAGCACGGGTGAAATCAGTCCCTCGTCCAAGCCGACAACGATCCCGATGTCGATCGTGGCGTACCGCCTGATTGCGGAGCCGGTGTAGGAGACATTGATCCGCGGGTGACGCGCAAGCGCCAGCGCCGAGGTCTTGATGATCAGGTCGGTGATGCTCGGGTGTACCCGACGGTCCTGCTTGAACTGATTGCGGAACTGTTCCGCCTTTTCCATGGCGATGTCCACGGTGAGATAAAAGTGTGGGACCGGGGCCTTGCTGTGCGAGGTGGCACGCGCGACGGCTTTGCGCATTTGGCTGAGCGGCTGATCGGTTCCGGCCGGCATGGTCGTCTGGTCGACGCCGGCAGCCTTCACCACATCGTCCTCGACGATGCGTCCCTCCGGCCCGGTGCCTTGAACGGTCGAAAGGTCGATGCCGCGTTCCGTGGCCAATGCTTTTGCGCGGGGCGATGCTATCGTGCGGGGTTCTTCTGTTCGAGACTGGCCTTCGATGGGAAGGGTGGCCCGTGCGGGTGCCTTCGGACTCGCAGCCTTTAGGGCGGCAGAGGCCGCGATCGAGTCGGATGCAGCGGCGGTAATGTCTTCATCCGCCTCGCCGATCACTCCGATCAGGGCACCGGCTTTGACCGTCTCCCCTTCCCTCGCCATGACTTTTCGCAGGATGCCGGACGCAAAGGCTTCCAGGTCCATGACGGCCTTGTCCGTCTCAATCTCAGCGATGACATCCCCTGCCTGCACAGGGTCGCCCTCTTTCTTCTTCCATTCGACGACGACGCCCTCTTCCATGGTATCGGTCAATTTTGGCATGACGACTCGGCTGGCCATAAGTCCTCATCGAATGTTGAATCGGTCGGAATCTTCCGCGTCGCCGGCATGACGAACGATGACCCATCCGGGTGACGGCAGGAATGGCACTCTCCTCTTAGCGCGTAGTAGCAGCCCGTTGAATCCAGTGTATCAGCTTTTGCCAGAGCCCATGAGCCGGTTCGTGTTCCGGGACGGGATCGGGATACTCGATCCATGGTTCCTGGGACCCCAGATAGACTCCGTTCTTGAAGCTGAGCCGGCTGCGGAGTTGCCGGTATCCCTGTTCGTGCAACCCATTCACCAGCTCTCGCAATGCTGTCTCGGTCGAGGCCGGATGCTCGCCCGTCACCCGTTCGCTTTCATATCTCAGAACAGCCCTGAACCCGGCGGCCCCTGCCTCGCACTCGACCGGACGATTGAAGCCTCGTTCACGGGCATCAAACCCCGCGAGTTGGTGCGTCTCGAGGGTCCCATCAGGCATTATTGCGCTCGAAACACCGCCAGGAGGTCGCTGAGCGCAATGGTCTTGCTTTTCAACAATGCTCGCTCTGCATCCAGCACATCGAGTGCCGATACCTTCTCCGTTCCGCCTTTGAGACATCTCGCGCCCAAGGTCAGGACCCGTTCACACTCTTTCTCGACCTTTGCCTGGACAACCGGATTGACCTTGGTAATCTCAAGCACTGTCCCTCTGGTTGCGGCGAGGTGGGCCTGCAGCTCTTCCTCAGGATACGACTTTCTCGCCGCCTCATCCTGACAGCGATCGATATACTGTGTCAGGAACACGTACAACCGCACCAATGCTTCCGTGGTCTCAATGTGACCGGGACTCGTCTCCTTAACCATCGTTCAACTCCTTTACGTTATCCTCGCCCGAGGACCTGTTTGACTGCCTCTATCACCTTGGATCGATCCGGAATCGCTGCGTCTTCCAATACTCGGCTGTACGGCATGGGCACATCCTCCCCCGTCACCCTGATGATCGGGCCGTCCAAATAGTCGAATGCGGCGGTGTAGACACTGTCTGCAATCTGAGCGCCCAACCCGCAGAAACGCCAACCTTCCTCGACAATCACCACCCGTCCGGTTTTCCTGACGGACGCCACGATGGTGTCGATGTCCAGCGGCCACAACGTGCGAGGGTCGATGATTTCCACATCGATCCCTTCGCGGCTCAATTCCTCCGCCGCATCCATCGCCAGCAGCAACATTTTTGAATAGGCTACCACCGTGACTTCGGACCCGGACCGTTTCACCTCCGCCTGTCCGATGGGAATCGTGTACTCACCGTCCCGGACTTCGCCTTTGGTGCCGTATAGCAGTTGCGCTTCGATGAACAGCACGGGATTCTGATCACGGATGGCGCTCTTCAGAAGACCTTTGGCATCGTGAGGCGTCGCCGGCGCGACCACCTTGATACCGGGAACATGACAGAACCACGCCTCGAGACTTTGGGAATGCTGTGCTCCCAATTGATGGGCGGCACTGCCCGGTCCTCGAATCACCATCGGTACCGAGATCTGGCCGCCCGACATATAGCGTATTTTGGCCGCATTGTTGACGATCTGATCCATCGCCAGGATGCCGAAGTTTAAGGTCATGAGTTCGACGATGGGACGCAATCCCGCCATCGCGGCCCCGATGGCCAGACCGGTGAAGCCGGCTTCGGTGATCGGCGTATCCAATACCCGCTGAGGACCGAATTCCTCGACGAAACCCTTGCTGACCTTGAATGCCCCCTGGTAATAGCCGACTTCTTCTCCAATAAGAAAGGTCCGTGCATCACGCCGCATTTCCTCGCGCATGGCTTGATTGAGCGCCTCTCGATACGACAACAGCATGCCACACGTTCCTATTCCGTGACGAGGACGTCCTCATGCAATGCGGAGGGTTCCGGGAACGGGCTTGTTTCGGCAAACGCCACAGCTTGAGCGACTTGCTCATTCACGTCGTGCTCGAGTTGTTTGAAATCCGCATCCGTACCGAGGTCGTGGTCGCGCATCGTCCGTTGGAGCAGAACTAGCGGATCACGTTTGCGATGTTCCTCGACTTCATCCTTGGTGCGGTAATGACCGTGTGAAGGATCGGCCATTGAATGCCCCATGAAGCGATAGGTCAGCGCTTCGATGAAGGCAGGCCCCTGTCCCGCACGGACCAGCTTCACCGTCTGCTCCATCAGGCTTCTCATAGCCAGCACATCCATGCCATCGACTCGTTCTGCCGGGATGCCGTAAGATCGGGCAGTCTCTGCAATATCGGAATACAACGCGACGGCGCGATGTACCGGTGTACCCATTCCATATCGGTTGTTCTCGCAGATGAACACCACAGGCAGTTTCCAGAGGGCGGCCAGATTGAACGCTTCATGTGCCTGCCCGCTGGGAAATGCTCCTTCCCCGAAGAAACAGGCCGTCACCCCGTCTCCTTGTTCATACTTGGTCGCGAATGCAAGTCCGGTCGCCAGAGGGATGTGTCCTCCGACGATGGCGTAGCCTCCCATGAAGCGCTTCTCACAATCAATCAAATGCATGGAGCCGCCCTTGCCCTTGCACAGCCCGGTGGCCTTACCGAACAGCTCGGCCATGACCCGCCGCGGGTCCGACCCGCGGGCCAGACAATAGCCGTGATCCCGATACGCGCTGATGACGTAATCGTCCGGCCGGAGTGCCGCGATGGCTCCGACAGCCACTGCTTCCTCTCCGATGTAAAGATGGAGAAAACCGGCGATCTTGGCGAGCGCATACATTTCCGCCGATTTTTCTTCGAACCGGCGGATCAGCAACATTTGTCGATACAGGTGAAGCAGGTCGGTGCGCTCCATCCCTCATTATGCAGGAGCCGGATGCACGACTCAAGGAGATGGCGGGAGGAGGATGGTGGGCTGGGAAAAGAGGATCGTCTAGCGGGAGGGCGTGGGATGCATGGCCAGCAGATCAGAGCCGGGCGCGGATATCATCGCCTTCGACCTTCACTTCGTAGGTCGCCACCCTGGCGGCGGGATTATTGACGCACGCCCCTGTTTTGATGTTGTACTGCCAACCGTGCCAGGGGCAGGTTACAACATCCCCTTCTACATCGCCTTCGCCCAACGGGCCACCACGATGTACGCATGTGTTATCGATGACCTGATACGTGCCGTCGACATTGAAAACGGCCAGTGTCTTGCCGTTGATTTCTGCAACCATCCCGCCCCCCGGCTTGACATCTGCTGTTCCTGCGACTCGCACAAATTCAGACATGCTCTCCTCCATTACCCGAACCGGCACATGTCGGTCCGGTGTTTCTCAATTGCCCGATGCGGGTCTGATTTTCTTGAGCAGACTTTCGATCCGACTAGGGCCATCCTGGTTCTCAGTACCGAACCGGGCGGCAATTTTAGCCGCAATCTCATGAAAGGCCTTCGCTTGCGGCGAGTCAGGATCGGCGATGACCAGAGGACGGCCCAGATCCCCGCCCTCGCGGATGGCTGGATCGATGGGAATTCGTCCGAGAAACGGGATCCCAAGCTTCTCGGCCGCCCGTTCTCCTCCACCGTGTGAAAAGATCTCCGTTCGCTCGCCGCAATGCCCGCAGATAAAATGGCTCATGTTCTCCACGATGCCCAATAACGGGACGTTGACCTTCTGAAACATCATCATGCCTTTTCGCACATCATGCAGGGCGACCTCTTGCGGAGTCGTCACGGTAATGGCGCCGGCAAGAGGCACAAGTTGCGAGAGCGTGAGCTGCGCGTCACCGGTTCCTGGAGGGAGATCGATCAGGAGGAAGTCGAGATCGCCCCAGAGGACGTCCCGAAAGAGTTGTTGAATGGCGGTGTGCACCATCGGTCCCCGCCAGACAACCGCCTGGTCCTCCGGGACAAAGAATCCCATCGAGATCAGTTTTACGCCATGGCTTTCAGCCGGCGTGATCTTGCCGTCTTGCTGTTCGGGTGTTTTTTCAACGCCCATCATCATGGGAATATTGGGGCCGTAGATGTCGGCGTCCAGCAAGCCGACCTTCGCCCCTCGAAGCCCCAACGCCACTGCCAAATTGACGGAGACGGTGGATTTTCCCACACCACCTTTACCGCTGCTGACCGCAATGACGTGTTTCACGCCCGGGATCAGATTTATTTTTCCCTGCGAATCTTGTTGCTGGGATGTTCCGGCCTGCATATCTGCCATGATCTCCTCCTCCATCGATCCCTCGCCGGCGATCGACGCTTCACTCATCATATGCTATCGACGCAGCCAAAGGGAATGGGCTGATAGACGCAGGCCATCGTAGGCCTCACGGAGAAGAGAGGGAGGGTCGGAACTCGATGGTCACGCCTTCTGGCGTTGCAAGTTATACGCGAGGCCCGCGAGGGCGAGGAGATAGATCAGCCATTTGGATGGATCAAAGTTATACCAGCGTGGTCCGTTGCGGTAATCATATGAAAACGTGTGGTGATAATTGTGGTAGCCCTCGCCGAAACTGACAAAGGAGACCAGCCAGCTGTCCCGGCTGCTGTCCTGCGTACCATGAGGCTGGCTGCCCCACATATGACACAGGGAATTGATGGTAAACGTCGAATTCAGGACCAATACTGTGCGCAGCATCCCCGCGAGCAGAAAGCACCCCACCCCGCTCATGAGGCCATTGTAGATGCACCCGGCGACAAAGGGTACCAGCAGTCCGGAGGCCACGATCGCCGGGTAGTGCTGGTGTTGCCACATGATGATCGGATCCTTTCGGAGTCGTCTCTCATAGGAGTCCGAGCGATGCGGAGTCTCCACGAACAGCCATCCGCAGTGACTGTGCCAGAATCCCTTCTGGGCATTGTAGGGATCTTCGTCCGAGTCCGTCCTGGCATGGTGCCGGATGTGATCGGCACACCAGAGCAACGCCGAGTTTTGCAGCGCCCACCCACCGGCAATCAACAAGCAGACTTTCACCCAAGGCCGGCATTCGAAGCTGCGATGTGAAATCATCCGGTGATAGCCCACCGTAATCCCCAGGCCGGTGACGATGTAGAGAATGATGAGAAGAGTCCAGTCGAGCAGAGTATAGTCATAAAAATACGCAAAAAGCGGGACGCCGAGCACTGTCACGATGGTCATCGCGAGAAACAAGAAAATCGTTCCCCAAGCCAGACTGCGTAC
Source organism: uncultured Nitrospiraceae bacterium (assembly GCA_963795615.1). GTDB lineage: Bacteria > Nitrospirota > Nitrospiria > Nitrospirales > Nitrospiraceae > DASSBQ01. The sequence goes on from CAWCIJ010000010.1 coordinate 220,872, forward strand.
GGATAGATCGTTCATCGGTCTCCTTCAGGCTGAGTGGATATCGGTCGGTCATGACAGTCGATGCTCCGACGGACCGCGCGCATGCTAGCGGAAGTGGCTTTGAATTTTCAATAGGAAAGACGGGGTGTATACTGAAAAGCAACAGGGTCTACTCAGTTCCGGTGCCTTCTCATGGTCGATCCTCTCACGCTTGAACCGCGTATTCGTGCCATTGGCGCGCAACTGGCCGGGCTGTCCGCCGGTCACTCTCCGGCTCTGTTCGACTCCCGTTGGTGGTCGCAAGCGACCATCAACCTTGCGATGAAAGATCCCTCGTTCAAGGCGCAGCTCTTCCGCTTCATCGATGTCCTGCCGGCGCTGAAGCAGGATGCCCAGGTCATCCATATGGCACGTGAGTATTTTGGCGAAATGGGCGAGCAGATATTTGGCTTGCAGTGGGGGCTGAAAGCACTGACCGCGACCAGTCTGGGAGCCGCGCTGAGCGGCAGGACGATTCGCCAACAGGTCGAGCAAATGGCGAAAACCTTCATAGCCGGTTCAACGATTGCCGATGCTGTTCCGGTTCTTGAGCGTTTATGGAAGGAAGGACGAGGGTACTCGGTCGACTTGTTGGGCGAGGCAACAGTGAGCGAGCGAGAGGCGGATCTGTATCGAGAACAATGTGCAGGAGCGCTGGAGGAATTGTCCGCGGCGTCGGCCGCATGGCCTTCAACTCCGCTATTGGAACGAGACCACATGGGGACTCTCCCTCGCGCGCAGCTCTCGCTGAAATTATCGGCCCTCTGTTCTCAACTGGACCCCGCCGATCCGGAAGGCAGTTATCGGGCGGTGGCGGGACGCCTTCGGCCCCTGCTCGACATCGTCTGTTCCCTTCCTGCCTCGATCATTTTTGACATGGAACAGGCGGAGACCAAAGACCTGATCCTCTTCATCTTCATGAAGGTATTTTCCGAGAAGCCCTATCGGTCATATCCGCACGCAGGGCTTGCGTTGCAGGCGTACAGAAGGGACGCGCACACCGATGTTGAATCGGTGTGCGCGTGGGCACGGGAGCGTCAGGCTCCCGTGACGATCAGATTGGTCAAGGGCGCCTACTGGGATTCGGATACCATCCGTTACCGCCAGCGAGGGTGGCCTGTTCCCCTATTCGAGCACAAGGCTGACACGGACGCGAATTACGAGTCGCTTGTTCATCTGTTACTCAAGCATACCGACGTCATACGCCCCGCTTTCGGCACCCATAATCTTCGTAGTCTGGCGGTGGCCGAGGCGGTGGCCGAGGCGCTCGGGGTGAATCCGGAAGCCTGGGAGTATCAGATGATTTTCGGGATGGCTGAGCCGTTCCAAACCGCCATTGCCAAGCTGGGTCGTAGGCTGCGGATATACACCCCAGTCGGGGAATTGTTACCCGGCATGGCCTACCTTGTGCGCCGCTTGTTGGAAAACACATCCAATGAATCGTTCCTGCGGAAGGACTATGTCGAATCCCAGCCTCTCACGCAACTGTTGATGCCTCCGTCGGGTTCGCATCAGGTCTCCGGCTTCCTTTCACCGGTACGTTCGCAGGAGACATCTCCGGACAGGCCGGGTGAGTTTCAGAATGAACCGCAGACGGATTTTTCCCAGTCGATGGCCCGCCAATTGATGCAGGACGCCATCCATGGAGTTCGAAAACAGCTGGGCCTGGTTTTGCCTGAAGAGCAGGTCCACGCGTCCGGCCCCGAACTGGTCACGCGCAATCCGGACGCGCCCGAGCAGATCGTCGGCCGTGCCCGCGCGTATTCCCCGCCTGATGTCGCCTCCTTGATTCAGACATCTGTGAAGCAGTTTCGGGATTGGAGCGGCACGCCGGTGGCGTCCCGCGTGGCTATACTCAGGCAGGCTGCCGCACTCATGGGCCGGCGACGGTACGAGCTTGCGGCGTGGGAGGTGTTCGAACAGGGAAAGCCTTGGCGCGAGGCCGATGCCGACGTCGCGGAGGCGATCGACTTCCTGAATTTCTATGCGGGCGAGATGCTTCGCATCGGTGCGCCACAGCGGTTGGGTCACGCGCCGGGCGAACTCAACCATCGTCTGGTGGGACCTCGCGGCGTGACGGCGGTGATCGCGCCGTGGAATTTTCCCTTGGCGATTCCCGCGGGCATGGTATCTGCGGCGCTGGTCACAGGGAATACCGTTTTGTTCAAACCGTCTGAGAGGGCCTTGGTGCTCGGCCGCCTCCTGGTCGAGATCCTGGTGGAAGCCGGACTTCCTCGTGGAGTCTTACAGCTTGTCCCCGGCGGTCCTGAGACAGGAAAAGCGCTCGTCACTGCGCCGGAGGTGGCCACCATCGCGTTCACCGGCTCAAAAGAGGTGGGGCTTTCTATACTCCACGAGGCTGGCGCGCCGGTCTCCGGGCACCCGCATGTCAAAAGGGTGATTGCCGAAATGGGAGGCAAGAATGCCATCATCGTGGATGATACAGCCGATGTGGATGAAGCGGTCATAGGTGTCGTCACGTCCTTTACCGGCTATTCAGGTCAGAAATGTTCCGCCTGCTCCCGAGTGATTGTTCATGCGGCCCTGTACGATACATTCGTCAGGCGTCTTGCCGATGCCGTCATGAGTCTTCGAATCGGTTCGCCCCAGGATCCGGGGACGCAGGTCGGTCCTCTTATCGATGCGCGGGCTCAAGAGCGGGTCCGGGAGTATATGAGGATCGGCAAGGTGGAAGGTCGCATCCTCGTGGAACGACAAGTCAATCGACCGGGATATTTTGTCGGGCCCATCGTGTTCGGCGACATCGTGTCGACCCACCGGTTGGCTCAGGAGGAAATTTTCGGGCCCGTCTTGTCGGTGATGAAAGCGAAGACGTATGACGAGGCGATTCGTCTCGCCAATGACACCACCTATGCCCTCACGGGCGGCATCTATTCGAGAAGTCCGGTCAACGTCGAATTGGCGCGGCAGCAATTCGATGTCGGGAACCTGTATATCAATCGACCGATTACCGGTGCGCTGGTGGGTCGGCAGCCCTTCGGCGGTCATCGACTATCCGGTGTGGGAGCCAAAGCGGGTGGAACAGACTATCTATGGCAGTTCCTCGTCACGCGGGTGGTGAGCGAACAGACGATCCGGCGGGGATTCGCGCCGGCCGAGTGAACTCGAGTCGATCTTCACATCGAACTCCTCCAATTCCTCGATAATTTCAGTAACAAGGCCGCGGTCTTCCTTCATGGCGCCCAACTCCTGACGCTCCAGGTACTTCACAAGTCCGACTCCTTTGACGAACCACGCGGTCATGATATCAGTCCCGATGATCGTCCGATTGTTGGAGGACAGGTGAATGTTCAGGGTCATCCGTGCTTCGACCTTGACGGCTTCTTTAAAGGAGCCGGCTGGGACCGCGATGGTCTCTCGGCCGATAATTGCGGCCTGGCCTTGAACGTCCACGCGCTCATTCGTGCCGTCGCTGTCGAGGTCGTTGCCGAAATCAATGTTCGTCCGGTCAAACTGCTTGAAAGAGGAAGGAATCTTCATGGGAAATCGGACGATTTGGTAGGGCACTAGCTGTCGTTCGAGCGTTGTGCCAGGCTCGGATCCGTAATACACGATACCGACTGCATCGCGACGATAGAAGCTCTCCGACTTGCCATGGTTACCGGGATTGGTATCGTGAAACACGGTGACTGTTGTCCCGCCTTTCAGGGTCTTCGTCCCCGTCACCGATGACACGTTTGAAAAGAATTTATTGTCGATCGTTTGCAGCGGGCCTTCGGAGATCTGTCCTCGATATTGCCACCGGTTTCCCGTCGCATCGGGAAAATAGTCCTGAGACTGTGCAATAATCCCCTCGCCGTCCGCCGAGAAAGCAGAAGGGAGCGTCACCGGGTCGATGAATACGGAGCGGACCAGCAGGATCATCAAGCTTAATTTTAGAATTCGCATTCGTGCCAACGAGCCTCCTCAATCCCATGACCGTAACATACTCTCCTGTGAGCAGCAAGGTGACGGATCGCCCGGCCGTTCTCAGAAAGCGACTCACACAACCGCTCCAGTGACCGACGATGTCGTCCCAGATGAACGCGGACCGGATGAAACGACGTAGGAAGACGGTGCTTGTCACAGGTGCTTCCGGAGGAATAGGTCGGGCGATTTGTCTGGACTTTGCAGGTTCCGGATGGACGGTCGGGGTACATTACTGCAACAGTGCTGACGGAGCCGCCAGGACGGCGTCTTTGATCAGTGCTCGTGTTCACGGAAAGGAAGCGGATGGAAAGCCGAAAATATATCGGGCCGACATCACCTTGCGAAGCGAAGTTCACGATCTTGTTCAGAATTTTATTCAAGATTGTGGCGGCCTGGACACGATCGTGTGTAACGCCGGCATTGCTGCCGCAGAACTCGTGATCAAGCAGCGCGTGGAGGACTGGACGCGCGTAATCGCGACTGATCTCACCGGGGCCTTTCATTGTGTGCAGGCTGCCGGGAGCGCGATGGTCGAGTCTGGCGGCGGATCGATCATCGTCGTCGGATCGTACGCCGGCACACAGGGTTCAAGGGGTCAAGCAGCCTATGCCTCGGCAAAGGCAGGATTAATGGGACTCGTCAAAACCGCCGCGCGCGAATGGGGACCATCGAACATCCGGGTCAATCTCGTGTATCCCGGATGGCACCCTACGGCACTTGCGGGCAGCGCCTTCCCTGATGAAAACTGCCCGACTGGTCATGTGTTGGGGCATCGGTCAAATCTGGAGGAGGTCGCCAGGACGATTCGTCATCTGGCCGAGTTGAGCGGCGTGTCGGGGCAGATCTGGAATCTCGACAGCCGGCTACTATAGGAGTCAATGGCACGGGGAATATTTATCACTGGAACCGATACCGGCGTCGGAAAAACAGTGGTGACGGCAGCTGTTGCACGATATCTCGCGCAGCGTGGCGTGTCTGTAGGCGTGATGAAGCCGGTGGAAACCGGAGTGCCCGATGGGTCGCGTGAATGGACGGATGCCCATCGACTCCGTTCTGCCGCGGGCCTCGACGATCCGATCGAGCGGATCAGTCCCTATCAATTTTCCAAACCCCTTGCTCCCCTAGCTGCGGCCAGGGAGGCGGGCAAGCCCATTGTCCTTCAAGATATAGTGCGCAGTTTTGACGAGATGGCGACGCATCATGTGGTGACCTTGGTCGAGGGAGTGGGAGGAGTCTTGGTGCCGATGGCTCCGGGTTGGGATGTGAGAGACCTCATCCAGCATCTCGAATTGCCGGTGATCGTCGTCGGGAGATCCGGTCTGGGTGGAATCAATCACGCCCGCTTGACCATTGAGGCGTTACGGCTGAGACAGAGGCAGATTCTGGCCCTGGTGTTGAATGAGTCTCGGCCTGTGTCTTCCGCGATCGAGTGGGAACAGGCGCGAACGACACAGTCGCTCCTACGCGAACTCTCGGCGGTTCCGGTGCTTGGCCCGATCACCTTTTCAACCGTGGTGAACGATGATTGGCCAAAGGGGATCGCTGAATTAGCGGAAGGTCCCATCATCGCGGCACTCGGAGAGACCATCATGTCAGTTGTCTGACAAAGTCTTCCACCGCTTTCCCGATCTCGGGTGCATGCGAAATGGCCGAAATGACTGCCACCCCGTCCGCGCCCGCTTCCTTGATCGCCGCCACACTCTCGACAGAAATTCCGCCGATCGCGAATAGCGGAAGGGCCGTGAGTTGACGGACGGCGCGAAGCCCTTCGACTCCCACGACGGCGGCATGGTCTGATTTGGTGCGGGTGGAAAAAATAGGGCCGTAGGCGATGTAGTCGGGGCGTCCGGCCGCCGCCGTCCTCAGTTGCTCCGGCGTGTGCGTCGAAATGCCAAGAATTTTCCTGTCCCCCAGCAATCGGCGCGCGTGGTCAAGAGGAAGATCCGTCTGTCCCACATGAGCGCCATCGGCATCAATGGCGAGCGCGAGATCGCAACGGTCGTTCACGATGAGCAGGGCACCCGCATCCGCCGATGCCTGTTTGAGGCCAAGACCGAGTCGATAGGCGTCCTTCATGGTGGCGGTCTTATCACGATATTGAAACAGGCGAGCCCCGTGATCGGCCGCTTCCTTCAAGAGATCCACCAGGGATCCGGCCGCATGCACGGTCGGATCAAGAATGACATAGAGGCCTTGTAATGGTGGGCGCATATCGGAAGGAAGCGCCATACTGAGCCTGGTCTTCATGGCGGCTACGACGACTGGCCGGCGAGGAAGCGCTCCAGGAACGTGGTGGACACGTGGCCCTTCTGAAAATCAGGGTCACTGAAGATGCGTCGATGCAGGGGGATGGTCGTCTTGATTCCTTCAATAATGAACTCGTCGAGGGCCCGGCGCATGCGGGCCATGGCTTCCTGACGGTCCCGACCATGGGTAATCAGTTTGGCGATCAAAGAATCGTAGTACGGAACGACCGTGGCGTTCGGTTCCATGGCGGAATCAACCCGTACGCCGAACCCTCCGGGAGCAGAATATTTCGAAACATGCCCTGGAGAAGGCGTGAATTTTTCGGGATCTTCGGCGTTGATGCGGCATTCAAAGCTGTGTCCGGTCAATTTGATATCGGGTTGCTTGAACGACAAGGTCATGCCGGAGGCGATGCGAATTTGTTCTTTGATGAGATCGATGCCGGTCACCATCTCCGTAATCGGATGTTCGACTTGAATCCTGGTGTTGACCTCCATGAAAAAAAAGTTCTGGTCTTTGTCCAGCAAGAATTCAACGGTGCCGACATTCCGGTACCGGATGGCCTTCACCGCTTCGACGGCGACCCTGCCGATTTCCCGTCGCAGACGGTCATCTATGGCGGGCGAGGGCGTTTCTTCAACCAGCTTCTGATGCCGGCGTTGAATGGAGCAGTCGCGCTCACCCAAGTGGACCACATGCCCGCGGTGATCGGCGATAATCTGCACCTCAATGTGGCGGGGCTCTAAAAAATAGCGCTCCAGATAGACACCGTCATGACCGAAGGTCGATTTGGCTTCCGCTTGCGCAGCTTGGAAGGCACGCGTCAGTTCCTCACCCTTGTTCACCACGCGCATCCCTCTTCCGCCGCCTCCGGCTGACGCTTTGATGATGACGGGAAAGCCGATGGTTTTTGCAGCCTCCAAGGCATCCTCTTCGCTCCTGAGCTCGCCCGGGCTACCCGGCGTGACGGGAAGCCCACGTTTGGCGACGATTTCTCTCGCCTTGGATTTATCTCCCATCAGCGCGATGTTTTCAGATGTGGGGCCGATGAATTTGATCCCGATCGACTCGCAGACTTCGGCGAAATGGGCATTCTCGGACAGAAAACCATATCCGGGATGGATGGCATCCGCGCCGGTAATTTCCGCGGCACTTAAGACGTTGGGGATGTTCCGGTAGCTGAGCGCTGCTTCCGGCGGTCCGACGCAAATGTGTTCATCCGCCGCCCGTACGTGCAAACTGTTGGTGTCCGCTTCGGAGTGAATGGCAACCGTTTTGATTCCGAGCTCCTTGCAGGCCCGGACTACTCGGAGAGCGATTTCCCCACGGTTCGCAACCAAGATCTTTTTGAACACAGGTGAACTCCGGAATGGGTGGACAGACTGGGGACGCTGCAAACAGTCGCGTTCCGTCGGGAAAATCGCGCGTCAAACTTCTCGGAGGATGCGTGTTACGTGTGTGAACTCCATCGAGGAACGCGTGATGAATAAAATGCGCCACGGTTGTGCGCGCCGCCGAGGTGCGCGAGACGATGAATAAATCGTCTCATGTTTGCGCACGGGCGAGTCGGTGAGCGCCCAGTGTCCGTGAGCGGGCCGTGTCCTGTGAGCCGGCGGTGTTTTGTGATCGCCCAGTGTCAATAGCTTTTTCAACATCCTGCTAAGGCGTGGCGTTCGGATCGATGAGGAAGAGGGGCTGCCCATATTCAACCGGCTTAGTGCTTTCCGCAAGAATCTTTGAGATCCGTCCGTCCACTTCCGATTCGATCTCATTCATCAATTTCATGGCTTCGACGATACACAAGACTTGTCCCTTCTTCACGTAATCGCCCTCCTCCACATATGGATCTGCGTCAGGAGACGGCGACCGATAGAAGGTGCCGACGATGGGTGACGTGATGGTCAAAAGCCCACTCGTGTCAGGAATGACAGTCTGTTGGGTCGCCGGCGTCGAGGACGGCACGGTCGCGGACGGTTGAGGTAACTCGGCGCCATGTGCCAAAACCGTACTGGTTGTAGGCTCATCACGCACTCGGACTCTGAGCCCGGCTCGTTCGATCTCCAGTTCGGTGAGGTGGTTGCGTTTCAACAGATCGACCAACGTTTGAATCTGCTTCGCCTGTTCCGGCCCAAGGATCGGCTGGTCTGCCTCGAATGCTTTCGGAGCAAACGACTGCGGCAAGACGATGGGACGGCCGTGCCGTTTCTTCGCAGGATTTCTCCGACGCGGTGTGCTCACCGGACGCGCTCCACGAATTCACGAGTGCGGGTGTCGATCTTGATTGTTTCTCCGATTTCCAGGTAGAGAGGTACTTTGATGGTGGCGCCGGTTTCCACTTTGGCCGGCTTGTTCCCACCGGAGGCCGTGTCTCCCCGAACACCCGGTTCAGCATCGACGACCTTGAGTTCGATGAAGATCGGCAATTCAACCGCTATAGGACGGTGTTCATACACCAGGATGGTGGATACTGTGTTCTCCTTCAACAAATCGGCGTTCGATCCCAATTGTCTTTTCTCATAGGTAAATTGTTCATAGGTCTCAGTGTCCATGAATGTATAGGAGTCACCCGTCGCATAGAGAAACTGCATGTCGCGTTCTTCCAGATCCGGTTCCTCGAAACGCTCTCCCGATCGAAAAGTGCGGTCCAGGACATTGCCGGTTATGTAGCTTTTCAATTTGGTTCGAACAAAGGCTCCGCCCTTCCCCGGTTTGACGTGTTGAAACTCAACGATATAAAACGGATCTCCTTCGACGAGCAGTCTGCTTCCGTTACGAAATTCAGCGGTGGTAATCACAACTTTCTCCTCACAAACAAGAAGTGGAACCCGCATCCCTATGACGTGGAACGCGTGCGTGCCTTTGGACGGTCTAGGGCAGACCGGCGGGTCCTGGTTACCTTTGAGCTTGCCGCCTCTAGGTGCTCTGCGAGACCGCGCAATGCCAACAAGTACCCGCTCGGACCGAAACCGGATATTTGCGCGAGGGCGACGCCTGCAATAAACGATTTGTGTCGAAATTCCTCACGTTGATGGATGTTGGAAAGGTGGACCTCGACTGTCGGCACGGCCACAGCAGCGATGGCATCCCGAATGGCAATGCTCGTATGCGTGTAGCCTGCCGGATTGATGACGATGCCGTCAAATCGCCCTTTCGCCTCTTGAATCCAGGTCACCAGCTCCCCTTCCAGGTTGGACTGGCGAATCGTGACATCGAACTGTTCCTGCCGGGCGAATCGGGTGATCGCTGCGTCCACTGCTCCGAGCGTAGTCGTCCCGTAGATGGATTTCTCTCGGGTCCCCAAGAGGTTCAAATTGGGACCATGAAGCACGAGCAGCCGCAGCATTTCTCTGTCAGTTGTTTCTCAAAAGGCTGCAGCTCAATGGTCTGCTGGCAGCGGCGGCATTGTAACAGGGTACTAGAAACGGGTCAAACTGGGCAAAGCGAAGGAGGACCTGAGGGATTACACCGAGCGGACATCATTGTCGGGCTTGGATTGGATGGTCCGCAGCCAGGCTTCGAGGCGGGCAACAGTCGCAGCAGTTGCGAGGGTCTTGGCATCCGACTCCGGCAACGAGTCGGTTGAATCTGGTGTCATTGCGGAAACAGGCGGCGGGGAAGAAGCCGGACTCGCACCCGACGGTTTCGGATTCGCATCCTGCTCAGCAGCTTTTTTGAGGCGTTTTTTCTCGCGTTTTTCTCGCGGCCTGTCAAGTTCGTCTGGGATGCCGGTAATGCTGCGTCGAATGGCGAGCGCTTCCTCGTCGTACGGACTGACATCGAGGATCGCAGCACATGATTTGAGCGCGACGTCCGCTTTGCCTTCCAGAGCAAATAGTTTCGCGAGGATTCGATGGGCACGTAGGTTGTCGGGACTCTGTTTCACCACTTCTTCAAGGATCGCTTTGGCTTTGACGGGCTGACCGAGTTGATCGTAGACACGGCCCAGTGCGGCCATGGCGGTGACGAATCCCGGGTAGACTTTTAAGCCGTCCTCGAGCACGGCCGCCGCTTCCTGCCACATCCCGGCTTTTATATAGGATTCGGCGAGGGGCATGAACGTTTTGGAGCGGGGATCCTTTGCGAACGCCGTCGCCAGCCGGTCTATTTCGGCAGCTATATTGGGATCCATACGGTTGGGAGATGTCACGTGGGCGTTCCTCGGAGCTACTGGTTGCCCCCACGACTGGGGGCCGGCTTTCGTGTCTTCTTGTGAAGCGTTTTGATTGAGTCCAGAATCTGATCTGCCAGCTCGCGTTTGGGCATCAATGGAAAGGATTTCGTGTGTCCCGTACGGTCGAGCAACACGACCTGATTGAAGTCGGACTCGAACCCTGATCCTTTGACGGTGACGTCATTTGCGACGATGAAATCGATGGCCTTAGCATGCAACTTTTCTCTGGCATGGGCAAGAAGATCTTGAGTTTCGGCAGCAAATCCCACGAGAATCTGGGTCGTTCTCCGTGCCGCCAACTGTGTCAGGATATCCTCAGTCGGCTCCAGGTCGAGCGATGTCATCCGATCCTTCTTTTTCAGTTTCTGTGCAGCGGATCGCGCCGGCCGGAAGTCGGCGACCGCGGCTGCCATAATGACCGTATCAGCCCACGGAAGTCTGACGAGCAGACTCTTGCCCATCTCCTCGGCGGTCGTCACCGGCACATAGGCCACCCCGGCGGGAGGCATGAGAGCGGTGGGGCCGCTGACCAGCACCACGTCTGCGCCGCGCTCACTGGCGGCGGAAGCGATCGCATACCCCATTTTCCCTGATGACCGATTCGAAACGAACCGAATCGGGTCGATCGATTCGTGAGTGGGACCTGCGGACACTAATACGCGCCTTCCAGTCCAATCACGTGTCGGGGCCAGCTTGGAACGAACGGCCGCCAGAATCCTTTCTTCTTCCGCCATGCGGCCCTGGCCGATGCGTCCGGATGCCAGCGGGCCTTCCTCCGGCTCGACAATGACCGCTCCCCGTCGTTGAAGGGCTTCCGCATGGGCCCTCACCGTCGGGTTCGTCCACATATCGCCATCCATTGCCGGTGCCAGGATCAAGGGACAACGCGATGTCAGGAGCATGGTGGACAGGAGATCATCCGCCAGTCCCAGCGCTGATTTGGCGAGCATATGAGCTGTCGCAGGGGCAATGATGATGGCATCCGCTTGCTGCGGAAGCGTCAAATGCCGCATCTCTTCATGGGCTTCGAAGAGGTCTCGCGAGACCGGTTGCTTGGAAAGCACTTCGAAGGTCAGAGGGGTGACGAACCGCGTGGCGGACTCGGTCATGACGACGGATACCGTGGCTCCCTCGCGAATCAGGAGGCGAAGAACACCAACGGCCTTGTAGGCGGCAATGCTGCCGGTTACTCCGAGTACAAGGCGCTTGCCGGACAATGACGGTGTTGGACCACTGCCCAACGGCTAGGCTTCCTCGCTTTCCGATGTCGTTGGCTTGGGCGTGTCGTCGACATATACACTGAGTTCTTTCTTGATCTCTTTTGCGTCCTCTCCGGTCATCATGGCGACCCGTTCCGTCTCGCCCTCCTTGACTCGCTTGGACTCCTTGAGTGCATCTCGGGCTTCCTTGCCGCGAAGGTACTTGACTTGTCCGCGCAAGACTTCATCGAGGGCCACCGTGGTTTCTTTGGTAAATCGTGACGGCCCCGCCGCCTTTGCCCCTTGGATGAGGTGCTTCGCACGCTGTGCGGCGACGAGCACGAGCCGATGACGGGAATCGAATTGATCTGTGGTGTATTCCGGCAAGAGGGACAGCATATCAATCATGGCGTGTGTGACTCCTTTGTGATATTCGACGATGTTCCTACCTGGGATTTGGGGTCTTTGTCCAGGATGAACTTTTCTTCCAGCCAGGCCATATTCAGACGCTTGGTCTTGATCCGTTCAGCAAGAAAAATACTCTCCAGTTCCTTCAAAGACTGCTTCAAGTCATCGTTTCGAACAATATAATAGTACTCGCGATAACTCCATACTTCTTCTTTGGCTTTTTGGAGCCGACGCTGGATTTCTTCCGGCGCGTCTCCTGCCCTCGACTGCAGACGCGTTCGCAAGACATCAAACGACGGAGGGAGGATAAAAATATAGACTCCGTCCTCGAATTTCTTTTTGACCGTTCTCGCTCCTTGGACGTCGATTTCAAGCAAAACGTCGATGCCTTGCTCCATCTTGTCCGATAAGGGTTTGCGGGGAGTCCCGTACAGATTCCCATACACCCGGGCCCATTCGACAAATTCGTTGCGTTCGATCATCTGCAAAAAGTCGGCTTCTTCAATATAAAAGTAATCGCGTCCCTCGACCTCTCCAGGACGTGGCTTCCGTGTCGTGTAAGAAACAGAATGCCACAGTCCTGGGACCAGCGCGGCCATCTGTTTACACAGTGTGGTTTTGCCTGTTCCCGACGGGGCAGAAATAACAAAGAGGATCCCTCTCCTGGTTGTCGACTGCTTGGCCGGTGAACTGGAGGGCAGAGTCATGCTAAATGGGACCCCGCGCGCAGTGACTACTCGACATTCTGGATCTGTTCACGCAGTTTTTCGACTTCGGCTTTCATACGGATCACCAACTGAGCAACGGAGACGTCATTGGCCTTCGACCCGATCGTATTCACTTCCCGCCCCACCTCCTGCAGGAGGAACTCGAGCGTCTTACCCACCGCGTCGGGACTCTTCAACGTCTGCTCGAACTGTAGCATATGTGAGCTGAGCCTGACCAATTCTTCCGAAATGTCGGAGCGGTCCGCATAGACGGCCAGTTCCTGGAGCAGTCGAGGATGGTCGGGCGTATCGGTAACCATTAACTGGGCCATCCTATTCTTCAGGCGCGTAAATGCTTCATGTGCCAGGTGAGGAGCTCGTTCGGCAATGTGATGGTGGCACTCTTCCAATGTTCGTACGTGCTGCAGGAGGTCTTTGGCCAGCGCGTGACCTTCCTTCCGTCGCATTCGCTCGAGGTCGGCCAGCGCCCCCGCAGCTAGTTTTCGCACCAGCGTATTCAAGTGAGACGTCTCAGCGGGCTGATCGGATACCGAGAACAATTCCCGAAATTCGGCCAGGACGGACACGTCAACCGTTCCCTCGAGGTGCAATTCCTTCTGTAAGGCGCGAAGCGCCTGACGGTACTGCTTGGCCAGGTCGCGGTCAAGGTGGACGGTCCTGCTGCTATTGCGCCCACCATGTGTCGATACGGTTACGTCGACTCGTCCGCGGCGGCATCGCTGCTGGACGGTTTTCCTGATCCCATCCTCCAAATCCGACATGAAACGTGGAACTCGGACAGCGACCTCCAAAAACCTATGATTGACCGAACGCATCTCAACGGACACCGACGTCTGATTCCAGACGCCGGTCTTTTTTCCAAACCCCGTCATACTTCGAATCATGAGGGAATTTTGCCCTCCCAATGACAGTCCTTATAGATGGGACACTCGCCGCAGCGCGGTTTCCTGGAGAGACAGGTATACCGGCCGAGCAACAGAAGGTGTTGAGAGCTTGCGGTCCATTCAGTCGGAGGAAGAAGGAGCTGTAAATCCGCTTCAATTTTGTCCGGGTCGGTTGCGCGGGTCAATCCGAGACGCCCCGACACCCGTTTGACATGCGTATCGACAACAATCGCCGGCCTGCCGAAGGCATTGCCCAGCATGACATTTGCGGTCTTTCGTCCGACGCCGGGAAGAGTCGTTAATTTCTCCATGGTGCGAGGTACTGCCTGCGCATATTCCTCCGTCAGGGTCTTCCCGCAAGCGATCAGATGTTTGGCTTTGCTTTTGTAAAACCCCGTTGGCTTGATCAGCGCCTCCAGTTCAGCAGGCGCTGCCTTCGCGAAATCTGCCGGCGTGACGTATCGACGAAACAGAGCCGGCGTGACTTGGTTGACTCGCTGATCCGTGCATTGAGCGGATAGGATAGTGGCGACCAGAAGCTGCCACGGGTTATGAAAGTGTAATTCAACGTGAGGACTCGGTCTGTTCCGTGACAGGAGCGTCACGATCCTTCGAAGGCGTCGACCCGTCGCGCTCCGATTAAGAGGGCTCATAGGAAATGGCCGTGCCTGACCGGAAGGTCTGACATGGTGATTGTGCAGGGGTTACGAGGAAGAAGCAAGAGCCGGACTCTGTTCAATCGGGGGTACGGCTTCCGCGCGTACCGTCGACATGATCGATGGTAGCAGAGCTTCAAGCCGTCCAATGAGTGGATGCAGGGTCTCCGGCTGAAAGGCCGAGATGCCGACGGCTTTATAGCGTTGGCACAGGACGGCGGTTTCATGGGCCGAGAGGCGGTCGCACTTGTTCAACACCAGCACGCGCGGGATGGCCTCGAGATCAAGGGTGCGGAGAATCGACTCCACTGCGGCGATCTGCGAGTCGATATCCCGAGCGTTGGCATCGACCAGATGCAGCAGGATATCGGCGTCGCGTAGTTCTTCCAATGTCGTGCGAAATGCACCGAGTAGATCTTTCGGGAGATCACGAATAAAACCGACTGTGTCGGTGACGATGATTTCTCGATCTTGAGGAAAACGGAGACGACGGCTGGTCGTATCAAGTGTTTCGAATAGACGATTTTCGGCTGAAACATGGCTGCGTGTCAGCGCGTTCAAAAGGGTGGATTTGCCGGCATTTGTATACCCGACGATCGACAGCACCGGTAATGCATGCCGAATGCGGCGTGCCCGGCGTTGATCCTGATGTCGTGCGAAATGCAATAGATCCCGTTCCAGGTGCGCAATGCGCTCACGAATGCGGCGGCGATCAGTTTCCAACTTCGTTTCCCCTGGACCTCTGCTCCCGATTCCTCCGCCCAATCGTGAGAGGGACGTACCGTGACCGGCGAGACGAGGCATCAGATAGCGAAGTTGAGCCAACTCCACCTGGACTTTTCCCTCGCGACTATGTGCGCGCCGCGCAAAAATGTCGAGGATCAGTTGAGTCCGGTCGATCACCTTCATGTCGGTCACCTCAGAAATAGCCCGCGCCTGGGCCGGAGCCAGGTTCTGATCGAAGATCAGCACATCGGCGCCGCGTTGCAGTGCTTTGATGATGACTTCCTTTAACTTTCCCTTGCCCAGCAAGAACCGGTGATATTCGTTCTGGATTCGCTGGACGATTTTGTCGACGATCGAAACTTCCGCGGAGACAGCCAGTTCCGCCAGTTCTTCAAGATGCTCTTCCTGTTCCGCGCGACTCTGCGGGGAGGCGCTGACGAGCAGCGCGGATTCCTGACCATCCGTCACAGAATGGGTTGCATCCACCCGCTGAAGGTCGGCCTCCAAATCCGAGATAAACGTATCGAACGGAAACTGAAGGTTTTGAAAGAGAACAGGCTTGAGAATCGAACAGATCCGAGCTTGAGCGTTGGGCGGGACGAGATGCGCGATATGGAAGAGACGCGGTTCGCCTTCACCATCGACTTCGAGCGCCGCCATGAGATCCAGTCTCAACAGCGCGAGATTCGTCAGGTCTTCCTGGCTCAACGGCTCATCGTGCAAGTGAATACGAATCAGCCGCAGGCCGCGCAGAGAGTGCGGCCCCGCACGAAATTTCGACAGGGACTCGAACGCTGGCACACAGCCGGGTCCGACGAGGATTTGTTCTACGGCGCCGCGACGAGTGATGAGGAGTCCGACCGGACGGCGTATCTCAATGGCAAGCTGGCATGTCGTGCGGGCGAGTTCTGTTGTCACGAGGGTATTGCTCGGTACACGTCGGCGATAGAGGCGTTCCAAGGCCGCCAGTTGACTCGGCTTCAAGCCGGTGATGTGACCATGTATTAGTGGAATCTGTGACCTCCTATCTACACGTCATCATTCGGACGGTGCAACATGTCAGCAGGCCGGCAATTCAAGATCGCTGATCGCCTCGCAATCCAGTGGGGTGACTCGTCCTCGCATCAGCGCCATGCGGCCCGCTGCGGCGATCATGGCGGCGTTATCGGTGCAGTAATCGAGCGCGGGAAGACTCAACTGAATTCCCTCGGCAGCAGCCCGCTCGGCGAGAAGTGCTCGCAATCTCGAGTTTGCAGATACGCCTCCTACGACGGCCAATGCTGTCACTCCGCTCTCGTGAACCGCTTGGAATGCCCGATTCACCAAGACTTCGACGATCGCCTCCTGGTATCCAGCGGCGATATCTGCCTGCTCCGGCGCAGTGGCGTGACCATTCCGGTCCTGCAGGTAATAGAGCAAAGAAGTCTTGAGGCCGCTGAAACTGAAATCGAGACCGGCCCTGTTGACATACGATCGAGGAAAACGGATCCGGTGTGGATCGCCTGGTTGAGCCAGTCTGTCGAGAACCGGTCCGCCGGGATGATCAAGCCCCAACATCTGCGCGCCCTTGTCGAACGCCTCTCCGGCTGCGTCATCCCACGTCCTTCCCAAGAGATGGTAACGGCCATCCGAGGAGGTGCGATAGAGATGCGTGTGTCCCCCTGATACCACCAAGACGACGCACGTTGTGGGAAATGAGGGATCGTCCATCCATGCTGAAGCGATATGTCCTTCCAGATGGCTGACACCGACCAGCGGTATCCGTAACGCATATGCCAGCCCCTTGGCGTAGCTCAAGCCGACCAGGAGAGCTCCGGCGAGCCCAGGCCCTTGCGTGACTGCGATACTTCCGATATCCGGCCATTGCAAACGGGCACGGTCAAGTGCACTGCGCGTCACGGCTTCGATTGTCTGGATATGGCTGCGTGAGGCCAATTCCGGCACGACTCCACCGAAGGGACGATGAACATCATGTTGGGAAGAGATGATGTTCGACAGGACGCGGCCCTGCGTATCCAGAATGGCTGCAGCGGTTTCGTCGCAGGAGGTCTCGAGACCGAGAACCGAACCGTGCGATTGACGAATGTGATGTGGGGGAGCGGTCTTTCGGGGTGGAATCTGAGCGGGCATGCGTGAGTGGAGGATATTTCCTATGAGAATTGGTAATAGTTGGTAACTATCTGATGTCCGTGATGCCGACCTAAAGGACCAGAGAACACGACGACCCCCGGATTCGGTGGAATCGCGGGGGTCGCAGTCTAAGTCGGGATCAAAGGGTTGTGCTCACAGGCCCGGCAACCATCAAATTCGTCACACCTCCGCCATAGCTTCTTGTTCGATAAAGACCGGCGCACCTTCCCGGATGACGACCTTGATTTTTCGGTTTTCTTTGAAGCGCCCCTTGATCAGCTCTTCCGACAACGGGTCTCCGATGGCCCGCTGAATGGTTCGCCGCATGGGGCGAGCGCCGTACATAGGCTCATATCCTTCTTTGATGAGCCAATGCTTGACCTCATCATCGACCTCAATGGTGACGCCCTTGTCAAGGAGCCGAAGATTGAGTTCCCGCAACAGAATATCGAGGATGTTGAACAACTGTTCTTTGTCCAAGGGATGAAACACGACGATTTCATCGATCCGGTTCAAAAATTCAGGACTGAATGATCGGCGCAATTCACCCAACACATCCTCTTTTCGCCGGCGACTCTGCTCGCCCTGCTCCTCGCTTTGGAAGCCGAGGGAGACACCCTTCTGAATGAGTTTCGTCCCGATGTTGGAGGTCATAATGACGACCGTGTTCTTAAAGTCGACTTTCCGGCCCAGGCTATCGGTGAGGACCCCGTCATCCAGAACTTGGAGGAGCACGTTGAATACATCGGGATGTGCCTTCTCGATTTCATCAAAGAGCACCACGGAATAAGGCCGGCGGCGAACTTTTTCCGTCAACTGTCCACCCTCTTCGTAGCCCACGTAACCGGGAGGAGCACCAAAGAGTCGCGAGCTGGTGAATTTTTCCTGGTATTCGGACATGTCGATGCGGATCAATGCGTCCTCGCTGTTGAAGAGAAACTCTGCGAGGGTACGAGCAAGCTCCGTTTTGCCGACTCCCGTCGGACCGAGGAAAATGAATGAACCGATCGGTTTGCGGGCATCTTTCAGGCCGGCGCGAGACCGCCGGATGGCGCGGCAGACGGCTGAAATCGCCTCATTTTGTCCGATCACGCGTTTGTGCAGGAAGTCTTCCATACGCAGCAGCTTGTTCGACTCCTCCTCCTCTAGCTTGAAGAGCGGAATGCCGGTCATTTTGGACACGACATAGGCCACGTCTTCCTTGCCGATGGTCGGCTTGTGCTTCTCCTGATTCTTTTTCCACTCTCGCTTGGATTCGTCCAACAGTTTACGCAGTCGTTCCTCTTCCTCCCGATGGCGTACGGCCTCCTCAAAATTTTGCATCGAGATGGCGAGTTCCTTCTCGCGGGATACTTTCTTCAGCTCTTGCTCAAGCGCCTTTAACTCCGTCGGAAGCGCATAGGTCTGCAACTTGGCCCTTGATCCCGTCTCGTCAATGAGATCAATCGCCTTGTCGGGCAAAAACCGGTCGGTGATGTAGCGGTCGGATAACTTCACGGCTTCGGAGATGGCATCCTCGGTGATTTCCACCCCGTGGTGTTCTTCGTATCGATCCCGTAATCCCTGGATGATGCGAACGGTCTCGTCGGTGGACGGTGGCTGGACGTGAATGGGCTGAAAGCGGCGCTTGAGAGCCCCGTCCTTTTCGATGTGCTTCCGGTATTCATCAAGCGTCGTGGCGCCGATGCACTGAATTTCGCCGCGCGACAGAGCGGGCTTCAACATATTCGAGGCGTCGATCGATCCCTCCGCTGCCCCGGCTCCGACAAGGGTATGCAGTTCGTCGATGAAAATAATAATATTCCCGGCCTGAACGATTTCCTTCATGACGACTTTGAGGCGCTCTTCGAATTGTCCGCGGTATTTTGTTCCGGCCACGAGGGATCCAAGATCAAGAGCAATGACCCGTCGTGACAGAAGATTGTCCGGAACCTCTGATGCGACAATCCGTTGCGCAAGCCCTTCGACGATCGCCGTCTTGCCTACCCCGGATTCTCCGATGAGAACCGGGTTGTTCTTGGTTCGGCGGCTCAAGATCTGAAGGACGCGCTCAATCTCATCGGCACGTCCGATAACGGGATCAAGTTGGCCTTCCTGCGCGAGTTGGGTCAAATCACGTCCGAACTCATCAAGCGCAGGCGTGTTGCTCTTGCGGTCGCGTTCACGGGGTGCGGACTTGCGGAGGAACGTGACGGTTAATTGGCGAGCCGTGAGAAGATTGGCGCCGAGACTCCGGAGGATCTTCCCCCCGATCCCTTCCTCCTCGCGCAGAAGACCAAGCAGGAGATGTTCGCTGCCGATATGATTGTGACCGAGGAGTCGCGCCTCCTCCACACCGTACTCGATCACCTTTTTGACGCGCGGGCTGAAAGGGATCTCGCCGAAGGTCATCGTGGTGCCGCCCCCAGGCAGATTGCGCTCGATTTCAAGCCGAATCTGCTCCGTTGAAAGCCCCATCTTCTTGAGGATCATCAGGGCAATCCCGTCTGTTTCCCGAAGGATAGCAAGAACGAGATGTTCCGTGCCCAGATAGTCGTTCTGATGCCGCTCGGCTTCTTCACGTGCCAGGATGATGATCTTGCGACCCTTGTCCGTGAACCGTTCGAACATCCTGCCTCCTTGACTTATGAGTGATGGGAGCTGAAGACCGTGACCCGTAATGAATGAGAAGACAAACCTTCGAAAAAACTGATGAAGAGATTCTAACGAGAGACCAGCGGGGTGTCAAGATATTGGGACATTCAAATGGGTGCTGCGTTGATCAAAGTTTTCACGGACGAAAAGCGTGCTGAGGTTGTTGTTTGACAGGAAAAGAGCCATCCCGATAAAATCCCGCACCCTTCGACCGGCGCCTCACCTCCTGACGAGGCGGTTGCACCAATGATGAAAAGTAAAAGTATCGGAATCCTGACAAAGCCGAAGTTCCCTGAGGTCAGGACCACTCTCCATGATGTGGTCACGTGGCTCCGTGGCCGAGCGATGGAAGTGATTCTCGATACAACCTCCGCGGCCCTCCTCGGTGAGCAGGGGGGATATCAAAAAACTGCATTGGCCGGCAAGGCTGCCGTCCTCCTCGTCCTAGGTGGTGACGGGACGATGCTCAATGCCGCCAGACTCGCTGGAGAGCGAGGCATTCCGATTCTGGGCGTGAATATGGGCGGATTGGGATTTTTAACCGAAGTCCAATTAGAGAATCTGTATCCGTCTCTTGAACGGGTGTTTGCGAATGATTTCGTTCTTGATGAGCGACTCATGCTCAAGACCCATCTCCATCGGCATGGAGAAACAGTGGCGCAAGGCACGATGCTCAACGATGTCGTCATCAGCAAAGGAACTCTGGCCCGCATGATCGAACTGAAAGTCAGGATTCAAGGTCAGTTCGTGACCAATCTACGCGGTGACGGGCTGATCGTCAGCACGCCGACGGGCTCAACGGCCTATTCCCTGTCGGCTGGAGGTCCCATTATTAATCCGGCCGTCGAGGGCTTGATTCTCACACCGGTGTGTCCCCATACGCTGACCCATAGACCGTTGATTGTTCCGCTCAACGCCGAAATCGACGTGACCCTTACCAGCAAGGATGATGGAGCCATGGCAACGTTGGACGGCCAGGTTGGAGTAGCCATGACGCAAGGCGATACCGTCGAGATCATGGCGTCTGAGCACCGGACCAGACTCATCCGTTTCCCGGAGAGCAGCTACTACGAGGTGCTGCGAGAAAAGCTGAAGTGGGGAGATGGTTAGATGACCCGGCGCAACTACAACCGGCTACGCTCGATGTGAGCTAACATGTCGGCATTCGCCGCGAATTTGAATTCACCGATTGCATCCGGTGAACCGGTGTGAGTCTTTTCGACCGCATCTAACGCTTTAAGACCTGCGAGATCCACCGGTCGACTCTTCCGTTCCCTCAAGATCGCCTGCAATTTGCTGAGTACGCCGTCGAGGGTCTTGTTTGGAGGCTGGCTTTGGGTGGCGAGGTAGCGCGTCATCACTTCTGCGCACCACTCCCCGTCTCGTTTGGCAATTCCCACCAGTCCTTCGCTCGCTTTCCGCGCCCATCCTGTTAGAAACACACCCTCGACGACCTTTCCGCAGGTTTCATCGTAGGCCTGGAACAGGGCGTCATCGGGATCATTACCGGTTTTATTCGGGTTCGTGACGTACATCCCACCCTTATAGGGCAGGCCGACCTTTTCATCGACCTTGTCGCCAACGGCGAACACGACACTGTCAACCGGGAATTCGTAGAATTGTCTTAATCCGACTGCGGCCGTATCTTCGCCCTTGGGTTCGAGCTTATTCTCTTCCATTTCCAGCGCGCGCACACGATTGTTGGCGTCCACGAGCACGCGTTTTGGAGAGGCCAGAAACCTGAACCCCATTTTGGATTCACTCACCTTCGGCTCACATTTCGTGAATTCTTCCGTCATCTCCTTCAAGACTTTGTCCGTATCCTGACCGACAGCGGCCAACCGGTCTTTGATGCGGGCAAACTCTTGTGTGAGTCCGTCCAGATCCATGTTTGAACAGACCGAGCGAATTTCTTTCGGATTGTATTTTCGTTCCAGCGGCCCCCGCCTGGCGATGGCGGTGACTCGCTCAACCTTTTTGTAGCGGATCAACCAGTGCGCAATGTCGACCATGACGTCGCCGACACCAATCACACCTACATGTTTGCCCATCTCAAAAGGCCGGTCTCCAAACCCAGGCAGGCGATTGAAGTGATACACCACGTCCTTGGCATGGAAGACTCCCTGGGCGGAGTCTCCCTCGACACCGATGGCTTTGGTGCCTTGAGCGCCGATCGAGAATACGATGGCGCTCGCTCCGAGCCCGCGCAGGTCATCCACGGAGAGGTCCTTCCCTTGCCCTACCGACACATTGCCGAAGTATCGGACGTTCGGCCGATGGAGCATCTCCCAATACTGCTTCTTCAAACCACCACGTAACTTAAGTTTGCTGGGAAAAATCCCGTATTCGGCCAATCCGCCGAATTTAATATCACGATTGAGGATGATCACCTCATGGCCTGCTTCGGCCATTTTGTTGGCGAGGGCCATTCCTGCAGGTCCGGCCCCCACCACGATCACGACATGGCCGCCCGTTTGTGAACTGGTTGTACTCATCGTCTACCCTTTATATGTCTCTATATGTCTATTGAACGTGAGCCGTGAAAACAAGAGGAGTCTCAAAATTTTCGCGAACTTTAGCATACAGATTCTTGAAGTGTCAAAGCGAAGATGCTGTCCACATTCAGCCACCCGTCGTCATCCCGAGGCATTCCAGCCGTGTGCTACAGGTCGATGAGCAGCACGTCGATCAATTCCGAATCGACAAGTCAACCTCGCCGTAGCGTCCCCGTCACCCGCCCCCACTTCCCACCGGGCCACCCGGTTCTGTCATGCGCCAAGGATCCAGAAGCGCGTGTAGCCGTTTCTCCGACAACACTTTCTGTTCCAAAGCCGTCTCCCGAACGGTCTTTCCGGTTTTGTAGGCATCTTTCGCAATTTTTGCGGCGGCCTCATACCCGATCTCCGGTGCGAGTGCCGTGCACATCGCAAGACTCTGCTCGATCAAACTTTGACAGCGTTCTTCATTGGCTTCGATTCCTTCCACGCACCTGACGGCAAAATTCCCCGAAGCGGCGGCCAAGAGTTCGATCGATTGGAGCAGGTTGTAGGCCATCACGGGCAGCATGACGAGCAATTCAAAATTGCCCGCCTGCCCGCCTATCGTGATGGTGACGTCGTTCCCTATGACCTGCGCGCAGACCATGGTGACTGATTCCGCAATAACCGGATTTACCTTTCCGGGCATGATGGAAGAGCCTGGCTGTGTTTCCGGCAAATTGATTTCCCCCAAGCCGCACCGTGGTCCCGAACCCAGCCAACGGATGTCATTGGCGATCTTCATCAAGCTGACAGCCAGGGTGCGCAACGCTCCACTCGCTTCGACCAAGGAATCTTGCGCCGACTGTCCTTCGAAGTGGTTTGAGGCCTCCTCGAACGGGCAGCCGGTTTCCTTGGAAATGATTGCCATGACCTTCGACGCAAAGTCCGGGTGGCAGTTGAGGCCGGTTCCCACGGCCGTTCCTCCGAGGGCCACTTCGCTCAGCGCCTCCTGGGCCCGCTTCATGCGTGCAATTCCCAGCTGGATCTGTCTCGCGTATCCACCGAATTCCTGTCCCAACCGGACCGGCGTGGCATCCTGCAAATGCGTACGCCCGATTTTCACGATTTCGTCAAACTCACGGGCTTTGTTCGCAAGCGCGGTATGCAGTCTGGTTAAAGAGGGGATCAGCTGCTCGTGGATCATCTCAGACGCTGCGATATGAATAGCGGTGGGAATGACGTCATTGCTCGACTGGCCGAGATTCACATGATCGTTCGGGTGCACGAGCTTGCTGCCTCTGGCGCCTCCGAGAAGCTCCGTAGCCCGGTTGGAAATGACCTCATTCGTGTTCATGTTGGTGGAGGTGCCGGAACCGGTTTGGAAAATATCCACGGGAAATTCGGCATCGAGGGTCCCCTTCACAACTTCGGTTGCGGCTTGCTTGATTGCGCCGGCTGATTTTTTGTCAAGGAGGTTCAATGAATGGTTCACGGACGCGGCCGCTCGCTTGATCAGGCCCATGGCGCGAATCATGGCGCGAGGAAACCGAAGTGAGCTGATGGGAAAGTTTTCAATCGCGCGGGCGGTTTGGACGCCATAATAGGCGCTCAGCGGAACCGCCAGTTCCCCCATTGTATCTCGTTCGATGCGCGCGCCTGGCGAGCCCGACGACAATCCACTTAATGGCCCGGCCATCCCAGCTTGCTTGGCTTTGGTTGTTTTCATATGACCTCTCCACCACAATGACATGCCTGATTGCGAATGCCGCATCTTAAACGGTCGTCACGTTGAACCTCAAGACTCGGTTTCAAAATATTGACGACACTGATGGAGTTCGCTAGCCTGCTGGGATGAGTGAACACCGGTTTTTAGTCGAGGCGCATGCGGGCTACAAAGGAGAGGAAACCCCGAGCGCCTTTGTGTATGAGGGGATCAAACGCAAGATCGTCGAGGTGGCTGCACGTTGGTATACCGACACCCACTGTTGTTTTCGTGTCATTGCGGATGACGGTCAACGGTATGTGATTCGTTACGCATTTGATGAGGAAGCCTGGGAGCTGGTCATGCAGGAACGGTCGTAAGAGCGACCTGGGGGACCGCCCGGGTTCTCTACAACCGGCATAGGAACAGGGGCTTGTTGTGCCCACAAAAAGCACAGGCCCGCCGAAGCGGGCCTGTGCTTTCCTCACCCGAGCGGAAGGGAGAGGGTTACGCGACTTTGACCTCGATCTGCTTTGGCTTCGCTTTTTCCGACTTGGGCAGACGAAGGTTCAACACACCGTCGGTATAGACCGCCTTTACCCCGGCTTCGTCGACCGAGTCCGGCAAGGTGAAGCTCCTCACGAACCGGCCGTACGATCGCTCAATCCGATGAAACTTCTTCGCCTTCTCTTCTGTGTCCCGTATGCGTTCCCCCTGGATCGTCAGTACGCCGTCCTCGACCGTGATCTTGACGTCTTCTTTCTTGACCTCCGGTAGTTCGGCCTTAATCAGGTACTCGGCCTCCGTCTCGCTGATGTCCACGGTGGGAGTCCAGTCCGCCACGGTCATAGCTTCTTTGCTCTGAGCTTGCCAGGCCGATGGCCGGACAAATAGTCTGTTGATCTGATCCGACATCTCTTCGAGTTCCCGGAACGGATCCCATTTTACGAGTGTCATACATCCCCTCCTATTGTTTGTGATCCGGTTGTTATGCATCGCTGCAGACAGCTATTAGGTAAGGGTAGTTTTTACGGAGTCAAGCCGTGCGAACGGAGTTTTCGCTACAGTGAGAAAACTTGACTTGACGGGAGAAGATGTTATCTAGTGGTGCTCGAACGAGAGGAGTCAGACATGATCGAAATTCTTGCGTATGCCGCCCTGGGGGCGCTCATTCTCTTTACGTCGCTTGTGTTGTGGTGGTTCGTACGGCTGGCCGAATAACCGTTCTCCTTCCTTCTATCGTCTATCGTCGGTCGATCGGAACATAGGGTCGGTCATGCTCCCCGGCGTAGATCTGGTCCGGCCGAAACAGTTTGTTTTCTCTCAGCTGCTCCAGCCAGTGCGCCAGCCAGCCGCTGACCCTCGCCATAGCAAACACCGGCGTAAACAAGTCCACGTCCATTCCCATCTTGTCGTACACAATCCCGGAATAAAAATCGACATTCGGGTGTACAGCTTTATCATGAAGCAGTTCGTCGGCCACCTCCTCCACCCGGAGGGCCACATCATACAAGGGTGACCCGCCGCATTCATGGAACAGCCGAACACACAGCGCCTGTAAAATCGTGGCGCGAGGATCCTTGACCTTGTACACGCGGTGACCGAATCCCATCAGTTTCTGTTTCGCTCCAATCCGGGCTTTGACAAAGGGCCGAACACGGTCGACCGCTCCGATGTCCCGGAGCATCTGCACGACTTCCTCGTTGGCTCCGCCATGGAGCGGACCCTTGAGCGCGCCGATCGCCGAGGCGACCACGGTATAGGGGTCGGCTAGCGTCGAGGCCGTGACCATGCCCGTGAAGGTAGAGGCATTCATCGTGTGTTCTGCATGCAGGATGAGACAATCGTCAAAAATCTCGCTCCAGAGGGGATGAGGGGGCGCTTCCGTCAGCATGTAGAGGAAATTGTCGGCGAAGGCCAAATCGTCGCGCGGCGGGATATAGTCATCTCCGCGACGCAACCGAGCCCAGGCTGCCACGAGCGTCGGCATCTTCGCCACCAATCGCACAGCCGACCAATAGTTATTCTCTGCGTCGCTTACATTGCGACCGGGATAAAACATGCCCAGCGCGGCGACCGCGGCCTGCAGCGCGTCCATAGGATGCCCGTCGGGCAGACACTTCATCAGATCCACCAGTCGGAACTTGATACGGCGGTGGCGGGTGACATCTGTGACCCATCGGTTCAGCTCAGGCTGGGTCGGCAACTTCCCGAACAGCAACAGATACGTCGTCTCCAGAAAGGAAGAGTGCGCACACAACTCCTCGATCCGGATCCCTCGGTACTCGAGGATTCCTTTCTCGCCGTCGACATCGCTGATCGCGGACTTTGCGGCCGGGATGCCGGCGAGGCCGGGCATGAAATCGTGCGGCATCGATGTGGTCTCCTTGTTGTGGATGGATCAATCAGATCCATCGTGGGTAAAGTCGTCAGGTTCAGCTTATCATGGATTAAGCTGTACTACTCAGTGTCGGCTTGAATTCACGGGCATCGCTTGGCATACTGAAATTAAGAGTGCCGGCATATTCAACGGAAGCGAAGGTCATGCCGACGTTTTTTCGAACCATGGTCATTCTAGGAATACTAGCCTTGATCCTGGCTGTCGTCGCTTTGCTGCGGCAGCCTACTCCCTCTGGCTCTGGTATCGCACCGATGCCGCCTCCCTCCCCTGAACGCGCGGTAGGAAGGAGCGCATTGAGCCATGGCGGGCCGGGTCCGACTTCATCCCCTGCGCCGAAGAACCCGGGAGAGCCATTACCGGCGCCCTAACATTGTATGGTGAACTCCTGTGTGTCATAGAGGGAACGAATGATTCGGCTATCTTGTATTGCCCTCCTGGTCTGCATGGTCCTTCCGACTATGCCGGCGTCGGCTGATGAGGAGACGGTCCTATTTGCAGTGGTCAGCGAGGTGCCGAAGGACAAGGCTCGCGTCTCAGTGAGGGCCGTATCAGACGGGGCAGTATCGGATCTGAAGCTCCTTCCAAGCGAAGTGGTTCAGGACAACCTGATCTGGAGGAAGTTGGAAGTCTGTCATGGGGTGAAAGTCGAAGGAACAAGAGTCGCCGATGGGTTCAAGGTTACGACCGTTCGTGTGCTCGATGCCAGCATGCTTCCGATGACGCTGCAAGGATTTGCAGGAGATTGCTTGATCAAGAAAGCAATCGAAGTGGCGCCACTGGTGGACTGACTAGAATGATGAATGAGCAATGCTGACGGTGGAATCCTATGCGGCGATTCAGTGTTCAGAAGTCACAGCTCAACACTCAGAATACAGCGAGGTTTCCTCGCTATTCATCCGGAACAAGTTGGGCAGAGAGTCGGTTCTTGCTCAGCGGCGCATTCCTCCGCCGTCAGCGGAAAGAGTTGCTCGCATTCCGCGCAGGGCCGGAGTTCGAAGTAGGGAATGCCCTGTGGATCTATTTCTGTGGGGAGGAGAAGCTCGACAGGATCGTATCCCAGAACCGCGCCATCGGCGAACTTGATCACGGCCAAACGATCATTGAAGACCTCAAACGTCGCTTCTTGTCCCTTGCGTTCTGCAATATGGCCGAGCACGAGAACCGGCTGGCCCTTGCGTTTGGTCCGGAGGTCTTTCAGCAGGCGTTGCGTTGCAGTGGTGCATGCAAACCCTTTTCTTTGACCACCGGTATCGGTTCCGACGATAGGCATGGTTCAGGACATTGTCAAAACAAAGAGATCGAAGCCCATGGGATTTAACACAGGCGAAAATTTCCCGTCAAGCTTCTAGCCCGCATTATTCATGAAGACTTCTACTGCAACCGCCGACACGATGACTCAAAAACCTGAATCTGATGAGGTGTCTCACTCTCGCACCAAGACCATCGACTGGTGCTCGACCTCGCAAGCGCGGAGGCGACGCGCCTGGGCGCTGGTTTTACGCGCCAGGCTGGCGGGCTCGCCGCTCAGTCGGTCGACATCCTGTTTAAGGATGCCTCTCTTCCTCACGGCTCCACGCGCCCGTCTCGCTTGGCGTCTCAGCGGTTTCGTCACGAACCCTCATGAATAGTGCGGGCTATAGAATTGAAAGGTCATTGCGCATGAAATCCATCACGATCTATCAGAAACCGACCTGTTCGACGTGCCGTCAAGCTGTCGAGGTGATCAAGGAGAGCGGTATTCCCTACACCGCCATCAACTATTATGACACACCGTTCACAAAATCCCGTCTCAAAGCCCTGCTGAAGAAAGCCGGGCTCTCGCCCGGCGACGTGTTGCGGAAAAAGGAAGAGATCTACAAGAAGCTCAAATTGGCCGAGAAAAGCCTATCGGATGATGAGCTGCTGGACTTCATGGTGAGGTATCCCGATCTCATACAACGACCGCTGGTTGAACGCGGGGAGTCGGCATTGCTGGCCAGACCCGCGGATACGGTGAAACAACTATTATGACCGCATCAACCTCTCTGGATCGCGTCTCGCTGATCGAGCGCCTGTTGCGCCGGATGAACCTACGCTTTTCTACCCTGTTCCTTCTCTTCGCCGCGCTGACCGTGGTGGATCTGCTGATCTCTGACTGATCACTCTTATTCTCGGCCTGTGGCGGGATCGTCGGAAAGTGCCGGGATTAGGATACGACTCGTCGATATCCGCCGTCGGACGGAGGCCGGTGTGGCTCGGCGGAGCGTGTAGGTTCCTGGTGCTCCGACGCCAGTCTCTTGACGATATTACCTCCCTCTGATTTTGCCCCGTGAACCGCCTGGTAGGCGGCTTTCACGATACCCGCCGGCATGCCGGCCCCGCCATCGGTACCACAGACCCCAATACTCACGGTGACCGGGAGATCCACGGCGGTCGCGTCAGCGTTACCAACCGGTCTCCGGACGTCTCGGACCAGTTTTCGGTTCTGCAGCACGAAACATGCCGCTTCCACGGCTTTCCTGACACGTTCGAGTGGCACCAATGTATTCTGTGGAGACGTTGCCGGAAAGAGTATGAGGAAGTGTTCTGCGTCATGGGCGAAGACTTTACCCCTGCCGCTGGCATGCACGATTTTTTTGGCCACCAGCGCCAGCACCTGATCTCCGATGCTCCGTCCGTAATGATTGTTTGTTTCTTTAAGCTGATCGATCTCAACGATGGCCAATGAATAGCGGCGGCCGAGTCGTTTTGCCGCCATCTCGAAGGCGCGCGAACCTGGCAGTTTGGTGGTCTCATCACGGAAGGACGAACGATAAGAGGTCTGCATCAGTGACATGACAATGATCACGCCCGCCAATGCCAGAAACGGTCTGGGTTCCCACCCCATCTGCACGCTGTACAGTGCCACTACCACCGCAATCTGGGCCCACACGAACCCCTTCTCGATCTCGCTATCAGCTGACAGAGCATGGGTGATCTGGAGCGTCAGGGCAGTTCCCCAGGCCAGTATGACCGGCTGCGCGAGGTGTGACCAGGCTGTCACGGCTGAAGGAAAAAGGGCGATGTTCAAGGCAGTCACGGTCATCATGGGATAAGAATATGCCAGCCACCCTGCGACTATCGTCTGAAACAGGATGAACAAGGTCCAGAGCAGCGTGGTTCTCGTGAAGATTGCCTCACGCGTCACTAGCGTCAGTACGAGAAGATTGAGCGGGATGAGGAGCGCGGTGATCTGAAAGATGGGATCGCTTGATTCAATTCCTGTGTGAACAGGGGGCATCCAGAAGAATGACTGGTCCCCGATGATGAGGATCAACAGCGAAAGTCCTATTCGGCTGCGACTAAAGATCCAACAGAAGAGCACTCCGAATACGAGGACGACATAGGGGAAGACATGGATGAGCGGTTGAGCCCAATGCGGCAAGCCGCTGGGACGGAGAAAGCCGAGACCAACCAGAAAGATGAACCCGCCGGGCCATATGAAGGAGAGTAGCTGTCCATACCGGTGAAACGTCATCGCTTAAGCTCCGAGTTCCGGTTTCGGCCCTGAATGAGGCTGCCAGAAGCGTACCTAAGGGTCCTCGGATTGCCGGCTTCGGGACGTACCGACAAAAGGACCTCAGACACAACGGGTTGGCGGCGGTACTGGACGGAGACGCACCAGCTAAGTAAAGCTGGAAGGATGGCAGGTGTTCTGTTTAGAACGCGGGAATGACTTAGGGCGGAGTTCCGAACTCGAGTTTGTTGGTCGCAGGATTGATCCACACTGATTGGCGTCCGCTGATGACCTGAAGGAGTGTCTCGCCGACCAGCTGCCGGCGCCAGCCGCGCAGCAGAGGGATATCCGCCTTCTCGTGGTCCTGTTTGAGGTCCACCAGGGTTTGAAGGTCGGCGGTGGTGGCCAGAAGGGTGGGCGCCATGTTCGCCTCGGAGGAAATCGCCTTCAGGACTGCCTGGAGCAATTCGACCGTTCCGGTGGATTCCGGATCCGGTTTCTTTTCCCGGGGCACATCGGGCCAATCGCCGGCAGGCAAGGCCAGGGCGCGAGCGATGATTTCGAGGAGTGCCCCTCCATTGCGTTCAATTTCAGATGGATACATGCCTCGCATCGACCGAAGCTGCTCTTGTGTTCTCGGCGTTTGGCGAGCGAGCTGGAGCAATACCTCATCCCGGGCGACGCGGCCACGAGGTACGTTGCGGCGACGCGCCTCCCCTTCGCGCCAGGAGGCCAGCTCTCGAAGGACCGCGGCCAAACGCGGTTTGAGATTATCCCACCCTCGGATACGTTGGTACCGTTCAAGCGGGTCGCGTGTTTGGATCCCCAGCATTCCTTCGAGCCGCACGAATTCTTCGTCGACCCATTCCAATCGCCCGAGGGATCGAAGTTTGAGGCGAAGATGATCATGGACCGGGATCAGAAAGTGGACGTCGTCGAGTGCGTACATGATCTGTTCCCGGCTCAATGGTCGTTGGCTCCAGTTGGTGAATGTCTGTGCCTTATCGAGTTTGATCCCCTTCACCCGTTGAACGAGATTGGCATAGGCCGTCTGTGGTCCATAGCCCACCATCGCCGCCGCGATCTGTGTATCGAAAAACGGCTTCGGGATTTTTCCCGCATGAGTCATGAACAGCTCCAGGTCTTGGCGACCGGCGTGAAGCACTTTCTCAATACGGTTGTTGCAGATCAACGACCAGAAGTCGGCCATTGGCTGGCTGGACTGGACGGCTTGAAAATCGATGACGGCGGCAATCCCGTCCGCCGCAACCTGGATGAGCTCCAGGCGCGGAACGAAGCTATCTTCGCCGACGAATTCGGTATCGATGGCAATGCGGTCCTGGCCTGGCAGGTGCTCGCACAACCGAGCCAGGTCATCCGGCGTCGCAATGTATCGATTGGTGCTACTCTGGTTCACGTCGGGTCACTCGGCGGGGCGGTACTCATGGCCGCGAGAGATCGGCGGCTCGGTGTTGCTGAGACTCAAGTGTTCCTTCAAAAACTGATACGAGGCGATGATCCGCCGCAATTCCGGCTCCAGGCTGCGGTCTCCGTTCCTCGCATCGGGGTGGAGTTCCTTGGCACGCTGGCGAAACGCCGTCGTGACTTCCAGCAGCGAGCTGCCGTATTCCAGTCCGAGCACCTCGTAGGCGTCGGTCGCGTTGGTAATTTCGCTCGCCGGCGCCGATGGATCGGTTGATCCACCGGCGGCCTTGAGAAAGTCGGCCATATTGATCGTGCGCCGGCGCCGGCGCGGCCGTTCGCGGAGTTCGCTGTCCATCTCGTCCCAGCGGTCTTCTATGAATTCGAGACGGGATTCGAGGCGAAGGGCCGCGCTGAGATCCCGGATCTGCGCCAGTTCTTCCTCGATGAGCTGCAGTGAATGGTCGATTTCCTCGAGACCCTCCTCGACACGGAAGAAACTGTCGACGCGTTCCTGCATCATATGATCGACAGCGAAATCGAGACTATCGGCGGTTTTCGAGCGAAGGGATTCGATCCGGCGACGCATGCCGGCTTGGTATTTGACGAGGCGGCTGGCGGAAAACGGCACGTTCCCTCGATTGCAAAATGGTGGGCAGGAGAGGCCTGCTCGGATTCCGCCATCTTAGCACAACCATCCTCGAGCGGATAAGCGGGCGATTTGGAGCGTCTGTGAAGTACCGGTAGTGCAGAACAGGCTCGGCGGAGAACAGCGCCGAACAAGGGTTCATCCTCAGATCAGGTCATTCCCCACGTTCAACTTACGGCGGGTGACTCCCGTTTCTCTGGCCGCTGCGGCAACTGCCTTGGCGACCCGCGGCACTACTTCTTTGTCGAACACACTTGGAATAATGTAATCTTCGCTCAGAGCGGATTCCGGCACCACGCCCGCAATCGCCGTTGCAGCCGCCAATTTCATGGCTTCGTTGATTTCCCGCGCCTGGACGTCGAGGGCGCCACGAAATATTCCTGGAAAGGCGAGTGCATTATTGATCTGGTTCGGGTAATCCGAACGACCGGTCGCAAAGATTCGTGAGTGTTCGTCCCCGAGCTTCGGATCGATTTCAGGGTCGGGATTGGCCATGGCGAAGATAATCCGGTCCCCCGCCATGAGTTCTAGATCTTCGACGCGCAACACATTTCCTACCGAGAGACCGATGAAGACGTCCGCGTTCTTCAACGCATCCCGCAATGTTCCTCGCGGCGCGTGACGGGTAATACAACTCTGGAGATCCGTCCGGCAGGCACGTAGTTCTTCAGCCTCCCCCATCAGGACAATTCCTTCCTGATCACAGCCAATGAGATGAGACACGCCGGCGGCCAGAAGAATCCGGCAGCAGGCAGTGCCGGCGGCTCCGAGTCCATTGACCACGACCCGTACATTCGCGAGGTCCTTCCTGACGACTTTCAATGCATTGGTCAATGCAGCCAACAGAACTACCGCGGTCCCGTGCTGATCGTCGTGCATAACCGGAATATCCAATGTTGCCTTGAGTCGGCGTTCGATCTCGAAGCAGCGGGGAGCGCTGATGTCTTCCAGGTTGATCGCTCCGAAGCCTGGAGCAATACCTTGGACGATGCGCACGATGTCGTCGGGATCCTGCGTGCCGAGACAAAGCGGCCAGGCGTCGATGCCGGCAAACTCCTTGAGGAGCATCACCTTCCCTTCCATGACGGGAAGGGCCGCTTCCGGCCCGAGATTCCCAAGGCCCAGCACGGCGGATCCATCCGTGACCACGGCGATGCTGTTGCTCTTGATCGTAAAGACATAGGCTTTGCTCGGATCGGCGGCAATCGCTTGAGACACGCGACCCACGCCGGGCGTATAGACCATGGATAAGACATTTCTCGTACTCAGGGGCACGCGGCTGTGAACGCGAATTTTCCCTCCGAGATGAAGCAAGAAGACCCGATCCGACGCGGATAAGACTGTCACGTCAGGAAGTTGTCCCAAATGTTGGAGTACGCGCTCGCCGTGGGATTCGTCTTGCACGTCGAAAGTGACGTCTCGAATCATTCCCTCCGCATTCGCCGAGACAATGTCCACGGCTCCCAGATTGGCTCCTTCCTCCGCCAGAATGGAAGCCACCTTGGCGAACATGCCCGGTTTGTTTGCCAAGGCAAGTCGAACGGTCAGACGATAATTGGAATAGGGGCCGACGTCGTCGGTGGTCATCGCAGTGGTGAGGTGGTGTGGTCCATCTGGATTAGCTTATCACAGGGAGACTGTAGAGAGAGTCCGGCGGTCGGTCTCAGAGAGTGACACATGAGGCACATGCAGTGCCGTGTGGTCGCGGCAGCGTTGACCCTTCTGGAATCAGCATGTTACGGTGCCGTATGAGTTCACTCAACCAGCAGCGCTCCCCCAACCGTCTCATCCACGAGACCAGTCCCTATCTGCTCCAGCACGCCTACAATCCGGTCGACTGGTACCCATGGGGACCGGAAGCACTCACCAGATCAAAGCAAACCAACCGACCCATCCTGCTTTCGATCGGCTACTCGGCCTGTCATTGGTGCCATGTCATGGAGCGCGAGTCGTTCGAACACGAGGGCATTGCGCGCATCATGAACGAACGGTTCGTATGTATCAAAGTTGATCGGGAGGAGCGACCGGATCTGGACGAGATCTATATGCAGGCCACGCTCGCACTCAATGGACAGGGCGGTTGGCCGATGACGGTTTTTCTGACGCCGAACCAGGAGCCGATCTTTGCCGGCACCTATTTCCCCCCGGAAGATCGCTACGGCCGGCCCGGCTTTCCGACGCTCTTGAAGAAGATCGCCGATTTTTGGGACAAGGATCGCGAAGGGGTGGTCCGTCAGGCGGCCCATCTGACCGGACGATTGCAGGAAGCAGTCAGGGTGCCTTCCCCGACTTCCGTCGGCGAGGACGAGTTGCGCATGGCCGTGTCCCAATACGCGGAAGACTTTGACGAGCGCTATGGTGGATTCGGCGGCGCTCCGAAGTTTCCACCGGCGACGGGCTTGTCTCTCCTGCTTCGTTGCTATGATCGGACGAACGATGCGCACACCCTGACGATGGTCACGAGAACGTTGGACGCGATGGCTGCCGGCGGCATGTACGACCATGTCGGCGGCGGGTTTGCCCGTTACTCCACAGACGCACGCTGGCTGGTGCCTCACTTCGAGAAAATGCTGTACGACAATGCGCTGCTTGCTCGCACGTATGTCGAAGCCCATCAAGTGACTCATGATCAGAATTATCGCCGAGTCGCAACCGAGACACTGGACTACATTCTGCGAGAAATGACTTCGCCTGAGGGTGGATTCTATTCGGCCACCGATGCGGATTCAGAGGGGGTTGAAGGCAAGTTTTTCGTCTGGACCACGGAACAGATCCGCGCAGTTCTGCCCGGGGAAGAAGATGCCAAGCGTTTTTGCGCGTACTACGACATTACCCCGTCTGGAAATTGGGAGCATACGAATGTCCTCAATACACCCAAGCCCTACTCCGCGGTCGCACAGGAGTTGGGAACGACGGAGGACGAGTTGCGCGAGACGATCGCCAGGCTTCGGCCGGTGATCCATGCCGCCCGTTCGCAACGGGTGCCTCCCGGTTTGGACGACAAGATCATCACGGCGTGGAACGGGATGATGATCAGCGCAATGGCCGAGGCAGGGCGCGTGTTCGGTGAGGAACGGTATACGGAGGCTGCGCGCAAGGCGGCGGACTTTATTCTCACGACTGTCTCTCGATCCGATGGGGGTCTCTTCAGGACCTACCGGGCGGGAAAAGCCCACCTGGATGCCTACCTCGAGGATTACGCGTACCTGGCCGAAGGGCTGATTGATCTCTACGAGGCCGGAGCCGATGCACGATACTTGAAAGATGCGGTGCGACTCGCCGAGCGGATGGGGACGGATTTCAGCGATGACGCGCAGGATGGATTTTTCACGACAGCCCGAACCCACGAAACCTTGCTGATCCGAAGCCGTGAGGGGCCTGATGGCGCCACTCCAAGCGGCAATGCCGTGGCGGCTTCGGTACTGGCTCGACTGGCATCGCACATGGATCGGCGCGGCTGGCTCGATCTGTCGGCTGCTGCGATTCGTGCCTATGGACGTCAGATCGCACGCCATCCGAGAGCATTTGCCAAGAGCCTGGCCGTCGTTGATTTCCTGATCAACGGCCCCGTCGAGCTGGCTTTCGTAGGGCGCGCCGATGACCCAGGTTTGCATGGGCTCCAGGCTGGGGTGCGCCGGCACTACCTACGTAATAGAATTTGCGCGTCGCGTGACCCGGCTGACGCCGAGACGGATCACCCTCTGCTCAAAGGAAAAGACTTGGTGAACGGCAAGGCGGCGCTGTATGTCTGCCGCAATTTCGCGTGTCTACGCCCGGTGACGGATCCGGCGGAGATCGAAGCCGCGCTTCGTCTGCCGGTACCTGGTCACCAGGCTGAACACACTGGGTCTGCGAATAAAGTGCTCGTAGGGCAACGTTTAGAAGGCGCGGCTTCTATTGGCGCGACAGCCGGATATGCGGTGAGAAAAATCAATGCCGCTTCTTCTCCAGGGCTCGCCAACGGATTTACTTCATTGGGCAACACCGGCTTGACGGTGAGTCGGTTCGGTTTCGGAACCTACCGTGTCGATACACGTGACCCCGGCCACCGCGCAGCTCTGCTTAAAGCCCTGCGCGAGAGCTGCAACCTCATCGATACCTCGTCGAACTATATGGATGGAGACAGTGAGCGTTTGATCGGATCGGCCCTCGCCGAGCTGATCAAACAGGGCGATCTTGCGCGCGAAGAAGTGGTCATCGTCTCAAAGATCGGGTATGTACAGGGTGACAACCTCAAGCAGGCGGAAGCCCGTGAGAAGGCGAACCACCCCTATCCGGAGATGGTGAAGTATGGGGAGGGAATCTGGCACTGTATTCATCCTGAGTTTCTCGCCGACCAGTTGGCCCATTCATTGGACCGATTGGGCATGCAGACGCTTGATGTGTGTTTGCTGCATAATCCGGAATATTATCTGTCATCGCTGAAGCTCACCGGTCGCGCCGGCCTGCCGGCCCGCCGCGAGGAGTTTTACCACCGCCTCCAGGCCGCCTTTGAATACCTCGAATCGCAAGTGGCAGCGGGCCGGCTGCAGTACTATGGGGTCTCGTCGAATACCGCCATTGTGGACGCGCATGACCCTGAAGCGACATCCGTGTCTCGGATGGTGGAATCGGCGCGACTGGCGGCCGGAAAGATTGGAACGCCCGTCCAGCATTTTGCAGTCGTGCAGTGCCCGATGAATCTCTATGAGTCCGGGGCTGCCCTGACGTCGAATACGGGGTCCGATGCACGCGAGACGACACTCGCGTGCGCACAGCGTGAAGGCCTGGCCGTGCTGGTGAATCGGCCGCTCAATGCCATGCCCGGGCGCGGGGCCGGCATGATCAGGCTCGCCAAAGTCCACGTCGCATCACAGGCCGTCGATTTTGACCAGCAAAGAGCACGAGTCGCCGAGTTGGAACAGGAATACCGCCGCGACATTGCTCCCGCCGTTGAACCGGGGGGTCAGGGGATGCTCCCCGCCGAATTTTTCAATTGGGCAGAGGAATTGACGAAACTGCGCCCTCAAGTCCAGGGGCTTGAACATTGGGAACAGATCGAACATCAGATGATCGCCCCGCACGTGAACCAGGTCCTCCAAGCGTTATCTCAGGTGCTCAGGGGCGAGATCGTCGAACGCTGGGAGTCCTGGCGCGATGCCTATGTCCCCGAACTCCTGGCGTTGCTAAAGGAAATGCAACGTGAAGCGGCGGAGCGGAGCCGGACCAAGGTGGCCTTGGTAGAGCAACGACTCGATCCACTACTGCCTGAAGCGCGCCGTGGTGAATCGTTGTCGCGCAAGGCGATGTGGGTGCTGGCCAGCACCCCTGGAGTCACCTGCGTGTTGAACGGCATGCGATCCATCTCGTATGTGGATGACTCGTTGCACGTGATGCAGTGGGAACCCTTGCGTGATCCTCTCGCCGTGTACCGAGCCTTCGCGTCGTAAATCGAGCTTGCCACGTTGCTTTTAATTGATTATTCTCTGCGCATTGCGTGGAAGGAGGTGTCCATGAACAACAGCCTTCGGCTGCTGATTGTCGGTTTTCTCGCGGTGTCGTCGCTGATGGTGCTCGATGGCTGCGGAGGTCGTGCCGGGACGAGTAGCGGCGTCACGACGGACCCGAAGCCCATGGCGGTTGAGACGGTTGCGCCCGCTCCTGTGAAAGAGGTCGCTCCGCCGGCTGCAGAGAAGGAGGGGCAGATCCCGTTGCGCTCTGTGGAAATGGCTGCGCGAAACGCCACCGGTCCGCAGAACATTCCATTTCCCGACGTGCTGTTCGACTTCGACCAGTATGTCCTTCGCGAGGACGCGCTGACGACCGTGGAGGAAAACGCCAAGCGATTGAAAGCGAACGGCGTGAGAAAAGTGTTGCTCGAAGGTCGGACCGATGAGATCGGGACGGTTGAGTATAATCTGGTGCTCGGTGAACGTCGGGCCAGAGGGGTCCAGCAGTATTTGGAAAATCTCGGTTTCGAGACCCTGCAAGTCGATGTGACCAGTTTCGGAAAGGATCGTCCCTTGTGCCTCCAGCACAATACCTCGTGCTGGCAGAAGAACCGCAGCGTCCATTTCGTCGTGAAGGACTGACCGTTACGATTCGTTTCGCCGCTCGGTTCCCGGCTGAGTCGCGACGATCGGTTGAAGATTCGTCTGAGCATGCCCTGATTCGTCAGGGACATTCCCCCTCTTCCCTCTTCGGCTGTAACACACAATTTACCCTTGCGTGAGACCCTCGAAACATCATCTCGGTAGAATCCTCCATAGCGATGGAAGAACAGGGCCTCTCTATCACCCACATTCAAGGAGGATCTATGGTTACTATCGGTCAACTCATGACCCGGCAACTGGTCGCGCTTCCGACGGGGACGTCGGTCGTCGAAGCAGCCCGGGCGATGAACAACAACAGGATCGGCAGCGTGTTTGTCGAGCAAAATAAAAGCATCGTCGGGATCGTGACCGAGCCTGATATCGTGAGAAAGGTCGTCGGCGAAAGCAAGCAACCGTTCTTCGTATCGGTCGAATCGATCATGAGCAGCCCTGTGATCGGGATCGACGAGCGGCGTCCGATTACCGAAGCGGCGGACCTCATGCAGCAGCACGGGACACGCCATCTGGCTGTCATGAAGAGCGGGGCGATCGTGGGCGTGCTGTCGGTGCGCGATTTGTTGCAGCCGGTATCGATCGATGAGTTCTAACGGCTCATCGATCGGTCGCTGCGGCGGCTTGGTTAGGGCTTTCAGTAGCTCGATGCACAGTATGTCGTGTGGTCAAACGACGCGAGCCTGTCGACGGCATTTTGTTGGGACTGGGGGAGTTCCTTGCCTTCGGTCCTCCATAGACGGAGACATTCCCCGATAAGAAACGGGAGCGTTTGTTGCCCGCCGTTGACTGCAACCGCCTTGGGTTGGCTGACGGCGCCGATGACCATGAGGAGATTGCCCGCTCCCAGCCACTTCGGATCGATTGTCGCTCGATAGAATACCCCGTACTCCCCCGTTCGCTTTTTCAGCGCCAGCGTCTCATACACCAGGCCATCGACAATGGGCAATTGCTCTACGATGACGAACGTCTCTCCGTTCCTCATGTCGGAGCGGACCACGCGCCCGGCCAGTTCTATTTTGCGGCCGATGCCGGTGCTCGGCGCCTTCCGCCAGACCTCAAAATCAAAATGCTCGTCGATGCCGTCAGTGACTTTGGGCGGAAATAGCGGATTGGATGCACAGGCGGCAAGAGCCGAGATCATAAACAGGATTCCGAAGAAGATCGTAGACCGTTTCAGGGAAATCGTCATCATGCATGCCATCGAAGGTAGAGAATGCCTCGGATAAGTACCGTTCTTCAAGGGCCCATGTGTCACGGCGAAGGATATCTTGCTCGAACCAGCCGGCGATTTCAGGCTGCTCGTTGGTTGCACGGCGTTTCCCTGACGGCAGGATCGTGCGATCTGTCGATGGCTTGATTGACTAATCAACAATTCTTGATGTATAAGGCAGGCATGTCCAGCACCTCGGTCAAAAGCTTTGCCAAGGTCGCGAGCATATGTCACGCGCTGTCGGATGAGACCCGCGTGCGGTTGATTGAACGATTGGGAGAGGGTGAGCAGTGCGTCTGCGACCTGACGGACTCCTTCAAGACCGGCCAGTCCAGGCTCTCATTCCATCTGAAGGTATTAAAGGATGCCGGGCTTGTGATTGATCGCCGGGAAGGACGATGGGTCTATTATGCATTGAATCGGGCGGGAATCGAGGAACTGGAGGATCTGGTGAGATCGCTGACGAGTACGGTATCGAGTACCTTTAAACGGGATAGCTGTCGTTAGAATTTTTTTGCGCTTACCAATCAAGTTTCATTGATAGATGAAGGTATCAAGGTATCATGGACAAAGACCGGATCAAAGAAATCGTGAAGGGAGAATACCGGCAAGCCGCGCTGCAAGTGCGAAGCGGAGGGCGGTCCTGTTGCGGAACGACGTTGCAGGAAAATAAGCTCGATGCCATCACCAATCACATCTACAGTGACGAGGAGACCCGTGACCTTCCCGTAGAAGCCGTTACGGCGTCCTTTGGATGCGGAAATCCCACCGCCTTAGCAGATCTGCGCCCGGGAGACATAGTTCTAGACTTGGGTTCGGGTGGTGGAATTGATGTGCTGCTCTCAGCCAAGCGAGTGGGTCCTAGGGGGAAAGCCTATGGACTCGATATGACGGACGAGATGGTGGAACTCGCGAGAGAGAATCAGATCAAAGCGGGGTTGTCGAATGTGGAGTTTCTGAAAGGCGAGATCGAACAGATTCCGCTGCCCGATGCCTCGGTCGATGTAATTATTTCGAATTGTGTCGTGAATCTCTCGGGAGAGAAGGAGCGCGTCTTGGCCGAGGCGTTTCGAGTGCTGCGTCCAGGAGGCCGCCTTGCTATATCGGACATCGTGATAAGCGGTCCCATGCCGACGGAAATCAAGTTGAGCCTAGAACTGTGGGCGGGCTGCGTGGCGGGCGCGCTCGACGAACGGCAATATGACTCCCTTCTCGCTCACGCGGGATTTTTGAACATCTCGATTCAACCCACCCGAGTGTATCGGGCCGAATATGCGAGGGAGTTTCTCAGCGGAGCTGGGTTGAATGTCGAGCGCCTTGCCAGTCTGGCCGACGGGAAATTCATGAGCGCCTTTATCCGTGCGGAGAAACCAGCTTATGTCTGATGAAGCACGAGGGAGTACCACAACGATGGAAATTGCTATGACAACAGGGCAAGCCGTTCCCACAGTGAAGAGACTGAATCCATTTGAACGATATCTCACTGTTTGGGTGGGTCTCTGTATGGTCGCGGGGATGCTCCTGGGCAAATTGGCCCCAGGAGGTATCCAGGTTTTGCGTGATCTAGAGTTCGGCCAGAACAGTCATGTCAACCTTCCGATGGCGATCCTCATCTGGCTCATGATTACCCCCATGATGATAAAAGTGGACTTTCGTGCCGTCGCGCAGGTTGGTCAGCGTCCTCAGGGATTATTGATCACGCTGTTTATCAATTGGGTGGTGAAACCGTTCTCCATGGCCTTCTTGGCCTGGTTGTTTTTTCGATTCATCTTCTCGGTGTGGATGACGTCAGCCGAAGCAGATCAATACATTGCCGGGTCAATCATCCTTGCCGCGGCGCCCTGTACCGCCATGGTCTTTGTGTGGAGCTATCTGACGGACGGAGATCCTGCGTATACCCTGGTGCAGGTCTCGGTGAATGATTTGATCATGTTGGTGTTGTTTGCCCCCATCGTGGGGTTGCTGGTAAGCGGGGCTTCTTCACTGACCGTCCCGTTCGCAGTCCTCGTCTATTCGGTAGTGGGCTTTATCGTGATCCCGTTGACCTTGGGCGTCTTGCTACGGAATTGGTTCATCCGGCGGGGGGGACAACGGTGGTTTGAGCAGACACTCCTTCCCCGCTTTGCACCGCTCACCATCGCGGCGCTGCTCATCACCTTGGTCCTCATTTTCGCCTTTCAAGCGGACAACATCCTGGGCAAGCCCTGGCACGTCCTGCTCATTGCGATTCCGATTCTTTTCCAGGTCTATCTCAATGCCTCGCTCGCGTATGGCCTGATGAGATGGTTGCGAGTGCCCTATGCCGTCGCCGCGCCGGGGGCCTTGATCGGAGCGAGTAACTTCTTTGAACTCGCCGTGGCGACGGCCATTGCCCTCTTTGGCCCCGAATCTGGGGCAGCCTTGGCCACCGTTGTCGGCGTGCTAGTCGAGGTCCCTGTCATGCTATCGGTCTGTCATGTGTGCAATCAGACGCGGCATTGGTTTCCTGTGAAGGAAGCGACCGCATGATCTTGATCGGAGGACGGTCACCTGATCTGTGTTCCAGATGCCCGAGGCCTGGGCACTGGGTACAGGGTGCTGGCGGCTTGTCAGAGGTATTTCATGAAACTCTTCGGGCTAATCGCGCTCCTGTCCTTGGTCATTCTGCTCGGTGGATATATTGCAGAGAATTGGTTCAGCTCAAAATGGTCAGCATATAGCAAGCCAATGACCCTGGGTGAGATGTTTCGAGACTGGTTGGTTTTTATGCTGTTGTTTAGCGGCCTGGAAGCGCTGTTGAATCAGGCGCTCCGTTTGGCCTGTCGGACTGTGTGCTAGGTGGAATTTGGAAACGATACACTGTGAGCGAACTTTAGAAGGAGGAACCATCGTGAAACGCTTGCATATCCATATTGGGGTGGACAACCTCGACGAGTCCGTTCGTTTCTATAGCACCCTGTTTGGCATAGCGCCCATC
Source organism: uncultured Nitrospiraceae bacterium (assembly GCA_963795615.1). Lineage (GTDB taxonomy): Bacteria > Nitrospirota > Nitrospiria > Nitrospirales > Nitrospiraceae > DASSBQ01. The sequence goes on from CAWCIJ010000010.1 coordinate 262,984, forward strand.
AAAACAAAATCGGACTATGCCAAATGGCTCTTGGATGATCCCCGAGTAAACTTCGCCATATCGACCCGCGCTCGGACGAAGGGAATTGATCATCTCGGCATTCAAGTGGATGACGAGGCCGAATTGGCAGAAGTGCGCACACGTCTGAAGGGAGGAGACATAGCAGTGGCCGACGAAGGAGAGACGGTCTGTTGTTACGCCCGCTCGGAGAAGTCATGGATACAGGACCCGTCCGGCATTGCATGGGAAGCCTACCGCACAATGGAGGATGCGCAGCTCTTTTCCGGTGAAAATGATTCCCCCGACGCGGCCTGTTGTACCCCGGAAACCATGGGGAAGCCTGACTGCTGTGAACCATCGGAAAAAACAGCTGGGTGTTGCAGCTAATGGGGTCCGATCCCGTCAAGGTGCTCGTGTTGTGCACCGGGAACTCATGTCGTTCCATCATGGCCGAGGCACTAATTAACCATCTTGGCCATGGACGGTATCAAGCCTCAAGTGCCGGCAGTCATCCGGAAGGATCTGTCCATCCCAAGTCTATTGAGACTTTGCAACGGCATGGCATTGATCCAGGTCAGCCGCGTAGCAAGTCCTGGAATGAATTGGCGGGGCAGTCATTCCATTTCGTCATCACGGTGTGCGATCAGGCCGCCGGGGAGAGTTGTCCCCTCTTCCCCGGTCAACCCAAGAAGCTGCATTGGAGTACCCCTGATCCAGCCAAAACCACAGGGTCTGGGGCCGAAATACAGGCAGCCTTTGACAATGCTTTTTTTATGCTCAAGAAACGCGTCGAGGATCTGACAAAATAACCGTTTTCATTGCGTCACGTCTCATCGCTGAAAAGATCCCATCACAAGATGCAGAAGGAAGGACCACATTCGCCCCTTTGTTCGCGACAAGGAAGGGCGCTTGATCTTTCCGGGAGGGGACAAGGTGTTGCATTGGAGTTTCGAAGATCCCGCTGAGGCTGAGGGCTTCGAAGAGGAACGGATGCGCGTGTTTCGAGCAAGTCGCCAGTGTGAACGATAGAGCAGGTGAATGAACGACCTCCCGGCAACGGTCGGCCCATCCCTGCCTCAAACCCACCAGACTGCGCGGGAAGCCGCTTCCAAGGTTGGCAAAGAACGGGCGTCACGGGATGGCCAGAATCAGGACCTTACTGTCCTGGTTTTCCCGATCGGGTGGGCATCATTCGAGGCGGGGGAGTTTCTCAATTTGTATCCCAGACTCCATACCGTCTGGATGACCGGCATAGACGAGGACTTGAATCGCCGTAGCTTCTTGCGGATATGGGCAATGTGCAGGTCGATGGTGCGTAGATCGACCCGGCTTGTCTTATGCCACACGCAGGCTCGTAACTCTTGTCTGGACATCAGCCGTTCCGGTTGTGATGCCAGCGCCCAAAAAAGGCCGAACTCTCGCCCGGTCAGCGACACGGACAGATTGCCGCAGCGGAGCTGAAGGTGGGACCCATCACACAGAAGAGATCCGATTCTCAGATTGTTTCCGTTGTGAGAAGGTTCTGCAATTAACCCCATCACGTCACTCTCGCCCTGATGTCTGGAAAGAGGGTCTGCCCCAATAGCCGATCGCGTGCGGCTCTCACCTGCCACCACATTTCCGCATACCATCTTCACACTTTGTTAACTTGCAGATGGTCATCCATTGGCGTAACAAACAGTTAAGCGATCGGTTAAATTGTTGTTAACCTTCCGGGGAACGAACCGAGGAAGGAAACACAGAAAAGGAGGCTGCCATGGCACTGTTCGAGGATGTGTTGAAAGGTTCTTGGGGTGTGGCATTGGTGGGAGTGGGAGTCGCCTTGGTGGCCCCGACAGTCTTGCCGGCGATCGGCGCGGCGATCCGACCCTTGGCGAAGAGCGCGATCAAGGGGGGAGTGCTGCTGTACGATACGGTGAAGGAGTCGATCGCGGAGGCCGGAGAACAGGTCAATGACATGGTGGCAGAAGTCAGAGCCGAGGTTGAGGAAGAGGGGAACGGCGCAGCGGACCCACCCAAGCGTAGGGCGCGATCCCGAAAAGGATCGGACTAGTACGGGACCCGCATTTGTTGCTCAGTTCTCAACGTAACGCATGTCGAGGAGATGACAGTGAAATTAGAAGACATCCGCCTGATGCACGCCCTTCCCGGAAGAATTCGCCTTAAGCTTGATGGCATCAAGGGGCATCCTGACCAAGCCAGGGATATCGAATCCCGTCTGGCGACGGTTCGCGGCATGCACCATATCGAGGCCAGCTCGTTGACCGGAAGCGTCGTGGCGACGTTCGACCCGGAGCTCCTGGAATCGCTCGACTTTCACTTTGCCGTGGCGAATGCCCTTGGGATTGCGGCCTCCGATCTCAACCCGGAGTATCTGGCGAAATGGTATGCCAATGATTCCAATGGCCCATCGATTCTTCCTCCGGACGTCGGCAAGAATTGGCGCTTGCTCGTTCCATTCGCCTTGGTCGCGCTTGGTGTCCGAGGTGTGGTGGCTGCGGAGCGATTGATCTTCCCCCAATGGTACGACTACTTCTGGTTTGCCTTCGGCACCTATTACGCGCTGAATCCCTCAGAGTCACCTCCTCCCCGCGTGAACGAATAGGGCAAGTGAAGGGCTGCCGATGAGGTTCGGCGGCAGAGGGCCGTGTTGTCTGTTGTGACGGCAAACACCCGATGAAGCGCAAAGTAATCTTGAGCAGGAGCATTGATAAGCGGAGCCGTCTTTCCCGACGGCATGCGAAAGGAGATTCTAAAGAGTGAACGCCACCGCGCTCGTTCGCCGGACTCATCAGGTCTCGACCAGACGCCGCACGCTTCAACTGGATTCGCAGGTCGCTCCTTCCCACGCCTACGCGAAGAACCCCCAGAAGTCCCAATCTCATTCGGAATGGACCGTCACCGAGGTTGTCCATTCGATCAAGGGACGGGTCAGGCTCAAGGTCCCTGCCTTGAAGCGCCATCCGTCTCTGGCACAGGCATTGGAAATAGGCCTGCGTGCTTGCCCCGGTATTCTCGGGGTGTGGGCGAACCGGAACTGTGCCAGCCTAACGGTGAGTTTTGATCCGAAGCTCTGGTCAGCCGGGAAGCTGTGCGCGTACCTAGGCCGGCTCTCTTCCGAAACACTCCGGGCCTTGCGCCGGGCCGTGGCTTCGGCCGACGATCGGGCGTCACAGGAAGCCGGAGGGGCCGGTTTCGAACTGGTCTTGTCCACGGCGGGCCTGGCCTGCCTGGCTGCGGAGGTACTGGCTGCTCCCCTTGTCCCGTTCCTTCTGATCGGCAGCGCGCTGCCGATGTTTATCCGCGCCTTTGATGCCTTTGGACGTCGCGACGTACTGACCGTGGACGTGCTGGATGCGTCGGCGACGACCCTGCTCGCCTGTCAGGGACAGTGGCCCATGGCGTTATTGATGGCCTGGCTGGTCAATCTGGGGGACTACATTCGAGATGTCACCGTGATGCAGGCGCAAGAGGCCGTCAAAGAGGTCTTGGCCTATCGACGGACACCGGCGTGGGTCGTGCGCCAGGGAAAAACCACACAAGTCAACGTCAATGACGTGGCGGTGGGGGAAACCGTGGTCGTGTACCCAGGGGAACGAATTCCCATTGACGGCACGGTACTGAACGGCAGAGCCACTGTGGATCAGCAAGCGCTCACGGGTGAGTCGCTTCCGGTGGAAAAACGTGTCGGCGATGTCGCGCATGCTGCGACCGTGGTACAGGACGGAAAACTCTACGTTCGCGCCGACCGCGTTGGAGACGAGACGGAAGCCGCGAGAATCGTGCGCATGGTGCAGGATGCTCCGGCACACGAAACGCGTGTGCAAAATTATGCCGAACGCTGGGCCAATGACCTGGTGCCCTACAGTTTTGTGGGTGCCGGAGTCAGTGGCCTGATGACACAGAACCTGGCCTCCAGTGCGTCGGTGCTCATTATCGACTATGGAACCGGCATCCGTATTGCGGCGCCGACCGCTATCTTGGCTTCGATGACCAAAGCCGTTCGCCACGGAATTCTGATTAAGGGCGGCCGGTACATGGAGCAGTTGGCAGGAGTCGATGCGATTGTTTTCGATAAAACGGGAACCTTGACCGCCGGCTCCCCGCTTGTCACGGAGATCTATACCTACAATGGCATCAGCCGGACGGATGTGCTGGGGTTTGCAGCGGCATGCGAGCAACGGTTGACGCATCCGGTGGCCAAGGCGATCGTGCAGGCCGCTGAGAGTCGAGGCATTGCCGTGCCGGAGCGACATCACTCCCATTACACCATCGGACTCGGTGTCGAAGCTCACGTGGATGGGCACCTGGTCCATGTCGGGTGCGAGCGGTTCATGACCGCGAAGCGTATTCCTGTGCTCCCAGACGTTCAGCAACATTTGAATGAGATTGGCCATGAAGCCATGTCGCCGGTCTGTGTCGCGATCAATGGTGAACTGGTCGGGACCTTGGCCTATGCCGATCCACTTCGTCCCGAAGCACCGAGCGTCATTGAACATCTCCGAGGAAAGGGTATCAAGGAAATCGCCATGCTCACCGGAGACAATGGACATGTGGCCAGGAGAGTGGCGCGGACAGTCGGTATTGCGGATTACCTCGCGGATGCCTTGCCGCGCGATAAAGTCGCATACGTCCAGGGCCTCCAACGGAAGGGATATCGGGTGGCTGTGGTGGGGGACGGCATCAACGATTCTCCCGCCCTCGCGCATGCCGACGTCGGGATCGCCCTCAGTGGTGGCGCGGATGTGGCGGAAGCCACGGCTCATGTCGTGCTATTAAATGGCGGACTGTGGAAGGTGCCGTTGGCGGTGGACATCAGCCGGGAGGCCTTGGAGTTGATCGAGCAGAACTGGAGAATTATTTCGGTCCCGAATACCTTGGCGTTGGGACTGGCAGTCTGCGGAGCTATTGGGGCGGGTGTGGCCACTGTCCTGAGCAATGGATCGGCGATCCTCGCGACAGCCAATGCCTTGAGGCCGCTGATGGCCAACGCGGCTCTCCCGGAAGAGATGGTGAGAACTTAGATGAGCGCGAGAATCGCGCGCTCAATGACCGCCTGGGCGATCGGTCCCACCACGGCGTCCGACCAGCGGGCGGAAGATCCTCGTGGACGTGTAGGCTTCATTCAGGCAACCCAGGTCTTTCGCCGATGGTTCTTTGCGGCGACTGATGCGCAGCCGCCCCTTCCAGCAAATGGACATACGTCTTGGTGCCTCAGATGTCCCTGGCCTTTGAACCTCGCATGTTATGGCGTGCAGGTGGGTTCGGGTGATCGGAATCTCAGTCATTCATCCTTCCACAATTCGTTTTTTCCTCGGTTTGAATCATTCCCGTACATCTGTGTGAAGCGCAGATGTGCCGGGCATCGCCAACAGACAGAAACATCAGGGAACCAACTGCGGATATCGACAAAAAGTTTACACTCCTCTAACAACCTGCCCAGGCCCGTTCATTTATAATCTCCTTCTGTCGCATATCGGTTCTTCTCGGCATCCAAAGGAATTGCGGACATGCTCAGTGCGTTTGTGTTGAACAGTGGAAGGCTCATCCAGGTTCGCGTGGACAACAAGGACGATTTGACGCGTAAAGAGACCATCTGGATCGATCTGGCGTATCCCACTGAGGCAGAACGGGAGCTTGTGCAATCAGTCTTTCCGATGGAGCTGCCAGAGGATGAAGATTTGCAGGATCTCCAAGCGAGTGCCCGATATTATCAGAACGAATCTGGCGTTCATATTCGCTCGACCTTCATCCAGCTCACCGAGGAGGCGCCCATTATCGTCACCATGTCCTTCAACCTGCATGAAGGACGCTTATTGACAGTTCATGACGACGATTTGACTTTGTTGCGGCTCCTCCGCATGCAGGCTCGCGCAGGGCCGGGGGTGGTCGATGACGCTGCGGATATTCTTCTCGGCTGCTATGAACGCGGGGTGGAACAGGATGCGGACGTCTTGGAAGACATTTACAAGGCCCTGGACGATGTGGGCGCGCTCGTGTTGAGCCGGAACAAGCAAATGACCGGTCGCGTGATGCGCGATAACATGGAGCGGATCGCTGCCCAGGAAGACCTCAACGGCAAAGTCCGTTTGGATTTGATAGATAACCGGCGTGCCCTGTCCTCCCTGCTGAGAAGTCGCGTGCTCTCCCGCGAGCAAACCCAAGGTGTCAAAGGGATCTTGCGCGACATTGAGTCGTTGAACGGGCATACGGGATTCATCTTCAACAAAATTAACTTCCTGATGGATGCCTTGTTGGGATTGATCAACCTGGAGCAGAACAAGATCATCAAGATCTTCTCCATCGCCGCCGTGGTGTTCCTGCCCCCCACTCTCGTCGCCAGCGTCTATGGCATGAACTTCGAGAGCATGCCGGAGTTAAAGTGGCCGTGGGGGTATCCCCTGGCCATCCTTCTCATGCTCGTGGCCGGTGCCGCCCCTTACCTGTATTTCAGACGGAAAGGATGGCTGGATTAACATGACAATTCCTTCTGCCGAATATGATCAACAAGTCACAGATCCGGTAACGGATATCCCAGCCTATTCTTGAACCGAGAACTCAATTGGCTACAATTCAATTTACGCGTTTTGGAAGAGGCCGAAGATACGCGGCATCCACTATTAGAGCGCGTGAAGTTCCTCGCGATTTTCGCCACGAATCTGGATGAATTCTTCAACATCTACTCCTTGATAGGACCCTATTATGAAGGGGCCGGCATTCCTCATGTTTGTCCTTGTAATGGTGGGCTGTACCGGGCCAGATAAGGCGATGGACCTCCCCCTGAGGGCGCCTACCGGGACACCACCTGCCTCGGCGGCAGCGGTTGACGCCGGAAACTCCCTGTTCGAGGTAGGACAATGGGAGGAGGCCAGAGCTCAATATGAGACCGCGCTCACGGCTCATCCTACGCTGGCGGAAGCGCACTATGATCTGGCGCTGGTGCTGGATCGACTAGGCAGTAAGGCTGAGGCGATGACGCATTATAAAGAGGCGGCAAATTTAGCCCCAGGGAATCGGGTGATTTGGAATGCGCCTCCGTTTCGGAAATTCGAGGCTGAGGTGGGGAAAACTCTCTTGGATAGGCGATTGCCCCACCCGGATCCACAACGCCCTTATTGACCCTGGTGTTCAGACTCCGATTGTTCACTTTCTTGGATATCAGTCTGCCACGATGAACCCTCGAGTGGCACAATGGGCCAAGCTCACAAAGACTGAACCTGCAAGGCCGAGAACAGTGCCAGCACAACACGACGATCCAGTTCTGTTGTTGAGCGCAGCTTTTGTCGCATTCCCTACCCTCCTCTGAACGAGTGGCTATGACTTCAGGACTACAGGGGGGATACATCTTGGTCAAGCAGACTGGTCCATTTTAATGTCACAAGTGGCTGTATTGAGGGACGGGCTCTTCACCTGGCAGTCAATATCGGGACCTGTTTCAGGACGCCCATGACGCTGGAGGTCACGCAACACCATACGTTTCACGAAGTTGACCGCCGCTGTTTCGGATATGAAGCTGCGAGTTGGGGGGAGAAGCCGAGTGATGCCATTGCCAAAGTCTACACTGCACGCCGTGATGTACCAGGAGCGCTGCTTGTGCTCGATTGTAACGTGAAGCGGGATCTTACCGAGCATGGGAATGTTTCCTTATGGGGCACTCACAACAATCTATAGGAGGAAAGTTACTTCTTTTGGTGCCATATCCATAAACCGAACCAGACCGATACCACCGCCAGTGCATCGATAAATCCGACGATAATACTCGTTGATTCCACGCCGTTACCTTGGCTTATCAACGGAGAATAAGTTGACTAGCAGATAAACACAACAAACAAGCAACAAAGCTCCGAGTGCGGCATCAAAAAGATAACCTAAAGCATCATACATCGTTTTCCCTCATGCACTCAGTCAGAAACAACGATACGACGCAAGAATCACCGCACGGTTTGACTCAGGTTAAGGAACGGTAAAAGACAAGAAATATTGTAGTGACAAGTGTCAGGCCGCAGCCAAGAACAGACCGACACAGTGTCCATGTAATCACCCGACGTGCAACGGGCATTGATCAAATGGAAAATGGAACGACGGAAGTGGGTCTGTTGGCAGTCAAAAAGGAAGGGAAGATCCTGGTTCTAATGGACGGGCGGAAGCTTTGGGTGCGCCCAGAAGACATAGCATATGTTCTCGATTGGTCACCTACGACCAAGCTACAGATCACTAGAGGGGATGCTGGGAGTACGTTTTCGGTCAATGTCCGGAACACAGCGAACATGGACGAGATCAAGGCAAGATGGAGGTGGTAACCTTGTGGGTGGACGAAATACGCTGGTTTGGAAGTCAGGGACGGGAAGAAGCTCCGCCAGCTCGAAGAGGAAAACAACCGTGCTGAGCAATGGATCGGCGATCCTCGCGACAGCCAATGCCTTGAGGCCGCTGATGGCCAACGCGGCTCTCCCGGAAGAGATGGTGAGAACTTAGATGAGTGCGAGAATCGCGCGCTCAATGACCGCCTGGGCTATCGGTCCCACCACGACGTCCGACCAGCGGGCGGAAGATCGCCGTGGACGTGGAGGTTCTTCATTCAGACAACCCAGGTCTTTGAGCGTCCCGATGATATGGAAATGGTTGGTCAGGTCCGGATCGAACAGCACCAATAGGTTGCCCGTGAGTTCATTGGCTTTGACATGTGAGATGCCCTCCAATTGAGAGACGGTTTCCTCTATCTCAACGGCTCTATCCGGGGATCCTTTCATTTCAGATACCTTGATGCGCAGCCGCCCTTCCAGCATATGGACATAGCTCGTTCCGTGCATCAACACCCTCCCTGTTTTTGATTCACACCATTCAGCCATGGTGATTGACCTCTTTGTCCTTAATAGAATAGAAGCACTTTTCTGAAGGGTAACCTGTGTGAAGGGTACCCTCGAAGAGTTACAACCTGCCAAAGCCGGTGTTAGATCGGTGTAAACTTTTCTTAGGAGACAAGATAGCGATTTATAGGGAGAAGTCCGTACTGATGGACCCTAAAGATAGGAATGAAAGAGGGGCTCCCTTCCACTCGCCAAAAGGCTGGTGCAGATCAATGAATTAAGGCGCGCCCTGCTCTTCTGCGCAGGATCACATCGAGTCGAAGGCTTCGCGACGGGCTTTGAGAGAGAGACTCTTCGCCAGCATACGGCGTACCGGCAACGGCTCGTCCATCCCTCCCTGAAACTTGTACCCGACGCCTCGAACGGTGACAATTCTGGCCGGCTTGGAAGAGTCTCGTTCGATCTTCTGGCGTAAAGAGTGGATGTGCACATCCAGTGCATGTTCCTCCAGCGCATAGCCGTCTCCCCACACACGATTCAAGAGTTCCTGCCTCGACAGCACGAGTCGTGGTCTCTCCATGAATTCTTTGAGAATCATGAACTCACGGGGCGTCAAATCAACGAGTTGTTCATCCACGCGCACTTCGTGGCGGGCCATGTCCATCCGAACCCCGTCCACCTCCAAAAGCCCGCACGGAGTCTTGCTGTGTTGGACGCTCCTCAAAATGGCGCGGGCATAGGCGACAATCTGTCGCGACGTCATCCCGCAGAGGTAGGCATTGAATCCCAAATCAAAATCTTTCAGACACTCCTCTTCCGAAGAGGACGACTGAGAATCGCCGACCGTCACGATCGGGACCTGCTTCAAGGCAGGATTGCGCCACAACGTGTTGATCACAGCCGGCAATCGATCCAGGAATGGTTGCCGTTCCACCAAGACCATTGCGGGAAGCAGCCGTTGAGAGTGATCGAGCGCGGCCTGTTCCGTCCTCACGACAACGACATCATGCCCGTATTGACTCATCCTCTTCTGCAATGCCGTTCCGAGTGTGTCGTTCATCGCGAGAATCAGCAGGGAGGAAGTCTTGGTCGCCATCGTGCTCACCTCTCATTGTGTTTGCTGGTCGGAGTGCTCAACTGGTTGACTGTCTCAGTAACTGAGAATCTCACGTGTCTAGTAGAGTTTGCAGATACGCCCATCTGAAATCTGATTGCATTATTACCTCATCATTCCATCAAGTCATTCCACCTAGATCAGCGCATTGTTACAGGCGTGTAAATTCCGTTCCTCTCGCCTGTCGCAGATTTACACAATCTTAAGTTACCGCTGAGATACCAGTTACAGGGCCGCAGTAGCTTCCTCCCTCAATATCCCCAATACATTGATTAACAATATCATTTAGGTGAAGCAGGTGCGTCGATAAACCAACCTAGTAGAAGGGAGGCCCAAGTGCTGCAGAACATGCGGGGTAGACGACTCAGTGTTAACTCCCTGGTAGCCTTGCGGGTTGTTTTGATAGTTGCGCTACTCACGGGCTATTGTTACGTGAGCGTCAGTCGGGCTCAGCCACCAGACTCAAACACGGGCTCCGTACCTGCGATGACCCCGGCAGGCGGGCCGCCTGCGCCAGGGGGGATGATTCGTCGCGGCGAGAAGGGTCTGGAGAGCACGTCTCTCGAGGATCTCATGCTGGAAAAGGGCCTGATTACGACGGACGACTGGATTCGGATCAAAGCCGACGAGGAACAGAAATTCAACGAGCGATCCGTCGTCGCCGAGTTTACAGGCAGTCCTCGATGGTATGAACGGATTACGATGTTCGGCTATGGGATGTTTCGATACAACAACGTCTCCAATGGACAGTTGCGAACGTATCACGATGCGTCGGTCGGAGATAAGAACAACGGGGCCCAGCCCGGGTTCTTTTTCCGGCGGATTCGATGGGTGGTGACCGGCCAAGTGTCCGACCATGTGTCGTTCTTCATCCAACCGGATCTTGCAACCAACATCGCCGGGAACACGCACGTATTATCCATGCGCGACGCCTATGGCGACTGGAATTTCGACAAGGACAAGGAATACCGGCTCCGAATCGGTCTGCAACGGGTCCCCTGCTCCTTTGACAACTGGCAGGCCAGTCGAGTCCGTATGGCCATCGACCGCGCGGATGCCACGAATAGCTGCGCGCAGTCCGAACGCGATATGGGAATGAGCTTCATGTGGTCGCCCAAGATTGCCCAGCAGCGCTACAAGCAGATGTTGGACTACATGTACGGTCCCGGTGACTATGGTGTCTTCCATATCCAGGTCTACAATGGTCAGGGGCTCAATGCGCAAGAGGCCAATGCGGACAAACATGTCGGCGCGCGATTATCTTGGCCGTTCGAGTTGCCCGGCGGAAGGCTGTTCGAAGTCGGTATGAACGCGATGCACGGTCAATTTGTCGTGAATAATGGAACGGCGGCCGCGGGAACGACGCTGTTTTCATTCAATCAGAGCGGCAACACCGGCGCCCGAAGTTACCGGGATCAACGACTGAATTGGTTTATCTACTGGCCGCCTCAACCCTGGGGCTTCATTGCCGAGTACTCACTGGGACGAGGTCCTGAACGGCAGGCCAATGGCCGCGTGGCAGATAGCTCACTCCAGGGCGGATATGTGCAAGGGCATTATCAATGGAAATACTCCGATGTCGCCCTGGCAAACTTCTATGCCCGCTATCAGGAATATCGCGGCGGTCTTAAGTTCGGGGTCGGCGCTCCGAGAGACAATATGAAGGAACTCGAGATCGGCATCGCCTGGCAACCCGATCCGCAATGGGAATTTACCACCGCCTACACGTTCACCGAACGAGACAATACCTTCACAACCAATCCGGGCACGGCGACCGTACCGGGTAACCAATTCTCCGCTTATGGGAATATACTTCGCTTCCAGGTGGTCTGGTTCTGGAATTGAAATAGAGGGCTGTTTATACATAGGTGCTGAGCCGGGTGACACCTCGGCTCAGCACGACTGATGCTCTTTCCAACAGGCGGCCGGGGGGCATTCCGGCGCAAAGGAGTCTGATATGAAACGCTTTGGATCTGCCTTCATCATGATCGCGTGTCTGATCGGCCTTGACTCATCCTGGGCGGCCGCCGGCCCGGTGACACGAGGCGAGGCCGAGGAAACTGCGCGTCTGATCGGCACGTTGTTCAATACTGCTCGTGTGGTCATCGAACGTAATCAACCGTTGATCAACGATCCGACCAAGGGCAATAAAGGCTTTACCGCGGAGGTCTTTGAACGGGAATTGATCGAAGAATTCCGCGCGCTGACCCATATCGATCTCGATCATACGAACGCGGTGCCACTTCCGCCCAATGCATCCGACCTGCTACGCGGATTGGTCAATGCCGGCAAGGCGGTCGTGGCCGATGCGCAACCGGTCATCAATCAGCGCGGGGTGGGTTACAAAAACTTTATCCCTGCCACTTTCGGCAGCTGGTCTGCTTCTCGCTTCTCCAAGCAATCGCAGGTGAAGCTGAAACAAACGACTCTCCATCCCAGAAATCCAAAGAATGCGCCGGACTCTTACGAGGAAGCCGTCCTGCGACAACTCATGACCTTGCCTAGCCAGTCCGTCACGATTCACGAAGCCGGGACAGAAGACCGTCTCAGGGTCCTGACTCCGATTTACTATCGGAAAGACTGCCTGACCTGCCATGGGCAGCCGGCGGGACACCTGGACATCTCAGGCTATCCCAGGGAAGGAGCGGATGAGGGGGATTTGGCGGGAGCGATCAGCGTCACCGTTCCGTTAAATCAATAGCAGTCGGCATACGAAGCACTTGAGCATGAGCGGTTATGCGCGATCGACGAGCCTCGATCCATAAGTCGTTCTGATGAAGTGGCTTAATCGAGGGCAGATTGCCGGAACCGGCGTCCTGGCAGATGGCCAGTCGCATATTTTCCTCATGTCACCGCATCCTTAACCTCACCGAATAATAATGTTACGAACTCTTAACGCGCTGATGACATGTTGAACGCCTGATTGGGTTACGGTCAGTTTGTAACATTCCCCTACCTCACCGCATCATCCTGCGTTTATTTTCAGAGAAAAATCGGGAAGGATCATCGCGCCATGGATCAAAGTCTTCTCGCTGCGATCGGACATAACCTGACTGCTCCAATGCCTCTCTTCTTCGCGTTGGGGATCATCGCCACATTGATTCGTTCGGATCTGAAAGTTCCGGAAGCGCTCTACATCGGTCTTACCTTGTATTTGCTGGCTGCCATTGGTCTCCATGGCGGAGCGGAAATCCGGGAGGTCGGGATCAGTACGATCTGGTTGCCGCTGCTTGGCTGCCTCATGCTGGGGATTGTCATTCCCATCGGTGGCTATTTGATCCTCCGTAACATGGGGAAGTTTGCCGTGCACGACGCGGCGGCAATTGCCGGACACTATGGCTCGGTGAGCGCGGTCACGTTTGCGGTCGCGACACAATTTCTGGCGAGTTTACATGTCAAACCCGAAGGCTACATGTCGGCATTCCTGGCTGTCCTCGAACCGATTGGCGTGGTCATGGGGATTCTCTTGTCTCGCCTAGCCTCACAGATTGAGTCGCATCATGGAGAACCACGGCGATACACCTGGTTGAAACCTGTGTTTCACGAAGCCATTACCGGCAAAGGGTCGATGATCCTGCTGGGAGCCCTGGTGATCGGATACATTTCCGGTCCGGAAGGCATTGTGGTCACCAAGCCCTTTTTCGGCGACCTCTTCAAAGGCGTGCTGTGTCTCTTCATGCTGGAGATGGGACTGGTGGCCGGCCAGCGTCTGGCAGAGGTGAAAACCGTCGGGGCATTTCTCGTGGGTTTCGGGATCGTCATGCCGATCATCGATGGCATTCTGGGCGTCTTGACCGGGGGTTTTGTCGGTCTGACCGTCGGTGGAACGACCATGCTTGGGGTTATGGCGGCCAGCGCCTCCTATATCGCCGCTCCCGCCGCCATGCGCATCTCGGTGCCGGAAGCCAACCCCTCGCTCTATCTCACAGCTTCCTTGGGCATCACCTTTCCCTTCAACATTGCCATGGGAATTCCTTTGTACTTTTGGCTCGCGGACATCCTGTTTGGATCCTGAGCTGAGGCTCCGGAAGGGGAATAGAGGGGAATAGACTGAAGGAATTCACGCGTAAGTAGGCGGCGCTTGAGCCTCAATGCCTGCTATGGGCTCGCAAAGATCCCAGGACTTGTGTCGCTCCGAAGCCTCATGACCCTCAGTTGCAGACATTCCTAACACACATGGATCGTGTATGGACGACCATTATCGACGGACGGCAGGTCCTGAGGAAGGCAGTTCCTCTCGACTCTTCGGCTTCTCTTCGCCGCCTGCCGGCAATCGTGAGAGATCCAATGTGAGAAGTTTGGAGTCGTCGACATACCCTTCATATCTCACCCCGGACGGCGAGTCCCTGTTGGGAATCCGGACATCGGGAGGGCTGAATTCAGCCGTGAATTTGAATCGCGCGATTGGAAGAAGCGGCTGATCTCTTGTATCGATCGTGCTCGTGTTCTCATACTGAACGGAGAAGGGAGAGGTATGGGCATTCGCGAGAATGAAAATGAGATAGCGGTCTCGAACGCACAACCCTCCGGAAGTAATCAGCCTCCCTCGGGTCATATCATTTCTGACCAGATAGAAGGTGACGATATCTTTGGGAGACGCCTTACTGAGCGCGAGTGAGAACAGGGAGGCGAGTACCGGAATGTCGACCGGAAGAAAAGCCGACACGGAGTCCTTATCGGCCAACAGTCCAAACCCGCCGACAATGTCTCGCCCCCTTGCCCGTACGCCCCGTAAGACTGTCGCCATTTGGGCGGGAGTGATCGCCGCGGGATGGCTGTGCCCCTCACCGCTGGCACGAGGATCGAATTGGATCCAGACGCCTCGTGACGGTTCATCGTGAACCACGATGGGTGGCGGACCGCTGCCACAGCCGGCAATGCAGAGTGGGAAGAAAACAATGGCAGCTAACCTAAGGCCAATCCCTCATTGCGCCAATGAGCCCTGAGAGTGCGTGAGCACAGACAAGCGTAGACTACCAGAATTGAAAAACTTACGGAACCTTGGCGGATGGGATCATGTGTATCGACGCCGGTGCACAAGCACGCCGATTGTTACTTGCTCCCGGTGTTATGAGCTGATAACAGAGATCCATTCAGTATCTCAATGTTCTTGACGATCCGAGCGGCCGGTAGGGAGTACACACCGGACCGAGCGATGACTCTCCTGTCCCTCGCGACTGTTCACAAACCTGAGAAATGCAAGAACATCCGGAGTGAGATCTTGATTCGAAGGCTTGTCGACATACACATACAGATAGCGGGCCAAGGGATAGGAGCCGTCCATAACGGTCTCGGCATTAGGCAAGACAAACGGCATTCCTGACTCTGAAGCCAGCGGCACTACACGAACGGTAGAGGCCTGGAACTCTATCCCCGCATAGCCGATTCCCAGCGGATCGCGGCTGATCTCAAGAATTTCCATCGCTGATCCCGTCGCTTCTTTTACTTCAGGATGCACTCGGCCGTCCAACAGGACTTCATGGATAAAAAACGTGCGCGTTCCCGATCGTTTGTCTCTTCCATGGAGATTGATTGGCTGCTGGCCCCAGCCTTGCTCGAGCCCCAGGTCTCCCCATTTGGTCAGCGCCTGAGAAGACCCTCTTTTGCGATCTGGGCCGAAAATGGCGTCCACCTGCGCCATCGTCAGACCTTTGATCGGATTCTCGTGGTTGACATAGATTCCTACGGCATCCAGCGCAATCGGTATTTCCATAGGATCATATCCACGGCGGGAGCGGAAGGCTCCCGCTCTGATTCAGTGAGCTCCCGGGAGCTGGCTAACAGCGGAACATGGCCTGAAACAATATGACCTTTCATGTTGCGCATCGCCACGACGAATGGTGGCTTGGTCGCTGATGAATCCGGTAACCGCTGCATCGGAACCTCCGCCCTGCACGGCTATCTTCACGCCTGGCTGCCAGTCCTTAAAGGCGGCGGCAAGCTTGACCATTATTGGCTGTAAGGTGTCGGAGCCGGCGATAGCAAAGTTGCCGGAAACCCCCGGTTGCACGGTATATGACCCAACCGAACCATCTGCTACATCGGCCTTCTCCGAATGGGCCTCTGGTGCCACCGTGAGTATGCTGGCAATCGTGCCTACCAATACGGGACCCCATCCTTTGGCAGTTGTAATCTTCAATTGGTCCTCCTTTGTGCGGTATTCATCGACCTCGTAAGGTTACTGGTCTATGCTGCATTCCCCGTGTTACTTCACCATAAGCTCAATGTTAATGCCGTGTTAAATCTCGGTAGAGACCCCTGCCTCATTCGGCAAGATTCGGTGTTTCAGAACAGAATTGTTCTCCTGTCGGTGTATCTCGTCAAGGCGGCTATTTGTTGATGCTGAGATGACTGATCCGGAATTACTCTTGCGGCGAGGGCAACGGGGCGGCCGGCCTCGGTCCTAATTAGGCGGACAATGGATAGAGGGATGGTGGAGTGGAGGTGACTCGATACAAGCTGAGGTCGGTGCCGGCACGCCTGTGCCGGCACCGGTAAGTGGCATTACTTATCCGTCTCTTCTACTCTGGCGGAGAGAGAGGCGCCATCTAACACGTGCAGGTTTCGTGCAACCACAGTTTCTGAAAGCGGATAAAAACCTGCCCGTGCGACTGCCTGTTGTCCTTCCCGGCTATTGATAAACTTGAGGAACCCGAGTACATGCGGCTCCAAAGGCTGTTCCGGAGAGCTCCTCGTGTAAAGATACAGATGTCGCGCCAAAGGATAGGAGCCATCCATGGCCGATTGAGCGGTCGGTGCGACAAAGGGTTTCCCGGTCTTGTCCGACAAAGGAAGGACTCGAACGGCGGAAGCCTGAAATCCGGTGCCTGCGTAGCCCATCCCTAATGGGTCTCGGCTGATGTCCAATATCTCGGTTGCGGACCCGGCGGCCTCCTTGATCTGTGAGACAATAGACCCACCCAATAGAGCCTCCTGTATAAAGAAGGTTCGCGTGGCAGAGCGTTTGTCCCGTCCATAGAGGTTGATAGGCTGTGCTCCCCATTCATTTTCCAACCCCAAGTTGTTCCATTTCGTGATGGCATGGGGAAACCCTCGCTTTCGGTCCTCGCTGAAAATCGCGTCCACCTGGTCCAGGGTCAATCCCTGAAGCGGGTTGTCACGATGAACGTAAATCGCCACGGCGTCCATGGCTACAGGAATCTCGGTGGGTTCGAACCCGTACCGGAACGCGTAACCTTTCCGCTCCTCCGTCGTCAGGGGACGTGAGGAAGCGAGCAGGGAGACATGGCCCGATACCAGGTGGCCAAGATTCTTGGCATCGCCTCGTCGTATCGTCGCTTGATTCTCCTTGAATTGCCGCAGCGCCGCCTCGCTCCCTCCGCCCTGCACCGCCGTCTTTACGGCCGGCTGCCAGTCCTTGAATGCCGTAGCAAGCTTTACCATGAGCGGCTGCATATTATCCGACCCGGCTATGACAATACTTCCGGATAAGCTCGGTTGAACTGTGTAGGAGAGAATCTGGTTGTTCTCGGCGAGCTGGGTGTTGAGGGCTGAAGTTTCAGCCCGGCTTGTGTCCGCCAGTCCGACCATCAGCGCAGTCATCGTTAACGCCGCCGGCATCGCGACATGAAACCACCGGACTTGTGTTCGAAGTTCTTGCATCATTGTCCTCCCTTTACTTGTTGTGGTGAGGGCCATTGTTTCGTCTCCTCGAGTTCTGTCACCGTCAATGAGGCATGATGCAGGTGGAAGATTACTCTTCTATGGGGCACGTGTTAACGGCGTGTTAATTCTTGACATGCACCTGTCGTATTTTCTCCTTTGGATCTCGTAAATCCTCTGGCTTCAGTGGTCAACCTACGAAATAGGTGTGTGTGATACGTGCCCATGCAGTGGTGAATCAACTGTTTCAGTCGAGTGTCGCTCTTCGGGTACAGCGATGGTTTCAATGACGACTTCGCACCTCCGCATCCAGAATTTACCATTCATTAATCTGAACGTGATCTTTCAGCCATACGGATCCAGTAACATCCCCTCGTCACCTTCTCCCTGCGCCATTACGTTACGCTGGTCATCCTATCGCGGAGGCCGGCTGATCACAAGGAGGTCGTTATATGGCCAGCCAGAATGAGTTGAATGAGGCGATGGTCCTGGATCTCTTGCGCCTGGAGAGATCTATGAAGCTAGAACACCTTGTATCGTTGCTGCCGCAGCTCAGTTGGAATCAGGTCTTCCATTGTGTGGACCGGTTGAGCCGGCGTGGGGACATTATCCTCCTGCGCCGGGGCTTCGATTACGAAATTACCTGGGCTCCCGTCAAGCGACAGGCCCCATCGTACCTGGCGTGACCAGTTTCTGAGCATCTTGAGTTTTTTGGGAAGTGCTTGCGTTATGAACCGGGAGCTGACCTTGCCCGGCTATCCCGCTGAATTAGATATGAGTAACATACCGATAACCGATTCTTGGCAGGATTTCGATCGAGCCAGAGAAGGTATTTTCAAGTTTCGTTCTCAGGCCCCTGACGAGTCTGTCCAGGTGGCGATCCCGCACCAGTTCGTCATCTTCCCAGATCAGACTGACCAACTCATCCACTGTGATGATTTTCCCGGGCTTGCCGACTAGGAATCGCAGTAGACTCCATTCTTCTCTCGAAACAATCAACTGCTTCCCGCGTAAGGACACGATCAGACACTGTTCCTCAATCGAAAGGGGAGAGTCTGTGGCTGGAGGCATGGCAAATGACCATTGCCGGCTTCGGCGCAAAAGGGACGCGACCCTGGACACTACTTCGCGCGGGCTGAATGGCTTGGTGATGTAATCGTCTGCGCCCATCTCGATACCGTCGACGCGATCCTCTTCACTGCGTAATGCGGAGATCATGATAATGGGAGTCTGCTGAATGCCCGGCGTGCTCCGGATGGCACGACAGACATCGTGTCCGCTGATGCCGGGTAACATGAGGTCCAACAGAATCATGGCGGGCGAGAGCCGTTTCACGTCGGCTAAGCCTGTGACGCCATCACCAGCGACATTCGTGCGATAGCGCGCTTGACGCAAGGAATGGTCCAGCAACTGGGCGTGAAGAGGTTCGTCCTCGATGATTTGTACGATTTCCAGGCTCATGAGACGGTATGCTACACCTCACCCATTGCTGCCCCTTCACGAAACGGTTAACGTTTTGTAAAGAGCCGGCTCCTAATACGAGTCTGGTGGAGGATTTTTTCACATGATGGGTGGGTGCTCGAGGTATGATCGGCTGCCTTGCTGACTTTGGGAATTTCACTTTCCTGCAGGATATGCGAACCGCCTGGGCATTTCTCGCCGATAAGTCGAAGGGCATGTCGGCGGTCGGCAGAAGAAAGCTCTTCTGCCTCCATTTGAAAAGCATAAAAGACGAAACCACCGTTCGCGGTGTCGCGGATGATTTTCTTCTGATTGACACCTCCAACCTCCTAGGCTGAGAAAAACGATAGGCAAAAGGTGGTGACAGGGATGCGTGCCATCCTCTTTGGTATTGTCATGATCAGGCGTAGTTATGTCTTCGCCGCACAAAAGGTCTCTTCCTCCAACGGTTCATATCCACCGCCAGCACTGTACGGAAACTCCAACACAGAACCTGGAATGGACTTGAGATCTTCGGCCTGTACGCAACTGACTCGGTACCGCTTTCCGAAATACCGGGAAGTTGGCGGCTTCGGCGAACGAGCATCCGGCCCTCCGGACAATAGTTAACAGTCTGTTAACACATTCTCCATCCCGCTGAAACTCGCACTCCTTACACTGAGCCAAAGCGTAGGAGGAGGCTAGAATGTGCCAAGTGTCATATATTTGTGCCGTCCTTATTCTATTCTCATCTATCGCAATGACTTCCTATGCGATGGCCGGAGAAGCGTTTGGCGTCGATGCGGCCATACGTCCCTATGTGAAGGTCAGCGGCGTCTCGGGCACGATCAACAGCATCGGCTCCGATACGCTCAACAATCTCATGACGCTCTGGGCGGAAGGATTCAGGCGTCAATATCCAAATGTCAGAATCCAAGTCGAAGGCAAAGGCTCCAGTACGGCTCCTGCTGCTTTGATAGAGGGGACGGCGCAATTCGGCCCGATGTCCCGCCTCATGAAGGCCAGCGAGGTCGACAAGTTTGAAGCCAAATTTGGGTACGAACCGGTGGCCTATGCGGTGGCAGTCGATGCGCTGGCCCTTTTTGTAAACAAGGATAATCCAATCTCCTCGATGAGCATGGAGCAAGTCGATGCCGCGTTTTCAAAAAGCCGCCGTCGGGGCGCGAATAAGGACATCGAAACCTGGGGCCAGCTTGGACTGAACGGGGAATGGGAGAAAGCCCGAATCAGTCTCTACGGACGCAATTCGGCCTCAGGCACGTATGGTTTTTTCAAGGAACTTGCATTGAAAAACGGAGACTTCAAGGACCAGGTGAAGGAACAGCCCGGCTCGGCCTCGGTCGTTCAAGGCGTGACAGAGGATCTCAATGGACTGGGGTATAGCGGGATCGGGTACTCCACTTCGGGGATCAGAATGGTCCCGTTGGCAGAAAAAGCCAGCGGGACGCCGATCGCGGCGACGTTGGAAAATACGCGCAACGGCACCTATCCACTCTGGCGCTATCTCTATGTCTACATCAATCAGGCCCCGGGGAAGCCGTTGTCGCCCATCGTCCGGGAGTTCCTGAAATATATTTACAGCCGGGAAGGCCAGTCGGATGTGAATAAAGACGGCTACTTCCCGCTTGATGCCTCAGCCGTCGAGAAACACGTCGCAAACATTAAATAATGTTGTCTAGGATGGGTCATTCCATCACGCAACGCCAACTGGTCGATCGAACCGCCCGCTACCTCGTCAGCGCCGGCGGGATCGCCGTCATCGTCGCCATCCTGGCGATCTTTTTCTTTATCTTCCGCGAAATCACTCCCCTGTTCAGCACGCCGACGGCACGACTGCTCACGCGCGTGACCCTTCCGTCGGCTCAATCTTCTCCTGGGCCCGCTCGCATTGGGATGGATGAACACCGGGAGATCGCCTATGCATTACATCCCGGCGGGGTCCACTTCATGGATCTGGCGACGGGCAAACCCGTACCGGTTGAGGTTCCGCCTCTGCTGAAGCCTCAGCGAATCACCGCGATCGCGCACGGCGGAGGATCATCATCCAAATACCTGCTGGGTACACAAGGAGGTGGAGTCGTTCCGGTTAAATTGGGTGTCACCACGAACTTCTCCGATTCGGGGGAGCGGAACAAACGACCGCTCCTCAAGGTTGGTCAGGCTTTCCAGGTGACGGCCGAGCCAATTGTGGAGCTGGCCTATCGAGCCGGGACCGGCGGGCAGGGCTTTGTTGCACTGACCGAACAGGGGCGCCTGTGGTTTGGAAAGATGTCCGACGATGGTGGCGGACAGAGTCCGGTCATGCAGGAATTGCCGAGAGTCGATGGTCACATCACACGACTGGCGTTGGATGCCCCGCTCGCCAATCTCTATGCAGGGACCGCCGAGGGTCTGTTGTATCACTTCAGCCTGACGGACTCGAATCAGCCGCCGTCTCTCGTCTCTTATCGTCCATCGGAGGCGGTCTCGCCGGTTGCGACGCTTGGCCTGCTGAATGGAGACAGAAGCCTGGTCTTCATGACGGAAGATGGAGCCGTCTCGACTTGGGGATTGATTCGCACACCGGGGGATCTTGGACGGTTTCGATTGGAACGGATGCATGAGCTGTTGCCGCACCGTGCCAGGATTACGGCGTTTGCTCCGAGCAGCCGTGACAAAGGCTTTGCAACCGCCGATGCGAACGGACAGGTCTTTGTCCATCACGCCACGTCGGAGCAGACCTGGTTGCGGATTTCGAATGGCGATACGCCGATCCGAACTGTAGCCTTCTCGCCGAAAGGCGACAGCCTGGCCGCGCTCGATACTGCGGGACAGATGACGATCTACGAGCTGCGCAATCCGTTCCCTGAAGTGACGTTCAAGACGCTCTTCGGCGCCGTGTGGTATGAGGGCTATGACCATCCCGAGCATGTCTGGCAATCGTCGTCCGGCTCCGACGAGTTTGAGCCCAAGTATGGATTGATGCCCCTGGTGTTCGGCACGCTCAAAGGAACCGTGTATGCGCTGTTGCTGGCGCTTCCCATTTCAATCCTCGCGGCCATCTTTACGTCCCAGTTCATGCATCCCGATCTCCGTGGAAAGATCAAGCCCATTGTGGAAATGATGGCGGCGTTGCCCACTGTAGTGCTCGGATTTCTGGCAGCCCTGTGGCTCGCGCCATTACTCGAGCGCCTGTTCCCGGCACTCGTCGGCATGTCGATCCTGGTCCCGTTGGCGGTCGTGCTCGTGTCTCTCATCTGGCATGCGCTGCCGACGCACATTCGTGGATGGTTCCGTCCGGGAACCGAGGCTTTCCTGTTGATTCCCGTGATTGCGGCAACGATTATGCTTTGCCTCTGGAGTAACGAATGGTTGGCCGACCTTTTGTTTGGCGGGGATTTCAAAGGCTGGGTGGTGGATACGCTGGGCGTGCACTATGATCAACGCAACGCCGTTGTGGTCGGCATCGTGATGGGATTCGCGATCGTCCCGATCATCTACAGTATCGCCGAGGAGGCCCTGTCCAATGTACCGCGCATCCTGGTTGCCGGCTCGCTGGCTCTTGGTGCGACCCGCTGGCAGACGGTGTGGAGACTCGTGCTCCTGGCGGCAAGCCCCGGGATCTTTTCCGCCATCATGATCGGGTTTGGGCGTGCGGTTGGCGAAACGATGATCGTGCTCATGGCAACCGGCAATACCCCGATCGTAGACTGGAGCTGGACCAACGGGTTTCGGACGCTCTCCGCCAACATTGCCGTGGAAATTCCCGAAGCGCCTCATGGAAGCGCGTTGTATCGCATTCTGTTCCTTGCTGCCCTCCTGTTGTTTGTGTTCACATTTGCGATCAATACCGTTGCTGAGATTGTCAGGCAGAGACTTCGGCAGCGGTATACGTCTGCATGACGGAGAATCTCTGACATGAGAGGATATTGGCGAAGCGGGGAACTGTTTGTATGGACGACCGCATTCGGAGTGGCCATTGGTCTTCTCATGATGGCGGGCCTGCTCGCCCTGATCATGATTCACGGACTCGGACAGTTCTGGCCGCAAACAATTGAACAGGTCGAACTCGACAACGGTCAGGTGGTCATAGGCCAGACGGTCGGCCGGGAGACGATTCCGCGATCAGTGTCGCAGGATCGGCCGAAAGGCCTATCCCGCACTCGTTTTCGAGCGGGCAATCGAGATGTGTTCGGGTCCGACTTCCGATGGGTTGACGAGGCCTCCATTCAAGCGAGGACGACCCCAAAAGACGTGGTGATCGTCGAGCGGCGTGAATGGGGTCCTGCCTATGGACGCATCCATGCGCTGTATGACGCCGACCAGATCTATGTTGAAGGACAAGAGACGCGGTCAGCCCTCAATTCTATTTTGGCGCGCGGGCGAGAGTTACGCGAGAGTATCGATCATATCGAGCGGGACGAGATCGGAGGCATCAATCACCAGATAGAAGCTCTGCGCCTCAAAGAGCGAAGCCTCGCGCTCGATGGAGGGCCTGGATCGGCATCGACCGTGCCGGATCCCACCCTGCAACGGCGTGTGGCTGAGTTGGAAGAGGAGTATCGAAAGCGCACTGCGCGATTGGAAGAATTATATCGCGAGGCTGCACAGTATCAGGTGGGGCTGACGATCTCCGACGACCGCGAGATTCGCATCCCTCTCGCTCAGGTCATAGGGATCAGCCGTCCGAACGATATGGGATGGGGACAAAAAGCCTTCGCCTATGTCGGCAATCTCTGGGGATTTCTTTCTGGAGAACCTCGTGAATCCAACACCGAAGGCGGGATTTTTCCTGCGATCTTCGGAACGGTTCTTCTCGTGTTCCTGATGACCATCGTCGTCATGCCGTTCGGGGTGATGGCTGCGGTCTATCTCCGTGAGTATGCCACACAGGGCATGCTGGTCCGAATCGTCCGCATTGCCGTGAACAATCTGGCCGGGGTGCCGTCGATCGTGTTTGGTGTCTTCGGCCTTGGCTGTTTCATTTATGCAGCCGGTGGGACGATCGATCGCCTGTTCTTCCCCGAGGCGCTTCCCAATCCGACGTTTGGAACCGGAGGGATTCTCTGGGCCTCTCTCACCCTAGCCCTCCTGACAGTTCCGGTCGTCATCGTCGCCGCAGAAGAGGGTCTCTCTGCAGTGCCACGAGAGTTTCGCGAGGGATCGATCGGCCTGGGCGCCACGAAATTCGAAACCATCTGGCATGTCATCCTGCCGTGCGCCCTCCCCGGCATCCTGACAGGTCTTATTCTGGCGATGGCTCGTGCGGCCGGCGAGGTCGCGCCTCTCATGCTGACCGGCGTCGTGAAACTGGTGCCGGCTCTTCCTTTGGATGGCGCGTTTCCCTTCCTGCACCTCGATCGAAAGTTCATGCATCTTGGATTTCACATCTACGATGTAGGATTCCAATCACCCAATGTCGAGGCGGCGAAGCCGATGGTGTATATGACGACCCTCACCCTGATCGTCGTCGTCATATCCCTCAATCTGATTGCCGTCGTGATTCGCAACCGATTGAGAAAGCGGTTTGCGACATCAGCGGTGTAGAATTTGGAGGATCGTTCATGGAGCTTAAGCTGGGTCTTCTTCAGTTGGGGCAACGGGTCCCTCAGCCAGGAACGTCGGCGACGTCACGCGACCTGACGACTGAGACACACATGTTCACTCAGACGGAATTGCACACCAAGGTTCGAGTTCGCAATCTTGATTTCTTTTACGGCGAGCGGCAGGCACTCTTTCACGTCACCTTGACCGTTCGCGCGAATACGGTCACGGCCTTCATCGGTCCATCCGGATGCGGAAAATCGACGCTGTTGCGCTGCCTCAATCGCCTGAACGATCTTGTCGACGGAGCGAAAGCGAAAGGACGAATCGAACTCGATGGAACCGACATCACTGGACCGGGCGTGGATGTCAATTCACTACGGAAACGCGTGGGCATGGTCTTTCAGAAATCCAATCCCTTCCCGAAGTCGATCTTTGAGAACGTCGCGTACGGGCCGCGCCTCCATGGTTTTCGGAACAAGAGGACACTCGATGAACTCGTCCAGGCGAGCCTGGAGGGCGCAGGCTTATGGGAGGAAGTGAAGGATCGCTTGACGCACAGCGCCTTGGGTCTCTCGGGTGGCCAACAGCAACGGCTCTGTATTGCGCGCGCGCTGGCTGTGCAGCCGGATGTGATCCTCATGGATGAACCCTGTTCGGCGTTGGATCCGATCGCGACGGCCAAAATCGAAGAACTGGTGTTTGCATTGAAAGACAAGTACACGGTCGTCATGGTGACCCATAATATGCAGCAGGCCGCGCGGGTGTCCGATCAATGCGGATTCTTCCTGATGGGAGAATTGATAGAATTCGGCGATACCAAATCGATTTTCACCACTCCCCAGGACAAGCGGACGGAAGATTACATTACGGGTCGTTTTGGGTAACAGGGAGGAGATTCGAACGATGCAACGCCACTTCGATCAAGAACTCGCACAACTGAAAGAGCAACTCCTGCGCATGGGGGCTGTGGTTGAGCAGCAAATTCAACGTTCCGTGCAAGCGTTGGTGGATCGGGACTCGGACCTGGCGCAAACGGTCGTTGAGCACGATCGGGACGTCAATAGCCTCGACGTGGACATCGATGACACGTGCATTCGCCTGTTGGCGTTGCAGCAACCGACGGCGCGCGACCTGCGGTTCATCACGACGGCGATGAAGATCTCTTCCGAGCTGGAACGGATGGGCGATTTGGCCGACAACATTGCGCAACGAGCACTCGAACTCAACGTCGAGCCACAGTTGAAACCGTACATCGATATCCCCCGCATGGCCCATTGGACGATGCGCATGGTCCAGGAATGTCTCAATGCGTTCGTGAATTCCGATCCTCGTCTTGCGCGTAAGGTCTGCGGTGACGACGATTTCGTAGATGACCTGAACGAGCAGCTCTTTCGGGAACTTCTCTCCTTCATGCTGGAAAACCCCAAAACCATTACGCGCGCCATCCGGCTCACCTTTGTCGCCAAATCACTGGAACGCATCGCAGATCACGCGACAAATATTGCCGAACTCGTGGTGTATATGGTAGAAGGAAAGAACATCCGCCACATCGCGCCGTCCGTATCTTTCTAGCGATCTCACGAGCCTCATGCCGAAGCTGGCCGTCCTTGATATCGGGACCAATTCCATCCACATGGTGCTTGCGGAAGTCCATCCGGACTATTCCTACAAAATTCTCGATCGATTCAAAGACATGACCCGTCTGGGTGACGGAGTGTTCACGGCCAGGCGCCTGTCCGACCAGGCGATGATGCGGGGGCTTGATGTGATAAAAACCCTCGTCCTGCTGGCCCGCAACAAGGGCTATGAGCGGATTGAGGCCGTGGCGACCAGTGCCGTGCGGGAGGCGCGAAACGGAGGAGAGTTTCTCGATCATGTCGCGCAGCAGGCCGGCCTGACCGTCCGTGTCATCACGGGCGCCGAGGAAGCCCGGCTGATTTTTCTCGGCGTGAGGAATACCATTGCGCTTCCCGAACAGCCGACTATGGTGGTCGATGTGGGCGGCGGGTCGGTGGAATTGATCGTCGGAAATCGAGAGACCATTTTTCATGCTAAGAGCCTGAAGCTCGGCGCCATCCGTCTCAACGATCTCTATCTCCTGCGAACGCCTCCGTCCAAGAGCATGCTCGAACAGCTCGAAGGCGCCGTCCATACTCAACTCAAGAGCACCCTGTCTTCCTTCAGGAGCAAGCGGGTTGAACAGGTCGTCGCCACTTCCGGTATGGCGGCGAACCTGGCCGAAGTGATCTACCTGGACCGGACCGGGCGTCCGCTTCCCCAGCTCAACCTGGCGAAGATTTCCTTGAAAGAGATTTCGAGGATCGAAACGCTGTTGGCCGGCTCCAATTTAAAGGCGCGACTTGCCATCCCGGGCTTGGACCCCAAGCGTGTCGATACCCTGCTTCCCGCGACGATCGTCCTTCGCATTCTGTTGGAGTTGCTTCAAAAGGATGAACTCACCATTTGCGACAAGGCGATCCGCGAGGGATTGATTTTTGATTTCATTCAACGGCACCGGGAAGGGATTCAGGCTGAACGCGATATCCCGGACGTCCGCAAGCGCAACGTCCTGGCGTTGGCCCGCCGCTGTCATTCCTCGGAGGTGCACTCGCTTCATGTGGCTGGGCTGGCTGTCCGGCTGTTCGATCAGACGAAACCTCTGCATGGATTCGGGCAGCGGGAGCGGGAATGGCTGGAGTTCTCGGCTATCCTCCACGACATCGGCTATCTCATCAATCCCCGGCAGCATCATAAACACGCGTACTATCTCATTAAACACAGCGACCTTTCGGGGCTCACGGTGGATGAGGTGGAGATCATCGCGAACATCGCCCGGTATCATCGCCGTGCGTTGCCTGATAAGAAGCACGACGAGTATGCCGCCATGCCTGCCGGGTCGCAGCGGATCGTCAAGGTGCTCGGGGCGTTGCTCCGCATCGCCGACGGTCTGGACCGCAGTCAGTTCTCGGTTGTGCAGACGGTTGACGTGACACTGGGGAAAAAGGTTACCATGACACTCCATGTTTCGGGTGATGCCGAGCTGGAAGTGTGGGCGGCCCGCGGACGATCGGATTTGTTTGAGACAGTCTTTCAGCGGCCGGTCCAGTTTGAGGTCATTCCCCCTGAGGAAGATGCATCGTGAGTGATTCCGTTCCCGTCTCTCACCAGCCCCATCCCTATCCCGGCAAGCTCATCATTGTCGAGGGGATCGACGGCTCAGGAAAAAGCACCCAACTGCTTCTCTTGCAGAAATGGCTTGAATCGAGAGAACATAAGGTGTTTTTTACCGAATGGAATTCCTCCGAACTCGTTCGTGATACGACCAAGAAGGGAAAGAAGAACAAGAGCCTCACGCCGACCACGTTCAGCCTGTTGCATGCCACGGATTTTGCTAGTCGCATGTTTCATGAGATCCTGCCGCCGTTAAAAGCTGGAATGGTTGTCCTTGCCGACCGGTATATGTACACGGCCTTTGCCCGCGACGTCGTGCGCGGTGTCTCGCCGAGTTGGATCAGGAAGCTCTACAGCTTCGCCATTCGTCCGGATCTGGCGTTTTACTTCAATGTTCCTATCGATGTGGCGGTGTCCCGGTTACTGGGTGGCACCCGTGCCAACCTGAAATTTTATGAAGCCGGAATGGACATGGGGTTCTGCCAGGACATCAACGAAAGCTTCAGGATTTTTCAATCCCGCATCTTGACCGAGTACGACAAGATTGTTCCGGAATTTGATCTGACCGTGATGGATGCCACGAAAGACATTGAGACCCAGCAAAGCGAGATGCGCCAGGTGGTGGAAAAGGCTCTGGTGAATTACAAGACGAAACGAGGCACACATGGAAGGCGGACGCTATTTTGGCGACGGTTTGACCTACCTAAATCCGAGTGATTTGAAGGGCAAACTGGTGGCCATCGAGGGCACCGATGGCGTCGGCCGATCGACCCACATCGAATCGCTGCAAGAGTGGCTGGAGATCCAGGGGTACGGGGTGGTGACGACGGGTTGGACCCGTTCCAACCTCATGTCGAAGACCATCGAAATGGCCAAGCAGGGCAATATTCTGGATCGCTGGTCGTTCAGTCTTCTCTACGCGACCGACTTTGCCGACCGTTTGGAACACCAAGTTATTCCTGCCCTGCGCTCCGGCTTTATCGTGTTGGCCGATCGATACATTTATACGGCATTTGCCAGGGATCTTGTTCGCAGCGGCGACCGGAAGTGGATTCGTGACGTCTTCGGATTTGCGCTGATTCCGGATATGGTGTGTTACTTGCGGATCGACGTTGACACGCTCGCGTTGCGTGTGATCGAAAGCAATGGGATGAATTATTGGGAGTCCGGAATGGATCTGCGGCTTGGAACGGATCTCTACGACAGCTTCAAGAAGTATCAAGGTCTCCTGATCGAGGAGTTCGATAAGATGGCGGAAGAGTTTCAGTTCGAAGTGATCGATGCGCGCAAGCCGCCTGACGATATTCAAGACGAGTTGCGGACGAAGATCCAGTCGATGTTGGCAACCGAGAAGGCGCTCACTGCCGTCGTCCCATGATCAATTTCGGTGCCTTGTCAAAGGTCAGACCCCTACCTCAGACGTCTACCGCAACGAGCGCAACTGACCGGCTGTCAGCCACCACTCCAGGACTCCCCTGCCCGGTCGCATGCCTTCAGAAAAGTGAATCAGGCAGGCTCCCGCTTTCTTCAAAGCGAGGCCAGCCGCCGGCTTTCCAAAAATCATGCAGCCTGCCGTATCCCCCAGGTGCGGTTCATGCCCCACGCAGATCACGGAGACCTCCGGGGGGAGAGACGCCAGCAAGGCGAATAGTTTATCGGGCGGAGCATCCGGCAGGAGTTCGTCGCAGATCCGCAGCGTGAGCCGGGGGCGGAACAATTCCTGGAGCAGTTTGGCCGTCTCGTGTGCTCTGACTAATGGACTGGACAGCAGATGCGTCGGCCTCACGTCCAGTTGAAGCAAACCTTCCCCTGCCTGCCTGGCTTTCTTGGCCCCCTTCTCCGTCAACGGGCGATCGCTGTCTATGCCCTCCCATACATCCCGCTCAATGGCTACCCCGTGGCGAAACAACATACAGTCCATGTCTCTATGCCTTCCCGTTGTGAAAAGGTCCCGCATTCATGCGTGAGGATTCCTCAGCGGCTCACACGCGGGTCACGCTCGTGAGCACGATCTCGATATGTCATACAGAGCCTCGAAAGATTTGGCAAGCCCTGAGGATCGGCCAATAGTCACAATGGCCTTAGGTGCGTGATGCCACCAGCACAATCACTGTCATCCCATTCGATAAGTAGATAGGATCAACTGAATACATAAAGTGATGCTTGCCGTAATGTGAGCCCGGTGAATGTGGCGTAAGATCGGGAGGCTACGACTGGTCAGTTGAGATGCTAAACCCGCGGCGGTCATCGGCCACACATGACGATGACTTTTTGTTCTGATCAAGAGAGAGGCGAGCGAGGGGGGCAGAGTCGAGAGCGTTACACCCACAACATGCGGTGCGCGACACGCATGACGCGGGTCTATCGCGATGTGCCGATGATCCGCTGGAGTTGTTCCAGCCACGTGGCGCCAGTTTCGGTTGTCGTCGCGGTCTTCGCAGCCTGGGTTTTTCGGCTGCTCAACCTCTCAATTCGTTCGGCGACATCCTTGAACCCGGGATCTTCGCGACGTATCCACCGGTAGGCCTCCAGCGTTTCCTCCGCGCGTCCCAAGGATTCCAGAGTTCGGGCGAGTAAATATCGAACCTGAATCGCGTCGGGGGTCGTCATGCCTTGAGTCTGGAGAGCTTTCCGGAACGCATTCACCGCTTCCGTTGGTCGGCCGGCAGATTTTAGACACATTCCGACTTGTGCCATAGCCTTGAAGGTAAAGGTAGTATCCTGAGACGAGAGGGCAAACTGTTGCAGCGCTTCCTTGTACAGTCCAACTTTTTTCAGGGCAAGGCCCCGTTCGTACCATTCGGCTGATTCCAAAGTAGTTGGTGCGGTCGATTCCTGCGTCTGCGCAGCTGGAGGCTTCACCTGTGTCGAGAGCGCGGCATGTTCCGGACGTGCCGCAAAGGCGGCTAGCTGCAACTGCTCCGCTTCGTCCTGTTCTTTGGTGACGGTGAAGAATGACTCTTTGTCACTCAGCGGAAGAATACCTCCTTTACCGCGATCCTTCGCCGCCTGGCTGATCAGTTTGCTGGAAATGTACCGGATCTCCTCCGCGAATCCGTATGTGAGGGCGGTATCGCACAGTTGGTTGATCAAGCGGGGAACGCCACCGGATAGTCGATGGATCATAGTTCCCGCTTGATCGGTGAACAGCGGGTTCTCTCGACCGGCCACGCGAATGCGATGCGAAATGTATCCAAGCGTGTCCGCTTCATTAAAGGGCTCGAGACCGTAATCCACCATCACCCGCTGCGCGAATTGCGTCAGATCCTTTCGTTGGAGGAGCACGCGCAAATCCGGCTGTCCGGAGAGAATAATCTGTAGGACCGGAGCCTTGTCCTGATTCGTATTGGACAGGAGACGAAGTTCTTCGAGCAGTTCAACACCGAGATTCTGTGCCTCATCGACGATGAGCAACACGCGACGGTTCGCCTGCCCTTCTTTGGCAAGAAACTGCGTGAAGGCATGGAACGACTCGAGCTTGCCTTGCGCCTTGTCGTTGAGGCCGAACGCCAGGAGAATCCAGGGCAGCAATGAATCCATGTCCCCATGGGTGTTTGTAATGAGGCCGGTGGTAAAGTGTTCCCGATGCTCGGATAGAATCTGCTGAATCAACGTGGTTTTTCCCATCCCCGGCTCACCGCTCAGCACGACAAACCCTGCTTGGTTCAGAATCCCGTACTCCAACGTCGTAAGGGCAAGCCGATGAGTCTCTCCCCTGTACAGAAAGTCAGGATCGGGAACGAGCGTGAATGGCCTGACGCGGAATTGGTAGAATGACTCGTACATAACGCTCTACTCTAGAGAGAAAGCCTGTGACGTCAACAACATTCGTTTCAATCGCGCAGGCGCTATTCTCCTCCCCTCGCTCCTCTCCGAGTATCATGACACGGTCATTCACTAGCCCGCATTATTCATGAAGACTTCTACTCCAACCGCAGATACGCCGCTACGACAAGCCTGGCCACCGGTTCCACGCGGCCAGGCGGGCGGCCTCGCCGCTCGGTCGGTCAACATCCTGTTCAAGGATGCCTCCCTTCCTCCCGGCTCCGTGCGCCCGTCTCGCATGGCGTCTCCGCCGTTTCGTGACGAACCCTCATGAATAATGCGGGCTAGAAGGACGTTCAATTCAGGATCGGCGAGCATGCCAGGGAAACCAAGCAATGGGTGGGTTATAGTCAGTGGATGACTCAATGGAATTGCGTGGGAGTCGAACGCAGAATCCGACTGAACGCTTCTGACTGCAAAAAGATAGGTCAGGGTCACGGCGTCGATTTCTTCACACCCGATGGCCGGTGTTTCCATGAACGCGCAGGTTTGTGTGACGGAGGCGCTATGGATCGCGGAGCGCTGTGGTTGATGGTGCAGATAATTTTATGAGTACGTAGTGTTCTGCATTGACCTCGGTGTCGGACGATTGTACTGTGCCTCGTCGACTCCGAATGCTCGTCGCCCTCGGTGCCTCCTAATTAGTCGTTGTTCAAGAATTGCATTTCCAGTAGAGTTTCCATGAGATTAGTCTGAAACGAACTGCGGCACAGTGCGATCCTGTATTGCGCCTCAGACCAGGGACATCTCGCCGCATTTTCAGGTTACTGGGTGAATTTCAAGCTTTCATTCAACGCCGAATCGTTTCCAGGCAGTCTGATCGCGGCTGCAAAGCAGCTGAGTCTCGTTCGCACCGCTGAAACGTTGCGCCGAGCACGAGAACGGTTATTCTTGCGCACGATTCAGATGCAATATCAATATGGTCGAGAGACCATGTCCCGACAATTCTTGGCCGGCGATGTTCCCCGCTATTCGTTCTGTTCATCCCCCTATCCGATGCTCCCGCCCCTTCCATGGCGATTTGAACTCGATGCAGGGGAGCACGAATATCTCCTCCAGGGAAACCTCACCGTACTCGGCTATGAATGGAATTGGTCTCCAGATCGATCGACCTGGCATTCCGCCCCGGATACCGGACGAACCTGGCCGCGGGCTTTCTTCGCCGAGATTCCTATCCGGGAAGGCAATGATTATGGCGATGTACGGGTGGCCTGGGAAGCATCCCGTCTGCAACATCTGGTCGCTCTGGCGCTGCTCGCGCAAAAAGCTGAACCGCTCGTGCGGGAACGTGCGGTGGCAGTCTGTGAAGCGCAGCTCCTGTCGTGGGTGGAGGACAATCCCTTTCTGACGGGCATTCACTATATCTCTCCCATGGAATGTGCTCTTCGTTTGCTGTCGGTCTGCTATGCCACGGATTTGATCAGGCCGTGGCTCAAAGCCCCGGAGGATGTCTGGCGTGCGGTCCTCACAGTGGTTCACAGTCATGCCGAGCTCATCCGCAAACGCTTGCCGTCGCATACGTCCACTCCGCACGAAGCCGTCTCTGAAGCCGCGGCCCTTGTGTATGCCGGCAGTCTCTTTCCGGAGATGGAACCAGCCGAGCGCTGGCTTGCTCTCGGTTTATACCTCCTCGAACAGGAAACGCCACGCCATATCAGTCACGATGGGGGAAGCATTGAGCAAGGGTTCGGGTACCTCCAATTCAGCATGGACCTCTACGGACTGGTCGTGGCCCTGTTCGATCACACACAGCACGTGATCCCTGATAAGATTCGGCAAGCGTTTGACCGAAGTCGCACATTCTTGGAAGAATTTCGTAACAGCGCCGATGGCGTCTTGCCGAGAATAGGCGATGGAGATAATGGGTCAGCGCTGTCCCCTTTTCTTCGATTCCCAAGCAACACGAAGAAGCGCGGAGTCGGATTGACCACCTTCCATCTCTCAGGGTATTCGATCATCCGGGGTCAGGATCTCCAGCATGCGATCTTTGATCACGGCCCTTTAGGGATGCCTCCGCATTACGCCCATGGCCATGCCGATGCGCTGTCTCTGAATCTTCATGTGGGGTCACAAGAGGTGCTGATCGATCCGGGAACCTGTACGTATACGGGAGATCCCCGGTGGAGACGGTACTTCCGGGGGACGCGTGCGCACAATACGGTAGTGGTGGACGGATTGGATCAGGCTGTGCAGGAAGGCACATTCCGCTGGTCGCATCCGTTCCACACGCATCTGATCTACAAAGAAGAATCGCCGGAAGGAAAGATCACCGTGATCGCACGCCATTATGGGTACAAGAATCGCCTCGGCGTCACCCACTTGCGAGGCGTGGTCTATGAACCGCCCGGCTCCTGGATGATTTGGGATTGGCTGACTGGGAGCGGCGTGCACCATCTCGAGCTGAATTGGCATTTGAGCTGCGCGCCCACGTTGGAGACAGGCACCTACCAATTGCCGGGGTTTGACCGACCGTTGTCACTCTCTGTGGAGGGGGGGAGTTTGTCTCTTCATCGAGGAGAGATGGCGCCGATCAGCGGATGGTGGTCGAAAAGATATGGGACAAAAGAAGCAACCACGACCCTGAGGGTCGAGCATTCGGGACCACTCCCTCATGAGTTCATGACCCGCCTTCGCATTGGATAAACGAAAATAGGTTTCTGCATGTTCTTTCTCCGATCATCGGTTCTTCATCACCCTTTCTCAACGAGGCGCCAGCCCATCTTCTGCACGCATCGTTCCGTGGCGTTGAGAAGCAACAACTGATTTCCCTGTTGAAGTTTAGGATCCTTGAGGGTATCACTCTGGCATTTGTTATAATCCTGAGAAAATTGATCCTTGGGTTTCGTGGGATGAGTCCATTCAGCGGACGCACAGCCGGTCATCAGGAGAAACGGCAGGAGTAGACCCGGGACAGGTACTCTCGTCGTCATGAACGCCTCCATGATCATATGGAGAGATGGACGAATATGCCGTGAGAAGATACCTGCCAGGAATGAAGGCGTCAAGTGCCGGCGATCGCATTACAGGAACGGTCCTTCATCCGATAACGCATTCCGTATGGCGCACGCCCCTGGTCGCAGTTTGGGCGGACGGTTACTCTCCGGTTGGCTAAAAAATCATCACACAATCTAGGGCAATGAATACATCAGCATTGGCTCACGGGCTTGCGCATCTAAGAGGCAGTCTGATACGGTGTCATTCTGCGACGGAGGGATGCTATGAGCGCAGTGGATAATCTCATGCTGGATGCCAAACAGGCCATCCTCGATGAACAGCACCGAAGGTTTCGAGCGCTCCAGCAGGAAGGGCGATGGTCTGAAGCGATGAAGCAGTTCCACGTTACGTTGGGCTGTGCGTCTGACCTGCTGAACGAATCATTGCAATTGCTTCAGCGTGTGCTTGACAAACGTCGTCCGCCTGAACCACCTGCGCCCGTCTCTCCAGCCGGCTAGGTCTTGGGAATCATGCGGGTTAGTTTTGTATCATGTACCCGTGACTCTTCGCATCAAACCCTTTGCGTTTGAGCTTTTCTACCAGAGTCGTTCGGTTGAGTTGCAACAACTGCGCGGCGCGGCTGGTGATACCATTGGCTTTGCGCAAGGCTTCCCCGATCAGACGATTTTCGTATTGCTCGAGTTCTTTCGTCAAATTGATCCCATCGTCACTGAAGCGAATGAATTGTTCTGATGGTTCCGGCTGCGCCACACCTGTCACCTTCCCTACCCGATCCGGAAGATCGGCCATCGTGATCCATCCCTTTTTCTTCAGCACGACCAGGCGCTCTACCAAATTTTCCAATTCCCGAATGTTGCCGGGCCAATCATACTCAGACAGTTTGGCGAGAGGCGCTGCCTCCACGCCGAGGATCTCGGTTTTTCGCAGCTCGTTGAAGCGCTCGACGAAATGATTGACCAGCAACGAGATGTCGCTTCGGCGCTCGCGAAGGGCCGGTACGTGAATCGGAATCACATGGAGACGATAGTAAAGATCCTGCCGAAATCGGCGGTCCGCCACCGCCTGCTCCAGGTCCTGATTACTTGCGGCGATGATGCGAACGTCTACGTTGATCGTTTTGTTGCCGCCGACCCGCTCAAAGCAACGCTCTTGGAGTACGCGAAGTAGTTTCACTTGCAGGGGCAAGGGCATCTCTCCGATTTCGTCCAGAAAAAGCGTGCCACCATGAGCGAGCTCGAACCGGCCGAGCCTGGTATGGGCTGCGCCGGTGAAGGCGCCCTTTTCATGGCCGAACAATTCGGATTCGAGCAAGTTTTCCGGAATGGCTCCGCAATTCACGGGCACGAGCGGACGGTCACGCCGCATGCTGTTGAAATGCAGCATTCTGGCGATGAGTTCCTTTCCGGTTCCGCTTTCTCCCTGAATCAGCACCGTACTCTCGCTATCCGCCACTTTTTCGACGAAATCGAGCACTTGGCGCATCGGGGCGCTGGTACCGATCAAATGCTCAAATCGGTATTGATCACGGACGGCCTTCCGAAGGAGATAGTTTTCTTGTTTCAGTTTATGAACCTCGATCGCTTTCTTCAGAATGATCGAGACGGTATCGGGCTCAAATGGCTTGGTGATGAAGTCGAACGCACCGGCTTTCATCGTCCTCACGGCATGATCAATCGTTGCATAACCTGTCATGACGATGGTAATGACCTTTGAGTTGAGCTTGGAAATTCGATCGATGACTTCCAGTCCATCGATACCCGGCATTTGCAGGTCCGTCAGCACCACATGGGTCGGCTGTTCTTTAAGCACTTCGATCCCGGCCAAGCCGTCGGATACCGCCGTGACCTGATAACCGTCGTTCCGCAAGGTCTCGGTCAGGACTTCACGGACGGCTGGATCATCGTCAATGACGAGTACATGGAATTGGCTCATGGATGTTCCTCATCACAACAAGATAGGAGAGAGTATCGGGGAAAAGGTTACTGTGTATCCTGCATACTATTCAAGCAAAAGATGTGTGAGGTGAGTACGATGTTTTGCCACATCCGCATGGAAGGGCCACCTTCATCGCTGGATGGCAGCTACGCTTCGGCACGCCTTAGCTTGACACAATCTCGAAAGTGTTGATAGGGTCAAACCGACGAATTTCCAATCGAGTAAGGCGTGGCCCTCCTCAGATGCAACTAGGCTGGCGTAGCTCAATCGGCAGAGCAGCGGTTTTGTAAACCGCAGGTTGGAGGTTCGATTCCTCTCGCCAGCTCCAATCAATCAAGCGTTTACAGGAATAGGTGATGCGGTAGAATCGGCAGGTGTTAATACCGTGTTAGATTCAAGGTAAGTGTTGAGTCGTGAAGCCGCGTTAAGCAAATCCTTCTCCTCGATTGAATTGTACCGCTTCCACATCTTCTCAGACTTATGACCAACAATCCTCATTGCCGTTGCTGTGTCCACTCCTGCTCTACGTAGGTTGGTAGCGGCACAGTGGCGTAGGTCATGGAAGCGGAAGTCTTTCACGCCAGCTACCTTCCTTGCGGTGTTAAACGCCGTCTTTATGCCCTTGATCGGTTGTTTCTCGTAGAGAAATACATGATTGGTGTGTAGACGGCGAACCTTTGCTAGGTCAGACAATGCCAACCGGACCGCAGGCGTCATAGGAACTTGCCTCGGCTTCTTAGTTTTCGTATCCATAGACCGCAATATAATGAACCCGCGTTGCAGGTCTACCCGATCCCAAGTCATAGTGGTTATTTCACCAAATCGCTGCCCTAGGTGATAGGCAAGAAGCAAAATGGGCTTGAGATGAGGTGCGGCTACCTCATACAGCCTAATCCACTCGTCCTCTGTCAGAATACGATCTCTCTCATTATGTGGATTAGGTAACGGCACCTTTGAAGCTGGATTGCTGATGAGTAACCCTCGCCGAATTGCCACATTGAGGCAGTGCTTCAGAATGATATGGTCGTTATTGATCGTCTGAAGCTCTGGCATGCTGCCATCCTCCTTGCGTCGTTCACTACGATAGCGCTCGATATCCCCTGCCTTTATCTCACTTAGCAGCGCTGACCCGAAAAAGGGGATAAGCTGCTGTTTGACGATTCGATCTCTATCCCTAAATGACCGTAACCGGCGGACTTCCTCTAAGGCGAGGTAAGCCGTACCCCACTCCTTGAATGTGATGACCTTATTGTGTTGGCTCTGAACAATCCCTTTCATCAAGTCAGTCTTAATGATGGCTTCTTGCTGTTTGGCAGTCGTTTTGTTAAGCGATCCGACCTTCCATCGCTTCAACCGTGCGCCTGCCACATTCGTGGCAAGACGTAACGTTTTCCCATCGTCTAGCACACGAAATTCGACATAGTAACTATCGCGTCTTTTTGTCAATCCCATGTCCACGTCCTCCTTTCCCTCGTGATTCGCCAGTTAACTCCGCAACCGTGACACCAAGTGCCTTTGCTAAACGCCGTAATGTGCTCAAGCGTGGGTCGTAATTGCCCGCTTCGATTCGTGCGAGTGTAGCCACTGCCACCCCTGAGCTTTTCTTGAGAGCCCGTAAACTCACCCCCTTTCCCTCTCGTATGGCACGTAGGTTTGTTGGCGTCACGGGCATGATGTTCTCCTTTACGAGAACACATGTCAACCCCCTGGTAAACGATTCGCACGAGGTTTCACGCTGTGCTGACTGATCCACTGATCGATGGCGCGCACATCAAACTTGGTTAACCTGCCGACCTTCACATATGGAATCCTGCGCTGACTGACCATTGTGTACACGGTACTGATGCTCAATCCCGTGTAGGTGGCAACGTCTTCCACCGTCACTAATCGACGTGGCAACGTACACTCAGCTTTATTTAACCCCTGTTCAACCTGTTCACTCATTTTCTGTTTGTGGCTCCTGAAGGGTGCTTGGACGTTTTCCCATCCTGTAAAGCCACAAGGCACACCGTGTAACCCGACACCCCCTCACCTCCTTCACTTGGTTTCCTGAACACTCTAAACACTTCGCACGAATCGCCTTCATTGGTGTCAGTGGTTTCATTCCAGAATGCCTCTCCTTAGTGAAAAAGGGGTAGCTAGGTGGCACTTTTTAGAAGGAAGTGCTCCCCGTGAGGGATTCTAGCTGCTGACTCCCCTTTACATTAAAATCTAGGGCCTTTCCTAGGGATCATGTCAATCCTCTAAGGCCATAATGCGTATGCGTTCATACCTATGGAGGTGCCTTATGCTGAGGTATCTATGGCATCTGCTCTTTGGAGACAAAGTGTGTGTGGCCTGTCACGAACATAATGCGGCCACAAACAGCCTGTGCCTCTACTGTGAGGTCAAACGCACTTTGATTCGACGGGCTGCCTAACCGAACAACGCTCATTTCGGGTTTTTCATGGCACCTGCATCATACGTCACAAACTCACATATCCTATTGATATATGAGGTGATATCCTCTGTTTTTGCCACTTTCTTAAGTGGGCTATAAAGCCTCGCGTTCACAGGTCTCCTCCTATACCTTCACCTTTCACTTCTAATCTCTACGGTCAGAGATAGGGCTTGTAGGTCGGGCATATAAGGCATACGGTATTACTTCCTTCCTTTCACCTATCGCCCCCATTGCCTGCGACTGGCACTCGCCGTCGATGACTCCAGAAAGGCAGTCAACATGCAACTCCTCCCTTCAAGGAACGACCCCCCATTCCGCAAAGAGATACAAGATTTCATTCAGGCCACGGAAACCCTGTTCTCCTTTGCCCG
Organism: uncultured Nitrospiraceae bacterium; assembly: GCA_963795615.1. Classification (GTDB taxonomy): domain Bacteria; phylum Nitrospirota; class Nitrospiria; order Nitrospirales; family Nitrospiraceae; genus DASSBQ01. Next base: position 302,212 of record CAWCIJ010000010.1, read on the forward strand.
TCTCAAACCGGCTCTTACGCGTCAGGAGTGTGACATCATGGCCTACTACATCGTCAGTTTGGCCGATGGTCGCCACCCCTGGACCAAGTGTCTGTTCTTTTGGCACTAGTTGATAAGCCTCGCGTTCGCCGGGGTCCCGCTTACGCGGTCCCGGCTCACGCTTCGGCCTCACTTACTAAACACACGCCAAACCTCGCATCTGAGACACCTGCGAAAATATCGGGTCTGTGCGTGTCATTGTTCATTTCATCTTTTCTTCTCACTTTCTCTCAAACTGGATTTAGAAAAGGAGACCTATTAAAAAGGGTGCCCCCCGGCAATTCTTGCGCAACAGGCACAGCTATGAGTTCGTAATGTGGAAACATCACGATAGCCTTCATTGGCGTCAGTAGTTCCATTCGGATGCCTTTCCTTGTGAAAAGGAAGTAGCGTGGTGGCCCTTTTTGAGGGGAAGAACGCTCCCTAGGAAAACTAGGTGTAGAGTTCCCTTACATTAGGGTCTTACCTAGGGTCATGTTGGTTCGATAAGGGCAATAATGCGTATGCGCTCATACCTATGGAGGTGGCTTATGTTGAGGTATCTATGGCATCTGCTGTTCGGTAACAAAGTGTGTGTGGTCTGTCACGAGCACAATGCCGCCGCAAACAGCTTGTGCCTCTACTGTGAGATCAAACGCACTCTCATTCGGCGGGCTGCGTAGCGACGTGCTGGACAAAATTGGTCGCTGGGCGGCTGACTCCCCGAACTTTCGGGTGGCTGCCGATTTGGCTTCCAAATTCACCATGCCTTTATCGGGTCGTAGCAAAGAGGCAGTTCACTTTCAATGGAGGATTATCATGGCGTCAATACGTTTGGGATGGTTGATGCTGGGACTATTCGTGGTCACGTTTGTCGGCTGTGCATCCCAGAGGGGTCAGACAAGGTCCGATACGCCATCGCAAGCCGGGTCACCGGGTCAGCAACGCACTGTGGACGGACATTCCCCTATGGAGCATGACAAAGGCGGCGACAGGATGATCAAGTAACGGCAAGCAGTCCCTACAAGGGAAGTCGGCGCTTTCCTGGCTTCCCTCGCGGATGCTGCGGTGATGAGGCCGAGACCGAAACCTTGACGGAAGCGGGACAGTCTTCCTTCTTTGCGGTTGCTAGAAAAATTCCTAGAGTGTTTCACCGGGCAAGCCCGATCAACAGACACGCAGTACCGATACCCGCACAGGGAGCCGGGGGCCATATCGTCCGCTCAACATTTCACGTTCGTGCAGGGGAAAGTCCTAGGTCCTTCGAGAAGAGAGGACGAGCTATAAGGATGGTAATCATTACGGAGGAGACCAATGCCTAACACAAACGCGTCATTTACACCGGAAAGCCGGAGCAGCCGGATCAAGCAGCAACTTGATATCTTGACCGGCATGGGGGGTCAATCCCAGCTTCGAGGAGTTTGATTTGGAAACGGCGCAAATCCTGAGCGATCTCTATGGGAAGGGTCATACGTACGTCGAAGCTTACAAGTATGCATCTGTTGGAGAAGCGGAGGCGATGGTCAATCTTCCGGAATCGGCACAAGAACCTCTGGCGAAAGATATACCCAAGACCGCCATTCAACAGCGCCGACAGGTTCTGCTTGGGATCCTGACGGAAATGGAAGGTCTCGAAGACAAGGAAGAGGAGGTTCTCTCCGGCGAAGATCATGAAGATCCCCCGATGGGCTGACTCATCGTCGGATCAGATCTTCTCAGGGAGGCGGCCGGAAAAGATCAAACGCAGCCGGGGCGGATCTCTGGTATTCGTAATCGGATCCTACAGAAAAGGAAGGGGCTTGCCCGATCAACACTTTGTAGTCATTCGGATCAAGAACTGCAAAACTGCATCCCGAGAGATACGACAGTCGATAATTGGAATGTCTTATGACTAAGGGTCGAGTCTTGGTTGTGGATGACAGTGCCTTGATCCTGAACACGGTCCGCCTGGTGTTAGAGCAAGCTGGCTATGACGTGCTATTAGCCCATGACGGTCTTGAAGCCGTGGCCCTCCTCGCTCAAAGTGACAATGCAGACAGGATCAATACCGTGCTCTGTGATCTTGACATGCCTAACATGAAAGGCAGTGAGCTGATTAGCCATTTGCACGCCCAGTACCCAAATATTCCGATTGTGGTCCTGAGCGGTGCGGCTGACACTGATTACCTCGATGCCATTATTCGACAGGGCGTCTCAGATTGGCTACGCAAACCAGTTACAAATGCCATGCTCCTCGAAAAGATCAGAACTGCTGTGCGGCTCAATGGATTACGTAAGTAAAGTATTACTAGTTAAGAAGAAGACCAGAGACAAACAAGAGGTTTGCGTTGGAACTCGGTTGCGCGGGGGTTGCATCGTACGCTAGCAGACGGCCTGGTCCTGTCCCTGTCGGCGTTTCCAGGCGACTGTCAGGCCCCTTTTTTGTGGATTCTAGAAAATATTGAGAATCCTTCACGCGTTTAAGTCAAACAAGCCTCCCCCCCTCTAGACATTAGAACGACAGCCCTTTAACACCGACATTCGGTACCGGTAGAAAAGGTAGCCATTTAAGGGGACCGTATCATGGGGTACTGGTACCCGCATGGGGAAGCGGGGGCCATGTCGTCCCAAGGGTCTCCCCCAGGGGAATTTAGGCCAGGTGTGCCCATCATACCTAAGACAACCCACACCCAATGCAACTCAGCGCAACGAGGCCATGCGCTAATCTTCGCTATGCTCTTCACTTTCCGTTGATTCGGCAGGAGGTTGTGGGGATGCAGGCTTTTGTGAATCTGGTTTTTGTAAACCGCAGGTTGGAGGTTCGATTCCTCTCGCCAGCTCCAACTTAAACAAAGACTTTCGTAGAGCTACCTAACTCTCTCCCCTCCCCTGTTCCGGTTTTTGATCCGGTTTCATTTGAAAAGGATGGCGACTCCTGGCTGTGCGTCGGTTGCGCTATAGCCTCGTCTTTCCTCTTGCCGAATGCCGCCACACTCTCAACGGCTGCGTCCAAATGTGAGGGAGTGAGGTGGGCATATCGTTTCACGAGCACCGTTCCCGAATGCCGCAAGAGTGCCGCAATGGTTCCATCATTGTGGCCGGCCATTGCTAAGCGACTAGCGAAGGTATGCCGGAGATCATGCCATGTTACCCACTCAATTCCCGCTCGCTTCACCGCTGGAATCCATACCCGCTCGTAGAAGTTGCGCGGGTCTAAATAGGTCTCCTGGTCTCACTTGGAAAGACCCAAATAGAACGGTTGCCGATGGTTAGCCCTTGGAATATCTGCCGCGCTTCATCATTGAGCCGTACATACTGCACTTCTCCCGCTTTGGTCTTTGGTAGCGTCACGAGCCCTCTACCGAGGTCGACTTGAGCCCACTTGAGGCTGAATTGCTCAGCCTGTCTAAATGGCCAAGCGAGCCCAATGGGCATAGACCTGGCCTAGGGCGTTAGTCAGCATGGCCTCTTCCTCTGGGGAGAGGAACCGCGTCTTGCCCCTCGATTCCCTGGCGAGCTTCAAGTGGCATACGGGGTTCGTTTGTATCTTCTTATCCCGTACTGCCCCATTGAGCACCTTACGCAACCAGGCAAAATAACGGTTGACCGTGGCCGGTTGTCGCGTCGTCGTGCCTTGCAAGGTGCGCGGGTGCTTCACGTTGCGAATAAACCGCTTGTTCTTGAGTATGCGGCTAGGCGTTTTCTCTGAAAGGAGGAGCTGCCGCGCATCTTCCAGAATGGCCGGCGTGACAGACTGGAGACGATAGCCTTTCAGCCGAGCTTTCCACCACGCCCCGAAGCGTCTTTCATCCCGTTGGCTTTTCGTATTTCCACCGTGGCCTATCAGGTATCGGTCAATCAGTTCCTCTACGGTCTCCGTTCCTGCGCTCCGATAGCGTTCAGGGAAAAATAGACCTTCCTTTTGTTCGCGCTTGGCCTTCTCGTAGAATTCACGTGCTGCGGTCTTCGTGGGGAAGCTCCCGAATCGGCTTTCGCGGCCAAGGTGATAGAGCCGCACAAACCACACGAGCTTCCTTGGTCTTCGATAGCAGCCCTCTATCTTTACGTCCTAGTCGTGCCATGCTGTTTCTCCTAGCGTTCAACGAGTGATTGTCCTGCTGCCATCGACCTATTGCATAAGGTTTTGCAAGCAGCCATGCTTCAGAGATACCGTTCACTTACAACCATTGGAGGTACGATGCGTCGATTACTGGGTATCTTAGTCATGTTCTCTGCTGTGAGCTTTTCTGTCGGTACTGTACTGGCCGCTGATCCGATGAAGGAAAAGGAAGCCTCCCCAACCCTGGGGGAACGTATCACCAAGGATGCGATCAAAGGCACCTTGATGAAAAAGAGCGGCGAGTTCTACACGATCAAGGACAACGATGGGATGGAGCACAAGGTGCATGTGGACAAGAGCACCAAGCTCGACACTGTGGCGGAAGGCGATAAGGTCAAAGCCTACGTGACAGAGAAAGGCCATGTCACCACGCTGCAACGGGACAAGTAAGATCACGGGTGACGGCGGCTCTTTCATCGGGACTGCCGTCACTCGTCTCTCGCCTTCTCGTCTCTTGAAGATCCATCAGCCTGGCCATTCCCTCGTCGTTTGCATCCACTCCGACGGCATCTTCGTCCGTCTCCCCTTTATGCCCACTTAGAATCGGCTCACGATCAGGACTCGAAGCTGCGGGTCGTAGCAATTCCATCACATCACCGTCCTTTCCGTTTGAGGGCTGGAGTGCCTGCCAGTTCGCGTTCTAAGAGGGCGCGAATGAAGCCGCTGGCCGTGGTGCCCTGGAGACGTAAGGCGTCGAGCTTGGCTTTGATCGAAGATGGGATCTGCATTTTTAACCGTTCCATTTTGTGTTCTCTCAACGATGACACCCCCATACCGTAATTTAATGGTCCTACAATACCACAGGACCATGAGAGGGGTTAAATGGGGTAAATTGACACCACGTAGTCTTTTCGGTACCTTTGCGCCCCATGAAAGAGCCAAACGAGACAAAGCAGCAGATGGGGGTTCGGATCAACGAGAACTTGATCGTGGAAGCCAAGGTTTTGGCTGCACGTCAGCGACGCCGGTTAAATGAGGTGATAGAGGAAGCAATTCAGGATTTATTGAAGAAGTACGAGGGCAAACGAAAGGAGAAGGGGTAGGGATCCAATCCGTCCTGGCGCTATATGCCTACATGAAGTCTTGAAGGCCTCGCACTAATCGACAAAAAAAGGAAACACATGGAGGTTCCACCGTGGGTGTACATGATCCTGTTTGTCGTTGGTGTTTCTGCGGGTGCGTTTATCAAGGAAGGTGGGCATGAACGGGTGGGCGGGGTGATCCAGTATACGGTTTAGGCCCTGATGTTTTGGCGGGCATACGAATCCAAGCATGCCAGGGACATTGATTTGGTAATGACCTTCAGTTTTCTTGCCGGCATGATGGTTGTCGCAATCCAATGGAGTAACACGGCTTTAAAGCACCGACGATTTGCTCATAAGGATGAGCCGGATAAGAGCTGGGGCGAGAGTCTTCAGGAGTGGCGCGATGAGTGGCTGAGCACAATCGGAGGGTTACTCCTCCTTGGTCTAATTATTTGGGGTATTGGTTGGATTGGCTCAAGCTTTTTTAGGTAGGCCAAAACGGTTGCGTCAGGAGACCTCCTCGCCACTCAGCGTCTATGCCAATGAAGCATTTCCATGCGATTCATGGTCGGGTCTCGGCCAGTCACTGAGGCCGACAAAGGCTATTTGCTCAGTGGCAGGATGGTAGACGATGGCCCCGTATTTGAGCGATTCACGATCACAGTGAATTCCTTGCTTTTTCTTCCACGGCGGATCGTCTTATCGTCCCTCTTGCGATGTTTCCTGGTGGGCGTCGTGAATCACGCTTTTACATGACACGATCCTTCTCTCGCTATAACCTCGTACAAAACGTTATGCAGAGCAAAAAGGAGGGCACATGGAAGCGAAAATGACTCCACAAATGAATGAATCTACTCGCGTGTTATTGGTTGATGATTTTCCAGCATTTCGGGACAGCGTGCGGAGTCTCCTTGAGGAAATCCCTGGTTATGAAGTGGTCGGAGAAGCTGAGGATGGCCTGACAGCCACGCAGTTAGCGGAGACGTTGCGTCCCGACGTGGTGCTGATGGATGTGAATATTTCCCGACTCGATGGTGTGACCGCCACTCGTCAGATCAAGGCCCTGCTCCCCGAGACCTCTATCATTGGAATATCCGCCGTCCCCACCCCCTACGCCCGGGAGGAGATGTTGAAGGCCGGCGCTCGGGGGTTTGTCCAGAAAGAGCACATCCCTGACGAACTCCTCGCTGCTATTGAGCAGGCTGTCCGAGACCGATTGCTGCATTTGTAGCGGATTTCGAATCCTTGATGAGACAGGCCATCCCCAAGTTGGACTTGCATCTTTATTCCTCCCCAGCCTCAAGAAGCGCTTTCTCTAACAATTCCTGATTCATTTGCCGAAAATTCAATAAGTCGTCTTGGGAACGGTCTGTTTAAGTCGCGTAACCTGCACACTGGATTATGAATTGCCGGTATACTCGTGACGCCTCGTGAATTTGCACAAGCTCATGGGACCGGTATAGATTTCTGAAGTCCTGTAAGTCATGTTCGAACAGACTTGTATGGCGATGCCTGAACCGTTCTGAATTGACACGGGCAAGCGGTTCCACCGTGATCTCTTAACGCATCAACCATCTTTGTGAGCGCCCTTCTAGCTGGACAATCTGTCCTCTAAGGCCGTGACAAGATGTTCCATCCTTCTTGACGACGAGTTCTCTCATTCGCAGGTTGGCGAAACAAATCGCCTTTGTGTCGGGGTCGCATTGGCCTTCAAATTGCTCTGACTTACTGTAACCGCAGGGGTTCACAAACAGGGTCACAAACCACCCATCAAGGGGGCACGTCATGGCTCCACACATGATTCTCATGGTGCTGATAATCGGTAGTTTGAGCGTACCGACGGTCGCTCTCAGCCAAGAGCAGACCACTGTCCCTCCGCAGAAGGCACCGACGATTCAAGGCACGATGCCAGCCTTCCCTCCCTCCGACAAGTGCAGCACCTCGACGCCGTGTCGGAACGTGGCGGGGGAAGTGGTCAAAATCGAGGAGTCGTACTGGATTCAGCAATCTGATGGCACGCAAACTCATGTTCCGCGTGAAGCCCGGTACCAAGATCGAGTCTTGCGTGAAAGTCGGGGATAATATCGCCGCGCAACTGACGTCCAGTGGAGACGCCGAAGCGGTTCTCAAATTGCACGAGAAGCCTACGTCTACGGTGTTGCCTGTCCCAACAAAGGAGCTTGGCGACTTGCGATAGTTTAGAGAACGTAGGAGTCGATCGCGAGTTCGTGGAGTTAGTTAGGTTGATGGATGAAGCGCAAGTATGCTCGATCCACGGATCTTGAAAGGAGGGTCGCCCATGAGGAAACTTTGTGAACTGTTTATGATGTACTGGCTGCACGCGTGGCGGCAACAGCGTAGGTTGCGGATGGGCAGTCCGCCCGGGCATTCAGGCTCCGCAAAGTTTGACTTTAAATCTCTGGTGCCCTTTCGGGAAGAAGCTCCTTTGCGTGGGCTCCAGATCTTCGCCTCTGAGTTTTACGGGTCAAAGGACTAGTTCGAACGGTGTGCGTAAGGTTAGTTTGCCACTCCGAATGGATGAATGGCGTTTACATAGTTCAGCAATGCCTGGTACAGCCCTATCCTTGGCATGCGCATGTCTGAGTCTGTTGCTATGCCGGACGACGGGCGCGGCTGGCCATAGTCTCGAGGAAGTACAGCAGGTCTTTGAGCAGGAATCGATTCCCCCAGACCTCGTGGAGGTGACGCAGGAATTGGAGACGACCGCGGGGATGAAGTCGATTCGCGAGCAGATTCATGCCAAGCAGCATCACATCCTTCAACAGTATGTCCGCGCCCGGACCACTCGGAAGTGTGCTGATTCTATGCTCATGCTGCCTCGCCTCGATCAGGAAATTGTGGGGTTCCTGGAGCAAGGCCAGACCAAAAAGGAGCAAGAACTACGGAAAATACGTGACACTACGGCTGCCTTCATTGCGGCCAACTGCGGTACCTCCGTACCCTAAATGAATGACTCCTTGCAAAGACAGTTCAACGACAGGCCAAAGCAGATCAAATCGAGCTGGAGGACTTGTATAAGCAACTCCATAGAGCCTTGATCCCATATTCCATACCCGTTTCATCTGAACCGACACCGATGACCGCCTAGCCCCGAGGCCGTCTGGTACCCGCCAGGCAGAGATCCACCACGAAACGGTTATACCGCCTCCTCCGTTTTCCTTTGTCTCGTGTCCTTTCGCGTAGCGTCCCTTGCCCATGTCTCGCTGAATGGAATATAGAGCGCCTTGGGAATGAAATTTTCTCCCTTTTCGATAAGATGATTGAGGAAAAGACACAGAAGTGTCGAAAACTCTTTGGAGACGGAGTGTACTGTAACTGCCTGCGAGATTAATCGCCCATCGGCCTGTCCTTTGAACAGTATGTTATTGCCGTTATCACGTCGAAAGAGGAGTTGGGATATAAAGCCCTCAGCCCACAAGACAGAGAGCTGATTGATAAGGCACGGGAAACGAGAGAGCAGTGCGTACGGTCAACGATTACCCCATAACCCTTTAAAGGTTTTCTTCTGGCCTTATTAATTGAAGAGCGAATTCAGGAACTCGAGCGGAAAGGGATGCTGCCGAAAGGCAAGTAACGGCGCATGCGTGTGGTACACATTTGACCCACGGCTAGCAGCGTGAAGCAAAACAGCCACCGCCAGCACCAGGATCAGTTTTATGTTGATTCCTCCTCTTGTTCTAGAGCCGACCCGTCAAGGCCAGGATCACCACGATTAAAAGGATCAGCCCTAGCCCGCCTGATGGATAGTATCCCCATCCACTACTGTACGGCCAGGTCGGAAGCGCTCCGATGAGGAGCAGGACCAGGATAAGGAGAATCACGTTATTCATGATCTCACCTCGTTAAAGATTGATAAGGGCCCCCACCAGCCACCCAGCCTAACGGTAAACACCTACGCCTTAGTTCGGTACTAGGAAATACCCCTGTATCTCCCATTAGTACCGGGCCTTCCCCAGTAGGGCCGGTGACGCTCATTCGGTATAGTGACCCCATGACCGTTCCCACGCCAGCCATCCTGCGTCGCCAAGCTAAGCCTTTCGATGATCCAGACTGGGTCTTTGAACTGAAACACGATGGCTTTCGTGCTCTGGCTGTCCTCAAGGGGGGAAAGGTTCGCTTTGTCTCTCGCACGGGCCGCCAACTGCACGGTTTTGGAAGCTTAGCCGAAAACATCGCAAGTGAGGTCCGTGCGGAGAGTGCCATTGTCGATGGCGAAATCGCGGTGCCCCATCAGACGGGACGCACGCCGTTTGCCAGACTGATGGAGCATCGGGAGGAGGCCTGCTTTTATGCGTTTGACCTGCTCTGGCTCAATGGCCAGGACCTGCAGGCTCTCCCCTTATTGACCCGGAAGCAGCATCTGAAAGTGCTGCTGCGCCGACGGTTCCCGTGGCTCATCTTTGTCGACCACGTCAAGGAGCATGGCCGGAAACTGTTTCAGCTCGCCTGCCGGGAGGATCTCGAAGGGATTATTGCGAAACGTGCCGACCATCCCTACCCCCCAGCCAACAAGAAACCGCTGTGGATTAAGATTAAGAATCCCGCCTATAGTCAGAAGGACGGGCGAGGGGAATGGTTCGACCAAACGAAGCACCGCCTTGCCGATCCGACGGGACGCCGACATCTGCCATTGAAGGGCAGCATCATAAAGAGAGGTGGACGATGACAGAAGTGTATTGCCGAACCTGCGAGGAGTTCACCCTACTAGCGGTGGAGGACATGCAGAAGCAACCTAACAAGGAGATCGTGGCAGGGTCACTCGTGTGTCCCCAGTGTTACTCGATCCTCTTGACCTTGAAGGTTGATGAAGAAGGCATCTATACCTTCCAGAAGGTGGCTGCATTGGAGGTGCCCCGTCCACTCCCTCAGGACGCTGAGGAGGTCAAAGTGTCTACCGAGACAAACCAGGCGCGCCCTGAAGCCCCTCCACTCAGGCTTGTACCGTGAGGGTTCGGTCACGCCTCTTGACTGCGTGGTGTCACTCCTCAATGCGCTATCAGTGAGGCAGAGCGGTGAATGCCCTCAAGGAACACAGCGTCAAAGTTCGGCGAATCCTGGGCAGCTGGGTTCGTGTGGAAGGGTCAGGCTTTGTCCTCAGTGATCGTCGGCAGCGTGATCTTGTTACTGCTGTTGCGGGTCCTGATCTTTCTCGCTGGATGGTGACGGGCATGCGATCAGCCAGACCCTGAGGGCTGTGCTTGTTGGATCGTGTCCACGGTATCTCGCCGCACAGACCTTAGTCTGCGTGCAAACTCGAAATCGTCTGATATAAATCCTCACCGACATTATCCTTATTCAAATACGCGCTCGCTCCGGCCTGCAGGAGAGCTTGTTGCACAGAGCGAGCGTCATTCACCGACAGGCCAATAATCGTGATCTGCGGGTGGCTTTGTTTGATCAGGCGCGTGGCCTGGACCCCGTCCATCCGTGGCATGTTCACATCCATAATGATCACACTGGGGGTTAAATCATTCGCTAACGTGACGGCTTCCAGACCGTTACTGGCCTCACCGATCACTTCGATATTCTCATAGGACTCTAAGACGCTCCGTATGCCCTTTCTCATAATGGGGTGATCGTCCACTAATAGGACTCGAATCATAGTGGCGTCGGTCATTCCTGGTCGAGACTCGCTTCGTGTCAACCCGTGAGCAGTGCTGGTGTGTTATCGGATACTCGGCGGGGCTTAATCAAGAAACAATTCACGAATATGATGGCTGATCACCAGCTGGCAAGTTTACTCGGATCGGGGTTCTCGTCCCATGTTACCCCTTCCTCGTTCTTCCTATGGCTCATCTACTGTCGGAATCGAGAACATCTACGTAGGCCAAACTATCCCCTGATTCATCCTAGTAGGAAGGACGCTCTTTCAGGCTCATCATAATGAAGAGGGTACCTGATGGAACGCGTTCAACCATCGCGGCCACTGAGTCTCCTATTAGTCGATGACACGCCCCTGATTCGCCAGGCGGTGCGCCACCTGCTTGAGCCGTTAGCCGGGGTGCGAGTCGCCGGTGAAGCGGCTAACGGGGAAGCAGGGGTCAGAATGGCGCTTGACTTGCAGCCGGATATTGTGATCATGGACGTACAGATGCCGGGACTGAATGGCATCGATGCGACTCGGCAGATTAAGAAGGCCCTTCCTCGGACATCCGTTATTGGCTTCTCCGTACAGTCGGACCCGGCGATCCGTCGGGTGATGCTTGACGCAGGAGCGGCAACCTTGCTCGCAAAGGAGCGGGCGACTGAACTGCCCCAGGTGATCGCAAGCCTAGTCGGAAGGCATCCAGATGACCTGGTGTAGCAACGGCGGAGTGAGGGGCTCCTCTCTGACAGGGGCTTCTTTCTGCGTGGGTTGCATTACGCAGGCTTGGTCTTCTAGAGTTGATTATGAAGCGTCCTCAAGACATCTGCTTGGTCGGTGTACGGTAATCGTGCGGACGACGGTTCTCCGGTATAGCGAAGCCCTGGCATATGTCCTCTTGGCCTTCGCCGCTCGATGGGGCTCGGATCCCTATCTCTCCATCGGCCTTCCCTTTCTTACATTTTTTATCGCGCTCGCCGTGACTGCGTGGCGGGTCGGCGTGGGCCCAGCGCTGGCGGCGACAGTCGTCTCTGCGTTTCTGGCAAGCTATTACTTCCTTCCGCAGCCGGGATTGCTGGCCTTGGAATCCGGACAACTGCTGGCGGTGGGAATCTTTATCGGTGAGGCGGCGGTTCTCACGTTGCTGATTTCCGGGTTGAAACAAGCCAAAGACGAAGTCCAACGTGTCAATGCCCGTCTAGAGGAAAAGGTGGCGGAACGAACCAAGAATCTGAAAGAGACCTATGAGCGCGTACGGTCCCTCACGACGGAATTGGCGCTGACCGAACAGCGAGGGCGGCGGCAATTGGCCTTGGAGCTGCACGATTACCTCGCGCAACTGCTCGTGGTGACCCGGATGAAATTGTCTAAAATGAGCCAGTCTGTGCGCGACCCGCGCGTGAAGGAGGAAGTCGCTGGCATTGATGACGCGCTCCAAGAAGTCCTCACGTATTGCCGCACCTTGATGACGGAACTCAATCCACCAGGCCTTGAGACGGGTGATCTGCAGGCCGCGCTTCATGGATTGGCAGAGCGCATGGGGCGTGAAGGCTTGAAGGTCTCGATGCACGTGATGCAGCAGCCTACGATCACTTCTGATCAGGCTATCCTGCTGTATCAATCGGTACGAGAACTTCTGTTTAACGTCTTAAAACATGCGAAGGTCGACACCGCAACGGTGTCGGTCAACACAGACGCCCATGGAAGGGTTCGTGTGGCCGTGGAGGATCAGGGAATTGGGTTCACCCCGGCGACCGGATGGCAATCCGCCACTCTTCATTTTGGTCTCGATAGCGTACATGAGCGCATGCGGACCTTAGGAGGTGACTGCGTGGTACAGTCCGAACCAGCCAAAGGGACGCGCGTCGAGTTGGTTCTCCCATACACTCAGACACCCCGTGATTCGTAACACCGCATGATTTCGAAATGGACACTCAAAGTAAATGTTGAATAGGAAGTGCCCTATTAAATCGTCTACGGAAACTAAGACTGCAGTAATTCAGGTGCTGCCCCTACCATTGATAGGCTGGTAAAGTTAGGATGTTGTGTCCATGCCATCCGCTGCTAATAGGCGCTGAATGGCCGAATTGTGACGCTATCCGTTAGCTCTTTGTATCCTTCCAATCATCAGGGTTTTACTGATAGGCTGATCGTTATGGAGGCACAAGATGCGAGTCTCTGTCAGTGCCGCTTTCATTGCCGTGTTATTGTGTTCTTCCTGTACTTCCCAAGAAACGACCAGGACCCCTAACCCCAAACTGCTTACGAGGGTCACGACGTTTGCCAAGCAAACGTCTAGTGTTCTCACTGCGGTCACGGGTGAAGTGGTACCGGTCGTGAAGGCAGTGAATGATGAAGTATCCAGTGAATTGCGTGCGGATCTGACAAAAATTCGCGAGGCAGTGTCCCTACAAATGTGCCGCCCTCTACCTTCGAGAGCGAATTCAAGCACACCTGAATAGCCCCCACTCGCTTTCTGCCTGTACGTACATGCTCCTCATCGGAGCTTCCTACCTTGCACCTTTCCTGCGGGGGATCGACACGATTGTACAGCGAAGCTCACCTCCTTGGTGCTAGCTGACGCGTAGGATTCTTCGAGAATGTGACGGTTGTTGTAGGACTCTCTCAAACCTAGGCAGTCAGACGAGTACTCGCACCGGGATGGTACGGGACCATAGCATGAAACTCGAGCTAGGGTGCTGGCAAGACGACGGAGGGTCCGTAATGCCAACCATCTTCCTTTCGTTCCAAGACTGCGTGGTGAGTCTGCATTAATCCCTTCTTCGCCTGCTCGTGAAGACTACCGAGGCGATAGGCGCACAACGCCAAGACATCCATCTCAGTAATCACACGATGCGCACGCTGTTCGTACTCGAGATATGCTGACCATTCGCGTTCACCACCTACCCGGTAGGGGATCCCGCACACCCGAATACGCGTCCCTCCCCGGCGTCGAGCCTCCTCCAGATACCATTTCGCCTTCGCGAGGGTGCCGTTGAGGTCGAAGGCCTCAGTGGCAAGGTACCAATCTCCGCCGGCAATCAGCTGAAGGTGCCCGCTCGTCACATATTGCTCGACGGTCGGCAATCTTTTTGCCACCTCATGCAGGGCTAACCCTTCTGTCCATGGTGGGGTGGTAATCCACAGACAACAGTCTCCCTCTTTCAATCCGGCAGCGCAGAATTGAGCGAACACTTCCAACAGATCCTTTCCGTGCTGATAGAAATACACTACGTGCGCGCTCGCAGGAAGTAGGTCCACGGTGGGGAGTCCAAACCGCCTCATGGCGCGATCATAGTCAGCTATCTACAACAAAGCAATGTTTAGTTATACACTTACGTGAGAACACTCCTGTTTAAAGTTCCTATTCTGCAAATACTAGAGGACTACTTGGCCCTGATGACAGTTGGGAATCCCTCCGCTCGTTGCTATGGCGAATATTCTTGTAATTGACCAGGATGCGGCGGTACGCGGCCTCTTTCAGACGGTTCTGGAAAGCGCAGGGCATGCAGTGGCACTCGCCGCAAATGCCGATGAGGGCTATGAAGTCTTGCGCAGTTCGAGGATCGAAATGGCAATTGTAGATATCAACATGTCGAACGGTACAGGCTTAGAGGTCCTCTCGGTTGTCCAACATGACTTTCCGGCAACGAGAGTGCTGGTGATATCGGGCGAAGCCATTGAATACGATCCGCTTCAGGCTGGTTCGTTGCTCCGTGGGGTGGAAATATTACTCAACCCTCTCGGAGTAAGCCAATTGCTAGAAACGGTAAGCCGCGTGCTCGGATCCCCATACAAGGAAGGTGGATGATGACTGAAGCCTGCTGTGCGCGTCCTGGGCAGGATATACGCGAGGAATCCTCGGTCACAGAGCTGCTTGATTACCAGCTGTTCGCGCTTGAGTCTCGTCCGGCATAATCAAAAAGAAGGCCAGACTATTATTTGTGTGATATGCGTACCTGATCAACTAATGCTTGCACAGTCAAAGGTGCATTCCCCTCTGACCGGTTGTTCACCAGCACATACGATCGCCGGTTCTCCGCAATGGCTTTCTGCACCATATCCACCGTATCCCGCCTCATCTCGGGCAACTCCTCCACAATCTTCGTGTACGGCTCCGCCCGCTTCTTGGCCTCTTCATAGGACATCCCCAAGGGTGTCAGCAATCGCAACACCGTGAATGGCGCGGTAAAAGATTTCATGCGTCGATGTTGTTCCGCAAGCGAGGGCATGACCGTCCAATAGTTGTAGATATGAGCCACGCCGTGCTTCTCCAAGAGCCTCGCATAGCGCTCCCCTAGTAAGCCTGGATTCCGAGTCTCGACCGCATACCGAAAATCGGTCGGCAAGGCTGCCAAGAAGGCATCGAGGCGTGAGAAGAACTCGTTCGCCGGTAGGCCGTGGCGTGGAACCCGAAGAGGAACGGGCCAGCATGGGGCTGAAACTTCGCCTCGCGATACGGTTGCAGCACCAATTCGCTGAACGAGTGCGCGTCGAGAAAGCGCTTATTTGGCTGGCCGGCCTTGACCCCATAGCGGGCATGCTGCGCATAGACGGGAATGGTGATCTCTTCCCACACCTTGCAGCACATTTCAAAATCTTCGGGGATCTGGTTTAGATACCGCCTGAGTTGATTTGCGGTGGGCGGGCCATAAAACGTCGAGTCGTTGCCGACGGTGCGGAAGAGTGATTCCCCCCGATACAAATACTCGCAGTATTCGCTGAGACAGTCTCGGGCAAAGGTCGTCTTTCCATAGTGTCGTTTGTAGACCTGCCCCTGCCAACCCTCATAGGTCCACGTCGAAGTCCCAAGCCGGACGAGTTCGGAGATGGAAGTACCGGTCGGCGAGTCGCTCGGGAATAGTGTCATCGTGTCCGTAGGGTAAACACAGTTGTTCGGCTGTGGTGCGGGGAATCATAGCGCGCCGTCTTCTGGGATTCCTATCCGGCGGCTGGACGATGGGGCCCGTGTGAACCTCGAAGTCCTGGATGTCCTCCACGAACAAGTAAGACTAGAGCGTCGCTTTCCCTCATAGTGGTCTGGTCGGTTAAGCCATTCAACGGTAAAGCACCAGGCTTGCGACACGCCGGCATAACCCACGCTCTCAACTCTCGCGACGGTGCCGCGTGGCGCGTCCCAACGATCGGTGATCACCCGCACACATGCCCCGACTTGTAGGTCACTCTTGGTCATGACATTGGCGTCACAGCATGCCGCGCTATTCCTTGACATTCGTTGATTATGGCCGCTTCGCCTGTGTATAAGTACTCCGCTCATGGAGGTGTTGGAAGACATATTGTCTACGTAGGAAGACGCACTACAACCGTAACACTATTGAAACAAGTGGGGGTATGAATAGGAAATCAAGAGAGTCAACCCGCAAGATATGGGGGGTAGGCTTTATGAGGAATCAATGCCCAAGAATTAGGCAATGTGACAGTCGATGCGTTCCAAGCGGATTATGGAGCGAGGGGTGAGACTTATCCACAGACTTATCCCCAAAACTTGTGCATCGCGCGCGTTGCTCATTTTCATTTTTTTCTTGCTTTCAATACGCTCAAACACATGTGACGGCATCGCCGCCGATTTTACCGGCCAAGTCGTCGGCGTGATCGCTGTTCACTCTCCAGCCAGCCGCGATGTGGGACAGACGCTGGACGAGGTGTGGTGTTCGTTCTAACATAGAATGCCTCAGTCGTTTACAGAGTAGGACACTCCGTCTTTGGGCAGCTGAACGAACGATACAGACGAGCGGAGGACCACTGAAGGAAGGATGCAGCCACACGGGACCATAGGGAGGATACTCGCGTCATTTTGCCTGGCCGTGTCCGTGGGTGCGTGCGGGTCCTTCGTCGAAGACACGTACTTTCATGATCAGATGGATAAAGCTACCAGTGACATGGTCGGAAAGCGGTACGGCCGAGCGCACAAGATCGAGGTGGCTCCGGACGGAAGTCAGACATGGATTTATTATGAAAGGCGTGAATATGGCTACCCGGTTTCACCCTCAAGCAGTGGCTACCGGTGCCGTGAGCACGAGTTCACCTTCGACCAAGGGGGAATTCTCAGACAATGGAAGGAAAAATGGTGCGAGTAAGTGCGAGCAGTCGTTTGGGGATCAGCCTAGCCCAGTTCCGAGATCGATACACCATTAACTTCCCGCATTCATTCCGTGCCTTCGTGAGAGGCCTTTTGCGTGTGCCCCTCTCAATGCCGTCAAATTGGGCACCAATTCCCGTGCAGTTCCGCTCCTACCTGCCAGGTTGAGTTCTACGCCTGACTTGTCGTTTAGGTTTGGCCAGGAGTACCTCGCGTTGGCGCTCGATAAAAGCCAGTTCCCATTTCTGGAGCAGTCCTTCATGGGTGTACCAGATCTTACGAGGATGGCTTCCCCGGCGTCTCAACATGATGGGGAGGCTGTGGCGTCGATACCATTCTAGGGCAGTGGCAGGACGGTTCAGGCTCAGCCTGGTGGCAATATCTTTCAGTCCCCAGTACTCAATGGTAGGCATACGATCCCGTTCCATAGTCTGGTACACAATCTCCGACATCAATCTGAAAACGCCCCACCCAATTAGCAAGCCGCATAGTCACATTCAGGCTACTGTCGTGGTGAGCTGTGGCCTCGCAAAGGTCCGGCAATAGCTCAGCACCTTCGTCCGTATAGGGTCGCACTAGCTTGGCAAGGTCTGGCGTGGTCTGTCGTGTTATTAACATACTCCCTTCGTGTGGTCGGTTCGGAATCCGTCTCATCTCGGTACGCTGTGGCTTGCGCGTGTGCCTAGCCCCCACGCAGCTCCGTCGAGCAATGCTGCCGCCTACGTTGGTGGGGACGCGCTCCCCATAAAGCACACTAGCGCGCCGGGCACGTGTGGACTACCTTGCTGATCATGATGTGTGTCCGTTGTCATCAACATGCCCGTGTCCTCAGTGACCTATGCTTGATCTGCCAGGCCAAAACCCCTCCCACTCGCCCCACCGCCCTTGCCATGTTCTTGGGGTGGTTCAGCTTGCTCGGCATTCCTCAGCTGCATGACCGCATCAATGTGCCTGCCAAACGAGGCGATGTCCGGCACTGAGGCTCAATATCCAGAAGCCATTGATATACAGGCGCCTGTTCTCTGCATCCGGTTTCTCTGCCTCCCTGCTACACTTCATGTGTGACCCGCGTAGGAGGGGACCCGATGTTGATGGCTGAGGAAACGTTTCTCGCGGTAATCCTGTTCAGCATCCCGGTGATCTGGATGTTTTTGAAGATGGCTGTCAATCATCTCAACCAACAGCCACATCAACCGACCCCTAGGCCAGCCCTCTCCTCACATCAGAAGCCCCCACTCGATAAAGCGGCATAGCACTCCCTTCATCTCAGGACTCCTTTCCTGTGTTGGGTTCGGTACCGCCTTGGCTCCCAGTTCGTGGTGGCCGTGTCTCTGACTGCGCAACAGTTTTTCGTTGATCCATGGCAAGCAGACCATTTTGTTTCACATCGTTGCCTCCAAGCTAGGAGGACCCGTCGTAGATCGCCTGTGAGATATAGTACCCGTGGCGTGTCTGTCTTGGTGTCCTGCGACTGTAGATACAGCTTTCCTTCCGTCCAGTTCACTTGTTTCCACTGCAGTGAGTACACCTCCCCCATGCGCATGCCGCTATAGTAAGCCAAGCTCACGGCAACCTGGCAGTAATCCGGTAATGCGCCACGCAGTGAGAGAAAGTCCTCGTGTTCAAAGAAGCCTGATCGTATATTGCGTTCCTCTTGCATGGGTATATAAGGAACCCGCGACACCTGTGGAGGCGTCTGTTGGTGTGCGATCCGAAACATCCGCTTGAGGCAACCTAACTCGCGATTGATGGTGCCATTGGCTGCCCCTTCAGCTTGTCGCTTGGCGAAATAGGCTCTAATCCTGTCCGTGGTAATGTGTGTCGCTCGCATGTGACGGAACGAGGCAGACAAGTGGCCGATGTGATCATTGAGCCGACGTGAGGACTTGCGCTTATTCATGGCATAATCGGTTTTGATGCCTTCTACCAAGTCCTCAAACCTCGTCCGGTCCACTTGCGGCCCTTGGTGCATTCCGGTTGAGGTTTCGTATTCCCGTTGCTGTAACTTCCGCTTGGCGACCGCCTTATCCGTGGTCTCCGCACTCTCACGAATAGGCCGTCCGTGGTCGTAATACTTCATCCACCATATGGCTAGCTGAACCATTTGTCCGGTACGCTTATCACGTTTCTTTCGCTTGTAGAGCATGCCCATGGGTCACTCCTCGTCTAACAGCGTGCAAGTGGCGAGGCACACTCTGGAGGTCACTCTAATCGTTTGTCGATTTAGCATGGGGGCTCCTTACACTGCTAGAAGCTAAACGTTGGAGACAGCAGATAGCTATGGAGCCAACTATAGACCGTCTTTTAACCTATCTGCCAATACCTACATGGTTATCGTTCGCAATGCCCAATGCCAAACGAAAGTCATTCGTCCTTGAGCCATTCCGAAGCCTCGGCTGAAATACCGGGAAATACCCTCGCCTCATCTAGTTAGCATGGGGCAATTCCCAGTACCGGGCCAGCGTTCCAAAGGATATGGTGAGTCATGACAATTCCGATGTCTGACACCCTACGTTCTCAGACACAGCCGTTTGACGATCCCGACTGGGTTTTTGAACTCAAACATGATGGCTTTCGAGCATTGGCCATCGTCGAGCACGGGAAAGCCCGGTTTGTCTCTCGCAATGGAAGCCGCATACATGGCTTTGTGCCTTTGGCGATTGAAGTCAGCCGGACAGTGCGGACTGAGAGTGCCATTCTGGATGGAGAAATCGCTTTACCCCATGAAACCGGCCCGACGATCTTCGCGAGATTGATGGAGCATCGGGAGCAGGCACGCTTTTATGCGTTTGATCTGCTCTGGTTAAATGGCGAGGACCTGCGGGCCCTCCCCCTACTCACCCGTCAGCAGCATCTTAAAGTGCTTCTCCGCCGACGTTCCCCATGGCTCATCTATGTTGACCACGTCATGGAGCATGGCAGGACGCTGTTTCAGCTCGCCTGCCGCGAGGACCTCGATGGCGTGTTGCACCATATCCACCGTATCACGCCTCATGTCGGGCAACTTCTCAACGATTTTCGTGTAGGGTTCCGCTCGTTTCTTGGCGGCTTCATAGGTGATCCCCAGTGGAGTGAGCAAACGCAGCACAGAAAATCGTCTCCCTAGCCTGTGGCACCTTTTTATCATTGATAACAGGGGTAATGCCCAGTACAGATATCCTAGGGGATTCTGCACAATGATGCGGAAAATGTGTCAGTGCGGAAACAAGGGAGGGAAGTATGGCGGTAATACAAGAACCAGTAGTAGCAGTGGATATCCGGGAGACTGCGATGCATCTGGCGATGTCTGCAGACACTTCTCGCCCGTGGATCGTGAATTGGACCGCAATCTGGGTGGGGGCGCTGGCGGCCCTGGCGACGGCGCTTATTCTCGGTCTGATCGCGATCGCGGTAGGCGCGCACGAGGTCGGTTCGGGTGCCCGCATTGATAAATGGAGTGATGTGCGGTTGGGCACCCTGGTGTTCAGTGTGATGGGGGCATTTATGTCCTTCGTACTAGGCGGCTGGGTTGCGGGAAAAATCGCAGGGGTGCGACGCGCAGAAACCGCGTCCTTGCATGGGGCCGTTGTCTGGGTCGTGGCCCTGCCGATGCTATTAATACTCGCGGCGCTTGGAGCCGGCTCCTATTTTGGCAGCTGGTATGGGGGGCTGGCAGGCTCGCCGAGTTGGGTGAACTCGGTATCGAGCGTTGCGGCCGATCCACGCGCCGCGGCGATTGCGAGAAACAGCGCCTTGGGAGCGATGACGGCGCTGCTACTTGGACTAATGGGAGCCGTATTGGGTGGATGGTTGGCTTCGGGAGAGCCCATGACCTTACGATCGTCTCGCAAGGCTATATGAAAGGCTCGGTTCTGCATCGTCACACAGGAGGGTTATCCATGGTACCGATTGTTCTCTGGCTCTTAGGCGTTCCCTTGAGCTTGATAATTGTGTTGTTCGTCCTCGGCGTCGGCCGCTGAAGTCAGACGCGCGTGGAACTGCCGCGCGGCCGGCCTCGGTCGTGCGGCAATGGCATCAGATAGTATATTGACCGAGGTACTCGGCGCCTCATCCAATTCCGAACCTTATGGATTCCCCTAACCATGAGTTGTGGGCAGTAGGGGCTGAGTCTGGCTCTTCTGAGCGAGCATGACGAAAGACGCAGAGGCGGCCGATAAGATTGCCATCATTGCTGAAGGCAAGAGGGAGCGCCTAACCGTCAATTTCGCTCTCTGCTCTAAACCAAAGGAGTGCATATGCTGTTGAAATGGGCAGCCATCTTCTTCGTCATTGCGATGATCGCAGCAGCGTTTGGTTTGGGGGGGATTGCAGAGGGGGCCACTGACATTGCCAAGATTCTCTTCTACATTTCCCTGGCCATCTTTGTCGTGATGCTCGTCGCGGGATTGGTAGTCGGTGGGAAAGTGAAGTCATTGATCGACCGCTAGGGAGCATATGATGAAACACTTTTACAACAACTGGAACATGGCGCTGAGGCTGAAGCGCCATCGGTTCGTAGCCGGAGGCGGTAATGTACTGGCACTTTGCCGAGCTTAGGTTGATGCCTTGTTACTTGTAGCCCCCTCGTCCTGAGTGGGCTTTAACAAGAACAGTTAGTTCACTCATCGAAGGCCGTGTCACTCTGGTGGTTTGAGAATAACATCCGAATTCTTCTATGAGGAGAAACATAATGCCCCCCTCCTGGTCAGTATTCTTTCCAATCCGCCTGCCTCTGGAATCTTTTTAAACGGACCTTCTCCTCATGGAGCAGTGATAAGGTGCCTCGACACGGCGCAGCATTGGCCTATTATACCGTGTTGTCTCTGGTGCCCTTACTCGTCGTCATCATCGGGATGATCGGACTGATCTTTGGTCAGGAAGCTGCGCAAGGGCACATTGTCGAACAGATCGCGGCGTTGGTTGGCCCGCAAAGTGCCGCGGCTATCAAGGACATGATCCAACGCGCGAATCAGCCCACCACGGGCATCGTCGCGACGGTAGTGGCGACCGCAACATTACTGCTCGGGGCGTCGGGCGTATTCGGGCAACTTCAAGATTCCCTCAATACCATTTGGGGGGTGCAACCGAAAGAAGGACGCGGGATCTGGGGGCTCATTAAGGATCGATTTATCTCGTTCGCGGCGTTGCTAGGTACCGGTTTTCTCCTTCTCGTGTCACTCGTACTCAGTGCCGCTCTCGCGGCCTTTGGCAAATGGTTCGGCGGGTGGCTGCCGACCCCGGAGGTCGTGCTCCAAGGGCTCGAGTTCCTCATCTCGTTTGCCGTCATCACCGGCCTATTCGCGATGATATTCAAGACCCTCCCCGATGCCCAGGTGGCGTGGAGGGATGTCTGGGTGGGAGCGGCGCTGACGGCGATGCTCTTTACGGTCGGGAAATTCGCAATCGGTCTCTATCTGGGGAAAAGCGATGTCGGCTCAGCTTATGGGGCAGCGGGGTCTCTCGTCATCCTCTTGGTCTGGGTGTACTACTCCGCTCAAATCCTACTTTTCGGCGCCGAATTTACACAAGTGTATGCCAACGCGGTCGGCTCCCGCATCGTTCCATCCAAAGACGCGGTCGTCACCGACCCCAAAAAAGCGGGAGCACCCAACACATCGCCACAGGATCATAGTCCTGCGGGACAAACGTACGACAAGGACCCGGGGGACTGGCGGACAGCTCATTTGACCCCCTATGGGCCATCATCTATTGAGCGTACCAGGACAGCTCTGGGGGCAAGCGAACGTATGATGGGAATCGTGCTCCTTGGATTCTCGATTGTCCAGTTGCTACGCGGTTTCACTAAACACGCTCGCGCCTCGCGCTGACTGCTCCGAGATCTACGACGCTCATTGCAGTCACCAGACCCTACTATAAGGTGGACGTAACACGTGTCTTCCTCGGCACCACAACATTCACGATCATTTCATCGAGTGTGGCGGTGGCTCGCAGCCGCTGCCCTTCTCGTACTCCTGGTGCTGGGTATTACCCTCATATTCATCGATGAACCCTTGCGTGCCTATGCAGAACGCGAATTGAATCGTCGCGTCGAAGGCTACACGTTCCGTATCGGCGCGCTCGACTTCCATCCTCTTGGCCTCTCCCTCGATGTAGAACAGGTCACCGTCGTCCAAAATGAGCATCCCGATTTGCCCGTCGCGCAGTTGGCCACGTGGCATGCCAGCATTCACTGGCGGGAACTATTGTCCGGTCATCTCGTCAGCGACCAGTGGATCGATCACCCCATCGTCCACTTCACTCGGCCACAAGCCGTCAAGGAAGTGCAGGACCCTCCGGCCGATCAAAAGGGATGGCAAGAGGCGGTGTTTGCCATCTATCCGTTGCAGATCAATGAATTTCGCATCAATGACGGAGACATCACCTATCGCGAGAACCCACCTCCAAGCCCCTGCACATCAGCCAGCTGAATGTTCGTGCGGGGAACATCCGAAATGTCCGATCGAAGCCCCATGAGTATCCCTCCGAGGTACATGTCGACGCAGTGGTCTTTGATCGTGGCCGACTCCAATTGGATGGGCAGGCGGACTTCCTGGCAGAACCGTCCATGGCGATGAATGCCGACGTTAATCTTCAGGACATCGCACTCGCGGACGTGCTCCCCCTCACGGTGCAACATCAGGTGCATCTCACGCAGGGGATTCTGTTTACCGAGGGCCATGTCGAATATGCTCCA
Source organism: uncultured Nitrospiraceae bacterium (assembly GCA_963795615.1). Taxonomy (GTDB): domain Bacteria; phylum Nitrospirota; class Nitrospiria; order Nitrospirales; family Nitrospiraceae; genus DASSBQ01. The sequence continues at coordinate 325,732 of CAWCIJ010000010.1, forward strand.
ACCGTGCAAGAAGTGCGGCTCAAACGCTTGACCGTACGCGATGTGAAGCTGGACTTTGTCCATGCTGCCCAGGCGCGTACGAAAGAAAAAGAAACCGGTAAGAAGGTGGCCCATGCGGCCGACAAAGCCGCCAATCATCCCACATTACTCCTGCGGATTGACCAGGGGACCATTGAGAGGAGCGAGTTCGGCTTTGTGAACAAGTCTACTAATCCCCAATATCGCGTCTTTATCGCCGGGACTGATATTGAGCTAAAAAACTGGAGCAACCAGCTGTCGGAAGGGACGGCGGTCGCTAAGCTCAATGGCATGGTTATGGGAAGCGGAGCGACACACATCCAAGGCGCGTTTCGGCCGGAGACGAAATCCCCCGACTTTGACTTGAGGCTTCGAGTTCAGAACGTTCAAGTGAAGTCCCTGAACGACCTGTTGCGGGCCTATGGTGGAGTGGATGTCGTGTCGGGAGTCTTTTCTGTCTTTACTGAGATGACGGTGAAAGACGGGAACGTTGACGGGTATCTCAAGCCTCTGTTCAAGGATCTGAAAGCCTATAATCCCGAACAAGACCAGGACAAAGGATTATTAAAAAAGATTTATGAAAAGACGATTAATATGGCTTCACGCGTGCTGCGAAACGCCCCCCGCGGGGACGTGGCGACGAAAGCCGATCTGTCAGGTCCCGTCGAAAACCCGAAGGCCAGTACCTGGGAAATGGTCGTGACATTAATCCAGAATGCATTTTTTGAGGCAATCCTGCCCGGGCTCGAAGGACGGCCTAAGAAGGG
>CAWCIJ010000011.1:0-528231 GCA_963795615.1 uncultured Nitrospiraceae bacterium
ATAATCGCGAACCTCTGGCGTTAGACATCGGGGCCGACCGGGCTTTTCGATAAGGCATTTGCGGCGCATTCAGGGATGTTCAAAAAGGCCGTCATTCTCACCCGCCCAACCCGGCGCGCCAAGACGCGTTGTTCCACAGGCGAGGCCGCAGTGAGGTCCGCGACGCGAAGAATAATGAGGTTCACGACGTGCAGAATAATGTACGTCAAGTCTGTGAACGGGCGCGAGCCGGTGAGTGCCCAGTGTCTTACGTTTGCGGACGCCGGCGAGACGGTGAGCCGGCAGTTCCGGAGGGCGAATCGTACTCTTTCTTACCCGCCCGCCGCGAGCCTGCCGAGAAAGGCTCTTTTCCCGAGGCCCGTACGTAGAGACCTTGAGCGAAGCGAGAACAAAGCTTGGTGAAAGGTGCGCCGGACGCACCCGGGTTGGGCGGGTGAGATAGTGCCTTTTTCAACATCCTTTAGGGCCGAAGTGGCGGAACTGGCAGACGCACTAGATTCAGGGTCTAGCGCCCGCAAGGGTGTCCGGGTTCAAATCCCGGCTTCGGCACCAACAACTCTAAACTCATGTCTTTTCATGCACTTGTGAAGTCCAGCGGTACCGCTGCTAACACTTTGCTAACCGGAAGAGATCCGGCCTTACTCTCATAGTGCTGAGAGAAGGCGAGCAGCAAACCCTTCATTATCGCAACAAGGCTGACCTCATCACCTCGTGCACCAACACGGAGTCATACAAGGCCGAAGCAGGTCCTCCGGCACCTCCACACTTCTCTCATGAGTGCCGGTTCTGCCGTACCGCAACTCATCCCCCAGGCCGACCTTTCAGCCTCCCGTTTTTCACTTTGGGTTTTGGCTGCCTTGGCCTATGGACCAGAGACGAAGCGACTCTGCCTGAGTATCCCGCGCTTTCTGGACAGCCTCCTGCCATCCCTGCACGAATCCCTCTCCGCCCCAGTTCACACCCGTTCCAGTGGTGGGGTCCAGCTTCCTGACGACCTGGAACCAACCAGTCCAGAGTTGCTTCTGGGTGTCGGTCCAGCGTCTGCCCATTTCTTGACCTTGCTTGGCCCATTCCACCATCTCCTTGGGAGCGCCCTGGTTCGTGGTGAAACTCTCGGCCCAGCGCTGGGTCAAGTCGACCTGAGCGTCCAGCATCTTCTTGATGGATTCATCCCACGCCTCGATCGTCTTGTCCCAAACCTGACTGGACGGAGATTTTCCGAATCCTTGCATCGCCTTCAGCCACTCATTCCACATTTTCGTCTGAGCGTCGCTCCACGTCTTGAACATCTCTTCCGATTGTTTGGTCCATTCCATCGTTTCCATCGCTGCCTCCATTCTTATCTGATTGTGATGACTTCTGTGGTGGTCCATGCACCCACATGAGAAGATGTCCTCTCACATGTAGAGCCCGCCGTTGACACTTAACACCTGACCGGTCACATAGGAAGACTTTTCATCCGCTAAAAATGCAACCGCTCGGGCAATCTCCCATGGTTCGGCCATTCGTCCGAAACATTAAAATTCAGGCGATCGATTTCCGGTCCTCGTACCCCTCATACCAACCGCTCCAATGGGCATATCGTCGATTCGCCCACTTCTTGACCTCGTCTTTTTTCTCACTATACCGCGTGTCTACCTTGCTATTGAACGTGGCCAAGTCCCCTTGGATCTGGACGAGATCTTCATTGGTAAATTGTTCCCATTGATTCTTAAGAGGTGCCTTCAATTGCTCCCAAAATGATTGAAATTGTGTCTGGTTCATAACACCCTCCGTTGTCTACTTGGTTTTCCATCGACCATTTGCCTTCACGACATTCCCGAGCTGGGTGAACATATCTTTGAGTTCCTGTTCGCTGTGACGGATGTGAGAAACCCATCAACATGTAGTGTAGAGCCCATGTGATGTTCCCTTCTGTGCGACAGGACATGTGCGATCATGAGAAGCATGATTCAAGGAGAAGCGTACGCAGAAATTACGCAACCGTCTGATCAAAATGGATCATTAAAGTTCCCCAAACAACCCATGCCTGTGCACATGTTCCGCGTAGACCCGGGTGAAGAGTATTTGAAGAAAGTGATTGTGAAAGGGATATGCCACTCAGAGGGGAACAAGATCATGCTCGCTTCTACCCAGAACAGGAAAGGGAAGCGGACATGCCGATTTGCAATTCCACAACTCGTAGACGATTAGCAGAGAAGGACAAGAGGAAAGGCAAGCGTATAGAAAACCTTAGGAAATAGAAAGTTGGTGCCGAAGGCGGGAGTCGGCATCGGATGGTGGCTTCCGAGAGCCAAAACCCACTTTGCTAGACCCCGTATGCCCCGAGCCCATTCTTCTCGTAAAAATGCGAGTGATTAAAAGCCTAGAAATAGGTATCCTGCGGCGCTCCCCACTACTCTCAATCGGCCAACAGTAAACTACGTAATCACACTCATGTTCACGGGCGGGGTCTTTTAGGGGCAAAAATGGCCTGAATTGCCCAGAATTGAGCACACGAAACCGGAGACGCCAAAACGCGCAATCTCCGCCACAGGAGCGGTGTTTCCCCGATCTGTCAATGGCTTGTGTGAACCTAGAGGGGAGAATTAGGAAACCGCGGCTCGCTTACCTCCTGCACAGACTCCCACTGCAATTTCACCTCGCCTCTATCAGGCGGTTGAAGGTACCTAGCTCAGAAGGGAACCGTGACCAAAACCGTATTTGAAGGAACAACACAAACTATTGGAAAAAGTGGTGAGCCTCCCCTGTTTACTATTGTTTCGCAGCGGCCGTTGCCAGCATGGCCTGCAATTCCTTGGAATTGGCATTCGGTTTTGCCTTATGGGCAATAATAATGTCCGACGGACGCACGTTCTCTCCAAAATAGGCGGCGTTGAGGTCGTCCCTTGTCCGGATCGACGCTCCATCGAAGGACACTCCAGCGTACAATCCCTTCGCGCGCGTGAAAGTCACGAAGTCCGCGAGCGTGCCCTCAGCTCCCCCGCCCTTGGGGCCTATCGCAACAGATCCATCGACGCCCAGCTTAACCTGGTTCGACAACAGCCTATCCATCCCTTTGGGCGTCATGATCAACAGGATGGCTTCTTGGGACTGGGCTCCTGCCTGGAGACCAAAACTGACCGCCGAGGTTTCATAAAATAACGGTTCGCTCCATGCACCGGTTTTTTCACGCGCAAGCAGGACACCGTTGCCGCCTTCGACGCCGAAGATGAAGGCACCCTTCGCAAGCTTGGGCACGATGTAGACGCCTGCTGCGACTTGCAGGTTCTTGCGGAACGACTGAATGTCCGGGTCGTTCATGAAGTTCTTCAGTGTGGCTTCGGCCTGATCGATCAACTTTTTGGCTTCGCTGGCGTCATCTGCCAAGCCTCGGCCTGGTGCGCAGAGCAGCAGAGCGAGCAATACCGCGATAAAACCGACGTGTGCTCCGACTCTCTGAATGATATCGGTCGCTGACCTTTTCATGCGGTCCCTCCTTTTGTAAGTGATGTACATTACCATCGAGCCTTGAGTTCGACTAGATCCAGAATCAATGTGCCTTCCTTATACTCAACCGTCGTTCTCCCCAACGATCTCGTCTGCTGCGACCCCGGCAGAACTCGTCAACGCTTTCCAACGCTCTCCATCCTGCCGTGTCGGCGTGAGTGTGTCAACAAGGACTACCACGCTGCTACCAGGACAGGACAAACCAGCCCCATAAGAACGCATATCCGGAGCAGTCTGCTTCTGGAGTTTTTGGGTTCGGGCGCGTCACAGTTTATTTTTTTTCTTTTTGGAATTTGAGAGAGAGGGTATGGACGGTCCTGTCACCCACCTGATCGCGGCATTGATCGTCGGCTTGGTGTTGGCGTGGATGGCTGATGGCCGGAGGCATGGTTGACTTTGGTTACGGTGGAATCGCAAAATCTGGTCACGGTGGAAATCGACCAACTTAGTAAAATCCGCGCCGTTAGCCGCTTTGGACGGACAGAGGCCACAATCCCGGCTTCGGCACCAGCACTCTATGTCCTCTCCCATCAAGGCGTTTCTGCGTTTCTGACCCATCAGTTTTAACACCTGCTAATACCTGCTCCGGTATCTGTTTCGGCATCTTGCGGGAACTCACCGGACAGAAACGCAACCGTCTGTTCACCTTCGAGGATTATGTGCGTCGATTCAGACGCTAGCGCCACGTTCAAACCGATCCGGTGAAATGACAATGGGCGGAAGGAGGAAAGGAAACCTAGTCGACGTGAGGGCGGCCAGGTGGACATACTGCTCGAGAATGTGATGTTGCTTGGCATGGACATGCTTGCGAACCGTCTATTTACCCACGCAGAATAAGAGACGTGAGACTAGCTGAAAGATCCTTCCTCCCCTTATCCGGTTTAATAGCCAGTTTCACGTGCGTCACATGACACTCGGCCACGGCCCAGTGCTCACATTCCCAGGTGGCCCCTGGGTGGAATGTGAACTCCTGGCATCGCAGCTGGCGATAGGTTTCCCCGCCATTGCTCGAGACAGACAGCTGTAGCTCCTGCGTTCGCCACGTTTCCCTTTCTTCTACCTCGACGATGATGTGACGAATGGTCTGTGGGGCGTCGAACGCAATGATGAGTTGTTGCTCACCGGGCTGTGCCGCGATCCACCGGGTCGCGCCGGGGCCTCGCTGTCCATCAAAGACATGATCAATGGGATTCTCCGGAGCCTCAGAACTCACCAGGACCGTGGCGACCGACGAGATAGGGATATCCGGTTCTGGGTCTGTGGCGTGGGATTCATGGTCGTGGGATTCATGAAGAATAGATTTTCGCATAGTGCTCCTCGTCACTGTCGAGTGATTGGACAACAATCTTTTTGAACAAACAGTAGAAATGCTACACCTTGCTGTGGCAAACCGTCGCCTAATCCTACGCTCAAGAAACCCATACTTGATAGGAGAGATTTGTGATTTTCTCTAAAGTAGCGAGAGCAATTCGAAGGCCAATCCGCCATCAGGGGTAAAGGTGATTCATTTCACCGGCTTGCAAGTTTGGACCCCGCATCGTCATGAATGATGAAACGACTTGTCACGGCGCTTAAGGACGGACTGTCCAGGTAGGCGGGCTCCTACAAGATGATCGCCTCGACGCGTGAACAGATTGCGGGGCTTCTCGTCCGCGTCACAGCCGACCGCGTGGATGCGTCAGTAGGCGCGCGAGCGAAAGTGGAGGACACACACGTCTCAATCTGTTCGACCATGACCTGCAGGACTTCGAAGCCTATACCGGCCCCATCGAGCCGCCTCATAGGAATCCCATGCCACGACGCGCTATGATTCCCCAACCAACTGCCGAACAACTCTGCTTGCCGTATACGCCCCATGACTCTGTTTCCGGCAGACCAGCCGACCGGTACTTCTGTCTCCCCCCTCGTCCGTCTTGGGACTTCGACGTGGACCTATGAAGGCTGGCAAGGGCAGGTCTACAGACGCCGGTATACGAAGACGAGCTTTGCGCGAGACTGTCTCGGGGAATACTGCCGGTATCTCTATCAGGGTGAAACGCTCTTTCGCACGGTCGGCAATGACTCCACGTTCTATCGGCCCCCCACGATCAATCAACTCACACGCTACCTGAACCAGATCCCCGAAGACTTCGAGATGTGCTGCAAGGTGTGGGAAGAAATCACTATCCCGACCTATGCCACGCATGCTCGATACGGGACAAGAGCTGGTAAGCCGAACCCTCGCTTCCTCGATGTCGGCGCCTTCATGGAGCTCGTGTTGCAGCCCTACCGAGAGGCGAACTTTCATCGTCACACAGGGCCGTTCTTGTTCGAGTTCCAATGGCATGGCCTGCCCGCAGATGAGTTCTTCGCTCGGCTCGATGCCTTCTTAGGAGCCCTGCCCACAGACTATCGGTATGCGATTGAAATCCGCAATCCAGGTCTGCTTGGTGAGCGATATGCCCGACTGTTGGACAAGCACGGGGTGGCGCATGTCTACAACCATTGGACGGTCATGCCCTCGCTCGCCGAACAACATGCGCGCATGAAGTCGTTCACCGCGCCCTTTACCGTGCTGCGACTACTCACGCCATTGGGGATGTCCTATGAAGCGGCCAAGAAGCGTGCTGAGCCCTATACCAAGATTGTCGAAGAACTGCCGGAGATGCGGCGGGATACGGTGGATCTGGTGCAGAAAGCCATTGCAGAGAATCGACGATCGTATGTGCTGGTCAACAACCGATCAGAAGGGAATGCACCCATGACCGTGCAAGCGCTCGTTGATCGAATGCGGACTGTATTATAACGCCTTGACTGTGCCCGCCTGGCTAATCTGAATTTCTTCATCTGTAGCAGGCGCCCCTTCCGGTAAACATCTCTATACTCACGACGTCCGCCGCTGAGAAGTATCAGATTGCATTCGCCTTGTATCCCTTTCGATACCCTCTGATCGTCTGCGATCCAAGCAAGCGGAGGAAAACCGAACAGGGCTGATTACTATGGAACCCATTGAATCTTCATAGTCTTTTTGTACCAGAACAGGCAATGCCGTTATCGAAGTTCACTTGGTACGCCTATTGCTCATTACATGGTACAGCACGTCAAAAAGGAGAGCCAACATGAATATCCTCATAGTCCTCACATTGCTATTCAGTTCAGGGACAACTTTCGTGGTCCTCAGGTATCTCTGGCCAGAGTGAGCACGAGTGAGGCTCCCCTGGTTCGCGCAGAGGTATCCGGAAGATCACGCCGGTCCCTCACTGATGAAAAAAGGAGCATGCCATGACAGAATACAAATCCGATTCACTCTTCGGCTCCCTCACGGGGAATGGTCGCGTGCTGGTGGTCGATGATGAGCCCGACACCCGTCGCGTCGTACGGATGATGCTTGAAAAGGTTGGGTACGAGGTTGTTGAAGCGGACAACGGAGAAACAGCGATCGAGGTGATCAATACGGGTGAGAACCGACTCATGCTCGATGCGGTCATTTGTGACATCCGCATGCCGAAGATCGACGGCCTCTTCACGATGGCGTATCTCCGTAATCAATTCCCCCATGTCCCAGTGGTCGTCCTGACGGGCTTCCCCGATACGGAGATGGCCGTCACGTGTTTATGCGAAGGGGCGGTGGATTATTTGGTGAAGCCAGTCGATGGCCAGCGACTGCGATCTGCCGTGTCGCGCGCGATGGCACAGCGAGAAATAGCCTGGCGGTGAGTGCTGCACGGAGGAAATTCAACGGTGGTCACGTACCTATCTGTTTCAGGATGAAGATGTTTTTGATGGAACCCTCTTTCCCTTTGTTCGTGCTTCTGAAAGGCCAATGGCAATTGCCTGCTTCCGACTTGTCACTTTCTTGCCACTGCCGCTCTTGAGCGTGCCCTGCTTACGTTTGTGCATGGCCTGCTTGACAGTTTTCTGAGCCCCTCTGCTATACCGGGCCATATAATTTCCTTTCATCAAGATTGTCCCTTGAAACCTCAGGAATACATTAGACAGTAGGGCATCATCCCCCCGTCCATCGCGAAGCTCCCCGTCATCAACACGAGGGCCGGTCCGATCGCTTATCTCAGTCGCCTCTGGCATTTCTCTTGTGAAGGCGAGCAGGATGTTACCTTCATTACACTCTCGGGTATAAGAAACCAAAACTGGGCAAAGCCCCAGTCAGAATGGTGGTGTTTTGGCTGAAATGCAGGATCACCACAGTTAAGTGGTCGGCTGGGCAACGAGCGTGGTGAGGTAGGTTTGCAGGCCGGCAAGGTCGTGCATGAATTCTATGCCTGGAACATGAGCGGCTATAATCAGACTGGTTGTATCGGACGCTTCCGTTGGAGAATATGCCATGCGAATCATCGTGACGGGTGGAACGGGATTTATCGGGCATGCCTTGGTGCGCACGTTGGGGCAGGACGGTCACGCCGTTACCGTTTTGACCCGACGTGCGGGTCCGGCAAAGAAGATATTGGGTCTCGCAAGAGTTGTGGAATGGAATCCGACAGTGTCCGGACCGTGGGAGCAGGAATTTTCCGGCATCGATGCGGTGGTCAATCTGGCGGGCGAGCCGATTGCGAATGGTCGTTGGACGGAGTCTCGTAAACGCAGCATCACTCAGAGCCGGATCGACACGACGAACGCGATTGTCGAGGCATTGCGCGGACACTCCACAGGCCCTTGTACATTAATTAATGCATCGGGTATCGGCTACTACGGTACGAGCAATGGCATTTCCATATATGAAACGGTCGGTGCCGGCGATGGATTCCTGGCTGATCTCTGCGTGAAGTGGGAACGTGAGGCGCGTCGCGCCGAAGACTTCAGAGTCCGTGTCGTGCGGCTTCGTTTTGGGATGGTTCTCGAACACGATGGAGGTGCGCTCGCCAAGATGGTTTTGCCATTTCGGCTGTTTCTCGGTGGACCGATCATGCCGGGTACCCAATGGGTCTCATGGATCCATCGTCAGGACGTCATCGGCCTGGTCCAATGGGCACTCAGCCATCCGCACGTGACCGGTGCCGTAAACGCCGTCTCTCCTGATCCCGTCACCATGCGGACATTTTGTCGGACGCTTGGACAGGTGTTGAACAGGCCATCGTGGCTGCCGGTGCCGCAATATATCTTGCGTGCCGGGCTGGGCGAGTTGGGAACTCTGATGACAACCGGCCAGCGGGTGCTGCCGCAGGCCGCGTTGCAAGGAGGATATACATTTCGCTATCCGATGTTGGAACCGGCGCTCCGGGCGGTGTTTTCCGATTCCGGTTCGAGAAGAATGGTTGCTCCGCCTGCTACGTGAGTAGGGACGTCCACCTGGGTCGTGCGTTCGTAAAGATTGGCATGTGCGAGAAGAAACGGGCATGGCTCCATAGGTGATCGGAGACTTGATGGATTCATTTCTCGCATACGTTCACATGCTGGGGATCGCCGTTTTGGTGGGAAAGGTCGTACTCTTGTCCTTTGTCGTTGCCCCGGTGCTGGCCAGAACGCTGGATCCTGAACATTTCGGCACAGTCGTCCGCCGGCTCTTTCCGGCCTACTATCTGGTCGGAATTGCCGCTGCTGCGGTCGGACTGACCGTGGTCGGCGCTATGGGGATTATTCGCGGTGTGAGCCAGACAATCGTTGTGTCTGCCGGTCTGTGGTGTGTCGTCCTCGCGAGCGAGGCGTACTGTCGGATCTGGCTGACGCCACAGAGTAATGTGATGCGCGATCGATTGAAGGAACAAGAAGAGGGGGGTTCAGTCGATCCGGGGTTGAGGGCTTCATGGAATCGTTTGCACCAACGATCCGTTTCTCTCAATACGGTTGTCCTTATCGCGGGCTTGATCCTGCTCGGATTGGCACACCCACAATCACCGTAGGGAGGCATTGTTATGCATAACACTCGAACTCATTTTACGACCGGAGCTTTTAGCGTGCTGTCCATCACCGTCCTGTTGTCTCTGTTAGGGATCGGCGGCATAGCACAAGCGGCTGAAGAGCAGGATAAGAAGGCTCCTCGGAGCCAGTCGTCTCAGGGGGGACCGGAGAACATGCCGGACGGGGTAATCGGCGTGTCCCTGCAAGTTTCCGCGGAACACATCGGCGACCCAGCCCGGCTGTATGTGGCTCACATTCATCCTGAAGGTCCGGCGCGTCAAGCCGGACTGAAGCATGGCGACGAGGTCATCACTGTCGATGGCACATCGGTTGAGGGAAAAACATATGAGCAGGTCGTCAGGATGGTGCGAGGCGCACCTGGGGCGACAGTCCAGGTACAGGTCAAGAGCGAAGGAGCCACGCGGGATACGACGATCACGCGCGTAGCCAGCGGGACGCTCTACAAGGCTCCGATGGGGTCACATGAGGGCCCGGCAAAATAAGTCGATCGATATCAGCATAGGTGTTGAGAAGAGGTAGAGCTCCATGTGCTAGCGACCGTGGAAAGCCATCAATGCGAAAGTAAATCGTCCATGAGGGCCACCCGCAAGGAGAGCATCTCGAAACTCCGGTTGCCGGTCCGTGTCGGAATCAGCCGGTGTCTGCTCGGCGATGCGGTGCGATACGACGGCGGTCATAAACGAGACAGTTTCCTCGTGGACGTGCTGGGACGTGTCGTGGACTGGGTGCCGGTATGTCCCGAAGTGGAAGCGGGGATGACGACGCCTCGCGAACCCATTCGCCTGGTCGGCGATGCGCGACAGCCTCACCTCGTGACGGTGAAGGGCGGGCAGGACCTGACGAAAATGATGAGTTCATTCTCCACGCGACGTGTTGCCGAGTTGGAGGACAGCGAACTGTCCGGGTATGTTTTTAAGAAGGACTCGCCGAGTTGCGGGGTGGAAAGAGTCCGTGTTCTGAATCGCCAAGGGATGCCTGCCCGGAGTGGAATCGGGCTGTTCGCGAGAGTCTTCATGGAGCATTTCCCGCTGATTCCAGTCGAGGAGGAAGGACGGTTGTGCGATCCGGTCCTCCGGGATAATTTTATCGAGCGTGTATTCAGCTACCATCGCTGGCGTTCGCTGATGTTGGAGCCCGGTCTCCAGGAAGGCTGTGGTCGAGTTTCACACCGCGCATAAGTATGCGCTACTGGCACATAGCCGGGATCACTATCAAACGCTCGGACGTCTGACGGCGCAGGCAGACCGCTACCGACCGAAAGATTTGCTTGCACGTTACGGTGAGATCTTCATGGAGGCGTTGAAGATCAAGGCCACGGTGCGCAAGCATGTCAACGTGCTCCATCATCTCGTTGGACATTTCAAGTTCCAGCTTAAGGCCTCAGAGCGAGCCGAACTGGGGAGTGTGATTGGAGATTATCATCGTGGTCTCGTGCCATTGATCGTTCCGCTCACACTCGTCAAGCATTACGTTGAGATGTTTGACGTGGGCTACGTTCGTGATCAAGTCTACTTAAATCCACATCCAAAGGAGCTGATGCTCCGCAATCGAGTATGAGGGCATGATGCAAGCCAGCACAGGCGGTGTGATTCTTGTCGGGCATGGCGGGATTCCCAAGGATTGTCCGGGCGATCTCGTGATGAAACTCAAGCGATTGGAAGGACAGCGAAGACAGAGCGGTCAACCAATTTCGGTGGAAGAATCCGAATTGGATAGAAAGATTCGTGAGTGGCCTCGGAACGCGAAGACCGATCCCTATCAAACTGGCCTTCAAGCGTTGGCTTCGGAACTGCAGCCTTTGCTGAACGGGGCGCTCTTTGCGGTCGCCTACAATGAGTTCTGCGCGCCGACGTTGGAAGAGGCGGTCGCGGATCTAGTCGGGCAGGGAGCCTCGGACATCGTGGTGATCACGACCATGTTCACGCCGGGCGGCTCGCACGCTGAGGTAGAGATCCCGGAGACTCTGGATCATCTGCGCAAGAAATATTCTTCGCTCACCCTGCGATATGCGTGGCCATTTGATCTCAATCTGGTTGCGACGATGCTGGCCGAACAAGTCGCACAGTATTCCCTGTGATTGCAGGTGATGGGGATACCGACTACGTATTTTCTGCTGCGCCCTCCCAACCGAATAGCCCGCTGAACGAGCAGATCTCTGAACGTCCGTGCGACTCGGCGTTCTAGTCTCAATCCGAAAATATTTTCGAGCGCCAAAGTGAGATAGCCTGCGGGTGGCGTGGCGAACGGGGAGCCCCACCGCGCGGAACGGAAGGACCCCACTGGGGGATGGGTGGAGTGAGCACGGTAGGGCTGTTCGCCGCGACAGGACCCGCGAAATAGAGTGACCAGATCGTTTCTATTTTCGGATTGAGGCTAGTTCTTCTTCCCCAGTTCTTCCAGGCGAACCCGCGCTGTCGTAGCGGCCTGACTGTCAGGGTACTGGCGGACGATGTCTTCATACAACTGTTTTGCATGGACCATGTTGTTTTGACGTTCTTCGAACTGCGCCGTTTCCAGCATGTGTGCCGGCTGGTCCTCCCCGCAGGCCGAGACTAGGAAAAGAAGGACCGTCAGGCAGTTGCGTATCATCTGATTCATGATGCCCTCTACGTGTGGCTGACAGGCAATGTCTGGGAGCTGTCACCCGGCTTTGAGCTGCTCTATCGAATGGCCGGATTCGTTCCTTTCGTTCGCATGACGCGAAAGATTTTGCAGACCCGTCCGGTCCATACGGACCTTCCCCCCTGTACCCAGGTGTAGTTTCTCCCAGGATTCCAGGAGATTCAAGCAGGCATGATCGATGTGCCGGAGCCCGTCTATTCGGACAGAAATATCCGCGAACGGTGGCGCTTGCTCAAGAGTGTTCGCCAGGCGCGGAAGCGACAGGAACGTGGCGATTCCGGAAATCTCCAGGTTCAGTTGGCCGGTTTTGGGATCATGCCAGTAGTAGGTGTCCAGGTTCTGGGTCGTATAGAGCAGCTTCGCGACGGCCAGGCCGAGTCCGAGCAGCACGCCGATGAGAAGGTTGGTCGTGACGATCGCCACCACGGTCGCACAATAGATCCAGATCTCGCTCCGCCCGTAGGCTTTCATCTCCCGCACTGCCTGCAGGTTCATCAGCTTATAGCCGGTATAGACGAGCACTGCGCCCAGACTGGCGGTCGGAATGAGGCGAAGTATGAAAGGCAGCAGCGAGACGAAGAGTAGCAGCCAGGCTCCGTGGAGGACAGTTGCAAAGCGGGTGCGTGCACCAGCGTGAACATTCGCCGCACTGCGCACTATCACGCCGGTCATCGGCAACGCTCCCAGAAGTCCGCACAGACCATTGCCGACCCCTTGCGCGAACAGCTCACGGTTGTACCTGGTTCTCGGACCGGCGTGCAGCTGGTCTACGGCCGTCGCGGACAGCAGGCTCTCGACGCTCGCGATAAAAGCCAATCCCAAAGCCTCGGCCCAGATGGAGGTGTCGAGCATGTGCGAGAGATCGCCTATCGACGGAAGATTCATCACCCAGAGGAGATCATCCCGGACGGCCACATGGCTAATCGGCGCCTGACTGACGGCAGAAAGTACGGTGGCGCATGCCACGCCGACTAAGACGGGTGGAAGTAAGCGCAGCCGTTTGGGGGCACACTTCGTCCACAGGATAATCGCCGCTATCGTCAATAAACCGATGCGGGCGGCTTCATGATGGCTCGTGTCTGCATCGTTTCCTGTCAACATGCTCTTCCACAAGGCTTCAGGGAGCGTGAGGAGATTCGCGAGACCGCTGCCTTTTGGAGCATCGTCGATCATGACGTGAAACTGGCCGACGAAAATCAGGACTCCGATTCCTGCCAGCATACCGTGGATGACGGCGGGCGATACCGCCCGAAACCAGTGCCCGAGTTGAAGCCAGGCTGCTCCGATTTGGATCAGACCGGCCAAGAGAATAATGGTTCCCACATGTTCCCGTCCGTGCGTCTGAACAAGGTCCAGAATGATGACCGTGAGGCCGGCAGCAGGACCACTCACCTGCAGGGGACAGCCTGCAAGCCAGCCCACGACCAGGCCGCCGACGATGCCGGTTATGATTCCAGAGGCGGGCGGTTCCCCCGATGCTACGGCAATGCCCATGCACAGAGGGAGTGCGACAAGAAAGACGACGACGGAGGCGAGCAGGTCGTGCTTGAGATCGGCCCGTCGACCGGTAGGGATATGGAGACCAAGTCGTTGCAGGATGCCGTCCATCACCATGCCTCAACCTACAGTATGGAATGGAGATCGCAACAGAAAACTGAAACTTCCCGACATCTGCCGATCGGGGGCTCTGGAAAGGCGAAAGGGAACGTCAGACATGTGGGCGGCTCGGGCCTTGTTCTATTCCATAGCGGGGCGCGGTGATCGATTCGCTTCGGCAACGGGGACACCGGCTGGGACGCGTCAGACGGGTGCGCTCGCGAAAGACAAAGCCACAGTCTCGGCAGGTGGAGGGTTCGAGCAGGAACCGTCGACTTTGGTCTCGACCGACGGATTTCACGATATGAGACAGATGCTCTTCCACGTGGCGCTCGGGAATGCCGACCATGTGTGCCAGTTGAAACGACGAGAGTCTGGTTCCTATCAGCAGCTCCAGAATGCGTTGCCTGGGAGTCCGATCGGAATCGGAGGACATGCCGAATGGTAGGCCATTTCCGCCTGCAATGAAAGACAAGAGGCGGAGATTCAGGGGCTTGCCGCTTGCTTGATCCTTGATCAATGTGGTCTGCTCTTCCACGATCAACCCCAGCCAACCATCGAAAGGAGCGAGTCATGAAAATTCTTGCGGTGCACCCTGGCCCTCTCATGTACACAAAGATCTACTTGCGTCTGGAGCCGTTGGGGCTCGAATACGTGGCGCAGGCCGCGCGGAATGCAGGACATGAGGTGCGCTTGATTGATCTTCAAGTGGAACCGCAACGAAACTACATCAGCTTATTGCGAGAATGGCATCCTGACGTCATCGCCTTTTCGTGCAATTACCTCCCGAACGTCCCGGAGATCGTAGATCTGGCCAGACTCACCAAAGCACAAGAACCTCGTAGTTTTATCATGGTCGGAGGCCATAGCATCTCGTTCGTGGCGAAGGAAATCCTGGGCCATGCCGGAGGCGCGATCGACTGCGTGCTCCGTGGTGAAGGTGAAGCGGACATCGACCAGCTGTTGGCGGCAGTGGAATATGATCGCCCCGCAGTCTCTCGTATTCCCGGTTCGGTCACGATCGACGGCGAAGGGCCGCCGCCGCAACGGGTCCACAGCCTAAATCAGCTCTTTCCAGCACGGGATCTGGTGCGTCATCGGCGAAAATACTTTATCGGCGTGCTGGACCCCTGCGCTTCCATCGAGTTCGCGCGCGGCTGTCCCTGGGATTGTTCTTTTTGCAGCGCCTGGACCTTCTACGGCCGGAGCTATCGAACAGTGAGTCCCGAGCGGGCGGTCGAGGATTTGGCAAGGGTTGAAGAACCGGGCATATTCATTGTGGACGATGTGGCGTTCGTTCAGCCGGCCCACGGATTCGCAATCGGTGAAGCCGTCGCTACCAAGGGCATCAAGAAGAAGTATTACTTGGAAACGAGAGGAGATGTGCTGTTGCGAAATAAGGAGGTCTTCCAGTTTTGGAAGAAGCTCGGATTGGAGTATATGTTTCTCGGCATCGAGGCCATCGACGAAGAAGGCCTGAGACAGCATCGAAAGCGCATTTCGCTCGGGAAAAACTTCGAGGCTCTGGAATTTGCCCGGTCGCTGGGTATCACCGTCGCGATCAACATCATCGCCGATCCGGATTGGGACCGACGACGTTTCGAGGTTGTACGGGCGTGGTGTCTGGAGATACCCGAAATTGTGAATATCAGCGTGAATACTCCCTATCCCGGTACGGAGACCTGGCGCACCGAGGCCCGACCCATCACGACGCGCGATTATCGTCTCTATGACATTCAACATGCGGTGCTCCCGACCCGGCTGCCTCTTCCCGAGTTTTATCAAGAGCTGGTGAAGACGCAACAGATCCTGAATCAGAAACACCTGGGGTGGACGGCGCTAAAGTCGACGGCGAGAATCGCAGCAGGTCATCTGCTTCGCGGACAGACAAACTTCGTGAAGATGCTGTGGAAATTCAATAGTGTGTACAATCCAGAGCTGCAGATGGCTGATCACCGGCGTGTTCCACTCTATGAATTGGGTCTTCCTGAGCCGGCGCAGGGAACGATCGATCCGAAGCGATTATACATCCTACCCTCGAGAGGGCGGCAAAGCCGCGCGTTCGATGACTCGACCGAACAGTTTGTGGAGGCGACGCGTACCGGTACCGGAACGTAACATCAGGCGTCGTCATGTCGGCTGGAACAGGGTATACTGAGTACGGTCCGGATATCTGTTCGTCAACTCTGGCCAGTCACGTCATGAACACGCCACAGTGGGATGAGCTTGCAGACCTCGCATTGAAGCGGCTGCGCGGAGCCGGTGTCGAATACGGCGACGTGCGCGTGGTGGACAGTGCGACCCAAACCATCCGCGGGGAGGATCGGCGGATCGCAAAAATCCGCGAAGGGTCGGATCGCGGCATCGGTATTCGCGTATTGTATCGGGGGGCGTGGGGGTTTGCGGCGAGTTCGATTCTGTCCCTTGAAGAGATCCCCCGGATTGCCGATCAGGCCGTCGAGATCGCGAAAGGCTCGGCCTCGCTCGCCATTGAGAAGGTGCACCTTGCACATGAGCCGGTGCATCGCGATTCAATCGTCACGGCGCACCGGGTCGATCCTTTCACGGTACCATTGGAGGAGAAAACCAGTCTCCTCCTCGAGATCATGGACTACGTTCACCGCCAGCATGGCATTGTGCGGAGTGCAGCCAGCCTGTGGGCGCAGCGGGACCGCAAGCTCTTTGTGTCCACCGAGGGTTCGCACATCGACTACGATCTCCTCGCCGTGCAAGGAGACTTTTCCGCCACGGGGTTGCACGACGGCCGCTTCGCCACCCGGTCGTATACGACCCCGCATTTGCGTACCGGCTATGAGCTCATCACGGGGACCAATTTTCTCGCCGAGGCGCCGCGTGTCGCGACGCAGGCCATGGAAAAGGTACGGGCCCCCATCATCGGCTCGGGCCGGTACGATCTCGTGCTCGATCCGGAACATCTGTCTCTGACCATGCACGAATCTTGCGGTCATCCGAGCGAGCTGGATCGAGCCCTAGGCTATGAAGCCAATTACGCCGGCACGAGCTTTCTCACGCCGGATCGGCGCGGCAGTTTCCGTTACGGTTCCGGTCACGTCAATCTGGTGGCCGACAATACCGAGCCGGAGACCCTGGCTGCCACCGGCTACGATGATGACGGGGTCGCTTGCCAGAAATGGGACATCGTCCGAGACGGCGTGTTTGTCGGATATTGCACGAATCGGGAAGTGGCGCCCAAGATCAATGAGGGGCGCTCGCGCGGGTCGAATCGAGCCGACAGTTGGAGTAGCGTGCCGATCGTCCGGATCGCCAATATCGGACTCGAGCCGGGAGGGGCGACGCTCGACGAACTCCTCTCGGACGTCAAACGCGGTCTGTACATCGAAGGCCACGGCTCCTACAGCATCGATCAACGACGGTACAATTTTCAGTTCGGCGGCGACGCCTTCTGGCTGATTGAGAACGGTCGGCGCACACACATGGTTCGCGATGTGATCTATCACGGCATTACGCCGGAATTCTGGAACAGTTGTGACGGGGTGGCGGACCGCTCGCACCGGCGGCGCTATGGTTTCATTACTTGCGGAAAAGGCCAGCCGGGGCAATCGGGCTGGATGACCCACGCCGCGTCCCATGCTCGGTTCCGCCAGGTGCAAGTCATCCAAGGACAGGCCCAGACGTGACGACCCAGCCATCCAAACTCTGGCCGAAGATGACCGGATGGGAGGAATTTCATTTTCTCACGGATCTCGTATTGGAGCATTCATCCGGAGACCATACCTCGCTGACCTTGTACGACCAGCATGGGGGCACGACCCGCTTCGCGAATAATCAGATCGTGCAGAATGTCGATACACGCCGAGGATCGCTGGCATTGACGGTCGCCTTCGGCCGCCGCCATGGGACCGCCACGACCACTGACTTTACGGCGGGCGCCGTACAGGATACGTTGAAGCGGGCTGAGCATATCGCCCGCGTCTCTCCGGAAGATCCCGAATACCTTCCGCCGGTCGGTCCGAAACAGTATCTCAGTCTTCCCACCAACCGGCCTGAGACGGCAGCCGCCGGTCCCGCACGGAGGCTGGAGTATGCCCGTGAAGCGGTGAGTCAATGCAAGATGGAGAATCTGAATTCAGCCGGTACCGTATCGTCTTCCTTGACGGCCGTGGGAGTCGCAGCGAACACGGGACTCTTGGCATACGAGGAGCGGACGGAGGCGCGATTCAGTCTCACGGTTCAAGCGGACGATGCCACCGGCTGGGCGGCGGCGGCCCACCGTTCGATCGATCACCTGAAAGTACAAGAGCGGACGCTCACGGCGATCGAGAAGGCTAAGCGGGGAGCCGATGAACCGAAGGAACTCGATGCAGGCCGCTACACCGTGATTCTTGAACCGGCGGCAGTCGCGGGGTTGTTGAGTTGGATGCTGTGGATGCTGGATGCAAAATCCTTCGATAAGGGCACGAGTCCGTTCGTGGGAAAACTTGGTCAACGCATCATCGACCGCCGGCTGACCCTGCGCAATCAGCCGGACCATGTAGACTTGTTCGGCTCCGGCTTTACCTCCGATGGGCTGCCGGTGACGGAGTCGGTGTGGATCGAGAGCGGGGTTCTCAAACAGCTCATGTATGACCGGTTCACCGCGCAGCAGCACGGTATCGAACCGATCGCCACGTTGGAATCGCCCTGCCTATCGGGGGAACGGCCGGCAGGGGGCCGGGTGTCCGATCTGATCCGCACGACGCAACGAGGAATCCTTGTCACGAATTTCTGGTACATCCGCACCGTGAACCCAACCGACCTGACCCTGACCGGCATGACGCGAGATGGCACGTTCCTGGTCGAAAACGGAGAGATCGTCACGGCTGTCCGCAACTTCCGGTTTCATGAAAGTCCCTTGCGTGCGTTCAATCAGATTGATGCCTTCACGGCGCCTGCCGAGGCCGTGACATCTGAAACCGGCAAACTGCTCGCCCCGGCGATGCGAATTCACAATTTCAATTTTTCCAGCGTGACGCGATTCTGAGAATGGCCTGCCGGTCCGGTCCCGCGGTCATCGGGATACAGGCGCACCCCCTGCTGAAGCGGATTTCCACGCCAAGATCGGGTTAACCCAGCATTTCTTCGACCATGAACGAAAAATCTTATTTGTACCATTGACTTAGGAGTGGTGGAGAGAGTAATGAAAGGTATACGCCCTCTTGTTTGGAGGATCGAAAGACCGGAGCTTCTCGGATATATTCTGACCGCATGCTCTCATGCAGCATGCGACGACGTGCTGAATGACCAGAAAACAGCTGAAACTCCAATCGAAGCCCCTCAATCTCCTCTCCTTGGTCCCTTCCCAGGAGCAGAAGCTACGCCCAAATCCGTTCGAACCGTCTCGTCTTCGGATGGCGATGAGAAAAGTTGCGGTGACCATGGAAGACATGACCGAGCGGTTCGAGGCCTGGTGCGAGCCAACGCCGGGAATCCCAAGCCTGTCTTTAGCCGAGCGGATGCAGCGCTGGATCGGAAGGTCTGAGCCGTCCACGACGGCGCTCGTCGTCCGAGACGAGCCGACGATGCATTCCTCACGCTGGGACCTGGCCGTCGGGGAGGTTATCTTCAGGCTCCGGGATCGAGCCGGTCACGTCCAGCGAGCCTTGATGGCCCAGGTGCATGAGCTGAAAGAGTGGATGGCGCACCACACGCATTCCACACAAAATGAGTTGAATAGTCTGCGTCAACAGGTGGTGACCCAGGATGCGCAGCTCCAGCAACTTCATACCCAACTGCAGGATCTCCGGGCTCTCGTGTTCTCTCAGCAGCGAGTGTTGGTCTATATGGGCAAAGAATTAGACACGGTTCAAGCAGAGTCCTCCGCTCATCGCTCCATCCCTTCCCGGAAAGCCGGTGGCCGATCCAAAAAGTCGGGCAAGGCCAAACGTCGCGCTCCTGCCGAGGCGACGCAGACTCCATATCTGAACGCCTGACCCACCCCTGTGCCAGTCCCTGTTTTCCGTTGGTAGACGGCTTGGTACTTCACCGAGCTTTCCCACACTCCATAGTGTGATCTTTCTGCATGACAGTGCGGCAAGATTCAAGCGATCGATTCTCGCGGCATTCTTTTTTCTTGCTTACACCCGACGGCCACGGCATGCTCGCGCGTGGGATTGCAGCGGCAGATCCATCTTGGAGAAACGCTCTTCGATTCCTGCAATGAAGTGTCGCCATGAATGACGCCTTGCAAGTCATGACGACTCAATCGAAGGAAGCGGTCGATCTGACGGGCCGGATCAACGAAGCGATCGCCAAGGCTCACGTGCAGGAAGGACTCTGCGTTGCTTTTGTTGCCCACACCACGGCTGCCCTGACCACGGGAGAGATTGGAGAAGGGACGGAAGACGATCTACTGGAGGTCATGGAGAAGGTGATCCCACCCATTCGCTTTCGCCATGGTCACGATCCTTCCCATGCCTGGTCGCATATGGCCTCGTCTCTTCTGGGGCCGTCACTGACGATCCCGATCGCCCGGGGTCAATTGGTACTCGGCACCTGGCAATCTGTGCTCTTGATCGAACTGGACGGACCCAGACATCGCGACGTTCACCTTCGCCTGATCCCAGCATGAAAGCCTCCCTCTCCTTTCCAGCAGTGATTTCCAAGATCGCTGTTTACAGCGCAGCTATGCTCGCATGCGGCGTTGCCACACCGGCGCCTGGAGCGGAGGGTTCAGCCCCTCCGCTCTTCGAACGCCTCGGGTCGCACCATGTTGAAATCACCACCAGGTCGGAAGCGTCCCAGAGATATTTCGATCAGGGCATTCGTCTGGTCTACGCATTCAATCACGACGAAGCCATTCGGTCTTTTGAGGAGGCGGCGCGGCTCGATCCGGATGCGGCGATGCCCTATTGGGGCGCCGCCCTTGCGTTGGGGCCCAATATCAATGCACCCATTGATCACCGGCAGGAACGCCGGGCATCGGATTTCATCAAAAAAGCCCGGGCACGCCTGCGGCATGTCACGCCGCGAGAGCGAGCGTATGTCGAGGCGTTGGCTAAACGGTATGCACCGAACAAGAGAAACGCGAGGCGTGCGCTCGATGAATCCTATGCCAAAGCAATGAGGGAGGTCAGCCGGCAGTTCCCGAACGATCTCGACGCCGCAACATTGTTTGCCGAGGCGCTGATGGATCTCAGGCCGTGGGCCTACTGGAAGCCCGACGGACGGCCGCAGCCGGATACCGAAGAAATCATCACCACACTGGAGTCTGTTCTCAGGAGAGGACCGGACCATCCGGGAGCCTGTCATTATTATATCCACGCCGTCGAGGCTTCGCTGGAGCCGCAGCGGGCACTGGCCTGCGCAAAACGCCTGGCCGATCTCATGCCCGGAGCCGGCCATCTGGTGCACATGCCGGCCCATCTGTATATGCGGCTTGGCCTCTATCACGACGCCTCGGAGCGCAGTGAGCGGGCTGCCACCGTCGATCACGACTATCTGGACCACCGGCCGACGCAAGGGATGTATGCGTCGGGATATGACGCGCACAACATACACCTCTTGTCCGCATCCTTGACCATGGAAGGGCGGAGTGCCGACGCCATCCATGCTGCGCGCAAGTTGGTGTCGAGGGTACCGGCGAGCACCATCGCACTGGATTCTGCGCTGGAACTCTATGCGCCCCCGCCGGCAGTGACCCTCGCTCGATTCGGCCGATGGAGCGAGATCATCCGGGAGCCACCGCCCGCCAAGGAACTGCGTCTGACGACCGGGAGGTGGCACTTCGCGCGAGGATTGGCCTTCGCGGCGACCACGCGGTTCGGAAGCGCCGAGGGCGAACTCTCCAACATCAAGCGGGTTCAGAAAGGATTCGCCAAAGGGAATAGTGCCGAGGCGAAAATCAGGCGCACGTTGATGAAGGTTACCGAACGTGTCTTGACGGGGGAAATTGCAGCTCGGCGCGGCCGATATGATGAAGGGATCCGCGCCTTGAAAGACGCGATCCGTTTGGAAGGAGAACTGCCGTATACGGAACCTCCATTGTGGCATCAGCCCGTTCGACATCGTCTGGGTGCGGTTCTTCTGTCAGCCGGACAGGCGGCCGAGGCAGAACAAGTCTATCGGGAGGATCTCCGACAGAATCCTCATAACGGATGGGCCCTGTACGGACTCGTCCGGAGTTTGCGCGATCAGCAAAAGGAAGACGAAGCGCTTCAGGAGGAAGAGCGGTTGCGGAAAGCATGGAGCAGGGCGGACGTGACGCTGGTGGCCTCCCGATTCTGATGGTCGGCTCCGGGTGTCAGGCAAGAGACGCAGCCTTGAAGATCGGGTTCAATACTCGTGGACCAACCCGTCAGCACCAGTAGGAACTATGCGGTATATCGTCGGTGTGATGGGCCCCGCAAAGGCCAAAAGAAAGGACCCCGTGATCGAGTGTCCAAATATGCTGATCTGGTGATCATTACGGAAATGGGAAATGCCAGGAACAATGTCAATGTGATGTCGAGTCATGTAAGAAGCTCGGCCGGCGATCATGAAACGGATCGAATGTTCCCGTTGACAGAGCATGAAAGGAACATGGCCATGGGGCGACGAACCAAGCGGGTCATTTGGTCGGCTGCTCTTTGTATTCTTGCCGTTTCCATCAGCGGGTGCACGACCAATCCCTATACAGGCCGCTGGCAGTTCCTGGCGATTCCCGCTGGATATGAAACCTCGCTGGGAGAAGAATCCTATGCGCAGGTCCTGCACGATCCCAAGAACAAGATTTCCACAAATCCTCGTGAGGTCGAACCGGTCAGGCGGGTGGCCGACCGTATCATCGAGGTCGCCAAGCGATCGAAGTATGCCGAGACGGCAACCAACTACAAGTGGGAGGTCAGCGTCATCAAGGACGATAAGACAGCGAATGCGTTCGCTCTGCCTGGCGGAAAAATCGCCGTGTACACCGGCCTGTTTCCCGTGGCAAAAAGCGAAGCGGGACTAGCGGCGGTCATGGGGCATGAGGTCGTGCATGCGCTGGCCAGACATGGTGGAGAGCGGATGAGCCAGGGGATCACCACCCAGATTGCATTGATCGGCGCGGCGATCGGATTATCCACCTCCGGGATCGATCCGAACTCCGGGGGGATGGCGATGCAGGCGCTGGGACTGGGCGCGCAAGTCGGCGTCCTCCTGCCTTTCAGCCGCAAGCACGAATCGGAGGCCGATTACATCGGGCTGCTGTTTGCCGCAGAGGCAGGCTATGATCCTCGAGAGGCCGTTCGAGTGTGGGAACGCATGGAGTCCAGGGGTGGACAACAGCCGTCCGAATACCTGTCCACGCATCCCAGCCATGGCACGCGCATCCAGCAGCTGACGGAATGGATGCCTGAGGCGCTGGCCCTCTATGAAGCGGCACCGAAGGCGCCCGTCTCAGACCTGCCGCCGATCGGCTCTCGTTGACCCATTCTGGTCCCATTTCAGCCCGGTTGCTCTGCTCCCCGTTTACCGGAGGGCAGGAGAGTTGTCGCGGCGGCTACACGAAGCCGATCAACGGAGAGCACGCACGGACCACGGAACATCTCGCGGACCAGGGCAGAGAGAGTACGAGGTCACGGATAGGGCAGTCTTGTGAGAAGAGAGATATGATCATCATTCTGATGGGAGTGTCCGGATCGGGAAAAACCGCCATCGGGACCAGACTGGCCGAGACGTTAGGCTGGTCGTTCTTTGACGCCGACGAATTTCACTCGGCGTCGAACATCGAGAAGATGCAGCGTGGGATGCCCCTGACCGAACAGGACCGACAGCCATGGCTGCTCACGCTGAGGGAGCGGGTCGCACAGTGGCTCGATGAGGACCTTGAAGTCGTATTGGCCTGTTCCGCGCTCAAAGCATCGTATCGCGAACAATTGCTCGTTGATCCGTCGCGCGTCCGGCTGGTCTATTTGAAAGGCTCCTATGCATTGATCCAGAAACGGTTGATCCAGCGGCCGAGACATTTCATGCCCGAAGAACTTCTGGCCAGTCAATTTGACACGCTCGAAGAACCACATGGGGTCTTCATCGTCGATATTGCCCTGCGCCCCCAGGAGATTGTTCAACGCATCAGGAAGGAGTTGCATGTGTAGAGGACTCAGCGGACTGGGGAGGGCGGCCGGCTAAACCGGCAGTCGATGATTCATCAGTGAGCAGGGAGGGCTACGATGCAGGCAGGTCACAAGCATCCGCGAAAGCGACTGCTCCGTAGTAGTAAGAGAACGAGGTCCTGTTCGGCCGGGCCTGCACGCCGGCGACTGTAAGATGTTGCGCGGTGACCGTACGAACAAACAGGCAGGAGGGATGTCCTATGAACACGCGACAAGGAAACCGGTCAGTTTTACTGGGAATCTTGGTGCTGGGCTTTTTGATGGTCGCTTCATTCGGTCTGGCGGCCGACCCTTCCGGTCCTCTCAAGGCACATTTTGCCGGAGGATGTTTCTGGTGCATGGAAGAAGCGTTCGAAAAGGTTGAGGGCGTCGTGTCCGTCACGTCCGGGTATATGGGGGGGCGCGTACCCCGTCCAAGCTATGAGCTGGTATCCGAAGGTGGAACCGGTCATGCAGAATCAATAGAAGTCCTCTATGATCCAGCCAGAGTCAGTTACGGCAGGCTGCTCGATGCCTTCTGGCACAACGTCGATCCATTGACGCCAAACGCTCAGTTTTGTGACCATGGTTCACAATACCGGTCGGCGATCTTCTATCAGAATGATGAGCAGAAACGACTTGCCGAAGATTCGAAGCGAACCATCGAGCAATCGAAACGGTTCACGCAGCCGATCGTCACGGAGCTTGTCATGGCGTCAGAATTTTTTCCGGCAGAAGAGTACCACCAGGATTTCTACAAAAAGAATCCGATCCGGTATAAGTTTTACAAGTACAACTGTGGCCGCGTGAAGCGACTTGAAGAGGTTTGGGGCGCCCGACGCGAGTAATGGGCCGAGCGCCTGTCCTCCGTAAATCGAAACATAATTTGTCGGTTCGACCATCCGCAATGCCTTCACGCAGGCCATCTGAATAGTCACGACCACGTCGCCGATTGTTTTCGGTATCCCGATTGCTGTTAGTCCCTCACTCTTCTTCTTTTTCAGTTCAAAAACCGCCGCAAGTTCACAAGTCTGTACACAGACCGTGAAGCACACTCCTGTCAAGAATGAAGGAACCGTGGTTCTTCGGGTAGTTGGAGACGAGGTATATGGCATGGAAGTTGTCCTCCTCTGGTGCGACACACGCATCGAGAAGGAGGACCTATCATCACGCAGCCAGTCACCATTCACGCCAAGCCAACACTGAGACGGATCGGGCTCTTCTTCTGGAGTACTCTGGTCTGTTTCACTCTGGTCTTGCTGCCCCCGCCCGTAGCCAATCCGGACGGAGATAACCGGCCACGATATTCGAAGCAGGAGATTCGTCGAGCGATCAGCTTCTATGCCCAGCGGTATCGACTCGAACCGGCATTGCTGCGGGCGGTCATCAAGGCCGAATCGGATTTCCGACCGGAAGCGGTCTCGCGCAAAGGCGCCGTGGGGTT
Source organism: uncultured Nitrospiraceae bacterium (assembly GCA_963795615.1). Classification (GTDB taxonomy): domain Bacteria; phylum Nitrospirota; class Nitrospiria; order Nitrospirales; family Nitrospiraceae; genus DASSBQ01. The sequence continues at coordinate 25,075 of CAWCIJ010000011.1, forward strand.
GATGCAATTGATGCCGGCGACGGCGGCTCACCTCCACGTGGTCGATCCCTATGATCCGATCCAGAACATCCGCGGCGGAGCCAGGCAGCTCCGGCATTTGCTCGTGGTCTATGACGGCGATGTCCCAATGGCTGTCGCAGCCTACAATGCCGGGATCCATCGCGTGAAAGGCGGGCATATTCCGAGAATCAGAGAAACCCGTCTCTATGTACGCAAGGTGCTTCGATACTACCGCGATTTCAAGATCAGAGAACGAGTTGAGCAGGGAAAACAATCCAAGGACCGGTCGGTTCCGCGAGTCAGACCGCAGCTACAATCTTCACAACCGGCCGTAAAATCTCCTCGAACACCTTTTCCTTCCCGGCAGGCGCCGTATCGAGATATGCGGCCTCGATCTCTTTTCTCTTCTCAGTGGGTTCGTCGCGAGACCTGCGCAAAAACCGAAATTCTTTGCCGACGTTGAAACTTTGTCCTACATCTCTGAAAAGACCCTGAAATCTCATGTCAGAACTATCACAACGAGATACTCGTTCGGTCATTCACCAACGCCAGCTTCCAGCCCTCGTGTTGCGAAGCGTGGGTGTATTCGCCATCCTCATCGGTTTGTTCGTGACCTATCCGTCCCTTCTGTATCTCGATGATCCCCCCGAGTTGTCCAGTGATCTGTCCGTCATGGAGAAGGAGATCGCGCGCTTTATCATGGACTATGCAGAGTATTATGAACTCGATCCAGCCTTACTCCGAGCCATCATTCAGGTTGAATCCAACTTCAATCCCACGGCGGTATCACCGAAAGGCGCGAGAGGACTCATGCAATTGATGCCGCTGACGGTAGCGGCATTGCACGTCCTTGATCCCTTCGACCCCGATGAGAATATCCGGGCCGGCGCGGCGGAAGTTCGCCGGCTGCTCGACCGCTTTCACGGAGACATGCGCCTCGCGCTTGCGGCGTATCATGGAGGCGAAGGGAGAGTCATGCAATATCTGGGCGTTCCGCCGTTGAAAAGCACGCAGGCCTATGTAGAGAGAGTGCTGCGCATCCACAAGGGGTTCGCGGAAGGACAGGATGCGTCACCCGTAGAGCATCAGAGCAGACTGTCCGACCAGTTATCCCGCGCGATGATGCCTATTCAGTGATTCATCTCTTCGTTCTGAAAGGAAAGGATGGAAGGGAACAGCCGCTTCATGCAGGGCTAGGGAGGGGGGAAGAAAGCCGTTCGCAACCTACAGCGTCGCCGCTCCAGATGCCACAGCAAATTCAGCAGACTCCAGGGATGAATCGGGGTTTGCGTGGTCTATGCCGGAAGGGTCTTCTTAAAGAAGAACCAATAGAGAATCATGCCGATCACCACCGTGCACAGCCCCATGAGTGCCTCATAGGGTCGTTGCGTGGCGCTCGCGATGACCAGGCCCAGCATGAATATCACGAACAGGCCCGGAACGACTGGGTAGAACGGGACGCGATAAGGACGGGCCATGTCAGGATACCGCCACCGCAATATGAAAAGTGCCGACACCGTCATGGCGGTAAAGAACGCGAGCACGGATCCGCCAAACACAACCAGCTGCTCGAATGTGCCCGATATGATCAGCACGGAGGCCCAGACACTCTGCAGGACGATGGCACGGACCGGCGCGCCGGTGGCCGTGTCGAGCTGGGAGAAGAAGGGACTGAAGACACCGTCTTGAGCCATCGCCCAGTAGATACGAGGGCCCGCCCATACCATGGCACTGACGCCTCCTGCGATCGAAATGCAGAGGAGGCCATTCAGGAGTCGCGCGCTGCCGGAACCCCACAATGCCGCAGCTGCTTTTTCCGCGACCGGAAGGACGGGTGGCTCCCCCAGTATGGTGACCGGCAGGGCGTAAAAATAGACGAGATTGATGAGCAGATAGAGCACAGCCACGAAGCCCGTGCCTCCGACGATGACGGTTGGAATGGTGCGAATGGCATTGGTTATTTCTCCGGCAATGTATCCGATGATGTTCCAGCCCAAATAGGTATAAAAAATGAAGATGAGAGCGACACCGACCATGCCACCTGTAGGGGCTGGGCCGCTTGCCTGAATAGAAAGGTTGGACCAATTGCCGGTGCCGACTGTCAATCCTCCGAGAATCAGCACCAGAAGGGCTGTGACCTTCGTCGTGGTCAGTATACGCTGGACCCGTCCGCCAGCAGAGACACCTTGAGCATGGAGTGCCGTCAGGGACCAGACCAGCACGAGCGCCAGAAAAGAGTCAGCGGGAGCGTCTTGGGTACTGGGGATCATGCGGAGGGCATAGGTGGAAAAGCTGACCGCCGAGGCGGCAATCGCGCAACCGAATCCGACGGTGAACGACACCCATCCACTCAGAAATCCCATCAGCGGTCCATAGGCTCGACGCAGGTACACGTAATCTCCCCCCGCGGCGGGGAACGATACGCCGAGCTCGCTGTAGGACAGGGCGCCGGCCAAGGCGATGACAGCCCCTACGCACCACAGAACGAGAATCAGTCCAGGATCACCGAGATCCCTCGCCAAATAGCCGGTGACGGTGAAGATGCCTCCACCGACGATATTACTGATAAGCAGGCATGCGGCTGTAAACCACGTAATGCCGGTCGTATGGCCCGACGAGGGCAGGCTCATGGAGCGGATACCGAGAAGACTTGGAAGTGCTGTTTCTCCAAAATCGGGAAGTCCTGGACCAGTCGATAGCCTGCGGCCGCAAGTTCCTCACGCACGGTGTCCTTGGCCGTCGCGTGCCCGAACAACCAAGCCCATCCGCTCGGCGTGTAATCAATGATGGCAAGGCGCCCACCTGGACGTAAATACCGGCCCAGCGACCTCACATATACAGCTCGATTCGAAAGATGGTGATACGTATTGCATGTGAAGATGAGATCCACACCGTTCTGTGGAAGGCGCGGATCCTCGGGCGACGCAAGAATCAGTTCGACATGGGAGGGAAGTTCGCCGCGCTTGGCAGCTTCCTCCCGAATCACGTGGAGGCTCCGCTCATCGATATCCACGGCATATATTTTTCCTTCGGGTCCGACAGCCTGGGCTAACGGAAAGGTGAAGTAGCCGCCGCCGGCTCCCAGATCGGCGACACGCGAGCCTGAGGCGATGTCAAGCGACTGGATGACGGCATGAGGGCGCTGCCATGCATCTCGTGCCGGATCGTTCATGCCGCGATAGACGGTCTCCGTGCAGCCGTTGGCGACAAGCGAAAGCAGTAGCAGTGCGGCAATGCGGACTTGTGCTCCCCTCGCCATAGTGATACTCCTTTGTAGCGATACCGACGGTTGTGGGTCCTAGGGCACGTCGGATCGTTGGAATTCTAGGCTTTGCCGTGACGGGGAACAAGCGTCACCGGATCATGATCGGGGGGAGGAGCATGATCCGGGACGATTGGCAGTGCATCATGAGGGTACGCACATAATGCTCCGGACCAGCGACGGGTATTCCCGTGTAGAATGTTGGTCGCAGCGAGAGCAGAGATGAAAGGAACGGGCAATCCAAATGACGAAGGGTTGTTTATGAAAAATCAACCTAGCGATCGCACAGCGCGTCTAGCCCAGTCCGATATCCGCGCCATGACACTCGCCTGTGCCAAGGTCAAGGGTATCAATATGTCTCAAGGTGTCTGCGACACGCCCGTCCCGGAGGCGGTCCTCCGTGGTGCAAGAGAAGCCATGGATGGGGGAAAGAATATCTACTCACGGTTTGATGGCATTGCTGACCTTCGAGAAGCCATTGCTCGTAAGCTTGCCGAGTACAATCACATCAAGGCTGATCCAGAATCAAACATCACGGTGAGCGCAGGAGCAACAGGTTCGTTTCAAGCGACCTGCATGGCGCTACTCAATCCCGGTGATGAAGTCATTCTCTTTGAGCCGTTCTATGCCTATCACATTCAAGCGATTCTTGCCGTAGATGCTGTTCCTCGTTATGTGACGATGCGGGCTCCAGAGTGGTCGTTTGATTTCAATGAACTGGAGCAAGCCATTACTGCGAGAACCAAAATGCTCATCGTGAATTCGCCCGGAAACCCTTCTGGAAAGGTGTTCACGCATAGGGAGCTGGAGGGGATTGCGGAGATCGCCTGTCGCCACGACCTAATGATCATCACGGACGAGATTTACGAATATTTTGTGTTTGATGGACGCGAGCACTTCAGTGTGGCATCACTCCCAAACATGTCGGGACGTACCATTACGATCGGCGGCTACTCGAAGACCTTCAGCATTACAGGATGGCGGATTGGCTACAGTGTGGCTGAGGCCAAGTGGGCCAAGGCCATTGGGGCGATGAGCGACGTTCTGTACGTCTGCGCACCGACGCCACTTCAGTACGGAGTGGCTGCGGGAATACGAGACCTCCCCCCGTCGTTCTACGCCGGTCTTGCGAAGGAATATCAACAGAAGCGGGATCGTTTCTGCAGGGCTCTGCAGAAAGCCGGCTTACCGCCCTGTATTCCGCAAGGGGCGTATTACGTGCTCGCCGATGTGACTCGCCTTCCAGGTGAATCCAGCCGAGAACGAGCGATGTACCTTCTAGAGAAGACCCGCGTTGCGGGGGTACCCGGTGAAGCCTTCTTCGAAGGGCCGGAGGGGAATCGCTTTATGCGGTTTTGTATGGCGAAGACTGATGAAGACTTAGAAGAGGCCAGTCAGTACATAGAACAGCTTGAGTAACAGACACTACTAGCCCTCTTAAAGCAGTTGCCTGCCTGCTAACCACTTAATTCTATTGACGTTATGCTTGTTAATAAATAAGTTCAATTAATAATTGCAACTTATATTTCTTGATAATGGAAGAATTCTAAATAGTATTCCACCATGCTTGAGAAAAGATACAGGAACGCCAGCCTGATCGACAGTGCCCGGAGTTATTCGATTCGATCTGGGACATGTCCCAAACAGTCTGGATGCGAAGGTCCAGGCTATGCCGAACTCAAAGCCGGTACTTGTCACCAGTGATCATGGCTATGTGTTTCTCGGGCATGGACTGAGCGAACCCCGACTCCAGGGAATAGACAAACCGCTCGATGGAAAACGGTTCAGGTTCTTCGAACCGAATGAGACGTTGCCTGCGAGGAGGTCGGGGACGTGGGTTGATCAGGCGCGCAGGCTCGCTGTGCTGGCAGGGCGTGTTCATAAGCGGCCGCAAGCTCACGCCTTGGTTGGTGCTCGGGCTAAAGGAGTACGCCATGAAACAGAAAATCGGCACCCAAATAGAAGAAGAGATCATGAAGTTGGTCAAGCGCAAGGCTGCGGAGGAGGGGCGCTCCATCAGCGATCTGATCCAGGATGCTCTGGTCCAATATCTCAGCACCGGCGCCGCGAGCCCCAAAGAACGGGAGATGGCCTATCAGTTGTTTTGTGAGCGCCCGCTCAAGCTGACCCCTGAGCAGTTCCGGCAAGTGCTTGAAGAAGATATGTGGGACCGATGAATCTCGATGATATTCCCAGCGGCAGCCTGTGCGTGATTGACACGAATGTCCTGCTCTATGCGGAGCAAGAGGTATCGCCGCAAGCCCAGCGGTTGCTGCGGAGAATCGAACGACGTGAAATCATCGGCCTGGTCCCACAACCGGTCTGGCACGAACTGACTCACAAACTTATGCTGGCCGAGGCGATGATGTTGGGGCAGATCACCGGTGGAAATCCGGCGAAGCAGCTTGGTGCCAAACCGGAGGTGGTCAAGCGCCTGACGATCTATCGCGACAAGATGTCTGCGCTGGTCACCTTAGGGTTAGGATTTGAAGCCTGCACCAAGGCCGATCTGCTCGACAAGGCGCTGTCTTTGCAGGAACGCTATGGTCTGCTGACCAACGACTCGGTCATCGCTGCGATGGCCCTCCGTCTCGAAGCGGACGCGTTGGTTTCCGTAGACACGAGGTTCAAAGTCGTGAAGGATCTCACTATCTATGCTCCCTCGGATCTGAAAATGGCCTAACTCATGCCGACAACGTTCTTGGGCCGGGATTCGTCAGGAGATCCGGCGAAAAGCGAGGGAGGAACTCCAAGCGATCGAGCGAGGTCGCTATGACAACCAATCCTTACCTGATGAGGAACCCTATCGCGTTGCGCAGGATTGCCGGGTGAAGCCTTCTTTTCGGGGCCGGAGGGACGAACAGTTGTCCGTTTTGAGCGCATCTGCTCGTCTTGAATTCCCTTAAAATACAACGAAGAATGGTTCCTGCGGGCTTCTGCGCAATATGTCCTGTCAGGCCTGAGTCTGCCGCTAGGAATTCAACTAGTCTTGTCCAAACGCTCAGATCCATGGTATCTAAAACGAGCGTACGGAGAATTTCATGTCTAGAAAGCCGGTATCAAACGGATGAATGGAGAATGGATGACCTATCAGACTTGGTCAGATCGGAAGCGGGCCTATGGGATGCAAGCGCTACTTGTATCGGGATTCGTGTTAGGAGGGACGCTGATCACGGCCTGTGGTCATGGACCGTCACGGGTATCCACTGAACAGACTGTTCCTACAACGAATGAAACTTCGGATGTCGAGGATCGTCAGGTCCTGGCCGGTGATTGGGAATACGAGGAAAATGGTGTAGTCGTTTCGCTCGCCCTGGATGCCCAAGGAAACGGAGAGTACGATTTCAAAGGTGGAAAGTTCATAACGGGGGCCTTGACGGACCATTCCTGGACAGGGATGTGGGTTCAGAGTGAAAACGACCGCGAAGGAGGGTTTGAGGTGAAACTCTCCTCCGACTATTCGGCAGGAGAAGGCCGCTGGTGGTATACCCGCATCGAGCGGGACACATCACCAACGCAGCCGGGAGGACGATTCCGATTGATTCGTGTGCAATCTTTTCCGAGTCCTGAACACACGTCCTTACATCCATAGCCAAGACTCATGAATCGCGTCGCGCGCTTCATGAATAATGCTGGTTAACCATCCTGCATGGGTTGCGGACTCACCGTTTCGAACATCGCCGAATAATCCACATCAGCAAACCCCCGGTCAATCGCCCCTGAGAGCAGCGGAATCACTCCTTCCAGGCTGCTGGTTGTGAGGCTCATCGCTCGTGCTCGTTCCAGAAATAAGTGCATGTCCTTGACGAGATGCTGGACGGAAAAATTAGGAGAGCTGTAGTCGCGACTCAATAGGCGGGGCAGTTTTTTGTCGAATGCCGGCGCGAATAAGGCGCTCTTTCGAAGCACCGCCATAAAAAGTTCCACATCCACGTGTTCCTGTTGCACCAAGGCCAGACTGAGGGAGAAGGCCGCCATTTCAGCGGCGATCAATTGATTCAGGGCCAACTTGAGGACAGCAGCCTTTCCGACTGGTCCCACGTAGTAGGGTTCTCGACCCAGCGAACCGAGCACCTCGTCACATCGGGTCAGTTGTTCCCTTGTTCCGCCGAACAGGACCAGCAAGGCTCCCTTCTGAGCTTCCGCCACGCTGCCCAATACGGGTGCTTCGCAGTACTCGCCGCCGCCGGCTGCTATGTCCTTTTGAAAGGCCACGCTTTGAGCCGGCCCGATCGTGCCCATCTGTATGATGATCCGTCCGGCGAGCCGTTGCGGGGGTTGGTCCAATAGGACTGCCTGTATGGCCTCCGCATCGGCTAACAGCAAGAGAATGTGGTCCGACGACTCAACCGCTTCCCTTGTCGAGGCTGCGACTGTGATTCCGAGCTCCGCCAAACGGTCGGTCTTGCGGCGTGTGCGGTTATAGACGGTCACAGAATGACCGGTGTGGTGAAGCCGTTCCGCAATGGGACGACCCAAGAGTCCGGCACCCAGGACCGCGACATGCATCGTTTACCTCCGCATCAGTATGAAAAGGTTGGGTCCGATCGGCCGGGAAGGTTCAATGGCTTCTTTATGCGATTGGCTGATCCAGGCCTTTCATCGCTGCGATCAGCAATGGGTCGGTGTGAGAGCCGGCAGCAATCGTACCATGGAGACGAAGGTCGGCCTGATTGAATCTGAGGCGCCTGCCCCGAGCATCAGTAACCGTTCCCCCACTTTCTTCGACCAACAAGACTCCTGCCGCCACGTCCCATTCGCTTCCCCCTGTCAACGTGATCGCTGCGTCGGCCCGGCCTGTCGCCACCAACGCCAAAGCATAGGCGATCGATCCCATCGGTCGACATTCAATCTGAGGGGCAAGCGAACGAAAACGTCCTGCCTGCAATTCCCATGGATTGACCAGCACGACCGGGCGCTCCGGTTTCTGTTCAGCAGGGGACGGAACTGGAGTGTCCCCTGTGAGCTGTATCCCTCCTCCCCTTGTCGCGGTGAACAGTTCACCGGTTGCCGGGTTCAGAATGGCTGCGATCACTGGATAGCCATTTTCTACCAAGGCGGCAGCGATACAGAACTGAGGGACGTTCTTGATGAACGCGCGGGTTCCGTCGATCGGATCGAGAATCCAAACCCGCTTCTTTTGCAGCCTCGCGTTGTCGTCCGGCTCCTCCTCCGACAGCCATCCATCTTCCGGGAAATGCCGGCGGATTGCCTCATGGATCAGGTGGTTGACCTCCAGATCAGCCGTAGTAACCGGAGAGTGATCGGATTTCGTATGGACCGCAAACCCCTGCTCGGCCATGTGCAGCAGGCGTCCCCCTGCTTCCGTCAAAGAGCTCACCAGAACCCGCAATTCATGTTCCATAGAATTTCAACAGCCTCTCGTGAGTGTGATGGTCAACCGTCCTCTTGATCAAGGTTCTACCTGTACCTTACCAGGCTTTTGCCTCAACAGGCTGTTGAAAAACGATTCGGAAACCCCCGAAAGGCAATCGCTCGATTGTGGGGAATCACGATGGGAAATCCCACAGGATGTTCAAAATGGACGTCGTTCTCACCCGCCCAACCCCTGCGCGCCAAGACGCCCTGTTCCGCAGGCGCAGCCGCAGGTGCGCGAGGCGACGAAGAAGTCGCCTCAAGTCTGCGCACGGGCGCGAGACGGTGAGCGCCCAGTGTCTTACAAAGCTGGCGGACTTTTTCAACATCCTGTCAGAACAAATGAATGAACTGTCTTGTGTGGAAGCACTTGACCGCCGGCGGTCTTCCACTGTAAAGGAGGCGCTATCATGAAACTTGTTCAGAAACGATCGCGCAAGGCCGGTCTCCCTCCCGGCACCCTGGTCCATATCGGTGAGAAAAAAGCTGAAACTGTCCCGATTACTGTATTCCAGTATGACGTGGACCAATTCCACGAGGGTCAGGTTGCCAAGCCGGAAGCCATCACGATCGCGCCCAAACCGACCGTCACGTGGGCCGACGTCGGTGGTATTCACAAAATCGAAATCCTGGAATCCTTCGGCAAATTGTTCGGCCTACACCCGTTGCTGCTGGAAGACATTGCCAACAGCGATCAGCGCCCAAAACTGGACGACTTTGGCACCCATGTCTATGTGGTGCTCAAAATGCTATATGAAGGTGAGCGACACGGAGATGTCAACGTGGAACAGGTCAGCCTCATCTTCGGAGAGAATTTTGTCATATCGTTTCAGGAGAACGGCGGCGATGTCTTTCAGGCGGTCAAGGGACGCTTGCGTGCCGGGAAGGGACGTCTCCGGCAGGCAGGGTCCGACTATCTCTTGTATGCGCTGATTGATTCGATTGTCGATCGATATTTTGTCGTGCTTGAAACGATCGGCGAGCGGATCGAGACCTTACAAAACAATGTCGTTTCGAATCCGGAACCCGAGACTCTGCGGGAGATCCATGCATTGAAGCGACAATTGTTATTTGTCCGCCGGTCTGTTTGGCCTCTGCGGGAGGTCATTAACAGTCTGTCACGATCCGAATACCTGTTCCTGCAGGCTTCGACCAAGATTTTCTTTCGCGATGTGTACGACCACATCGTGCAGATCGCCGATACGATCGAAAATCTGCGGGAAATGGTGTCGTCCATGCTGGAAATCTACTTGTCCAGCGTCAACTACCGGCTGAATGAAGTCATGAAAGTCCTGACGATCATCACGACCATCTTCATGCCGTTGGGGTTCATCGCCAGCATCTACGGGATGAACTTCGAGCATATGCCTGAATTGAGGTCTACGTGGGGGTATCCGGCGGTCCTGCTGGTGATGGCGGCCATCGGTGGGGCGATGCTCTATTTCTTCAGGCAAAAGAAGTGGTTGTGACCGGTCAAGATCGGCTAATCGACTACTTCCACACGGTCCACAAAGTAAGTGGTTTCGCCGAAGCAGGTCGTGGGAATGTACCGAAATTCCTTGTAGTGGACGACGATCCGTTTCCCCATCTGGCCATCCAGTTTCTTCGCGATTGCAGCATCCCAGACGCTGAAGTCCCATAGCAACGGCGCGACGCCGGGCACGGTTGTCATGGCCAATTCTCCTTCGTAGGTCTTGCATATCCATCCCTTGTGGGAGATCTTTTGCAGGTAGCCGGCACGCTCTCCGTCGGAGTAGCTCCAGTTAAAAATGATCAGGAGATAGGCCGCCCCTGCGAAGAACAGGATCGTCAGTACCAACATCGCTCTTTTCATCGGTCCTCCGTTTGGAAGTTAGAGATCCTGAAAGAGCCAGGGGGCGTCGATGGCGCGGCGCCGTTCATACTCGGCAATACGATCCTGATATTGAAGGGTCAGGCCGATTGAATCCAGCCCGCGATAGAGACAATCTTTCCGGAAGTGATCGATCTCGAATCGATACGTGGTGCGATCGGGGGTCGTGACGGTTTGAGCGCCAAGGTCCACCGTGAGTGTCAATCCGTCCGCAGCCCCCGCGCGTTGAAACAACTCCTGCACTTCATCGTTCGTCAGTACAACAGGCAGGATGCCGTTCTGAAAGCAGTTGCTGAAGAATATGTCGGCAAAACTCGGGGCGATCAGGCAGCGAAACCCCTGGTCCCACAGCGCCCATGGGGCGTGCTCGCGGGATGAGCCACAGCCGAAATTGTCCCGGGTCAACAAAATCGCGGCTCCGCGATATCGCGCCTGATTCAGAAAAAAATTCGGGTCGGGTGAACCATCCTTGGTCCTTCGCCAATCGTAGAACAATCCTTCTCGCAGTCCGGTCCGCTTGATGGTTTTCAAAAACTGTTTGGGGATGATCTGATCGGTATCGACGTTGAGCCGATCCAGCGGCGCGACGAGACCCGTGAGTATGGTGAAAGCGTTCATGCCCAATTTATCGGTTCATTTGTTGATTGCTTGATCTGTCGATCTGATGATTGCAGGGTTGCCACTACGTCATTCAACAGAAAATCTCAATCAACACATTCTCTAGGACCAGTGCCGGATATCGACAAAATGTCCTTCGATGGCTGCGGCCACGGCCATCGCCGGGGAGACCAGATGGGTCCGGCCTCCAGCGCCCTGGCGCCCTTCAAAGTTCCGGTTGCTGGTCGAGGCGCATCGTTCCCCCGGCTGCAGAACGTCGGCATTCATCGCGAGACACATGCTGCATCCCGCTTCACGCCATTCAAATCCTGATTCCCTGAAAATGCGATCGAGTCCTTCCTGTTCAGCTTGCTGCTTCACGAGGCCGGACCCGGGAACAACCATCGCGTGAACCCCCTGCGCCACCCGCTTCCCCTTGGCAAAGTCCGCCGCCAGCCGCAGATCTTCGATTCGCGCGTTGGTGCACGATCCAATGAAGACTCTGTCGATTCTGATCTGTGTCAGCGGCATACCGGGTGAAAGTCCCATGTATTCCAACGCATGCTCCGTCGCTTTACGGAGCTTGTCATCGGTCATCTGGCGGGGATCGGGAACCTTTGCATCGACGCCGGCTACCATACCGGGACTCGTACCCCAGGTGACCTGCGGTGCGATCGTTTCAGCCTCTACCTTCACCGCAGCATCATAACCGGCCCCCGGATCCGTCAATAGATTCCGCCAGGCTTGTGTAGCCTGAGTCCACAAGACGCCCTTCGGGGACATGGGTCGTCCCTGGATATATGCGATGGTCTTGTCGTCGGGAGCAACCATGCCTGCCCTCGCGCCACCCTCAATGGACATATTGCAGAGCGTCATTCGACCTTCCATGGTCAGATTGCGGATCGTGGACCCCGTATATTCGATGACATGTCCGGTGCCCCCCGCTGTGCCGATTTTGCCGATGATAGCCAGGATGACGTCCTTCGCGAAGCAGCGGGGCGATAGGGTACCATCGACGCGAATTTCCATTGTCTTAGGTCGCTTTTGAACCAGACATTGCGTCGCCAGAACATGCTCGACTTCGCTCGTCCCGATACCGAACGCGAGGGCTCCGAAAGCACCGTGCGTGGACGTATGGGAATCACCGCAGACGATCGTCATGCCCGGAAGCGTGAACCCCTGTTCCGGGCCGATGATATGGACCACTCCTTGCCGTACGTCATTCATGCCAAAGAGCGTAATGCCGACTGCAGCGCAGTTTTCTTCCAGGGTTTGGATTTGTATGGCGCTGACGGGGTCGGCGATGCCCAGCTTGCGATCAGTTGTGGGGACATTGTGATCCGGAACGGCCAGCACGGCCCTCGGGCGGCGGGGCCTCCGGCCTGCCGCCTTGAGTCCCTCGAATGCCTGTGGTGAAGTCACTTCGTGAACGAGATGCCGATCGATATACAGCAGGGTGGTGCCGTCCGGTTCTTCACGCACGACATGTGCGTCCCAGATTTTGTCGAAAAGTGTTGTCGCAGCCATGGCAAACTCCTTCGGTCATCCCCCGAATCTTCAATGAATCCAGAGAACGGAAGCGGAGGACAACATTATACATACTTCTTTTTCGCATCGCACGTGGCGGTCGATGAACTGTGGACTTTAGGTTCAGGCGGGAACTGCCGATAGAGTTGGTAGAGGTGGTTCGCCGATGGTAAAAGTCACGGCAGAATGGCGACCGGTTTCTTTCCGCATTCGCCGGTCGATCGAGTACCGGGTATTGCCTGAAGCGAAGGCCTGACCGTCCGTATCAGCCTGTTGTTCCTTCCCGAAGCCACTGTTGGATCATCCGATCCAAGAAGCCAACATCGCCTATACATGAGGATTTATGGCCGTCTGCTACTATTGATATGTGGCAGGCTAGCCTATCCCCGTGACCTCACAAGGAGGGCTTCATGCATCGGCTCATGTATGTGATGACACTTGTCGCCGCGCTGTTTGCCGCATCTCCTCAGTCAGGTGCATCCAATGGTCCGGTGGGATCGGTACGGCCTGCTGCTGAAGATCTGTCCTATTCCAGATTTTGTCAGCCGCAAGATCTGCCAGGCACATGGCGACTCGTGAAATTCGACTCGCAATATCAATTCAAGGACCCTCGGGCTCCTTATCTCTTGCCACACCAGTTGTTTCACTTCGCGAAAGGTGGAGGATTGAAGTCGGCTCATTCAGCCCGGCCGATTGAGGAGGCCCCCCACAAGGTGTTCGCCCGCATTCCTCTGGTCATCACCTACACGCTCGCGCGAAACGGCGTGGTCAGCGTGAAGGCAAAAGGAACGGCTGAAGCGATGGAAACATGGCAGTGCGTCACTATTACTCAGGATCGGAATGATGAAGATCGACGGTTTGCGATGAAGCGCGGCGACATCGTCATGACACTGGTCGGCAAACATGGTCAAATCATTTTCATGCGTCAGCTTCGCAAGGGTGCTGCCTGAACGGCATTGCATCCACCGTACATGCGTGATACCAACAACGGGCGCGTGGGTCTGCTGGTCCGCGCGCCCATCGCGTTTTTAGGGAGACCCGCTTGGATCCGAACGCGCCATGGAGCAGGCCGGCGGTCGTGGAATGGTGCCAGCTGCTGCTCAATAGTTATCGACATTGGATCGGCCGCGAGTTGATTGGCCGGACTGCCACCCCCGTCGATCAGGCACAGGCTCTGTTTATCGCGCCCTTCATCGTGGTCTCTCATGGTGCGGAGACTGATCCGATCTTGAATTACGGGAACCTCATCGCCCTGGATCTCTGGCAAATGACCTGGGACGAATTGATCGCGACGCCGTCCCGTCACACCGCCGAGGCGGTAAACAGGGCTGAGCGTGAGTGGATGCTGGAGCAAGCGCGGTCGCAAGGATACCTCATGAATTATCGCGGGGTGAGGATCTCAAAAGGGGGCCGACGCTTTCTGGTGGAGAATGCGGTGGTGTGGAATGTGATCGACACCACCGGGCGACGGTTTGGACAGGCTGCCACTTTTTTACACTGGCGGCTCCTGTAGGAATTGAAAGCGCGGTAAGGCTTGGCCGTTGACGAGGACCTGTCCCGCAAACACTTCCTTTGGCCGAATCCACAAATCCCCCGTCCCATACAGCTGGCGATAGACGACAAATTCCTCCTCGGTCTCCGAATGTTTGGCTGTGCCGACGACTTCATACTCCCGACCTTTGTAGTGCCGATAGCGACCTGGCTTGATCATCGTGTATCCTCCACAAGGCTTCCTTCAGGCAGTGCCGTAGGGCGGATGAACCATAACGGTTCGCCAGTTCCGCATCTCCATGGGCGACGAAATACCATGATACTGCGAATCCTGCTGGTCTGTGTAGTATGGCTGCCGACGGTCATGGCAGGTTGCGTCCAACAGAGCTGGGAGGCGGCCATGGAGGCGGGTGAAGCGGCCATGCGGAGAGACCATTATGCCGACGCCGAACGAATTTTCACCATGGCGGTCAAAAAGGCTGAACAGTTCGGTCCTCATGACCGTCGTGTCGCGGTGACGTTATCGCGGTTGGCGCAGGTGTATACCGCACAAGAGAAGTATGTCGAAGCGGAGCCGGTCTATCTGCAGGCCCTTCAAATCTATCAAGACGTCCATGGCGAGGACCACGTGGATGTCGCAGCGACTCTAAACAACCTCGGAGTCCTACATCGAAAGCATGGCCAGTTTGTCGATGCTCAAGCGCTTCTGGCGCGCGCGCTGAAGATCAAAGAAAAGATACTTGGGCCGGATGATCTCGAGGTGGCATTAGGGTTGAGCAACCTTGCTGCGGTCTATACCGCGCAGAATCAGTTCGATCCAGCGGCGCAACTCCTTCAACGTGTCGTGGCAATTCGGGAAAAACGACTTGGCCCCGAGCATCCCGATGTCGCGAAAGCTCTCGAGGAGTATGCAGCGCTCCTTCGCAAGTCCCATCGTGATACAGATGCGATGAATATCGAGGCGCGGGCGCAGGCCATTCGAACGAAGCCGCATCCGTGATGGCCTCATTGAGTGAGCCTTTCTCAGTTGAACCTCCCTGGAAGTCCGGTGTAGCGTAGGTTGGGGCGATATGGAAAAACCCACGGTGATATCCCATTTACGGATGCGAGCGGTGATCGGCCGATCGGTGGGGATTGTAGCAATTGCGCTCGGGTTTGTGAGCGGGATGTATGGATTGGAACACACCGAAACGATATGGCTGCGCACTGCCCTGGGGTTGCTGGTGACGGGCATGATAGCCCAAGGGTATGCCATGTATTGCTCGATCAAACTGGTTCGTGAAAAGTCTGATGCAGAGTCCCGATAGCATCCGGTTCAGGATACGGTCATGAGAAAACGTCGGCTGCCTGAACGGCTGTGGCTCGCGGTCCTGCTATGCGTGGTCGTGTCGAGTGCCTGTGTCGGGCCGTGGCGTGACCGGTATCTGGACGGGGGCGTCAAAAAACTATCTCAGGAGCAGATCGTCGAGCGATTTGGCCCGCCACACACGGCGAAGACGCCGGCACTCGGAGGGGATACGGTATGGACTTATCGCTTTCCCATGAGCGACAAGGAACTCCACCCCTGGAATCCAACCAATCTGACCGGGGGGCCAAAAACCAAGGCTCCCTCTCCATCACCATTCGGCAAGAGCGTGCAGGGGGCGGAAGACGCCTACCGCGACCCCTTGTATTGTTATCGCTACACTCTGTCGTTTGATGACACGAAAATACTAAAGACCTGGAAACGTGAGGATTGCGTGCCGCGTACGGACGACAACGGGTCCTCACCCTAACCAGAGCGCGAATCATGGCCGCACTGTTTCCAACGATCGATCCAGGCTTCATAGCGGATGTCCTGACATCGCTTCTGCTCCTGGCGATGTTCCTGACCTTGCGAACTCTGCTCGTGCGTTCCGTTTCCAAGAATACGACATTGTCCATCGAGGCAAAACGCCGATGGGTGGTCACGATCCGTAACTCCGTGGCTCTTGGATTTCTCCTGGGCCTGGTCTTCATTTGGCTTCATGAACTGCAAACCTTTGCGGTGTCTCTCGTGGCCATTGCGGCCGCATTGGTGCTGGCCACGAAGGAACTCCTGCTGTGTTGGAGCGGAGCGGCGCTGCGGGTCGGAGGAAAAGTGTATGCCGTCGGCGATCGAATTCAGATCGGCGGCTACCGCGGTGTGGTGCTGGATCATGATGCCTTTGCCACAAAACTTCTCGAAATAGGTCCGGGTCTGACCGCTCATTTGTATACGGGTCGTATCGTCGTCTTTCCGAACAGCATGTTGTTTACCAATGGTCTCGTGAAAGAAAATCCGGCTCAAGACTACGGTCTCTATATTCTCAGCATTCCACTCAGAACCGAGGATGACTGGGAGACTGCGGAACGCGTCCTGCTTGAGGTTGCCCGGGCGGAATGCGCGGCCCATTTGGATGAAGCGAGTCGTCAGATGAAGTTGCTGGAACAGCGCAATCTCTTGGAGGCGCCATCGCCCGACCCACGGGTTACCATTCAACTCCCCGAGGCCGGACGAGTGCTCCTGGTCCTGCGGTTTCCTGCTCCGGATCGGGGCCGGTCGCGCGTGGAACAGGCCATCATCCGCCGCTTTCTCCTCGCGTTCAAACGAGCGACCTGAACGCAATCTGTTTTTGGATTACAGTCCGACGAGTGTCTCGCCGCTGGAAGGGACACGTACGATGGCGTGCCTTGTTGCTGACGGGAGGGGTCTGCTAAAATCCGCCACCCTCATTCCATGAAAATTGCCACATTCAACGTGAACTCGCTTCGCAAGCGATATCAGATTGTGCTGGAGTGGATCGAGCGTCACAACCCGGACGTGTTGTGTCTTCAAGAGACCAAGGTGCAGGACAGTGAGTTTCCTCTGTTGGCGCTGGCCCCCTGCGGCTATGACATCACGTACCGGGGAATGAAATCGTATAACGGAGTGGCGGTGCTGAGTCGGACCAAACCGGACGCGGTATACTACGGTTTCGACGACGGCGGGGAACCGGATGATGCCCGTCTCATGCGGGTCCTCATCCAGGGCGTTCCGATTGTGAACACCTATATTCCACAAGGATTCGAGATTGTCTCGCCGAAGTATCAGTATAAATTAACCTGGTATGAACGCCTTCGGCAGTATTTTTCCAAACACCTTTCTCCGAATGAGCCGGCGATCTGGTGCGGGGACATGAATGTGGCGCCAAGGCCCATGGATGTCCATAGTCCGGAGAAACATCTCAACCATGTCTGTTATCACGAAGACGCGCGCAACGCCTATGAAAAGACCGTCGCGTGGGGTTTCGTCGATGTGTTCCGCAAACTATACCCAGATCGCCAGCAATATACGTTTTGGGACTACCGTGCGCCGAGTTCTCTGGAAGCAAACAAAGGTTGGCGCATCGATCATATTCTTGCGACGCCTCCGCTGGCTGCCAAATGTACCGCCGTTGAAGTCGACATCGAGCCGCGCCGCTCTAGGGAACCGTCCGATCATACGTTTGTCTGGGCGGAATTTCAGTTGTAGTGGACTTGCCTCGTGCGGAACGAACCGGAAGGTCCGCTCCGCCGGATGACACCGTCTGGTTACTGAAGCGCCTCGACCGGCTCCATCAACAATTGTTCGCTCATGTGGCCGCCTCGTCGGTTCCGCTCGATCAGCGGATCCCTAATCGATCCGCAGTTGATGCAGCGCCACACGAACGTCTCCGGGGTAAAATCCGGTCTCCATTCATCCACCATCAGACCCTTGCATCGTCCGCATGTCATGGCTTCACCTCCTTTTCGGGTTGCGCCCATTTTCTTATTCGCCTTGTCCATGCGAGGGCAGAATAGCAACGAGACATTAGAGAGCTGTTAATGTGAGGTTAGATCTTTCTAATCTCAATGTTCGTGAACGTGAAGATCCACGACGCGAAGAATAATGAGGTTCACGACGTGCCGAATAAGGCACGTCACGCTTGTGAACGCCCGCGAGTGGTGAGCGGGCAGTGTCTTCATCGGCCGGCAGTGTCTTGTGATCGCCCATGGTTTTGAATCTCGTGTGCGCGCCGGCGAGGTGCACGTCGTCACGGATAAGTGACGACACGTCTGTGCACGCCCGCGAGATGTGAGCGGGCCGTGTCCCGTGAGCCGGCAGTGTGAGCGAGCGACGAGATACGCTTCACGAGATACGAACGACGAGATACACGACAAAACACGAGGATGCGAGGGGATAGTGCATTCAAGTTGCGACGTCTGCGTTATCGGCGCCGGCGCGGCCGGGCTGGCTTCTGGGATCTTTGCCGCCCAATATGCAGCAGGCTCCGGCCGATTGGACATTCAGATCCTTGATGGTGCAAAAGCGATCGGCGCGAAAATCCTCGTATCCGGCGGGGGTCGCTGTAATGTCACCCATGGCGTGATCACGACCGAAGATTTTCATGGGACGCCCCATCTCATCAGAAATATTCTGGCCGCATTCCCGGTGGAATCGACGATCGAGTGGTTTGCCTCCATGGGCGTCGAACTCAAGCGCGAGGACACCGGCAAACTCTTCCCCACCACCGACAAGGCCAGGACGGTCTTGAACGCATTGCTCCGTCGATGCCAGGACCTTGGGGTGTTCATCCGGACGAGCCACCGGGTGACTGACATCGTCAGAATCGGAGGTCCTGACGAAGCAACCGAGGAGAAAGCCAGGTTTTTAATCCATCACGAGCAGGGAGAAGTGCGCGCAAAGCGGGTCATTCTGGCAACCGGAGGTCGCTCTCTGGCACGGACAGGGAGCGATGGGTTCGGATATGAATTGGCCGCCCGGCTTGGACATCATGTTACCTTGACCGTTCCTGCATTGGTGCCGCTGATACTAGAAGCGCCGACCTTTTGTAGAGAACTGTCGGGCGTGTCTCAGGAGGCCGAACTCACCACGACGATAAATGGTCATATGGTCGATCGACGTCAGGGAAGTTTGTTATGGACCCACTTCGGTGTGAGCGGGCCGGTCATCATGGATGCGAGCCGTTTTGGGACGATCGCACGGGCCAAGGGTGAGGTTGTGGAGCTGCATATCAATTTTCTGCCCGGCTCCACGCAGGAACAGGCACGTGCGTGGTTCATAGAGCAGGCGAGAGAGCATCCTCGCCGGTCGCTGTCCGGGACGCTGATCCAGCGGGTGCCGGAACGATTTGCAATGCTGCTCTGTCGCGAGACCGGCATCGATCCGCATAGGGCGATCGCACAGCTCGCACGGAAAGATCGGGATCGCCTGATCGGCTCGCTCTCGAAGCTCCGATTTTCTGTAGAACGTGATCGCGGATGGAACTACGCGGAAGTGACGGCGGGAGGCGTGCCATTGGATGAGATTAATTTTCGAACGATGGAATCAAAGAAGGTGCCGGGCCTCTACCTGGTCGGCGAGATTCTCGATTGCGACGGGCGGATCGGCGGCTTCAATTTTCAGTGGGCCTGGGCGACTGGATACTTGGCTGGCCGGCATGCCTCTGCGAGTCGTCGAATCAGTGCCAGACTCACCTCGGCATCGGTGAAGAGGACGATGGCAAAGTGATGACGAGCGTGACCGGTATGATAATGACCGACGTTTCCCGCGCTATCCGTTCCCTTGTGCTGAACTCGCCAGGCGTTCCAGAAATGCTTTCTGGTTCAGCCTGGAAGATGCCGAGTCTTGGTTTCATGATTCATTGAGTGATGCCTTTCAGCGAGTGTTACCCAGAATTGAAAGCGAAGCACATACGGTCAACCTGCCATCAGAGTCCAGTTGAAGGCATGCGACTTGCTGAAGGTTCGGGGGGAACAAGGCGCACCCGATAAGACTGTCCCTTCCCTGCGGCGGCCGCACCACCATGGCTTACCTCGCACTGGACGCGGTCTTCCTTCAGGCTAAGGATCTTATTTCGTCAGGATCCTAATGGGTCAGTACACGGATCTAAATGTGGAAGCAGAGAAGCCATGTGGCGGACGGAGCCAGGTTTGTCTGACCTGAGATTCCTTACTGGCGAGGGCTCGCCGGGGTGGCAAGTCTTGAGCAAACATGGTGAAATCCCATCCCGACACAGCCTGTTGGTGATCGAAGAGAAGGTCATGATAATTCCAGAACCTCTCGCACATCAGTGCATTGTGGCGCTTTGCTCCGTGGCAATACCCTAACGGGTGGGAAAAGACCTACGAGCGGCGAATGTTCCCAGCAGTGAAGGTCCCCTATCCTGAGGCCCAATGGCCGCGTGAGGCAGAGGGTCTGCAATATCAGAGCAAGAGCCGCTAGCCATGGGTGTCGCAGAAATCTCAGGAGGGCTTTGATGCACAACGTGGATAGAACGTTGATCGGAACTAGCAGGTGCTTTCTCCAGGCGACTGGGATGATCCCGTTATTGAGTGCTGCCAAATCGACGGTATTGATATCCGGAGAGACGGGAACAGGTAAGGAGCTGTTCGCAAGAGCGATCCACTATACGGGGGGGCGGAGAGGGAAACCGTTTGTCCCTGTGAACTGTGCCGCACTCCCGGACGACTTAATCGAAAACGAGCTCTTTGGCCATAGCAAGGGAGCCTTCACCGGAGCATTTGCTGAGAAACATGGCCTATTTCATGAAGCAGACGGCGGCACCTTGTTTCTCGATGAGATCAATTCGCTCAGCCTGACAGTTCAGAGCAAACTGCTACGAGTCTTGCAAGATCAAGAGTTCAGGCCATTGGGCTCTACCAAAAGCAGGCAAGTCGATGTGAAGGTTCTCGTAGCGAGCAATATGGATTTACGCCACTTGGTGGAAATGCGCCAGTTCCGTGAAGACCTCTTTCACCGCTTAAACGTGCTTTCTGTAGTGCTCCCCCCCTTGCGTGATCGGAGAGAAGATATCCTTCTCTTGGCGACTCATTTTCTGAAGGTGTATGCGAAGGAATTTGGTAGGGGGGCGATTACACTCGGGCACTCCTCCAAGGCGAAACTGTTGGGATACCACTGGCCGGGCAATGTGCGGGAGCTGGAAGGTGTGATGCAGCGTGCCGTCGCCATGGCGGCGGCGGAAGCACTCGAACCCCATGATCTTGATCTGCCCACTTGCGAAAAGGCTGATTTCCTGGCACCGACCACGGAGATGGCATCCAGGATGGACACCTTTGACGAAAGCAGTTTTCAAAAGATGAAAACGAAAGTAATTGAGGAATTCGAGCGGACATACCTGTGTAACCTGCTCTCGACCCATCAGGGGAACATTTCCAAAGCTGCTCGTGCGGCGAAGAAAGAGCGTCGAGCGTTCCAGCGCCTCTTGCACAAACATGGGTTGGATCGCCGGGTGTTTGCCGCGGCGTAGGGTCGATATTCCAGAGGAAGGATCGCCGCAGCATTTGCCACCAGCAACTACTTATCAGAACATTTACCACTATTTGTGTGCGAAGAGTATCGGGTATTAGAGTTGCTCTCATCTGCCAGCCATGGACGGGCCAAGCCTTTTAGAGCGCAACAACGTGGTGGGGTGGGCTATTCTGGGCTATCTCTGTTCGCACCCAGATGCGAAGGACACGGCGGCTGGGGTAGGGAAATGGTGGCTCAGAAGCGAAGGACTTGATGCGGATATGGATCGAGTCCGAGGCGCGTTGGACCACTTGGTTGAGAGGGGATGGTTGAGGGCGACTCTAACCCATTCAGGCCTCTCAGTGTATGGACTGAACAAAGAACGTCAGCTAGCCCTTCAACGGTTTCTGCAAGGCCATCCAATCCTTTAAAGTATCATGGGCACGCAACGAGGGCTATTGCGTCTTTCGCTGGAGCCTGTGCGCTTACGTTCCCAAGGGCTTGGCGCGCCTGGCGGAGATTTTCCGTGGCTTTTTCGTAGAACTGAGGATTCAACTCGATCGCCTTCTCGAAGCAGGCAGCAGCTTGCTTTGCATCCCCCATGGTCAACAAAGCCACCCCAAGATTGTTGTAGGCCCGAGGCTCGTCCGTTGCTTTCTTGAAGGCGTCGAGCGCATCGGGATAACGCTGGCGACGGGCATAGGCGACTCCCAGGTTGTTATACAACTTGGGTGGAGCGGAACCAACGGCAACACCTTGTTCATAGGCGTTGATGGCCAAATCAAGTTCTCCCTTTAGGGCATACGCGAGCCCAAGATTGTTGAGCACCCCTGGTTCCCGCGGACGCAGCGCCAGAGCCGCCTGATATGCGGCAATCGCATCGCCGTGGCGTTGTGCCTGATCATAAGTGAGGCCAAGCAAGTTCTGCGAGAGCCAGCTTGAGGGGTCGAGAACGATTGCACGCGTGAGTGCCTCCTCGGCCTCGCGTAATTTTCCCTGCAACAGGTATACATGGCCAATGCCTTGATAGGCCAGGGCTGAATCGGGTTCACGTGTTCGGAGCTCCTGAAACTGAGTGAGTGCGGACTCGAACATCCCTTGCTGAATGAAAATCTGGCCCAGTTTGACGCGTATGGCATTGCGTGGTGGGTCTGCTTTCAGCGCCTCTCCATAGTGGACGACCGCCAGAGGATAGTTGCGGTGTTGCGCGTCGGTATCCCCCGCCCGCTCGTGCTCCTCAGCGGTCATTTCGGGTGGAGATGGAGCGGGATCCTCAAAACTTCTCTGTTCCGCTTTTTGACGTTCAAGGACTTGCCGATACTCTTCCATATTGAACGACGAGGGAGTCGATTCTTTTGAGCCGGCACACCCGACAATCAGACACCCGCCCATGAGTACACCGACAATGATCTGTTCTCGGAAAAACTGTTGAGGTGGCACAAGGGACCTCACGTATCGCATTCGAGCCTGGCTTTATTTATATGGTTCATGAATACGTGAAGGTTACGAGATGGTCAACAAAATCGACTTTCTCCTTCAGTGCTGAGTTTTCCGGAGTCTTCCTCATTGTCAGGTCGACCGAGAAGGCTGCGGCGAACTAACCGCAGACCCACCGTAATGTGCGGCGCCTGAGCCGCACCATGGGGTGGTGACTCACCTAACATACCAAAATTGTTGGGTCGGTCCACCAGCATCGTAAGGCCTGTCGTTTGCGATAGAACGCTGGCAGGTGGTCGCGACGGCTCAGGCAGGTGCAGGTGGGTAGGGGCCAAAAGATGCCTGATTATGAGAACCGACAACTGAAAAAAGCCGTTACAGCTCCGACGGCGGTCATCGAGGTTGCGCCGGAACTCTCGATCGTCATGCCATGTCTCAACGAGGCCGAGACGATCGGCACCTGTATCCAAAAGGCTCAAGAATTTCTGCACCAAAACAAGGTCGCGGGCGAGATCGTCATAGCCGATAACGGAAGCACCGATGGATCGCAAGAGATTGCCTCGTTAATGGGTGCGCGAGTCGTCCATGTGGAAGCAAAGGGGTATGGGAGTGCGCTTATGGGAGGCATCACCTCGGCGCGTGGCCGCTTCATCATCATGGGTGACGCGGACGACAGCTATGACTTTCTCAATCTGGGCCGCTTCGTCGAGAAGCTGCGCGAAGGTCACGATCTTGTGATGGGCTGCAGGTTGCCGTGGGGAGGCGGCACCATCAAGCCTGGCGCCATGCCGTTTCTGCACCGGTGGTGGGGTAATCCCATGTTCACGGTCCTAGCTCGTCAGTGGTTCGGAGCACCCATCAATGATGTGTATTGTGGTTTGCGCGGATTCTCAAAGGCCTTGTTCCATCGCCTCAATCTGCGCTGTACCGGGATGGAGTTCGCTACCGAAATGATCGTCAAGTCGAGTTTGTATCGTGAGAAAATCGCCGAGGTGCCGATTACGCTGCATCCAGACGGACGGACCGCCCACCCGCCGCATCTCAAGACCTATCGCGACGGCTGGCGCACGCTTCGTTTCTTCTTGATGTACAGTCCACGGTGGCTCTTTTTTCTCCCCGGTGTGTTTCTGATATTGCTGGGTCTTATCGGATACGCGGTGGCGATGCCTGGGTTGACCGTTCGGGGCATCACCTTTGATGCCCATACCCTCCTCTTCGGCAGTCTGGCCATCCTGTGCGGATACCAAGCCGTGCTTTTCGCCATCTTCTCAAAAACATTTGCGGTGAGCGAAGGACTCATGCCGGAGGATCCCAGGATGACGCGATTCTTCAGGGTTATGTATCTCGAGCGCGGCCTCATACTGTCGGTTGCAGGATTAGTTCTCGGGCTGGGCTTACTCCTCGGAGCGGTACAAGAGTGGCGCCTCGTGAGTTTTGGACAGCTCGATTATGCCAAGACTATGCGATTAGTCGTACCGGGTGCGACACTGACGGCACTCAGCTTTCAGACGATGCTCTCCAGCTTTTTCGTCAGCATATTGGGGATGCGTCGGCAATGAGTCTGTTGGAATCCGCGCATGCGCACTATATCCAACAGAGACGAATTGACGTCCTCTCCCGTCATCTCAAGTCATTAATCCCACCCAAGGCATCCGTATTGGACGTCGGTTGCGGTGACGGACGCCTGGCGTATCGTATTAGGCAGGAGCGCATGGATCTCTCGTTCCGCGGCCTCGATGTGCTCGTTCGGAAGGAGAACTTGATTCCGGTGCAGCATTTCGACGGACAGACTATTCCGGCCGATACGGCAAGTGTTGACGTCGTAATGTTTATCGATGTGTTACATCACACCGGAAAGCCCTGTGCCCTCTTGCGAGAGGCGGTCCGAGTGGCCAGAAAAAGCATCATTATCAAGGATCATTTGATCAACGGGTTTCTGGCTGAACCGACATTGCGCTTCATGGATCGGATCGGCAATGCCCGATACGGTGTCGCGTCCCCCGGCAACTACTGGCATCAGTCCCAATGGGACGAGGCGTTCGAAACCTTGGCGCTGACTCCGGTGGATTGGCTGGAGAAGTTGGCGTTGTATCCCAAGGCGTTGGATCTGTTCTTTGGGCGGTCACTGCATTTTCTGGCTAAGCTTGATGTCGGAAATCAGTCGATGAGAGCGTGCTGATCATGATGGATACTTCTGAAGCAGCCTCCCTCTGTGTGCCGGACGTGAGGGTCTGGGAGGAGGCATACAAACGATTTGAAACCCCCCAAGAAGAAATTCGGAAATTCATCAGGCGATTGCGCGCGATAGGGGCATCGAACTGGGCAAAAGATGCACGGATTGTCGAGCTGTTTTGCGGACGAGGCAATGGTCTCATCGCACTAGCCCAGCTTGGTTTTACCCGAATCGAAGGGATCGATCTTTCATGTTCATTGTTGTCTCAATATACGGGGATGGCCCGATGTTATGTCGGTGACTGCAGGCATTTGCCGTTTGACAGTCGCTCAAAAGACATCATCGTGATCCAGGGAGGATTGCATCACCTTCAGATTCTTCCCGAAGACCTTGAGCAGTGCTTCCGGGAGATGCATCGGATACTCACGGATCAGGGGCGTGTGGTCATCATTGAGCCTTGGTTGACACCATTCTTGTCATGCGTCCATTGGCTTTGCAGACAGAAGGTTGCCAGGCTCTTATCAACAAAACTCGATTCTCTTGCGACCATGATCGAATATGAACGTGACACATACAGTCAGTGGCTCAGTCAACAGGATGCCATTCGAAACGCGATCGGACGCTGGTTCATTCCGGCGCAGTATGAATTTCTGTGGGGAAAGTTGATCTTCGTGGGTGGGAAGCGTATCGCAGGACACTCAGCGAAAGCTCAATAGGCATATAGAGCAGACAATGTTGTCTAGGGCCTTCCATACACTGTTCGAGTTTCATTCTCCTGGGAAGTCGTACTCAAAACCCATCGCTCTTCACAATGATGAGACGATCCGGAGGGTGGCGATTGTTGCCATGCTGTACCTGCTTCCCGCATTTTGGATCCTTCATCCGGTCATCATCGATCCCGATGTTTGGTGGCATCTGCAGACAGGTAAGTGGATAGTCGAACACGGCACACTCCCGGCTACAGACCCTTTTTCAGCTTACGGAGAAGGCAAACCTTGGGTGGCTTACAGTTGGCTGTTCGAGATAGGCATGTACGGTCTCGTGCAACTCTGTGGAGAGCGAGGGATTCTTCTTTATACCACAATGGGGATTTGGCTGATCATGTTGGCCTTACACCGGATCATCGGAACTCGAAGTTCCGATTTCGTGGTTGTCAGTGGCCTGCTGACCGTAAGCGTCGTAGCCTTGTCAAAACTGTTCACGCCACGGCCGTGGCTGCTGACGATTCTATTCTTCGCCATCACGTTAGAGGTTGTGTTGTCACTGCGGGAAGGCAAACGATCTGGATGGTTCTGGTTGCTTCCCGCGGTCTATGTTGTGTGGGCGAATATCCATATCCAATTCATCTATGGGTTGGGTCTGCTGGGTCTCGCTTGTATTGCGCCTTTCATCGATCGGTGGGTCAATCGAGGTCGACAGCATCAGCCAGCCATGCTCTGGGGGTCCAAGTTTTGGAAGAACCTCGTAGGCCTGACAGTGCTGTGTATTTTGGGCACGCTGGTGACGCCGCACCACGTGAAATTGTATTCGGTAGTTGCTGAACTGTCAGCCCAAACCGGCATGTGGGACTACGCGCAGGAAATGCAGGCGCCGGCATTCCGCACTGTGGCTGATTGGGCCATGCTTGGGATGTTCTCCTTTGCCTTGGTTCGGCTCGGGTGGCGGAGATCTTGGTCGTCATTTGAAGTGCTGTTGATGTTTGTCGCTGCAGTTTCTGCGTTTCGCGGTCAGCGAGATATCTGGTGTCTGCTGCTGGTTTCGCTCGCGGTTCTTGTGTCGCAGCGGATTCACGAATCTCGTGAGCGCTCATTCCTTGTGCCTCATGGAGGGCTTGTGCCGGTCATGCTGGTCGTCACTATGGGCGTTATGTGCATTTTGTGGTATCGCAATGTTTCAGAATCCAGGATTCAGGAAAACACAGCGAACGTCTATCCTATTGCGGCAGCCGCGTTCGTTGAACAACATGGATACCGAGGTCCGCTGTACAATCATTTCGATTGGGGTGGTTACCTGATCTGGAGACTTCCGCATCTCAAGGTCTCGATGGATGGCAGGGGCAATGTCCATGGAGACGAGCGAATCAAACAGTCAATCACGACCTGGAATGGCGGTTCTCACTGGAGTGAAGATTCGGATTTGGATGAGGCAGGGGTGGTCATAGCCAAGAAGGACATGGCCTTAGCTGCCCTCCTCCGTCTGGATCCGCGATTCCTTGTGTCCTATGAGGATGACACCGCCGTGGTGTTCGTGCGGGCTTATGGAGCGGCAGAACAATCCAATCCGCCTGCAACAGAAGGTCCTCTTTCGACTTTGACGACCATCGATGTAGCGTCTGCACAGTAGCCTTTCGCCCTGTCTGTTACACAAGTCGACCACTCTTGCCAGTTTTCCGGTCTACCCTCAGTCGTCAACTTTGCCGACGTATTCGCTCCTTTCCATTTCGTGGCCTGCCGATTGAATCTTATCTCTCAGGAGCTGCGGCTCCACAACCGCATCCGGAGATGGGGACATGGGGAATCCTTGCGGCCGACGCGCCGCAGCCTTGGGAGCAATCCATCGAAATAGTACAGACTAACAAAAGCTTAACAAATTGCTGTCGTGGTCGCTGATTTGCAGTGTTCTGTGAGCGATGCGGAAGCGACTGTTCATCGTGACAACCCGGGTAGAGGAGGTGAGGCAATTCCCGATTGGTGTGATTGGTCGCAGGCTGGGAGTCGGGCACGCAGAATGTGCAGGATATTTCGAGAGGCATGATCAACAACGTTCCACATAAGAAAGGTGAATACCATGTTGAACCCAATTCGTCAGTTTGTGAAGGAAGAGGAAGGTGCTTCGGCTGCTGAGTATGCCCTATTGCTGGCGTTGGTCTCTCTCTTCATCGTGGGCGCTGTGACGGTTCTTGGTAACAACATCGCCACTGCAATCAATGCTGCCGCGGCCGTGATTGGCAGCTAATCCGGAGCTATTCCATGACGCGTGAAGGCGGCTGGTCTGCGGGTAGCGGACCAGCCCGGTTCTCCTGGCGACCATCAGGGAGGAAGCCGGAAAGATTAAGTCTTCAAGCCAAGATAGGGAAGCCAGATGAAGAGTAAAAGAGACTCGCAGCCAAAAATTCAGGCCAGTCGTGCCATGAGTGGAGCGGAGGCATGATCATGGAGTCGGCAATCATCATTGTGCTCTTGGCCATTGTACTTGGAACGGCGGTTATGACGGATCTTCGGTTATCCCGTATTCCTAACTGGCTCACCTTTCCCGCCATGACGATAGCCTTGGGCGCACATACGTGGACGAATGGTATCGCGGGATTGTTCTTCAGTCTGACGGGTCTCGGTGCAGGGTTCGCGTTGTTCTTGATCATTTATCTTGCCGGCCACATAGGCGCCGGAGACGTGAAGCTAATGGCTGCGGTGGGAGCCTTGATGGGTCCATATGGCGCGCTCTTATCCGGAATACTTGCGATGGTGGTCGGTGGTGGCTATGCCCTTGGCGCTATGTGCTACCAGTGGGGGTTCTCCAACGCCGGTCGAAAATTGATTACTGCGGTGCAAGGGTTTTTTCTCACGGGAGGGAAAGGTTCGGCTCAGGAATTGGCTCTGCCGTTTCGTCTGCGCTATGCGCTTGCAATTGCGGGCGGGACCCTACTGTTCCTAGCGGGGCTTCATCCATTGGGTAGATAGGCATGGAAGAGGACGCGGGTAAATTGGGACAAGCGGGATTGAGACAGAGGACGAGGCGACAAGACCTGAGACAGTTCGCGAAGACAGAAGAGGAGACGAAACAATGAAGCGGTATCGGCCTCTGGTGTTTTTCGGCGTGGCGTTGTTGCTCGGGTTGATCACGAGTATCCTCGTGTTTTCTTGGCTGCAGAACGAAAAGAACCGGCTGATGGCGGCACCGATTCCCTTAACCAAGAATGTACAGGTTCTTGTGTCCAATGCGGATCTCTCCTGGGGGACAAAGTTGACACCGGAAATGATGCAGTTGCAGGAGTTCCCATCCGGGGCAATCCCGGAGGGCCACTTTACCAATCTGGACGCCATGAAGGATCGAGTGCTCTTGGTCGACATTAAAAGGAATGAATTGCTCTTGGAATCGAAGCTGGCCCCGGTCGGCACGACTAGCGGTGGAGTGGCGGCCGTGACGGATGTGAACAAACGGGCCATGTCCGTCAAAGTCGATGACGTCATTGGAGTCGCAGGGTTCATCAAGCCGGCCGATCGTGTGGATGTCATGGTCACGATCGAGCCAATCGCCGGGAAACAAACCCATGCGGTCTCCAAGATGATTCTGGAGAATGTAAGAGTTCTCGCCGCCGGCACGCAAATGGAGCGAAAGGGGAAGGATGAAGAGCCGAAGCCGGTACAGGTGATTACTGTGGAGGTGGATGTAGAGGAAGCCGAAAAGCTGGCTTTGGCATCGACACAGGGTCGATTGAGGCTCGCGCTCCGGAACCCGCTCAACAGCGAGAAGGTGCTGACCAAAGGGGCCAATGTAGGGGCTCTGTTGAATTCATTCCGTGCGAAGCAGGTTCCCAAGTCTCAGGATGAGGGCGGCGTGCGCATCGAGATCATCAAAGGAGAAGTCCGCAAGGAAATCAGGTTCTAAGCTTCAGGAGGCACGATATGAACACGTTCGGGTGGCGAAATGCTCGTTATCGTCGGTGGGGCTGGGGATTGTTGGCCAGCAGCGTAATCATTCTGGGGCCTCTCGGAGTCACGGCGGCTACCGAAGGGACAATTCATCTGGTGGCGGGGACGCAGGGGGCGCAGCAGCTGAATTTGGTCGTCGGTAAGTCGGCGGTCGTGGATGTGCCGGTCATGATCAAGCGCGCGTCGCTCGCGGATCCTCAGATTGCGGATGCCATTGTCCTGAGTCCGAAACAGATCTATGTCACGGGAAAAGGCTATGGTTCGACCAATCTCACGTTATGGGGGAAAGACGATCAAGTTCTCGCCGTGTTCGATCTCGATGTCGGAGTCGACTTAGGGCGCTTAAAACAACATCTTGACGAATTGCTCCCGGACGAAGTGAATCTTCATTTGAAGGGAACCCATGACCACGTCACGGTGTCGGGTACAGTGTCGAGCGAGGCGCGGCTGAATCAAGTCCTGGCCGTGGCAGAAGCCTACGCGCCGAAGAAGGTACTGAACTTTCTCAAAGTTTATCCCGAGCCGCCCGGTAGTCCTGTGCCGCAGGATGTACAGACCGTCACGGTGGAAGTCATCAAGGGGACTGCGGTGAATTCTGTCAAGTTTTGAGTCGGCTCTGAATCTGACGGTGTAGGGAGTGGATATCAGGATGCTGGAGGAATATTCCAATGAAACAATGTGAACGAATCGTCCTGGTCAGTGTGATGCTGGTGATGAGCATGGTGCCGGTATCTTATGCGGAGGAACCGGTGGGCGGTACCATAGAACAACACGACATCCAAAAACTGGAATTGACCATAGGCAAGTCGAAAGTGCTGGACTTGCCGGTCGCCATCAAGCGGGCCTCGCTGGCCAATCCAGATGTGGCTGATACTGTAGTGTTATCACCCACGCAAATTTACCTCACAGGCAAGGCGACCGGCGTGACGAACCTGTCTCTCTGGAATGAGAGCGGAAAGATGATGGGTCTATATGACATCGTCATCGCGCCGGATCTGAGTCGTTTGAAGGAGAACCTTCACAAGGCGTTTCCTGATGAGCGGCGTATTCATGTCACTGCCAATCACGACCACATCACCTTGTCAGGCACGGCCTCGAACGCCAGCAGTCTTACCCGTGCCCTCGCGATTGCCGAAGCCTACGCTCCTAAAAAGGTGATCAATTCAATGCAGGTCGGAGGTGTGCAACAGGTCATGCTGGAAGTGCGGGTGGCGGAAATGAACCGGGAATTGGTCCGTAGACTCGGCATTAATCTGGCGGCGGTTGCCGCCAATGCCTTTGGGGTAACTGCGTTGGGAAACCTGACGTCGCTGATCGGGCCTGGAGGTGTCGCAAGCAACCTGGCACCTACGCCGGTCGCGGGAACTCTTTCCCAAGAGGTCACGTCCACGGTCAACGCCGTCGCTAATTTTCAAACCGGCAGCATCACATGGACTGGATACATCGACGCTTTGAAGCAACAGAATCTGGTCAAGGTTTTGGCTAAGCCGACCTTGGTGGCACTCAGCGGGCAGGAAGCTGCTTTCCTTGCCGGCGGCGAATTCCCGATTCCGGTCCCTCAGGCGTTCGGCGTCGTGACCATTCAATTCAAAAAGTTCGGCGTAGGCCTGACCTTTACACCGAACGTGTTGAGTGACAAACACATCGGCATTACGGTCGCGCCGGAGGTGTCTGAACTTGATTTTTCCAATGCCCTGAGACTGCAAGGGTTCACCATTCCATCGATCACGACGAGACGAGCGTCGACCGTCATCGATCTGGCGGACGGACAGAGCTTCGCGATCGGTGGTTTGCTCCGTGACAACGTTCGTGAAAGCGTGAGTAAGTTCCCTGTCTTAGGAGAGATTCCGATCCTCGGGACGCTCTTCAGAAGTTCCTCCTTCCAAAAGAGTGAGACCGAACTGCTTATCATTGTGACACCGCATTTGGTGAAGCCGTTGGACCTCATCGGGCAGACGTTGCCGACGGACTATTATATCGAACCGAACGACTTCGAATTCTTCCTGCTTGGGTTGGCGGAGAAGGGCGGGTTCGGAGGCTCAGTTGGAACGATTTCTCCCGCGGCAGAAATACTATCAAACCGTGTGGGAACGGCTCGTCGTCGCATGGATGGCCAGTTCGGGCACATGGTTCCATGACTCGAGGCGCTGCCAGCCTGGGCTTAACATGAGGAGGAAATGATGCGTACCTGGTATATCGCAGTAAATGTCGTGAGCCTCTTGACCATCACCATCGTCGGATGCGCACCGATCCAATTGGGGGAAAATTGGGGCACAGCCTATCAAACCGCTAGGGAGAATCAGACGTTGAATCCGGAAGGCGGAGAAACGCTTGACCCCGTAGTGGGGATGGAAGGTACCGCCGCTGCCACAGCCATGGAAACCTATCGGCAGACCTTCGAAAAGCCTGACGCGCAAATGCAAAACTCTGTCGTCACGAGCGGAGTCCAGACCAAGTGATGAAGAAAGCTACCGCTATGAAACGACACGAAGAGCGTGGCGCAGTGGCAGCAGAATTTGCGCTCCTGTTGCCCGTCCTCTTGACGATTCTCTTCGGGATTATCGAATTCGGCATGATCATGTATGGGCGTGAGGTCGTGACCAATGCGACCCGCGAGGGAGCGAGGGCGGGGATCGTTCAGGGTCCTCCTAAGCGCACGGCTGGGGAAATTATCGCTATCGCCAACAATTACCTGGTCAGCACGGGAATCAATCCCGCAGATGTCACCTTCGCGCCGGCAGGCGAGGGATTGGCTAATCCGAACACCCTGACTGTGGCCGCTACCTATCGTTATAATTTTCTCATCCCTTATATCCCCACTATCGTGGGGATCCCGAATCCCTTAATAATCACAACACAAACGGTGATGCGTCATGAATAGGATGATGAAGCGTGTCATGGAACCGCTGAACAATTCTCGCGGAGCGACGGCCGTCATGGTGGCTGTGATGATGACCGTCCTCCTTGCGATGGGCGCTGCCGCGATCGATATCGGCCATGCTCTGGTCGCGAGGAACGAGCTACAGAACGTGTCGGATGCTGCGGCCCTGGCCGGGACACGCGCCCTAGGCATTATTTACGAAGGCATGACGACGGCTCAGCAACAGGCATACACCCTCACCGGGGGCGATCAAGGGACCGTCGTTGCCGCCGTGCAGGCGACAGCTGTCGCGAATTCGGCGGCAGGGGTGGCGATCACCGTCGCTGCGTCAGACATTGCGATTGGGACCTGGAATCCTGTGACTAGAACGCACACTCCCACAGCCAACCAACCGAAAGCGGTACGAGTGGTGTCGAGGCGGGATGCCTCGACGAACGGGACGATCAGCACATTCCTTGCGAATGTGATCGGGATGTCGAGTGTCAGTGTGAGTGCTGTGGCGACAGCCGACATGACGGCTGTCGGTAAAACGGCACCTGGCCAACTGGACGTGCCTTTCGGTATCTCCGAGTACTATTTCACGCAGTTCGGCTGCGGAGACGATATTAAGTTTTATCCAAATGACGGAACGCCCCAAGCCTGCTCTGCCTGGCATACGTTCGATCAAACCCCAGCCAACGCCAATACGTTAAGAAATATCATCGACGGAATGGCTGCCGGCACCTATCAATCGCCCGCCACGCAGCCCGGCTTCTCGCTTAAGTTTATTAACGGCAACGTGGCCAGCGCGTTTCCGAACCTGATCAATCTCTACAATACCAAAAAGGACGCAAATGGCAATTGGGATGTCTTCGTGCCCGTGTATCAATCTCCGGATTGCGATCCACCCAACGGGGCGATTCCGATCATCGGGTACGCCGAAGCCCGCATCACTAATGTTCAGGGCGCGCCGAATTTTCTGATCTCGGCGACTATCCTGTGCAACATATTCGAGGGGCAGACCAGCGGCGGCGGACCGCCGTATGGGCCGGTCCTTTCCACGATTCCAGGTCTTGTCGAGTAATTCGTACAACGGAGGAGAATAACCTTCATGGCCCGATTGATTGCGGTTTCGATCGACTGTCGGAACGAAGCGGCTCGGCAGACCTTTGAGGAAATCGTCTCGCGCCGGCGCGATTACTTGGTCACCAAAGGGCAGGGGACGGGCGCTGCGGACATGTTATTGCTCGAATTGGACGAACTACGTCCGCAACAGACATTCGGTCATATCCGCGGATTGCTGAGCGCATCACCCGAGCTGGAGGTATTTCTCACATCCTCCCGGACGGATCCACAGGTGCTCTTGGAGGCCTTCCGGCTGGGAGTGAAGGAGTTTCTCCCTCAACCGCTCACACGCCAGGAGGTCGAGCCGGCTCTCGCGCGGTTCGAGGAGCGATTCAATGGTCGAACTTCCGGCGCGGAGATGCAGTCGGGGAGAGTCATCAGCATCATCGGGGCGAGAGGTGGAGTTGGCACGAGCACGATAGCCACGAATCTCGCAACTTCTGTGCGGCAAGGCAGGCAGAATGAGTCGGTGGCGTTGGTGGATCTCGACCTGCACGGCGGAGACCTCGGATTGTTCTTGGACCTGCATGCATCCCAGGGACTCAAGCATCTATCGAAGGACATTTCGCGCCTGGATGAGACGATCGTCCGAAGCAGCTTGGCGAAACATTCGTCGGGACTTCACTTGCTGGTGTCCGGCTACGAAGGGTTCGACGAGGTCGAGCCGACGACAGGCAGCACGATGCGCGTGTTCGGTCTCCTCCGATCGATGCACCGGCATGTCTTCGTAGATTGCGGACATGTGTTGGAGCCGGCGGTCAAGGAAGCGCTGGCCTGTTCCGATCAGATTATCGTCGTGACCACCCTATCGTTGCCCGCCATTCGACGGACCAAGCGGTTGCTGGATGGTCTGGGCGCTGCGCAACACCCTGTAGGCAAGGTGGCAGTGGTGGTTAATCGGTACGTGAACGGCCAGAAGGAGTTGTTGAGCGAGACTGAAAGCATGCTGGGCGTCCGCATGGCGGGACTCATTCCCAACGACTATGAGACGGCCAGTGCGGCCATTGACCACGGGAAGCCGTTGACGATCATGGCGTCGAGGACGACGATCGCACAGTGGTACTTGCGAGGGGCCGATCAACTCATCGCCGAGAAGACCGGCATCAATGGCACAGGTTCCGGAAACGAGCAGAATAGGAAAGCCTCGTTCTTCGGCCGATATTTGTCGAGCCTCGGGCTTGAAACGAGAGGCAAGCCCTCACTCGTATAAACAGGCCGGTCATTGTCGGTCGTGGTAGGCAACCAGGACGAAAAGGAAGGCAGAGAGGCACTATGCTCACAATGAAACAGACCAATGGAGCCGAAATCGCCACCCACTATCAAGAGTTGAAGGATCGACTCCACCAACGCGTGATCGATTTGCTCGATCTCAATGCAATCGGCGCAATGTCGAACGAGGCGGTGCAGGCCCAGCTTACGAAATTGATCGAGCAGCTCCTGCAACAGGAAACCTTTCCGCTGAATCAGCGAGAACGGACCCAAATCACCCAAGACATTCTCAACGAAGTGCTCGGGTTGGGACCATTGGAGCCTTTGCTGGCGGACCAGACCGTCGCAGACATTCTCGTGAATGGACATAAGCAGGTCTTCGTCGAGCGATTTGGGCAGCTTGAGCTGACCCCCATTCGATTCAAGGACGACGCGCATCTGAAGAAGATCATTGAAAAGATCGTCTCGCGAGTCGGGCGGCGCATCGACGAATCTGTTCCCATGGTAGATGCACGGCTTGGCGACGGGTCTCGCGTCAATGCGATCATCCCTCCGCTTGCAATCGACGGTCCTTCTCTCTCGATCAGAAAGTTCAGCAAGGATCCGTTGCAGCTGTATCACCTGGTCGAAAAGCGATCGCTGACGCCTGAGATCGGCGAGTTGCTCAAGGCGATCGTGCAGGCGAGATTGAACGTGCTGATCTCAGGCGGGACGGGATCAGGGAAAACCACGCTGCTGAACGTGCTGTCCGACTTCATTCCCAATAACGAACGCATCGTCACAATTGAAGATGCCGCAGAACTCCAGTTGCGGCAGGACCATGTGGTGCGTCTTGAGACGAGACCGGCCAATATCGAAGGGAAAGGGGAAATCGCACAGCGGGAGCTCGTCAAGAATGCTCTCCGCATGCGTCCAGACCGTATTATCGTGGGCGAGGTCCGTGGTGCGGAGAGCCTCGACATGCTGCAAGCGATGAACACCGGTCACGACGGATCATTAACCACGGTCCATGCCAACTCGGCCAGAGATGCGCTCACGCGAATAGAGACATTAGTATCCATGGCGGGACTCAATCTGGCGACGAAGGCCATGCGGCATTATGTCTCGTCTGCATTGGACGTCATCATTCAAATTGCCCGCATGTCGGACGGCACGAGAAAACTGATCAGTCTTCAAGAGGTCGTCGGCATGGAGGGCGATCTCATCACCTTGCAGGAGTTGTTTGCGTTCCAGCAGACCGGGCTCGATGAAAATCGCAAAGTGAAAGGACGATTCAAGGCGACAGGGGTGCGGCCGAAGTTTTCCGAGCGCCTCTTTGCCAAGGGTGTCGCGCTTCCATCCGAATTGTTCGATCCACAGAAGGTGTATGAATGCTGACCGCTCTGATCGCACTGGGGATCTTCGGTACGATTCTGGTGTTTTTACAAGGGTGCGTCTTGGTGCACCGCATGATGGTGCCCCGCGGGATGGACCGTGCGGTCGAACGGATCCAAAAGTGGTCAGCTCCCGAGGCCACGCATTTAGAGATCGTTCGGAAGGATTTGCTCAGCGACATTCCTTGGCTGAACGACCTGTTGATGAAGGCGCGTCGATTCCAACCTTTCCGGGTGCTCCACCGAAAGGCAGATTGCCGGGTGCCGTTGGGCATCTTTGTCTTGACGACACCGCTCTTGGCATTAGCGGGATTGCTTATCCTATTGTCCATGCACGTGTCCTTCCTTCTTGCGCTGTTCTGTGCAGTGGTGTGTGGTGCGTTACCGGCCGGGTGTCTCTATTGGCTCAAGAGCCAGCGGTTAGCAAGGTTTGAGCATCAGTTGCCGGAGGCGCTCGAGCTGGTGTCGCGTGCTCTCCGCGCCGGCCATGCCTTCTCGGTGGGATTGAAGCTCGTAGGGGAGGAGGCTGCCGATCCTATCGGAGTCGAGTTCCGGCGTGTCTTCGATGAGGTGTCTATGGGGGTCGCCCTTCCGCAGGCGCTCCAAAACATGACCGAGCGACTGGATTGCGTGGACTTACGGTTTTTTGTGACCTCGGTACTTGTCCAGCGGGAAACCGGAGGTAATCTGGCTGAGATCATCGATTCACTCGCAGGTTTAATCCGCAAACGGTTTGAATTGCACCTGAGGGTGAGCGCCTTGTCGGCAGAGGGGCGATTCTCCGCGGTGATTCTATTCTTCCTCCCCCTGGTTGTCGGCGGCGTTCTCTTAAAGATGAACCCTGAATATATGTCAACGCTGTTCACGGACCCTATGGGTCAGAATATGGTCATGGTTGGAAGCTTTCTCATGGTGACAGGAGCCATCGTCATGAAGCGGATGGTTGCGATCAAGGTCTAAGGAGCTACGTATGGATGTCCCTCTCGTCGTCGCGCTGGTCACATTTCTTGCGTTCATGGTGGCTAGTTCGGCTGTGTTTTTTTTCTTCAACTCCAGAGAAGCGTTGCAGACCTGGCGACGTCGGGCCGAGGGCACTGTTTTTACCACCGAATCCGAAGCAGTTCCAGAAGGAATGGTCGATCGCCTTAAGACGCAGTTTTATACGTTGCTGGAATGGTTAGGCCGGATGAATCAGCCTTCGAACGTCGAGGATGTGCGCACGACGCGCCGCTTGTTGATCAATGCGGGGTATCGGAGCGGGAAAACCCCTGTTTGCTTTCTCGGCGCGAAGCTCCTTTTGGCCATAGCCGTCGTGCTTCTATTAGCGATGATTCCGGCAAAGGTTTTGGGATTCCCGAGCGTTTCGAAACTCACATTTTATTATGTCCTGGCCGCAGCCTGTGGCTATTATGCTCCAGTGCTCTGGTTGCGAAGAGCCATCGAGTCTCGCAAGGATTCACTTCAGCGGGCCATTCCGGATGCGCTAGACCTGATGGTTGTCTGTGTGGAAGCGGGGCTGGGATTGGATCAGGCTATCGGTCGCGTCGGTGAAGAGGTCAAGCGGGCCCACCCCGAGTTGAGTGATGAGCTAAATATCCTGTCTTTGGAGTTGAGAACCGGTGTCACCAGACAGGAAGCGCTGAGGAACCTTGCTCATCGAACCGACCTGGAAGAAGTGAGAAACCTGGTCGCCATTCTCGTGCAGACTGATCGATTCGGGACCAGTATCGGTCAAGCTCTAAGAGTCCACGCGGATTCCATGCGGACCACTCGTCGCCTCAAGGCGGAAGAACTCGCCGCAAAGTTGCCAGTGAAGCTGTTATTGCCCCTCATCTTCTTTATCTTCCCGAGCATGTTTATTGTGGTCATTGGGCCGGCCTGCATCAAGATGATGCGGGTATTTTTTCCGGCGTTGAATGGCCATTGATTCTGAACAAACATGGCACCTGTATCCCTCAAGCGAAGAGTTCGCGAGGAGCTATCTCGACGATTTCTGCCTGAGGGGGGAATCGCCGAGAGGCCTCGCGGACAGTTCCGCACAGACGCCACTGCCTGGGGAATCCTTGCCTTCGGTTCCGCCGGCGGGGAGCAGGATATCGTTGAGAGACACCGTGCACGTCTCATTCATGAGCAGGATACAGATGGCCGCCTGTCTGTAAGCAAGGGCCACCCCGATTCTTACTGGCCGACGGCCCTTGCTGTTTTGGCCTGGCAAAACTCGTCTCACTGCCAAATGGCTCAGGGTCGTGCCATCCGCTTTCTTCTCGAAACGACCGGTGCTCATCGTTCCCGTCGATCAGATGAGCCGGCCGGGCATGATACGCTTCTCAAGGGATGGCCTTGGGTCGGTGGCACACACTCCTGGATTGAGCCTACTGCGCTCGCTGTGATTGCCCTGAAGATCACAGGAAATGGACAGCATGATCGCGTTCGCGAGGCTATTCGAATGATTCTCGATCGTCAGTTGCCGCACGGTGGATGGAATTATGGAAACACGCTTGTGTTCGGGCGAGAGCTTCGTCCGATGCCAGAAAGTACAGGCGCTGCCCTGGCTGGCTTAGCGGGGCAAGTTGACCGAAGAGCGGTCGCTCGAAGTCTCGACTACCTGCGAGGAGAAATTGACCGCCTTCGCACTCCGGTGTCGCTTGGTTGGAGCCTGATCGGTCTTGCGGGCTGGGACCTGTGGCCGTCGAATGGTATGGCTCTGGTTGAACGTTGCTTGGCGAATCAGTCCCGTTACGGCAGCTACGATACCTCGGCGCTCTGTCTCCTCCTCCTTGCCGCACTCGAAGGGGAAGCGGGGACGAGATCCTATCTCTTCAGGGGTACGAATCGCGATCGAGCGGCGGCTGCGTTTCTTATGTAAGGAGTCCCGTGTCCGGTCATGCAGATCGCAAATCGGTGGGAGGCCTTACGCGCCGGGATCTGCTTCTGGCAGGAACGGCCGGTCTGCTGATTGGATCAGGATTGGTCCTGGTTCCAAAGCGGTATCTTCGGATGCCGCAACGGGCGCAATCGCTTGTGACCAAAGTCGCCCATTACCAATTGGATATCGCTGATGCTATTTCGAGGGGGATCCGGGAGTTGGGTATTGTTCCCGAGGAATTGAAGGGCAAGCGGATCCTCCTAAAGCCCAACTTGGTCGAAACAGCGTCAGGGGCGCCTCATGTCAACACCCATCCTCTCGTTTTACGTGGGGCAGGTGAGGCGTTTCTTCGACTCGGAGCAGCTACGGTGATGGTCGCTGAGGGGCCCGGCCATCGCCGTGATACGCTCGCGGTCTATGAAGAATCGGGTCTCGCTGATGTGTTGACGGAAGATTGCATCCCGTTTCACGATCTCAATTACATCACAGGCTACCAGTTGCCGAATGCCGGCCGTCAATCCTCCCTACAGTCGCTGACGTTCCCCTCCCTGTTTCAGGAAGTGGATTGGATCGTATCGGTTGCGAAGATGAAGACACACCATATAGCCGGAGCCACTCTTTCCATGAAGAATTTGTTCGGCGTGATGCCGGGGATCTACTATGGATGGCCCAAGAACGTGTTACACCATGCCGGAATTGAGAATTCCATCTTGGACATCAATGCGACATTGAAACCGCACTTTGCCATTGTCGATGGCATTGTCGGGATGCAGGGGGATGGTCCGATCTTGGGAGATCCCAAGCAGGCCGGAGTCTTGGTGATGGGTCGAAATCTTGCCGCAGTCGATGCAACCTGCTGCAGAATCATGGGCATTGACCCCTATAAAGTGTCCTATTTGGAGAGAGCCGACAATTGGTTGGGACCGATCGGCGATCGATCGATCGAGCAACGCGGCGAATCAATCGCGGCGGTGCGGACAAACTTTGAACTCATCGACACGATCCCTGCTCAGCGTGGAATACGCCTTTCATAAAAGGGGCACATGAAAATATTCGTACTGTGCATGGTTGTGATGCTCCCTGCTGCTGTCGGCCTGGCGGGAACGGAATTGCCTGGGACACAGGAGGCAAAACTCTACGACCATTACATGGCTTTACAGAAAATGCAGCAGACGTTGTTCCAGCGGTCTCCTGAGGAGCAGGCTCGGTTGCAACCACAGATTCAGCGGGCCGAACGGCAGGCCTGTCAGCGCCTCCGGAAAGAACGTCAGGGGCGGGTGCCGAACGAGGAATATCGTCGGCAGGGCGGAGACCAGTTCCTGGCCTTCGTGCAACAGTTCGAACAATATTGCCAGACCATTCCATGAAGAATACCCTCCAGTCGCCGACTCCTGACGGGAGGGTATGCGCCCTCCAAACCGTGCAATCACAAATACGATTCTCTCAAAATTTTGACGTACGTTATTAGGGCTCGACTCCGCCCTCTCAGCAGCATGCGGCCTATTCCAGCGCTAAAACTTTCAATGACTTAATCAACCTGCCTCTAGCAGTAATCAATTGCAGGATTGCATCTGGTTCGATCGCCGGACCCCGACTATCTCTCCCAGACAACTTAGGACCGACCAACCAGGGCAAGACTCTCCCTCCCAGGGAAGGGAATTTTCTAGTGGATTAAACCGAGGAATGGGAGCAGCCTTTAAGCGAGTGTCGTGTCCACGTAGGAAGTCCAGTCGAAGGTGTCACGATCTCGCTGTGCGCCTGCTCGAGGAAAGGATCTTAAACGTGCCTGTTGGTGAAAAGAAGAACGTTCACCGAGCCTGGGGGTCGTCCTATGCGGCTCTGCCGCTTCTGATCTGGATCGCACTGACCTCGGTCATGAGTAGTGAGGGGGAGACGTGGGCAAGGGGGCGGGATTTGGTGGCTACGCCTCCCCTCATGGGGTCTCCGCTTCAGCCCATCGAAAGCCGGATGAGGTCAGGCCGGCTACAACGATTCGAGAGCGGCATGCTGGATTCTCCTCTTCAGCTCATTGGAAGCCCTTTCGGGCCATTTCGATTTGCTGCGCTACCAAACCTTCAGGAGCTATGGGCGACTCGTCAAGCTCTTCCGATTCTTCCGGTCATGCTACAGACTCGTCGAGGGACGCTGCTCCTTCTGCCTTATTTTGTCCTTCCTCTTTCAAATAGGTATTCTCCAGTCCATTCTTTAGTGACGGAACAACCTGTCGCGTCACTTCCTCCTGGTCGACCCGCGGCGAAACCCAAGTTTTTCAGCGCACGCTGCGGGCAATTCGTGGAGATTGCGATACCACCGGACAGCAACCTGACCGACGAGGAAAGCAGACCATGTTAGCCTCAATCCGAAAATAATCGCGCTTCGAGAATAGCTGTCCCCCTCGCTCCATGCGGGGAGAGGCAGGGTGAGGGGCAAAACCTTACGAGCCCACCCTCACCTTTCTCCTCTCCCTCCCTGGGAGGGCGAGGGAGCTGCATTGACGCTCGTGAGATCGTCTTCTCGGCAGAGATTATTTTCGGATTGGGGTTAGAACCCCTGTGGTTTCTGTTTATTCGTCGTACCCGCTTCCGGGACGCGCTAGGCTGGAATTCAGGAGGCCATTCTGCGCCTACACCCACCCCTGCTCCAAGTCCCATCACCTCAGGTCGAAGACCCGCGAACACAGGTAATTTTTGAAGAGACCTCGCTGAAAGAACGAACATTGCACAAATTGATCGTGGCACCGATGCCGCGATGTTGCTGTTGGGAATCCACGGGACCAGGCTTGTCTTCCGCTTCGCAATGAACGGAGCAGGAACGTATGGCTTCTACAACAACGTCAACATGATGCATCAATATGGCGCGGGCAATCAGGATGTGCTGCTCATGTCCAATTCCGGTGTGGAACCGGTTTCGGCTCTTGGAGGGCGGTGTCCCGCCAATGTTCCGGTCCGGCAGTACGACATCTCGGCGATCAATGTGGAGATCAGCCTAAACATGTGGCTCGATTTCTATCCCGGCTACATGTATGTGCTCACCGAACATATCGACAAGGTGCGCGAAGAAGGGAACAGATCAAAGACGACATGTTTCTGGACACGATGCATACTAAATTTAATTCAGCCGGTCACAGGATGATGGCCGAAATCGTTGCAAAGAGAATCGTTCAAGATGATTTGTTGGATCACAGTCTCTGAATCAGCTTGTCCGACAATTTCATCGGAGCACAATAACTGAAAACGCCATGACCTGATTCATCGATTCCCCCTGCCGTTGTTTGGCCACCCGAAGGAACAGAGTCCTCACGATTGTCACCGCCATAGTCGAAGCACAGCGAGGGTGGTCGGTCTGTCTACTCAACGATGAATGTGCCCCCCATGCCCGAGTGGCCCCGCACCTTGCAATAGAATAGATAGGTGCCGGAAGGGGCTCGAAACAGGACTTCCAAACGTTGGCCTGGGCCGATGCGAAGATGATCGGGCGTCCTCGCTGCGCCCGCGAGGGTGACGGACTCGATCACAACCGAAGGATCCAAGAAGAGCGGGCTTTCGAATTCATGGAACTCCCGGCCTTGATTGAACAGGGTGAGGTGGATAGGTCGCGAACCGGCGAGGTGAATCGTATCCGGAGTGAATCGAAAATCCTCCGCGACGATGTGCACTGACTGAGATTCACCTTCGCAGCCAGAGTAGCAGGCGCAGAGCATCAGCACCGCAATAGGCAG
Source organism: uncultured Nitrospiraceae bacterium (assembly GCA_963795615.1). Taxonomy (GTDB): domain Bacteria; phylum Nitrospirota; class Nitrospiria; order Nitrospirales; family Nitrospiraceae; genus DASSBQ01. Next base: position 67,860 of record CAWCIJ010000011.1, read on the forward strand.
GACCGCTCCAGTAGGGGGACAATTTCTCACGGTCGGCAGTTCCCACAGACTTCAATCGAGTCAGTGCGAGCGGGTTTCAAACATGATCCTCGGCAACCGGTGTGGACTCTCCCGATTGCATAAGAACCGTGACCGACAGGCGAAATCTGCGCGGTGAATCTGGTATTGGCCGGAAGAAACCACTATGATGAGACCTCGGACGCATAGTCCGGCTGCTGCCGGCCGGTGATCCGTCATTCGCCATCCACCGCAGGCGCGGCTCGCTTCACGGTTTGGTCATCATCGGACGGTCCATCTGCGACAGCATACCAGAGAGAACCACGGATGAAGAATGGTAAGCCGGAACTATGGCCAGGCCGCTGACCTGCCCGCATTGTGGAAAAGACCGGGTTCTTCGCTCTCGTAGTCATACCATCCTGGAGCGGTTGGCACAGCTGGTCTTCTACTCGCCGTTCCATTGTCAGTCCTGCAGCCATCGTTTCCTGGCCTCTCGCCTCGGCCGGTCCTTTCCGATCACATTCATCGACCGTCGGCAGCATCTTCGCATTCCCGTGCGCCTGTTCCTTTCGTTTTCCGGCGGCCGCATCAAGGGAGAAGGCACGGTGCTCGATATTTCCATGGGCGGATGCATGATCCAGAGCGACGCGCCGGTACACATCGACGACATCTTCTATCTCCAGATCACTCTCGGCGAAGGGGAGGTTCCCCTCGAACTGGCCGCCATGGTCCGTTCCCTCGGATCACGAGGAATTTCGTTCAAATTTCTCCGTGCTGCGCAGGAAAACAAGCGGTTATTGGCGTTCGTGCAGAGCCGGAGTGGTTCGCACGCGAAGGCGTGAGAACTCAGCACTCAGAACTAAGCACTCAGCACGCAGGAAGAGTGGTTCAGCGGTTGACTTCGGATCCGGAACGGTTATGTCGTGTCTACGCGCAGCTTTTGCGCAAGGAGGAATGCATGAGGAAGCCGGCTAGATCCCTGCATGTGACGATCGCGATGATGATAGGACTGCTCGCCTCGACCGGTTGTGGATACAACGATCTGCAAGGCTTGGACGAAGATACCAAAGCAGCGTGGAGCGAGGTCGTCAACCAGTATCAGCGGCGTGCCGATCTCATTCCCAACCTGGTCAACACCGTGAAGGGATATGCGGCTCATGAGCGGGAGACTCTGGAGAGCGTGGTCCAGGCTCGAGCCAAGGCAACGGGTATTCAAGTCACACCCGAGATGCTCAGAGACCCCGCGGCGTTCGAACAGTTTCAGAAGGCGCAGCAATCGTTGTCTTCAGCCTTGGGCAGACTCATTGCTGTAGCGGAAAACTATCCGAACTTGAAAGCCGATCAAAACTTCCGTGACCTGCAGAGCCAGTTGGAAGGAACGGAAAACCGTATCGCGGTCGCTCGCAAGCGTTACATTGAAAAGGTAGCGGAGTTCAACAAAATGGTCCGCTACTTCCCGACGAACTTGACCGCCAAGTTCCTACTGCATATGGAGGAGAAGCCGAACTTCACCGTGGCCGACGAGAAGGCGGTGGCAAAGCCGCCCGAGGTCAAGTTCTAACGACAGTGTTCATGACGAGGAGCCGCCTGATGTGGCGAAGAAGCCGGCAAACGTGTGCGGCACTCGTCGGAGCCTTGCTGGTCGTCCTTCCTGCCTACTCAGTCGCTCGAGCGTTGGATGTTCCCCCTCTGACCGGCCGCGTCATCGATCCGACCCATGTCCTGCCCGTGGACATCGCGACCCAGCTCGACACGAGACTGAAAGCGCACGAGGAGAAGACGACCAACCAGGTAGTGGTTCTGATCGTGCCTTCTCTCGAAGGCGATTCACTCTTCGACTTTTCTCATCGCGTAGCCACGAGTTGGAAGCTGGGCCAGAAAGGCACCGACAACGGCGCGCTCCTGCTCATCGCCATCAAGGATCGAAAGGTCCGTGTCGAGGTCGGATATGGCCTCGAAGGCGCGCTCACCGACGCCCGCTCCGCGCAGATTATCCGTCACGAAATCGTGCCTCGGTTTCGCGCTGGCGATATACCCGGCGGAATAGTCGCCGGGGTCGACGCCATTCTGAAAAGCATTGAAGGCATCTATGAGGCTCCCGAACGACCGAACCGCCCCGCGCAAGTGGATGACCGGATCGGGAGCGTGGTATTCGCCGTCATCATCGGGGTGGTCATCGGGCTGGTACTGTCCCGTGTCCATCGCGTTGTAGGGCCAGTGACCGGTGGAGGCATCGCCTTCTTCGCCGCTCCGTGGCTGGCCCCGGCCCTGGTTGCCGGTGCTGCAAGCCTCCTTCTGGTGAGTTTGTTCGGCGCGATGAGCCGGTCTTCCATGTCTGCCTCGCGGCGCGGTCGGCATGGCAACGATGATTGGCTGGGGTACAGCACCCAGGGAGGAGGATGGGGAGGAGGATCGTTCGGTGGGTCAGGAGGAGGTTTCTCGGGAGGCGGGGGCGGCTTCGGTGGAGGAGGCGCGAGTGGAGACTGGTAAGCGACCGGCACTGACCGTCGAGGAACGGGCACTGGTAGAGCAAGCCGTGCAGGCGGCCGAGCGGACCACCAGCGCCGAGATCGTGCCGATGATCGTCGATCGGTCCGGCCTGTATCGAGATGCCGGGCATCGTGCCGGCTTGACCTTGGCGCTCCTCACGCTTGCGTCGCTCTTGACCGTTGAAGCAGGCTGGCTTCCCTGGGGATGGCATGCGGCGAATGCCGGCTGGCTCCTGCTCGCCGCCATAGCCGCCTATGGGCTGGGTACATGGCTCGGATCCTTCGCGCCGGTGATTCGCCTCTTCACGTCCACCGACCGCATGCGCCACAAAGTGAAGCTTCGCGCAGAGGTGGCATTCCTCAGCTATGGGATCTCGCAGACGCACGGCCGTACCGGCGTCCTCATTCTCTTGTCTCTACTCGAACACCAGGTGTATGTCCTACCGGATCGGCCGCTCATTGATCGCATACCGGCAGAGAGGTGGGACGGTATCGTCGCTGTGATTGTGAAGCGGGTCAAAGCCGGTGATGTCGTGGGCGGGTTGTGTCATGGAATCGAGCAATGTGCCTTGGCCCTGGCGGAATACTTTCCGGCTCGCCTTGGGGACAACCCGAATGAACTGCCGAATGAGCTGATTCAGGGGCCGTGAGCCATTGAAAGTCGGGCGACTCGTTTTCCGATGCTGCATGGCTCAGGTTGAGCATGGGGTAGGTTTGCCAAGGCTCCGACGGCATCTTATAATCGCCGCTCATTGAGCGTGTAATTTATCAGAGGTCATCATGTCCTCCATATCCATAGCAAGTGGCGTGCACGTTACTTTGCGACATAGGTCGAACTTCCCCAGGCGCACTGCATCCGCAGCGCGGTGTCCACAGTAACAGTCGGTCTGAGGTTCAATACGGCCAAGCATCAAGCGGCCGTCGTTGGCTCGGATATCGTTTCGTTCGCAAGCGCGCGGGGGCTGCTATGTACAAAGCAAAATACGGCACCAACGAGCCGAGTCATCTCATCTCAATGAGGAGATTGAACCGTACGGTATAGTCCACAACCCGAGGAGATACTCATGAAGAAAAAGACGTCTAGATCACCTGCAACCAAGACCAAGGCGATGTCGTTGCACATCGGCCTGAATGCTGTAAATCCTACTGATTATGCTGGATGGAGTGGTCCACTCAGTGCGTGCGAGTTCGACGCCAACGACATGGCGGCGATCGCCAGGTCATGCGGCATGAAGTCCACCGTGTTGCTGACCAGGAAGGGCACGCGCGCGAACGCGTTAGCCGCCATTCGCAGTGCCGCCAAGCAGTTGAGGCCCGGCGATCTGTTCTTCCTCACCTACTCCGGCCATGGCGGCCAGGTGCCCGACGTGACCGGAGAAGAAGACGACAAGAAGGACGAGACCTGGTGCCTATATGATGGTCAGCTCATCGACGACGAGTTGTACTTCGAATTAAGCCGCTTCGCAGCAGGTGTGCGCGTGCTCGTGCTTTCCGACAGTTGCCATAGTGGCACCGTTACCCGCGCCGCACCTCCGCAGCCCGGCGCCACTCTGCCGAATGGGCGCTCAAAGATGATGCCGCTTGCAGTGGGCATGCGGACCTACCGCGAGCATCAGGTTTTTTATGACAACCTGCAACAAGAGGTGGTGAAAGCTGCCGGAAAGGCTGTGGCGCCTGACCCGGACTCTATGCTTGCCCAAGTTGCCGTGAGCCCGCGGTTGACTGCGATCGCGAATAAATTCAAGCCGGCGGTGATCCTGATCTCTGGTTGCCAAGATAATCAGACATCCTTGGACGGCGACCACAACGGCGCATTCACCGAGCAGTTGCTAAAGGTGTGGGACCATGGCGCCTATAGCGGCAATTACGCCAAGTTCCATGCCGATATCAAGGCAGGGTTGCCCGCCGACCAGACGCCCAATCTGTTCACGCTCGGTAAGGCTGCGCGCTTTGTGACTCAGCGGCCGTTTAGCGTCTGACAGGTTGTCGGGGGCTGTTGCGAACCAGTTGGGGACGGCCATCCACTAGCCGCGTGGCTTCGATGCGCCTCGGCGTTCTTGCTATGCGTGCGCACGCATCGCGCAATTCGGCGACGGTTTTTTCGTCGGCGCTGTTGTTGTAGTGCAGGAATACTCTGAAATCGCTGGCATGGTGTCCTATCTCGCCGGCACTGAAGCCGCCTTCGTCACCGGCGCCAGTTTCACCATCGATGGCGGCTACAACGCGTGAGTGCAGCCACAGGTGTGGTGAGTCGAGACGCAAACTGATTCTTTTTACGATCGTATAGAAGGGGTAAACCAATGTGGAAATCTTTAACAGCGATATCGATAGCCTTAATTCTAGTCAATCCGACTTTCGGAGTCGCTCAAGAGGCGCCGGCAAGCCAGAAATCAGTGCCGGAACAGATCGTCGACGCCTTCAACGGTGTGTTCGGTGTCCATCCTGGAGCGCGTGCGACGCACGCGAAGGGCGTTGTCCTGGAAGGAGTATTTATGCCGAGCGCGTCGGCAGCGTCCGTGAGCAAAGCGCCGCACCTTAAAAAGCGCACGAAGCCGGTTCCCGTGACGGTTCGATTTTCAGACTCGACGGGACTCCCGAATATTCCCGACACAGACCCCGGTGCGAGTCCACGCGGCATGGCGGTGAAGTTCCGACTTCCTGACGGATCGACGACCGATATCGTCGTCAATTCCTTCAACGGCTTCCCTGTCGCCACTGGGGATCAACTGAGAGACTTGTTTCTGGCCATCCGAGCAAGCAAATCGGGAGAGCCCCCGCCGACAGCGTTGGACAAATTCTTGAGCGCTCATCCGACCGCCAAAGTGTTCCTGGAGGCCCCGAAGCCGGCGCCGGTAAGCTATGCAACCCTGCCCTATTTCGGTGTGAACACGTTCAAGTTTACGAACGCGAAAGGCAAACCCACCTTCGGTCGATACCAATTGCAGCCCGTTGCCGGCGAACAGTTCCTCGACGGTGAGAAGGTCTCGACGATGGCGCCCGACTATCTGACTAATGAGATTCGCGAACGGGTCGGCCGTGGACCAGCCAAGTTCATATTGCTCCTGCAAGTGGCGGAACAGGGCGACAAACTCGACGACCCGTCGATTGCTTGGCCGGACACGCGTAAGAAGGTTGAATTGGGCACGATCGCGATTACCAAAGCGAATCCCGATAGTCATGCCGCTGAGAAGAAACTGCTCTTCCTGCCGGGAGCACTGGTTCCCGGTATCGAGGCGGCCGATCCGATGATCGCCGTGCGTACGACAGCCTATACAATCTCCTTGTCTCGCCGCGCACAAACACGATGACGCGAACCGGAGACAGGAGGCAAACAGTCTCGGCACCAGGAGGGAGCCTACTTCATCTCCCCGAAGGAAGAGTCACTCACGAACGCTGCCTTGGCGAGAACCGGATTCTCGGCCATCGCGGCTTGAAGCGCTTGGAGCATCGCCAGCGGGGTGGTCTGATCGGACTCCATCAATGTGGTGTACTTTTCCTGGACAAGCGCAAAGAAGGCCTGGCTGATCTTCTTGAGGAACCCCCAGTAACGTGGCAAGCGACGCCAGGTGTTCGCCTCGTCCCTGGGCCATTTCCTGTCTCAGGCCGTCAAATGAAGTGGCGTCGCCATACTGACGTGCTTGTTTTTCATAATCACGCCATCGTTCGCGCAGCCAGAGGTGCCCGAGGAGATGCCGAAGGTTTGGCTGCCGAACGTCCCGTTGGTAGTCGCCATCATGACCTGCGGGGCAATTTGCTTTTGGCCCCCGTAGTCCATCCAGGCGAGCTTTCCCAGTCCACAGCCTGGGCCATTGTCCGGGTTGGCCGCCGCTTGCACGCCTCCAACTGAAATCACGACACAGATGAGAGAGAGCGGAGCCCATGCGGTATATCGGAACATATGTCGCCTCCTCAGATGATGAAAATCTGAAACTTGCTTAAGAGTAGCGCAGATGAATGGAGCGTCAAGAAAAGGAGAAAAATGCGGAAGGTGTTGTGAATCCGAATCCAGGTTTTGAGTAGGTCGCAGGGTAACATCTACTCATTGAATGGACTGCCGATAGTCGTTCCGCTACAATCCGCTCCGATGAACTGATCCCACCGCCGCGCCGGCCGTCCCAACCAACGCGCAAGATGAGAATCATTCGGTCGTTCGGGCCGCCGGACTGATCGGAATCGCCACTTTCTCCAGCCGAATCCTCGGATTCATTCGTGACATGGTGCTGGCGAGGTTGTTCGGCGCGACGCCGGCCGCCGACGCCTTTTTCGTCGCCTACCGGATTCCGAACTTGCTGCGCGAGCTGTTCGCAGAAGGCTCGATGTCCTCAGCCTTCATTCCCGTCTTCACCGAATATCAGACGTTGAAAACCAAGCGAGATGCCTGGGAATTGGCGAGCGCCACTTTCACGACATTGCTGACCATCGTGACGGCCATCACTCTGCTGGGCATTGCCGCCTCGCCGGGGATCGTCTGGCTGCTGGCGCCGGGGTTTCATGACGACCCGCACAAGCTGGCGCTGACCACCGTCCTGACCCGGGTCATGTTCCCTTATTTGTTGTTCATCAGTCTGGCTGCGTTGGCCATGGGCATCCTGAACTCGATGCGCGCGTTCGCCGCGCCGGCTTTCTCGCCGGTCTTCTTCAATATCTTCATCATCGGCTGCGCGTTGTTCCTGTCCCCGCTGTTGCCCGATCCGATCATCGGCGTCGCAATCGGCGTGGTGGCGGGAGGCGCGGCGCAGTTTGCCATGCAACTCCCCGGATTGAAATGGCGCGGGATGTTGTTTGGCTGGCGTTGTTTCAACCGACGCATCCAGGCGTGAAGCGAATCGGTCTGCTGATGGTCCCGTCGTTGCTGGGATTGTCGGTGACCCAGATCAATATCACGGTCAGCACGATCCTTGCCTCGTTCTTCTCCGGAGGTCCGACGTATTTGTTCTACGGCATGCGGCTGATTCAGTTTCCCCTGGGAATCTTCGGCGTCGCCCTTGCGACCGCCATCCTGCCGACACTGTCTGCGCAGGCCGCACGCGGCGCACTTGACGAGTTGCGCATCACCCTCGGTTTTGGCCTGCGCATGATTTCCTTCATCATCCTCCCGGCCATGCTCGGGCTGATTCTCTTGAGACAACCGATCGTGCACCTGTTCTTCGAGCACGGATCGTTCACGAGGGCGGACACGGTCGCCACGGCGACTGCAGTGCTCTGCTATGCCGTGGGCCTCTGGGCATTTGCCGGCGTCCGGATCATCGTGTCGGCGTACTATTCGCTTCAGGATACGAAGACGCCGGCGATCACTGCCGCTTGTGCGGTGGCGGCTAACATCGTGTTCTCGCTGGTGCTCATGCGCTCCGCTCGAGGCTGCCGGGACTGGCATTGGCCACGGCACTGGCCTCCATGATGAACGTCACCATTCTCGTGGCGCTGTTGAACCGCCGGGTGGGCCGCGTGGACTGGGCCTCCGTGGGTCGATCGATTGTTCGCGTTCTGATGGCTTGTGCGCCGGTGGCTGTGGCCTGCTGGTTGGTTGCGGGCGCAGAGGTGTGGGCGCGCGAAGGCGAATGGATAGCCAAATCAGTCATGCTTTTTGTGGGAATCGGCCTGAGTGTCGCCGGGTATCTGGCCATGCATGCCCTGCTTCGATCCGAGGAACTCGATGTGTTCTTGGGGATGGTGAAACGGAAGTTCAGACATTCGGCGAAGAAAGCGAGCTAGACATGTCACACAAGGCTTCTTTTCACACCGCGTGGGGCTGGATGGAGATGACGACGTCTGAGAAGGGCGTGACGTCGATCATGTTGCCGCGATCCAATCGCAAACCAGACCGGAAAACCGTTCCGGACCAGGTATCCCCTGGCAATGGAACTTCGGTGACACTTTGGAATGAAGCCAGGACTCAATTGATCGAGTATCTGGCCGGCAAGCGGCGCGCATTTTCCCTCTCGGTCGACATGTCGGGCGGGACACCTTTTCAACGACGGGTGTGGCATGCGATTCTCAGAATCCCCTATGGCCGGGTCCGGTCGTACCAGTGGGTGGCCGCCCGCGTGGGTGGAAAGCAGTATGCGCGGGCCGTTGGGATGGCCTTGGGGCGTAACCCCGTGCCGATTGTCGTTCCCTGCCATCGCATCGTGTCGCAGGATGGATCGCTGGGCGGCTTTGGCTGCGGCCTGCCGATGAAGCGGCGGCTCTTGAAGCTGGAAGGCACACTGGGGCAGCTGGAGGCGTGAAGCGTGTTGGAAGGACATTTGCTGATCTGTTGATGTGCCGATCTGATGAATTTCGGACGTTCAACAAATCATCAGATCAACAAATTCGGAAATTTCCTCACAAGATACGAGATACCAGAGACGAGATACGCTTCACAAGCGACGAGGTCCACGACGCGAAGAATAATGAGGCGCACGGTGCGATGGATAAAGAGCACCACGTTTGTGCGCGCCGGCGAGTCGGTGAGCCGGCAGTGTCTTGTGAGCGCCCAGTGTCTTGATCGTTTGTGGACGCCGCCGAGGTGCACGTCGTCACGGATAAGTGACGACACGTCCGTGCACGCCTGCGAGATGTGAGCGGGCCGTGTCCCGTGAGGCGGCAGTCTCTTTGTCTCGGATGTGATTCGTCCTAGTGCTAACAATTCTTCACGAGATACGAAGAACGACGAGGTACTGCTCATGAGCGACGAGCGACGAGATGCGCTTCACGGGCGACGGTTTTCATGAAGGCCGTCATTCAGCGGGTCACGCGCGCGTCAGTCGAGGTTGAGGGCCAGGTGGTCGGCCGGATCGACGTGGGGTTGCTGGTGTTGCTCGGGATGGCGAAGTGGGATAGCGAGGTGGACGTGCAGTATATCGTTGAGAAAATTCAGACGTTGCGGATCTTCCCTGATGCACAGGGCAAGATGAACCGAGCTATTCTCGATGTAGGCGGATCGATCTTATTGGTCTCCCAGTTCACGTTATTGGGGGATACGACGAAAGGACGTCGCCCCGGTTTTGATCAGGCGGCGCTGCCGGGCGAGGCCAAGATCCTCTATGAACGCGTCGGGGAGGCGCTGCGAGCCCGAGGTGTTTCCGTCCAAATGGGGGTGTTTGGAGCCGACATGAAGGTAGAGCTCTTGAACAATGGCCCCGTGACCTTTATCCTCGATAGCGCTCAGAAGGCGTAACGCCGGAAGGCCCCCAAGTCTGAACCGTGGCCTGGATGCGAGAACGACGCCCGGCGTAATGCGCGTCTCGGTGCTGGGCGGGTGTGACAGGGACTTTTTCAGCATCCTGCTGAAAGTGAATCGCTGGAATCCGGAAGGTGTCTGCTATACTAAGGATGTAGGATCGTCAAGTCAGGGAGGTGGAGATGGGGAACACGATCTCTCGCAACCATCCACTCCGTCAGCTGTTCGGGTCGCTGACCGAAAAGAGTTTTACCGAACACCTGGGATGGCCGGACCTCAAGGTGACTGACTACGTCTCCAATCTCCTCGTCGAATTTACCCACACCGATCAGCTCTATAAGATTCAGGACCAGCGCGGACAATCCGTTGATTCTGTCGTCGGGCTGCTCTTCGAATCCGAAGTGTTACTCGACGCGCAATCGTTGGAGCGGGAACAGGAAGTCCATCGGCACATCGGAGATTTTACGCTCTTCATGACCGGCCTCTTCCCGGAATACCTGCGCCGCTTGAAAAGTGCCAGCATGATCTACCATAAGGATTTCCTCGTCGACTATGTCAAGACGGGGAAGCGATCCTATCGCATCGTGGCGGAGTCCGGCTCGTCGAGTGAAGAAAAGGAATCCCCGCTCTTTCGCAAGCTTTCCGAGAACTTCGAACTCTGCGTCACCGGATTGGGATTCGTGCGAACTGATTTGGACCGCATGCAGGACCCGTCCTACCGCAAGGCCAAAGACATCCTCCTTAACTGACTCATGCCTCCCCATGGCGACGTCCGATACTCTCTCCCGGCGCGACCGTTCTCGCTCGGTCGCCTCGACGTAGTGCAAGATACGCCTGCGTCGCCCTCGCTTGCGAGCAGTCGCGGCGGGATTCGGTCTCGATTGTCTCGCCACGACATGCAAGAGTAGTCTGAGTCACCTTGAAAAGTTCCCGACCCATCATTCTGGTGCATGGCGGAGCCGGTCGCCGGGCTCTGTCAAGGCGTCAGGCGCTTTGCCTGCAACAGGCTTTGGTCGAAGGCTTCCAGCTTCTGAAGAACGACATTCCCGCGATCCAGGCGGTCGAGTCCGCGATACGCGTGCTGGAAGCTTCCGGCCTCTTCAATGCGGGACTCGGGTCCAATCACCAGTTGGATCGAGTCCAACGCATGGATGCATCGATCATGGAAGGCTCGCAATTGAGAGCCGGAGCAGTGGCGTCAATTGAAGGAATCATGCATCCGATCACGGCGGCAAGACTGGTGATGGAAAAGACCGCGCATGTGTTGCTGGTCGGAGAGCCGGCTACGCGCTTTGCTCGGTATTTTCAGGTTGAACCGCAGCCGCCCTCCCGTCGACGCAGATCTCGACACCGTCGGCTATCCACGGCTGGTGCGAACACCCTCCGCCTCTTTGCGAAGATCGCAAACAGTCGGTCTGTCCGGGAGCGGATTGTGGGAAAGGAAACAGTAGGGGCCGTGGCACTGGACAGAGCCGGAACGGTAGCAGCTGGAGCATCGACCGGCGGGGTGGACGTGATGCTGCCGGGCCGAGTCGGAGACACCCCGCTTATCGGGTGCGGTGTCTATGCAGACAATCGATCCGGCGCGGTCTCCATGACGGGGTTGGGAGAGAGCATCATACGGGTTGCGGTCGCCAAAGAAATAGCCGACCTTCTCGAACGCGGGATGAGCCCCGAGAAGGCGACGCCGCTTGTGCTCCGCAAAGTCATGAGGCGGACGAATGGATCGGCGGGGGCGCTTGTCCTCTCAGCAGACGGTCGATTCGCCATCAGGCATGTCACTCCACGGATGGCGGCCGGTTATTGGGACGGACTGGGTTGCCCCCTCGTCGGCGACCGCTTTCAATAAGTCGGCTGACGGAAGGACATTTGCTGATCTGTTGATGTGTCAATCTGATGGATTTCTGACGTTCAGCAAATCAGCAGATCAACAAATTCATAAATTCTCATGAACGAGACACGAACGACGCTTCACCGATCGCGAACGAAGATGACGGCCGGTTGATTGTTCGACAGTCCGGAAGAGACAATACGCGTCTGCATGATGGTTGGGGGAACTCGTGTATTCTGTACTCTTCCATGTTGCGTTTCCTGTGACGAGCCTTGAAGAAACCAGGCGATTCTACGTGGATGGTCTCGGCTGCGTTGTGGGGCGTGAATCCAGGACCGCCTTGACTCTGGGGCTGGCTGGACATCAATTGGTGGCACATCTGGTGAAGACGCCGGAGCCTCCGCAAAAAGGAGTGTACCCACGCCATTTTGGGCTCATCTTTACGTTAGAGAAGGACTGGCAAGCCTTGGCCGACAGGTCTAAGGCAAAAGGGTTGGTGTTCTATCAGCAGCCACGCCGGCGGTTTCCGGGAACCGTGATCGAACATTCCACGTTCTTTCTCGAAGACCCGTCGCAGAATCTACTGGAATTCAAACACTACGCGAACGAATCGGCGATTTTCGGCGAGCGAGACTTTCTCGAAGTCGGTGATTCGGAGGAATCGCACTAACGGGATGCGTCGTTCGTCTCTCGTGAAGCGTATCTCGTCGTTCGTATCTCGTATCTCGCGAGAGCAGCCATCTGATAGTTGATTCTGAACGAGATACGTTTCACGCTTCACGACTAACGGGGCGTTCCCTGCATGGAGACCGGCAAGCGGCCTCCGCCTTTTTCGATGCGTCTTAGAATATGCTGCTGCCGCGAGCGGAGATACTTCGTCACCCTCATGGGATCGTAGCGCCGTGGTGAGGGAAGGATCGCCGCCAGGAGCGCGGCCTCCTCAAGGTTCAGGTCGCTCGCCGGCTTTCCAAAGTGGTGTCGGGACGCGGCTTCCGCTCCGAAGATTCCGTTCCCCCATTCGGCGACGTTCAGATACAGTTCCAGGATGCGGCGCTTGGTGAGATGATGTTCGAGCGAGCGCGTGATGAGTGCCTCCCTGGCTTTGCGAAGCAGCGACCGTTCCGCTGACAGGTACAGGTTCTTGGCGAGTTGCTGGGTGATGGTACTGCCGCCGCGCTTGAACTCACCGGCTTCCAGATTGTGTACAGCCGCATCTTTGATGCCTTCCCAATCAAAACCCTCGTGCATGAAAAACGAGGCATCCTCCGTGGCCACGACGGCCCGTTGCAGGTATGGCGAGATGCGGGACATCGACACCCATGTCCACTGCGGCCTCAAGGGGTGCCCCTCCTCGCGGCCTTGAGCGCGGCGCGCCTGGATCAGAGCGGTATCTTTTGGGTTTTGTTTGGCGAGCTGGGAGACATCCGGAAGGGTGGCCAGCCAGTACAAGGCCAGAAGCGCTGCCGGAACAAGGACCAAGACGGTCAGCCAGAATACGAAACGGCCCCACGAACTACCGGTTGACTTCGTCATCGCCGCAATCTATCAAGGAGTGAAACGAACGGACCTTGCAATTGATCTACCCATGCAAGCAGGCCGTTTCTATCCTTTGCCATCACGATGGGCATGCCCCATGAAAATCCTCACGGCCGAGTTTATCAAAAGTTGCCGGGCCTCAGAACAGTTTCCTGTTGATCGGCTGGAAGAAATCGCCTTTGCCGGCCGGTCGAACGTCGGGAAATCCTCACTGATCAACTCGCTGCTCCATCGAAGGAACCTGGCCAAAGTCAGCAAAACGCCGGGGAAGACGCAGGCGATCAATTATTTTCTGATCGCAACCATGCCGGCATCCCGACTGTACTTTGTCGATCTGCCCGGCTACGGGTACGCGAAAGTGGCCAAATCGGTACGCGCCGAGTGGGGGCCTCTCATCGAAGGATTTGTGACGACGCGAACCGCTCTTCGAGGGGTTGTTCTGTTGATCGAATCCCGCGTCATCAGTCCTCAAGACCTGACGACCGTCGAATGGCTGAAGTCCATCGGACGTCCCATGATTATTGCGCTGACCAAAGTGGATAAGCTGCGAATGAATGAGCGCCGCGGGAATCTCGTACGCGTGCGCGACGTCCTCAACCTTCCGGAGGATGTCCCGATCATCGAGTATTCGTCTGAAACTCATGAGGGGAGGGACGCGCTGTGGGGAGCCATCAGGGCACGGCTGAAAACTTGATGTCGATATAGGCTTTGTTCTTCAGGTCGGCCATCCAGATCTGATACTGGTCTTCGCTCTTCTGTTGAAACACCAACGTTTGAATTTCCGTCTTGACCTCTTCGAATGGTCGGAATTGCCGAGGTTTTTTGTCGTCGACTCGAATGATATGTAGCCCGTCGGGACTTTCGATGATAGGAGTCAGCCCGCCGATCGGCAAGGGAGCCAGCGCTTGCTCGATGACCGGCAGCAGCTCTCCTTGACGGACTAACCCGAGACGGCCGCCGCGGGAGGCGTTCGGACCTTCCGAGAAGCGCAAGGCCAAGTCTTCGAAACTCTCGCCATGCTGCAATGCAGCCAGGATACCTTCCGCTCTGCCCATGGCGATCCCGCTCTCATCAGGACCGCGGGACCGGATGAGAATCTGACTGAGTTGGTATTCTTCTGGATATGCAAACCGTTCCTTATGCTCCTGATAGTACCGTCTCATGTCGAACTCCATGACCATCACCACACTACGCACTTCACGATCGACCACGCGGAGGAGCAGCAACTCTTCTCGAACGGTGGTAGTGCTGCTGGCGTCTTTCACGATATTCTTGTCGCCCTGTTTCTTCAGCTCTGCCACCGCTTGTGTCACCTCCTGGTCGGTCACCTCGACGCCTTTGGTCCTGGCGGCTTGGAGCTGGAGTTTCCGCTCGATCATCTTGGTCAAGGTCACATATTCGGCCGACTTGAGCCGCCGTTCCAGCTCCGTGCCCTTGTAACGTTTCTCAAGCCGCTCCTGCTCCGTCGTGAGATCCCGTTTGACGTCTGAGAGCATGATGAGATCTGAATTGACGACCGCGACGATGCGGTCTTGAAGTTTGGCCGAATTGACCGGGGCGAAAATGGTATCAAGGGCGACGAGGGCAAGAAAGACCACGATCGTGCGGGACATCCGCAAGTACCATGCTTGTGGGGGTAGGCCGGATGGCCTGGCCGGGCGTGTCATGTGAGAGATCGGTGTTTCATGCAGGGACGAGGAGACTATCGGGCCTCATCGCGGATTGTACACTAATCAGCGGGTGTCATGCGGGGTACCGTATAGCGGTTGCTCAGGGGGCGATGTCACGCCGAGGCCATGTTGAGACAAAGACACTCAGGGACAATCACGGATTGGATCGGCTCTGAACGGCATCATCGGTGACGTACCGCGAGGCGTCGGCTAGACGGATCGTCGCGCTGGCCTTGAGCTCGGAAAACATGTCATCCAAACGCTTCCGGCGTTTCTCGGCGAGCAGTTCCTGCCTGAGTCGCTCCCTGGTCGCCTGGTCGGCCTGAAGAATTTCCGGTTCCAGGGGACTGACCTTGACCAGGTAGTATCCGCGATCCGTCTTCACGGGCTCGCTCAGATATCCCGGCTTGAGGGTTTGAACGATCGGGTCGAGTTCGACTTCGACCAGTCCTTTGCGATAGGGGCCGAGATCTCCGCCTTTTGCCCGGCTCTTCTCATCGATCGAATAGCGCATGGCGAACTTCGTGAAGTTTCCTCCGCCTTCGACCTGCCGTTTGAGATCTTTTGCGGCATACACGTTCGGCAGCAACATCACGGATACCTGTACTTTCGGATTGGCGAGCAGCTGGTTCGCATGTTTCTGAAAGTAGGCCTCCGTTTCTTCTTTCGAGACCTCGACCTTCGTCTTGATGCGATCCTTCAACACTTCGTCGAGAATGAGCTGCTCCTTGTAGTGTTGCGTCTTTTCACGGATCTCGTCGGATTGATCGAGACCTTGTTTGCGGGCTTCCTGCATCAGGAGTTCGCGCATGATCAGCTCGTCGAGAAACCTCCGTTTCCCGCCCTCTTTCTGGTAGCGGGCGCGCGTGGCCTGCGACAGTTCATTCCAGCGCACCTCGAATTCGTTTTGGGTGATGGCGCGGCCATTGATGATCGCCACGACGGGTTCTTCCTCGGGAAGGTCTGTGCATCCCGGCAGGATCATTGCCCATCCGCAAAGCACGATCATCAAGAGGGGAAGCGGCCACTGCGGCCAACGCTGCTGTACGATGGTATGTGTTGTCATAGCGATCGAGTGGCGGGTATGTGAGACGGCTCCGTCGATCAGATCTTGATCGTCACTTTGTGGTACCACAGACCTGGAGGGTTTGCAAGGTTGCGTTGAGTTCCGGAAAGACCAATCCCCAGTCTTCATGCGGCATCTGGAGCTGAAAGGACAAGGGGGAGAGGAGCCGTAAACGTTTTTTGTACTGGTCCATGAGCTGCTGGACCGCCGCCTCGGGAATCTTGGCTTTCGGATCGAATGTGATGACGACGGCGTCGGGTTGGACGACCACCGAACTCAACCGGAGTTTCTTGGCCATAAGGCGGACCTGCATCACTTCGAACAACCGTTCCACCGATTCCGGCGGCTCGCCGTAGCGATCCTGAATTTCTCCGTGCAACAAGGCAAGGTCACCCAGCTGCGGGCAGGAGGACAACCGTTTGTAGAGAGACAACCGCTGATGGCTGTCGGCCACATAGGTGTCTGGGATGAATGCCGACAGGTTCAACTGCAGGGTGGGGTCCGGCTCTTCCTCGACCAGTTGTCCCTTCAGCCGTTGCACCGCCTGCTCGACCATTTGCAGATAGAGATCCAAGCCGATGGCGGCGATATGCCCGGATTGTTGTTTGCCCAAGAGATTCCCCGCGCCGCGGATTTCCAGATCGGCGGCAGCGAT
Organism: uncultured Nitrospiraceae bacterium; assembly: GCA_963795615.1. GTDB lineage: Bacteria > Nitrospirota > Nitrospiria > Nitrospirales > Nitrospiraceae > DASSBQ01. Next base: position 84,266 of record CAWCIJ010000011.1, read on the forward strand.
GCGGAAGCCGGAGCCCAGCTCGGTGAACTGTTGGATGGCGGTCAGTCGCTTCTGGGCGTCCTCGGACAACGCGCCTTCGTCGGGAATCAAGAAATACGCAAAGGCCTGCTCGCCGCTCCGGCCCACTCGGCCACGGAGTTGATAGAGCTGGGCCAGGCCGAACGTATCGGCACGATTGACGATGATGGTATTCGCGCTGGGCACGTCGAGTCCGGATTGAATAATGGCGGACGCGATCAGGACATCGGCTTCCCGATGGAAAAACTTCAGCATGACCGATTCCAGCAACTTTGCGTCCATCTGACCATGGGCCATCACCATGCGCGCTTCGGGAACCAGCTCCAGCAGCCACACGCCGATACGCTCCATGGTCTCGACGCGATTGTGCACGAAATAGGTCTGACCGCCACGCCCAAGTTCGCGAAGCATGGCCTCCCGGATGACCTTGTCGTTGGACCGGATGACCTGTGTACGAATCGCCAGGCGACCGGGCGGGGGTGTATCGATGATGGACAGGTCACGGACGCTGGCCATCGCCATCTGTAACGTGCGGGGGATCGGCGTCGCCGTCAAGGTGAGCACATCGACTTGCGTGCGCAATTGTTTCAAGCGCTCCTTATGCCGGACACCGAACCACTGTTCTTCGTCGATGATGACCAGGCCGAGGTTCCGGAACACGACATCCTTTTGCAACAGCCGGTGCGTGCCGATCACGATATCGATCGTGCCGGACGCCGCGTCCTTCAGAATCGTCTTGGTTTCCTTCGGAGATTGAAAACGCGAGAGCAGGGCGACGCGCGTCGGGAAGGGTGCGAACCGCTCGGCGAAGTTGTCATAATGCTGATGCGCGAGCAGCGTCGTCGGGACCAGGACGGCGACCTGGCGATTCTCTTCGATCGCTTTGAATGCCGCGCGCATCGCCACTTCGGTTTTCCCATATCCCACGTCTCCACAGACGAGACGGTCCATCGGGCGCGTCGATACCATGTCGCGCTTGATGTCCTCGATGGCCTTGATCTGATCGGGCGTTTCCTCGTACTCGAAGGCCGCCTCGAACTCGTGGAGCATCGTGCTATCGTTTCCATACGACGCGCGCTGGACGAGTTCGCGGTTCGCATAGAGATCGACGAGTTCATGCGCCATCTCCTCGATATCTTTCTTGACGCGCGCGGTCGTTTTTGCCCAGGAGGTCCCGCCCAACCGGTCCAGTCGAGGGACATGCGAGTCCGCGCCGGTGTAGCGTTGCACCTGGTTCAGACGGTCCAACGGGACGTACAACTTGTCTGTCCCGGCGAATTCGAGAATCAGAAAATCGCTTTCGAACCCCTGGACCTCCAGGCGCTGGAGGCCGCGGTATTTCGCGATGCCGTGTTGCACATGGACCACATAATCGCCGACGTTCAAGTCCTCAAGCGAAGAGAGGAAGGTGGCGGCTTTGGTTTTTGCCGGCGGCTTGTGACGGGTCCCTTTGGCGAAAAGCTCTTCCTCGGTGAGGACGACCATGCGGAGGTCTTGAGAGATGAACCCCGATGAGAGATCGCCACAGAGCACGGAATAGGGAACCCGTTGCGTCCCGGTCTCCGTCCATGCCTTCGGTTGCCATTGGACGGCCGGGAGATCGTGCTCGCTGAACAGAGCCAGTAACCGTCCGACCTGTCCCTGGCTGCGCGCCACCAGGAAGACCGGCCCGTTTCCCCGTAGGCGCTCCAAGATGTCCACCGTCTGACTGAACGTGATGCCGCGTTGCCCGAGGCCCACGCTGGCCGGAGCTTGAGTGGGACTCGACACGACGGGGCGCCAGGATTCGTTAGGGGCCGCGATCGGTTCGAGCGCCAGGCAGGAGGTCCTCTCGCTCTGCTCAAGAATGGCGTCCCAGGGCAGATATAATCCATCCGGAGTGGGATAGGGATCGGCCGCGGTCCGGTCTTCGTGCCGAAGATATCCCTCGTTGATGCCGCCCCAAAAGGCGGCCGCCTCGCTTTTCAGGGCGTCCGGTTGGTCGAGCGCCAGGATCGGGGGACGCTGAAAATAGTCCAGGAGCAAATCCATGCGGTCGTACACGGAAGGGGCGCGCCATTCGGCATCGGGTGCCAAAGGACGGAGCGAGTCGGGGCTGCCCGCAGCTCTGATGAGTTCACGAGCAGGCAGGACAGTGGCCTCGCGGATGTTATCGGTTGATTTTTGGGTCGCGGGATCGAAGAAACGCAGCGACTCTACCGTATCTCCCAGGAATTCGACGCGAAGAGGATCCGGATAGGCTGTCGAAAACATATCGACGATACCGCCGCGAATGCTGAATTGGCCAGGAATCTCGACTACCGTGCTGCGCTGATACCCGAGTTGTAGGAGGCCGGACACAAGGAATTCTCGTTCGATGGAGGCTGCGGGCTTCAGTCGGAGAATGGACGATGTAAACACCTCGAGCGGAATCACGCGCTGAATGACCGCGGGGACGCAGGTGACGAGGATGGTATGGTCTTGACCTCGTAACCGCTGCAAGGTCCGCATGCGCCGCGCGACGAGTTCAACGTTCGGGGCTGTGGATTCATAGGGTAACGTTTCCCACTTGGGGAAGAAGGCCAGCCGATCCTCCGTGAGCCCGAACAGCCGGTGAAAAAAGCGGAGGTCGTCATAGAGCCGTTCGGCGGACTCGTTCGTGGTCGTGAGGATCAACCAGGAGCTGTGATGCGGCGAGCTGGAAGGCAAGGACTGTGCGAGGAGCGTCAGGGCTAATGCGCCGGTAGACCCATGCAGGCCGGTCAGACAGGGCTTCCCCTGGCCTGAATCGAGAGACTCCGATGCCGGAGCGAGCCATTGCGTGAGGTATGGGGGGAACAGAGCAGGCACGTGGTGTTAGGACGTGGTCGATCGAATTCGTTGAATCAGCGTCGTCGTTGAAATATCGGGGATCAAGGGAATCGTCGTGACTGTGCCGCCCTTGCCTTCCACCACCTCGCGTCCGACAATCTGATCAAGCGGCCAATCGCCTCCCTTGACGAGCACATCGGGCTCAAGCAGCATGATGAGATTCTTGGGGTCCGGCTCGGCAAAGAGCACCACATAGTCGACGCATGCGAGTGATGCAACGACCTCGGCACGCTGAAGGTCGGGAACGATGGGCCGATCCGTGCCCTTTTGGAGTGCCCGGACCGAGGTGTCGGTGTTTACACCCACGACCAGTATGTCTCCCAGCGCTCGTGCCGCCTGGAGATACCTGGTATGGCCGACGTGCATCAGATCGAAGCAGCCGTTTGTGAAGACGACTTTCTTCCCCCGCTCCTGCAGGACCGTGAGCACCGGAGCGAGCTCCTCCATCGTCTTTAGCTTGTCGGGTATGTGGTGCGAATGGTCCATGCAACTCCCTCTATCTTATGGGGGACAGTCGTCCTGAATCAATGATCTGTTCTCACCCACCCAAGCCCCGTCGCGCCGGGACGCGCCGATTTCCCTTCGCCGGACTCCTTGTTCGCCGGCGGGAAATCGACTACACTTCCGTCGCCTTCCAATCTTGGGAAGTCCGGATGGCTGATACGACCATCATGATCGTGGACGATAATGTCGAATTCCGGAACATGGTCGGCCTGATACTGACAAGGGCGCACTATCACGTCATCGAAGCTGTTGACGGCAGGGAAGCCATTGCCCTGCTGAGCGCGAGCCCCGAGGGCACCATCTCAACCATTCTGGTGGATCTTCAGATGCCCAATGTCAACGGAGCGGAACTGATTCGCCATCTCAAAGCTCATTGTCCCACCGTTCCGTTCATCGTGCTGACAGCGGCGTGATTTTCTCCTCAACGAGATCCTGGCCAAGGATGGGGTCTGCGACTACCTCATCAAACCGATTTCCAAGGAGAAACTCTTGGAATCGGTCAGGGTCGCAGTCAGATTGCATCGGCTACGCAAGGATCAGTCCCCGAGATCATGACTCGGACCAGGCTCACGCGACTGCGCTGCCGGAGCGATCTGTCTTCATATTCCCAGTGAAGCCGGCATGCTCAATGTGTGTCCTCTCGGTTCAGCAGCCCCCACCGATTCACGGGGGCCGACTCGGTAGTCATGACTTGTGCGACTTGTCGGGAAGACCTCCAAGGCGTAGGACGTGCGTACCATGCTTGGTCATCAGGGTATCGAGCGCGGCGATCGCTTTCTCTCGGCGATGGTCATAGAGATGCGTCGTGACAGGGACCAGTCCGGACAAGCCGAGTCCGATCAGCCGGTATCGGACGTGGGGGAGAATCAAGGAGCCAAGAGCCATGTGGATGGCCGGCCACATGGCCGGATCATAATTCAGCGGACCCGAGAATTGCTGTTGCCGGGTCGTGATCTTGAAATGGCTGTCCTTCAGTTTGAGCGTAAAGACGCGACTCGCCAGGCCCTGCAGGCGGAGTTCGTGAGATAGCTCGCCGAGAAACCCCCGCAGCATCTCTTCAAGGAACGAGACGTCATCGGTGTCCTCGTCGAACGTAGTTTCGTGGCTGAGACTCTTGGCGTCGCGATCCGCGACCACGGGGTCGGGATCGATGCCACGGGCGATCTCCTGGACGGCCGCTAGACGGTTGCCGAACAGGTGGCGCAAGGCAGCTTCGAACCGAGGATCCAAGAGATCAGCAATCCGGACGACACCGATTCGCCCCAGACTTTCAACGGATTTCGGACCGATTCCCGGCAGGGCCGACACGGCGAGAGGAGCCAAAAACGACGCCTCTTCACCGGGCGGGATGACTGCCAGCCCGTCCGGCTTATGCGCATCGGCGGCAACTTTCGCGACGGTCTTTCCCGTTGCCAGCGCGACGGTGCAGGTCAAGCCGGTGGCAGAACGGATTTCCGCTTTCAGGGCGCGAGCGAGTGGCTCGGGGTCCGGGTGCCTGGTTTGCAAGCTGGTCGTGTCGGCATAAAATTCGTCGATGCTCGTCCATTCGGTCACGGGAAACAGGTGATCGGTGACCTCCTGCATCCGCCGGTGGAGTGTTGTGTAGAGCGGGCGGTTGGGCGGAACGAGCACCAGATCCGGACAGAGGCGGAGGGCCCTGATGGTCGGCATCGCCGAGCGAACTCCAAAACGGCGGACGGCGTAACTAGCGGCGGCAATAATGCCGCGTGGAGGGGGGCCCCCGACGGCCACGGGTTTGCCGGCTAACGAGGGATCGGCCAGGATTGCCGCAGACGCATACATGGCGTCGATGTCGCCGAAGAGAATTTGGCGTGGCCAGCGCGCCACAGGTATCCTCCGTCACGGCCGTCCAAACGGCAACGCAAGCTGACTCATGGGTTCGACCGTCCGTACGGATGCCGTCATACGTATACCTTCCGTGAGTCCGGTTTCCATTCTGCCTTTTTCGTGTTTACTTTTGCATGCGACAAGCGCCAGTTCCCTGAGAGGACCCCGGCAGGCGCCGCACTGGTGACGGCGGGGTTTGATCGTCTTTCGTTGTCTCCGGTAAATATGCCCGCACTTCTGGCAGCGCCAGGCATAGCGCGCCAGCGCCTCCGTTTCCCGTGCCAATGAATGGTAGATGGTGATGCTCAACCCGTCCTGATTCATGCAATCCATCATCCGCCGAAAATCCGTCCCATGGTTCGGGCGCCGCTTCAAGACATCGTATTGCCATTGATGAATCATCTCATGGGCCAGCGTGCGCGTGAGCTCCAGGTCACCGCCGTGAGCCTCCGCCTCGAGCAACGGACGGGAAAGCTTGATGCAGCGGCGCGACGGTCCATTGGCGGGCTGAGGCACGTCTACCGCTCGCGGCCCTCCGCGACTCACGAACAATCCGGCAGATGACGTCAGTCGCCGGCTCCAGACGATAGAGATGGGCGGCAATGCCCCGTGAAAATACCTTCCATTCAGGTCGGCCCAGAGTTGCTGAATGTGATCAGTCGTGACCATTGATCCTTCAGAATGGTGGGTAGATCTCCAACTGCGACACATCGATGTGCGGGATGAGTAGACGGCGCTCCGAAGACGAATCGGGGCGTTTACTCGTGTTTCGCAAAGACCTGATCCTCGATCAACTCGCAGAGGACATGGCCCAGCGTCGCGTGACTTTCCTGGATGCGCGCGGTCACGCTGGACGGCACGATGAAGGCGTAATCGACCATGGAGGCCAACTTGCCGCCGGTTCCACCGGTCCAGGCGATCGTCACCAGGCCGGCTTCGCGAGCTGCCGCGACCCCTTTCAGCACATTGGCTGAATTGCCGCTCGTGCTGATGCCGATGGCGATATCGCCTTTCCTACCGTGTGCGAGGACCTGGCGGGCGAACACCTGTTCGTATCCATAGTCATTGGCGATACACGTGATGGCGGACATGTCCGTCGCGAGCGCGAGGGCGGGGAGAGGCGCACGGTCCCGATGGTAACGACCGACGAATTCGGCGGCGATGTGGGACGCGTCCGTCGCGCTGCCTCCGTTGCCGAACAATAAGATCTTGTGTCCCTCGCGAAAGGCGCGACCGATCAGTTGCGCAACTTGCACGATCATATCGGCGTGGGCGCGGACGAATTGCCGTTTGATGTCGGCACTTTCATCGAAGGCTTTAATCGCCCGGTCTTTCATGGAATGGATTGTAGGGAAGGAAGAAAGGGGTGTCAAACGACGCTCAGCGCAGCGGCAGGCGAGACACGCGCCTCCCACCTCCCGGAGTGGCCCTTTCGGAACTTGCCGCGTGGAATTCCTGCCGCCTCACATCTCGGCGGCGCGCACAGACATGGTCCTCCTTATTTCGTCGGACCGTGCGCCCTTCCGGAATTCCGGCGGCTGTGGTCGGCAGCGACCACAGTGCCTTGGTCAGTTCCGGCTTTCCTTCGCGGCAAGTTCTCGTTGGGCACCCCACTCCTTCGGTGAAGTCGGCGGGCAGCTCTCCTGCCACTGCTGGGCATCACAGATACAGGGTAGATAGAGCAAGGGCCTGCAGCGGCAAGTTGTGTCCCACCCCCTTTGGCGATTGGCGGCAAAGTCTCCCGTCCGGCTTTTTATGGCCAGACCATGATAACTGCTAGCAGAGAGGAATAATTCAGTCGAAGAGGGAAATGAGTTGCTTTTCCGGTGATTCAGGCACTTCGTCATCAAAAGGTAAAAGATTCTCCAGGTTCGGTCTATCAAACCTAAAGCGACTGCCTTGCAAATATCCTTCATTCAACTCAATTGCCACCCACCGTCTGGATTCGCGCTCACAAGCTTCTCCAGTTGTATTGCTTCCGGCAAACGTGTGACTGACGAGGAGCACCGAGTTTATGCGCGTCGCGTTAACGGACGGGTCTTAGCACGGTGGGGCTGTTCGCCGCGGCAGGATCCGCGAAATAGACCAACGAGATCACATTTATTTTCGGATTGGGATTAATTAGTCTGTCGCATCTTTATTTGGCAGGAGGCGGGGTTTGCGGGCGTTTGGCGATCATGTTCATCGCCAGGGCGAGCATGGAGCCGACGTCGGCCACATTGGCCGGGAGGACCAGGGTGTTGCTGGTTTTGGCGAGCTCGCCGAATTTCCCGATATATTGTTCCGCTACTCGCAGTTGAACGGCTTCGTACCCGCCGGGGATTTGCGTGGATTCGGCCACCTTGCGGAGTCCTTCGGCGGTGGCGGTGGCAATCGCCGTAATGGCCGCGGCCGCGCCTTCAGCTTCGTTGATCTGCTGCTGCTTTTTTCCCTCTGAGGCCTTGATCGCCTGCTGTTTTTCACCCTCCGCCTGGTTGATGGCTGCGTCGCGCTCGCCTTCTGACGTCAAGATCACCGCCCGCTTCTCCCGCTCGGCTCGCATCTGTTTTTCCATCGCATTGAGCACGTCCTTGGGGGGAGTGATGTTCTTGATTTCATATCGCAACACCTTGATGCCCCAGGGCTCCGACGCCTTGTCGAGTTCGTTGACCACCTGCGTGTTGATATTGGTCCGTTCTTCAAACGTCCGGTCCAGTTCAATTTTGCCGACTTCGCTGCGCAGGGCCGTTTGAGCCAACTGAGTAATGGCGAACCGGTGATCGCTGATTCCATAGGACGCGCGCTGCGGGTCCAATACCTTGAGATAGAGAATGCCGTCCACCGAGACCTGCACGTTGTCGCGCGTGATGCAGATCTGTTCGGGAATATCTATCGCCGTCTCCTTGAGCGAATGTTTGTACTGTACCGAATCGATGAACGGGACGAGGATATGAAATCCGGCGCTCAGGGTCCTGGAATATCGTCCCAGCCGTTCGACGACGTAGGCGCTCTGTTGGGGGACAATTCGCGCGGTCTTGGCAATGACCAGAATGACCAGGAACGACAGGACGATGACGATCAATAATCCACCGGACATAGCGCTGTCCTCCATCATCATTTATTACGGCCGAAATATAGCGTCGTTCGTATGTTGAGAAAATTTCTGATTTGTTGATCTGATGATTTGTTGAATGTCCGAAATTCATCAGATCGGCACATCAACAGATCAGCAGATGTCCTTTCAACGCTTCGCGGTCCCTATCATTCCGCCTTGATCCATAGCGTGAGTCCCTCGACCTTGGAGACTTGGCCGCGCTGTCCCTTCGCGAGGACGGTCGTCCCGGCGTTGCGCGCGCTCCACATGGTGCCGTGTAATTCGACTTTTCCGATCGCATCAGGAGCGATGTCTTCCACGGCGAGGCCCGTTTTGCCGATCAGGGTATCGACCGCCGGTCCTCCGGCGTCCGTAGTCTGTGTCAACCTGCGCAGCGGGCCGCGGAAAATTATCAGCGATAGGATCGACAATGCTGAGAACAGGAGCCACTGGAACCATTCGGCCTCGACGAGATGGAGTCCGCTCAGCGCGCCGACGACGAGAGCTCCCAGTCCAAAGAAGAGGATGTAGAATCCGCCCGGTGTCAGGATTTCGATCCCAAGCAGGACAAGGCCCAGAAAAATCCACAGCCACCAGGTCATCGCTACATTCTCCCTGCTCTCGCAGACGTGCGTGCCGCGCAAAAGTCTAAGCGGGTCTGCGTAGGGCGTCAAGGACTGCTGTCGATAGCAAATGAATCATCTTGTACCGACGCGACGTTCTCGTATGAGTTTGCCGGCCTTTTCTTCTGTCAGAGAGGGTGCGAGCCGGTTACTGCCCTCCTATGCACTAGGCCCCGATTCTGAACCGATGATGCAGTCGATCCCGAACTGAGGCCGGATCGAATTCGCGTTGTATATCATCCCTCCCCTTTCGACCTAGTCTGGTCCATGTGGTCATATCCCCCGCTCTATTCGTGACATCAAAACCGTTAGGCAAGGAGATACCGATTAGGTCAGTAATCAGGTATCGATCGTGGAAATCATCCCAAATAAATACGTGGGCAGTTATGCCATCGAATTGCAGCCGCGTATGCAATTGCTCACCGAATATCCGTTCCCAGTCCTCAGACCATTTCTATACTTCTGAAGCGTGGAGAGAGTTTTCTGCTCTTCTGTGGCCTTCTCCAACCACTCTTCACCATAGATCGGCACTTCCCGCGGTTCCGTCGAATATTTGGCCAAGATGTATTCAACGGCATCGATAAGAAAGCCGCCTGTGCCGCAGGCCGGATCGAAAATGGTATCTCCTAAATCAGGATCGACCATCTCCGTCATCATGGTTCGGATTTGGCGAGGAGTTCTGAACTGACCGTTCAGAGCGGATTGCCCGAGGTGGGTCAGGAGATACTCGAAAATGTCCCCCTTCACATCTGTACCGAGCTTACGGAAGTCGATGCTATCGAGTTCGTCCATCACCTGCTTCAATACGTTGGGATCGACAATTTCTAAGACCGCATCGCGGAAGTATTCAGCTATCGGCGGCTCCTCCTTCACCAGCGAAGCCATATACGGAAAGACTTCATCGCGGAGAAAATCACGAAGGTCAGTTCCACTCTTGAAACGCCATTTTGACCAGCGATAGCGCTCGGATTGCTTTGGGAAAAGGAGCTTCCCGTTCCCGTTTCCCTTGTTGCCGGTCAGCCTTGTCCTCAACTCACGATCGGCCTCTTCTTCATCTAGCAGCTTGAGGTAAATGAGATAGGAGATCTGTTCAATATACGTGACCGGATTGGTGACACCTCCGGCCCAGAGAATGTCGGTGATGCGGTCAAGTTTTCGACGAAGATCTTGATTCATCGGCGATAGACCTCACGGCGATGGCCGATTGTTACCACGGTGACTTGTTTTCGGACGTCATCGATTTCATACACCACTCGATACGTTCCCACACGGATTCGATACAAAGGAACTCCGGTTAACTTCTTCGAGCCTTGCGGCTGAGGGTTTTCCTTCAGTTTGAGTATCGCCGCATCGACCCGCCGCAGCACCTGATCATCAAGCCGTTCCAGTTCCTTGCCGGCAGATGGCTTGATGACAAGCCGATAGGTCACAGCCGACCGGCCTTTTTCAGTTTTTGTCGGACCTTTTCATATGGCATCGGCCGTTCGGCTCGGCGCTCATACCACCTTGCAACATCGATCAGATCCTCCTTGAGCGCCGGGTTGGCAAAGAGGTGTTGCAGGACGACTTCCCGCTGTGATCTCGGCAATGCCTCAAAGGCCGTGAGAAAGACTTCGGCTGTCGCATCTGCTGTTTTCATGGCGATTTCTCCTAGGCGGTCTTTTTCACAAAGATCGAGTCGTTCATATCTTCAATGATCAAATTTGAGCCAGATGCGTGGTCTATGATTTCTTGGAGATGCGAGCGCAGTCCCTTGAGTATCCGCAGATAGTCAGTGGGATCTGCCAAGGGCAAGTCTCGAACCTCTACCTCTATCCCAGGATGCAGTTTCTCCAAGCCCTGCAGTGTGGCAGATGTGTTTTTGTGTGTGTTAGGTGTGGAAAAAAGAACAAGACGGTCGAATTTCTTAACAGCAATCAGTGAAAGAATTGGGCCAGGAACTTCCTCTTCGCCGACTAGGCCTAATGAATAGGGATCATTGAATCCGGTAAATGTCAGAAGAATGTTCACTGCGCCATACTGTCCCGCATAAGAAGGGCTACTGAAACTCCCGGTTCACCGATCATTGTGTCGACGGCTAGCGCTCCAGTATCTCTCCGGCGAAGGGGCCGGAGGAACACGACTAGAGCAAGGACCGAACGCCCTGACAAAATGAGCCACTCCACACGGGCGCAGTCTAAGCGGCTTTCTGAGGGCCGTCAAGGATACGAACCCTCCAGGCCTGCCTGCATCACGTCGACGCGCGTGAGCGATCGGATGAGTTCGACCGGTTGGTCTCAGGAAGGAAGGGCCCGGTGTGAATTGTAGCTCATCACCCCGAGAAAACCGGCCAGCGCAAAATAGTACAGCGCGTATTCAAGACGGGTCGCAAGAGGGACGTCGTAATATTTGTCGGGGACTGCACCATCCTGATGCTTACGGAGCGTCGACAAGAGGTGAGGTACGGCCATGACGGCGACGAGCAAGAGCATCGGACTCTGGTTCCAGATGAACAGCCCGATCAGGATCGGAACCCCCAGCCACCAGACTCTGGGAGAAATAATCGCCGTGATCCGCCCGCCGTCGAGAGGGGACAAGGGGATCAGGTTGAACAGATTGATCATGAACCCGGCATAGGCGAGCGCCATCATCAGGCCCTGCGACGAATCTGCAGCGTAGTAACAGCCGGCTGCAGCCAAGGTGCCGACGACCGGTCCGGCGATTCCGACATAGGCCTCGGTTTCGACATCGACCGGCTGCTCCTTCAGTTGAATCCACGCCCCGACGAACGGAATGAAGGTCGGGGCTCCGACGGCAAGTCCCCGTTGCTTCGCGGCCAGGTAATGCCCCATCTCATGGCAGAAGATCAACAAGACGAACCCCACGGCGTATCGCCACCCGAAGATCAAGGCATAGGCAAACATCGACAGAAGCATGGTCCCGCCGGTGAGGAGAACCTTGCCGAACTTGAGACCGGTCAGGAGGAGCAGCAGGGCTTTCATGAGACCGGCGCCGGCTTCTTCTTAAAGATTCTGGTGAGGAGCGCAGCGAGTGCGATGATGCCGATGATGATGACCTTTTTAAAGGCCACGACCAGAAGGAGGAGTTTGGCCAACAGGCCGGACTTGAAGGCCGCTCCTGCGATGAGCGCAGCCAACCCCACCGCGGCCACTTTATCCGTGGTGCTGTCGAAATCGGTGTACCGTTTACCATCGACGAAGTTCAGATTGGTGAGCAGCACGTTGGTGTGGGGTTTGAGCTGGGGCAGGTCCTCCAGCGAGCCGACCATATTCATGCTGATGTAGCCATGACGGCCTAAGGTGAGCGTATTGTAATTCACGCCCACGCCATTCTGCTCTTGACTGGAGACGGCCCACACGACCTTATTGCTCTGCTTGTCATAGCGGGGTTTTTCTTCCCAGCCTCGGACCGTGATGGGTGGAATGCCCATCTGCTTTCGTTTTTCGTTGGCGGCCTCGGTTCCTTCTTTCATCGAGGCCAGCATTGCATCCGCATCCCAATCAGCGGCATCGTCGTCAGCCACATATCCGGCGTCGATAAAGCGGATCACGACAAACCACTGCGCCTGATCCCCGGCATCGGTCACGAGGGCCAGTTCGGTGCCGGATGGAAAATTTCCCATGTCCTTCAGGGCGCGCGGTGTATCTTTCTGACCGAGGTAGGAGTAGCCGGCGGGAAGTTTGAGCATGGCTTGCTCACCGAGTGTGACCTCGGCCGGACCCTCCTTCCAGGCATAGGATGGTGGAGTCGGGTCACCATAAGAGGGTGCAGAGATTCCCCACAGAAAAAGAGCGACCAGAGTGAACGGAAGAACATGCATGGCGCGGTCTCCTGTGAGTGATCCCATATGGTTCCGTAAAACCGTCGAAGGATCGTATGTGAAGTATACGAGCTTTTGCCAAACACGCAATCAACGGACCATCCACGACGGAGCATTCATTCTATCAGTGGTGGTGATGACACGTACACGAAGAGAAAATCCGTCGAGAACCCGGCCATTGAACGTTGATCGGACGGCCAACGCGATGCTATAGTCCGCGCCCATGGCGACGGAACAATCGGTGAAGGCCTTGTTGGTAGCGCTGGTCGATCAGCCGGCCGCTGCGGTCTATGTCATCAACCGGCTGAATCCGGAATTGCTCTGCTTTTTCGCTCCGGAATCGGCCAGGGTACACATCGACACAGCGATCCAACCTCAGATTCAGCACATGCCCAAGCGCTGGGATTGTATCATCGCGACCGATCCCGCCGATGTCATCCTTTGCCACCAGGCCCTCTCCCGTACGATTCACGATCTCTTTCGCACATGGGAAGTCCATTTCGGAGACCTCGTCGTCGATCTCACCGGAGCCACCCCGGCGATGGCGGCCGCCCTTGCGTCTGCGAGTCTCCCGTGGACCTCGCGTCTCATTACGGTCACCAGTATCGATGCCGGCCACCCAAGCGAAGACGCACCGCTTCTCATCGACGGACAAGAGCGGCGATGGCTGCAGGGAAACCCTTGGGATGAAGCCGCCATATTCACCATGCGGGAGGCGTGTGATCTGTTCAATCGCGGCGCCTTCCGGTCTACACGTCTACTCTTTCAGCATCTGGAGATGCGCGTGAGCGGCGGGCAGAAGCCATTGTATCGTGCTTTGGCCGATCTCGCAGATGGGTATGGACTGTGGGATCGGTTCCAGTACCGGCAGGCCTGGGACAAACTCAAAACAGCCGCCAAGGCGTTGGAGATGGCGTCTCTTTGGGGCGGTCCTCCCGGGCTCAAGCAGGTGCTACCAGCCATCAAAGCCAACAGTGTATTTCTGGAAAAGATCGTCCTCGATCCGGCCGAGGTGAAGGAAGGGGTCGCATTGGACCTCCTGGCCCATGCACACCGCCGTGCCCAGGCCGATCACAATGGGGAAGGCGCCATGCTGGCGCTTGTGCGGGCTCTCGAGGCGTTTGCACAACGGCAGCTCTTCAAACAATACACAATCAAAACCTGGGATGTGCGACCGGAGCAGTTGCCTCAGGCGCTACAAGAAACCTGTCGCACCTGTTTTCTGGACGACGTGGATGGCAAGTACAAGCTCCCGCTACAGAGCCAATTCCGGACGCTGGCCGGGTTGGGTGATCAAATGGGACAGGCTTTTCTCCGTGACTGGCAGAAAATGAAGCCTCTGCTGGATGCGGCGAACCATGCCGTGCTGAGCCATGGATTCGAACCGGTCAAGATGGAGCGATTCCATCAGCTCTACGAGATCGTCGCCAGACTGACCGGAGTTGCGGATTCATCGGTGCCGAAGTTTCCGGTCTTAAATCTATAGTGAATCGTCGCTCGTGAATCGTATCTCGTAAGACCCAAGGGAAGATACGACACTGACGGGCACACACATTCCTAGGAATGAAGATCAAGAGCTTTCGTGACCTAGATGTTTGGAAGTTAGGCAAGAAGATCGTCGTGAATGTCTACCAAGTAACGAAGGAATTTCCAAAGGATGAATTGTATGGATTGGTCGGTCAGATGAGGCGTGCCGGTCTATCGATTCCTTCGAATGTCGCGGAGGGATTCAATCGAATTCATAATCGAGAGTATAGGCAGTTTCTGTACATCGCGTTGGGTTCATGTGGCGAGCTTGAGACACAAATTGAGATCGCACTGGAACTCGGATACCTCAGCCAGGTCAATCACGATGAGCTTCTCGAAGACATGGATCATGAATCAAAAATGCTTCGGAATCTAATCAAACGGCTCTGACGAAATACGCTTCACGAGATACGAGCGACGGACGTTGATGGAAATTAGAATCTACTACGAGGACACGGACTGTGGCGGGGTGGTGTACTACGCGAATTACTTGAAGTATTTTGAACGGGCGAGGACGCAGTATCTCGAAGAACGGGGCATTTCAGTATCGGATTTGAGGAACAAGGGCACGCAGTTCATGGTGGTCCATGCCGAAATCGACTATCGCTCACCTGCTCGCTATGGCGACAGGTTGATCATCGACACGAAATTAGCCGCGGTGGGTCAGGCTTCCCTCACTTTCGCCCATGTCTTGCGCGAGCGAGGCAGCCAGCGTGTCGTGGTCGAAGGATCGGCGAAGCTGGTGACGGTCGACGATCAATTGAAGGTGAAACGGCTCGACACACCCACTCTGGCTGCGCTACAAGGACCTCCACTGACGAGGAGCTGATGGAAAAATTCGGAACCTGGTTGGCAATTACCGGTGTGGCGATTGGATTTGCTGTGCTTGTTTGGCTGCTGTTCTCCGACAACTCCAGCGACAAGAAAAAGAAGAAACCCTAGATCCCGGTTTCGACGGACATTGATACCATGACCATGAAGCACTCGGCGCAGCAGGGTGTCGGTGTGATGACCAGATATCTTTCTGTGTTGTTATGGTTCCTGGCGCTTTCTGTCCTTCCTGCGTGCAAGTCCAGCCCGGATTCCGGTGTGACAGGTATCTACCAGTCATGGGACGATGTGATCACGCGCTGGATCGGAAAACACAAGGAGGACCTGTATCTCGAATTGGGACCACCGAATCTGCATCCGAAGGAAACGCAGGATGGCACGACCGAGATGGTGTGGGACATGACGATTGATCGCATGCCTGGCCAGGCCGACGAGTACAACACGCTCCCGCTCTATGGCGGCGTCGATTGCCGGCTGATATTTTTTGCCGACAAGGAGGGGATCGTGACAAGCGGCCATCGCAACGGGTGCGACTAGCGCTGAGCGGGTCGGGGACGAGGCGGGGCTATTTCGCCTGCTCCTGCGAGAGATACCGGTACATGCCTTCGACATTCTCCGTGAACCAGTCTGAATAGCCGTACCACTGTTCATACTTCGGAAGCCTGACGGTCTTCTTCGCCTCTTCCAAGCTCGTGCCCTTCTGGATCTGTTCGCGCACGGCCGCTCTCAACGCCTCAAGATACTCCCGAAACAACCGGACGTGTTCTTTCTTGCCGATCTTCCCGTGGCCCGGCACGAGGATGTCGAAGTCCAACCGTTCGACCTGCTTCAACGATTCGATCCAGTCGTCGGGATAGCTGTCCGCCAGCGTACGGTACCCGACGGTTTCGACCGGAATGAAATCGACCGCGAAGAGCAGTTTGTTTTGCGGCAGCAGCACGACGAGGCTGTTATCCGAATGGTTTTTACCGGTGTAGATGAGTTCGACGCGCTTGCCCTCCAGATCGATAGACATCCGATCGGTAAACGTGAGATTGGGCATTGGTATGTCGGGATCGGCATTCTTCAGAAGCCTCTCCCGCGCCGCCCGTTGACTGACAAAGAGCGCCTGGTCGGCGAAAATGCTTCCTCCGGTGATGTGGTCGTTATGGTGGTGGCTGTAGATCACATATCGCACAGGCTGATCGGTGAGTTTCCTGATCTCCGCCTTCAGCCAGGTTGCGGCTTCTGTGCTGATGGGATCGGTGACAATGACACCCTTTGACGTGAGGATGAAGATGGCTTGATGAGACTGATGCCGGAACAGATACACATCCTCAGCCAACTTGGTGATTTCATCGGGTGGGCGCGACTGTTGGGCGGATGCGGGGAACGAAACGAGCACCAGTAGAAACAGAACGACAAGAACTGAGCACGTTTTGACATACCTTGGTCCCACAGTCCTGCTCCTATGATGTCGCAGCCGATGTTCTGAGACGTCGATAGTGAGCCGCCACTTTCATCCGATTCCCACAGACGCTCATACTACACCAGCGGCGGCTATGATTTTTTGTCGTGTCATAGAACAAGAGCACGCACACGGCGTTCTCGCATTTCTTGATGAGAGAAGGATCTCCGTACGTGAGGAGATCGCACGCTGACTCTGCTACGGGCCACAGGAGGTGAATCGGTTCCTTGAAGTCGGCATGAAAGTGTTTTTCAAACCCACCTTTCGCCCGCCTGAGTTTGGCATGCCCCACCTGATGCTGAAGTAATTCGTTGATCCGCGCAATGGTGACCTGGGCTGGAGTCTTCCCTGCTACGATCCGCTCAGCCATCTGCCGTAAGGCGGCCCTAAACTCGATCGCGCGCGCGAACGTCTGATCGGCGTCCCGCCTGCCGCGCCACTGCCGAAACAATTCTTGTTGCTGTGTCGTTTCGAGGACACGAGCCTGGACGCACCAGAACACAAGGTCGCCGAAGCTCTTCAGGAGGTCTACCGGCCGCCCGCTTTCGGCTATCTGTGTATTGATGAAGTCGAGGCATAAGTAATTGGCAATAAAAAAGAATGACTGGTCCGATGAATGATCCGGCATTGCCGTTCGACCTCCGCCCGCGAGACCGTCTACAGCTAACCCTCAAAAAGTACGTTGACAAGTTACAGTATTTCCAGTATAACCGTCAAAGATACAGTTAGACAGTTATCCATTCGTTATCAGTTCAAAGGAGGTGTGAGATGGCAGATGGCGGCGCAAAAACACTCCGGACAGGCCATGTGGGCCTAAACGTCAGCGATCTTGATCGGTCCAAGGGATTCTATCAGAAGGTGTTCGGCTTCGACGTGATGGGTGAATCCCGGGAAGAGGGGCGTCGGTTTGTCTTCCTGAGTGAAGGCAGCACATTGGTCCTGACACTATGGCAACAAGGCGAAGGCCGTTTTGAGAAGCAGCGCCCCGGCCTTCATCATCTCTCATTCCAAGTGGCCACAATCGAGGACGTGCAGAGGGCCGAAGAGAAACTCCGCGCGTTGAACGTGCCGTTCATTTACGAGGGCATCGTGCCCCATACTGAGGGATCGCAATCCGCCGGCGTCTTTTTCGAAGACCCGGACGGCATTCGTTTGGAGATTTATGCTCCGACCGGCGCCGGGGGCAGAACGGCTCCGTCGCCGGGGGCGCCGTCTTGTGGTTTCTTTTGAGATTCCCGAGATGAGCTGACGAAAGGAATCGCAATGTCACCCGTATTCCATTCCGGCGAACTCGCTGTTCAAGCACGCGCGGGCCAACGTGATATGGCGGACCGCGTCGGCAAGTCCATCGGTTCCACTATTCCACCTACTGCGCGGACATTCTTGCGCAGCCAGCCCATGGCAATCCTAGGCTCGATCGATCCGGCTGGACGATTGTGGGCGTCCATGCTGACAGGCGCTCCCGGCTTTATGCAGCCACTGGATTCCCAGACAGTACGGATCGACGCCCACCCGACGCCGGGCGACCCGCTGGCCGAAAATCTGGCTGTCGGCGGACTGATCGGCATGCTCGTGATCGACTTTGCGACCCGCCGCCGGATGAGAGTCAACGGCGAGGCCGAAACGCTGCCGGACGGCGTTATCCTGGTCCATGCCCATCAAGTGTATTCCAATTGCCCCAAGTACATTCAGGCGCGGGAGTGGGAGAACAGAAACGTTGAGCCGGGCACAGCCCCGACGATCCGGCGGGAACCTTACCTCACAAAGCAGCAGCAACGTTGGATCAGGAAGGCGGATACGTTCTTCATCGCCAGCGGCCACCCAGATGGCGGTCTAGATGCCTCACATCGCGGTGGAAGTCCCGGATTCGTCCGAGTGGTGGATGAGCGTCTGCTCGTATGGCCCGATTATTCGGGCAACATGATGTTTCAAACCCTCGGCAATATTGTGACTGATCCTCACACCGGGCTTCTGTTTATTGACTTTGGGTCCGGCAGTACCCTTCAACTCACAGGACGGGCGCGCATAATTTGGGATGCGCATCGGGTAGCGGAGTTCGCCGGCGCGGAGCGAATGATTGAATTCGACATCGATGAGGTAGTGGAGCTAACCGCGGCAATCCCGCTGCGTTGGCGATTCATCGAATTCTCGCCGTTCAATGCTAGCAAGTGAGCATTTCGATCTTTGTTCGAAAGACGAGCCACGTACTTAGCCGGCCGCCGCGAGCCTGGCGAACTGCCGCTTCATTGCGTTGAAGCGCGCGAGCCGCTTACTGAGCCGACCACCAAATAGTGCGTATGCGACCGTTCATGGTTCGACAAGCTCACCACGAACGGTGACCCTAAAGCCCGTTCGCCCTGAGCCTGTCGAAGGGCAGGGATGCACTATTTGCTGGCCTCATCAGTAACTACTGAGATCGACACTCTTGTGAGGAAATGGAAAGAGACGACTTGATTGGGGTCTTCCTCATGCAGCGCTTTCTTCTCTTTGGGCCCGGATGGAAGGGATGCACGATGAGGGTAGCGCCATCGCGAAGTTTGCCGCTTCAAATCCTCATCTGTCTATAATAGCTGCCATCTCTGTTCCGACTTCAGCTGGAATAGTTGCGTGTCACATCGGCTCATTCGCCCATCCAAGAAGTCTCCATTGTCCCTCATGCCGAACAAACAGCCGTATATTGTCATACCGCTTCTCCCCAGTCGCAGACTTCACGGTCACCGTACATCTGACGATGGCTCGATCTCCATGGATGTCGATGAGGTCAATGCTGGTGTCACGAGGTTCACTGGCTGCGACCTTCCTGAGAAAATCCGTCTGGTCATCAATCGTTTGTCGATCCGCTCGCCGAAAGGCGAGCTTCGGCGCGATCACGTCGCTCAACCATTGTCGGTCGCCTCTTGCCTCCGCTTCGCCGATTTGGATATTGAGCTGCGTCAGTACTTCCTTGTCGTTTGACATTGAGAAAGCTTCCTCTCACGGTTGGATTGGAAATGCGGAGGCAGTCTCGCGATCACACGCGCGTTCCAGGTCCGACTCACGGCTGATCAATTCCCCGCGAGGATTGTACGCGCTTGCAGGACAGATGCAAGCACTCTGCAGGCTTGAGCCCCTCTGTGGTCTATTGGGCTTGGATGGAGTAGATACGCGGCAAGATTTGGGAGATCGCGTCCGTTGCGACTCGGAATGGAAGAAGCCAATCACGCGGTGCGACAGCATCGCGCCCCTCCGGCGTAGCCTTACAGGAGCACCGGGTCATCAAGCGAACTCGATCACCAGCCTCGGCTCGGCGCATGATGGCGCCAGAGAGGATGTGCACCGTTCATCAATCGAAGCCATCTGACGAGGAACTGGCACTATCGGAATGTAGGGCTCGATGCCTCAGAGAGCATTATAGCTTCGTGAGCGTTATTTGGGCGGAGCCGACTGTAGTGTAAGCGGGACCAATACGATACAGTGTGCCATGCGCTCAGCCATTCCTTCAGGGGATACGTCCCCCGATACACCGGTCTTCGGCACGACCGGTTTCACCGGCCGTACCAGGTTCGCACAAAATCTCCTCAGCCGCTGCCTCAGGGGCCAGTCGATTCTGCTCTATGGAGGACCCAAGCTCGGCAAGACCTCCATGTTGCTGCATCTGAAATGGCTCGTGGATCAGAACCACAATGCGTCCTCAGCGACACCGACGGCACTCTATCTGGATCTGAGAGAAGAGGAAGCCCGCAAGCAACTTCAATTCCGACGCTGGCCCAATCCAACGCCGATCTTGCTTCTCGATAATTGCGACTGTCTCCTCAACGACAATGGCGTCGGCAGGCTACGCGAGTTCACGAAGAACAAAACGCTCGCGCAGGCGATCGTATGGGCGGGCGCACGCGCTTGGCACGATTGGGTTCTGGAGCAGGTAGAGACTGCGAATCTTCAGCCTGCACCTCTTGCGGTTCTGCTTCCAAGCGAGGCGGAAGAACTGCTCAAGCCGTACCTGGCGCCGAACCAGATCATCTCAGCGCTCGCAGCCGGCGGCACACACCCCTATGTTCTGAAGGCAATTGCTCATGCGCTCAAGTCACTTTCCGGTGATCCTGGGAAGGCCATTCAGACTGTGGCAGAGCGTCTGACTCCATTATTCCAGGCCTGCCGTGCAGGACTACGCAAGCCGGGTGAACGGACACTTCTTCACTATCTTGTGAAAGAGGCGCGACCCATCAATCCACGGGAAGCCGCAAAGGCCGTAGGACTTCCGACCATCAAGCCCTCCGCTGACGTCTTGTGCGCTTTAGGGTTAATTAGTCGATGGAACCTGAATGAGGGGGCTGTGCTGCAGGCCAATTGTCGACTCTTCAACGACTGGTATCTGGCTACAGGGCATTAGTCGATATCAGGCTCCTCCGCCACGCAAGCATCGCGGCCGATACAGTGAGGGGGCCAGCAAGCTGTGTGCCGAAAAGATTGCGCAACGATGTTTCAAATGCGAGCTGACACGAGAACCGCTTCACATCTTACCTTCAGCCTGTCGTGCGCATATCGAAATAGGTACAGAGTGTATCCACAAGGATACTGCTTCCATGGCCATCTTCTCTTTCTTTTTTACCTTTCATTTCTGTGAGCTATAGGAATCAAGGGCTTGGTTAGCATCGGCCCTCTCGGTGAAAAGACAATGGAGCAAGGCATTTCCGTTGCCTGTCAATAGATGGAGATGGTGCACAATTGCGTCTCATACAGGAGGTGAACGGTGAGAACATTCAGACCCATGACTTTGGCCGAATTCGACGAACTGCTTACAGCCCATCCCTTTACGCGTCGCATCGACGCCGTGCATTTCCATCACACCTGGCGGCCGAATCACAGCCAATATAGAGGGTACGATACCATCGTCTCGATGTGGCGGTACCATACCGAAGTGAAGGGCTGGTCGGATATCGCTCAACACCTGACCATTGCGCCCGATGGTGTAGTGTGGACGGGCCGCAGTTGGAATCAGCCCCCTTGCAGCGCGAGTGGCCACAACGGCAACCGGCTGTCCGGTCCGTTCATGATCGAAGTGATCGGCGACTTCGATATCGGGCAGGATCGCTTTGAAGGCGATCAGCGAGACGCCGCCTTACACGTCGTGCGTGCCCTGCAGGCCAGGTTCGAACTGCCGGTTGAATCGCTCCGCTTTCATAACGAGATGTCGTCGAAAACCTGTCCCGGCTCATCGCTCACGCGCAGCACGATGATGGAGGATCTCCGGCGTCTGAGTGCGGAACCCCCCACGAGAAAGCCGGCGGCTCGGAAGGCGCGACCTAAAGCAGGCCGGCCCTCCGGGGATGAAGCGTTGGCCGTCCATGACTTGATCGGGGCGCTGAATGCGACCCCACGCGAGAAACCGGACCCCTTGGATGCCGAACTCGTGGAAGGAGAAGAGTGGTTCGTTCCTCCCGCCGCGGCGGCGGGTCGCGCTCATGCCGACATGCGCGGCGGCGGGTCGTCTGAGGATTTGACGCCCGAGATGCTGCACCAACTTCGCCCCCATGTCGTGAATCTCAATCAGGGGAGGTTCTCCAAGGAAGGCCTCTTTCAAACCGATCCAGGCGACGTGGATGCGATTTTCGAGCAGCATTTGCCTCGATGGCTGGAGGGCCTGCGTGCATCGAATGGTGCACCCAAGGCCAAGCTGCTGTTTTACGCGCATGGCGGTCTCACGTCTGAAAGCGCCGGGCTTTGGACCGCGCACCAGCAGGTGCAGTGGTGGATGGCTAACCAGGTCTATCCCATCTTCTTTGTCTGGGAAACCGGGTTTCTGGAAACCATTAAGCAGTTGTTGTTCCGGTCCAGGGATCAGATCCAACGGGCTGCTCCCCGGGACATCTGGGATTTCACCACGGACCCTCTGATCGAGGCCTTCTGTCACACTGCCGGGGGAGTTCAGATCTGGGCGGGGATGAAGCGCAGTGCAGAGCAGGCGTCCGCTGAACTCGGTGGCGCCAGGTACGTCGCTGAAAAACTGAAGAGCCTTTTGGATACGCACACTGCATCGGTCGAGCTCCATGCGGTCGGCCACAGTGCCGGGTCTATCTTTCATGCGCACTTCGTACCCATGGCCTTGGACATGGGAGTGTCGGGTTTTACCTCCATGCATTTTCTGGCGCCGGCCATTCGGGTGGATGCCTTTCTCCAGCAGCTCACGCCGGTACTCGGAAACGGAGTGAAACATCTGAGCCTGTTCACGATGAATAAGGACTTAGAAAGGGACGACGACTGCGGCAAGGTCTACCGGAAGTCCTTGCTTTACCTGATCTGCAATGCGTTGGAGGCCGAACGAGGAACTCCGATCCTTGGTCTTGAGGCGTCACTCCGTAGCGATCCCGACCTCAAGAAACTATTTGGCTTGGATGGAACCTCCTCGAACATGGGAGAGGTCATGTGGTCCAAGACTGCCAGTGATGTCGGACGGAGCGCCAGTCGTTCGACCACGCATGGAGGATTCGACAACGACCGCGCCACGATGAACAGTGTCGCGCGCCGCGTGCTCGACTTGTCAGATACAGATGTGCTCGAGAAAGAGTTTCCGGAGGAGGCGACCCGCAACCTGCGCGATATCTGGTCCCAGCCCATGGAGTGGCCCGAGGAGCTGAGTTTTCTTGGGCAGCAGCCGATGTTTCCGGTTGGAGACCTGACCCCTATCGGTCAGGGAGCGGCGGGTTCGGCAACGGGGGGACCTCTGCCCCAGCGCGCGGCCGTGACGGTGGGGCAGGGCAGACGGTGTGCGCTCTGTATCGGGATCGATCGGTATGCGACCGCGCCCCTCGCCGGATGTGTGGCGGATGCGCGGGCATGGTCGCAGTCGCTCAAGACGTTAGGCTTCGAGGACCAGACCATTCTCCTCGATCAGCAAGCCACGCGCACGGGAATTCTCGATGCGCTGACACGGTTGGTCACCTCCAGCAAAGCCGGTGACGTCGTGGTGTTTCAATACGCCGGGCACGGCACGACGTTGCCTGATCTGGACGGCGATGAGGCGGACGGGGATACGCCGGATCATGATGAAGCACTTTGCCCGGTTGATTTTGGCGAGGGCAAATTCGTCATAGACGATGACGTCGCGGAGGTATTCCGGCAGCTTCCTGACGGGGTGAATCTGACCTGCTTCATCGATTGCTGCCATTCCGGCACGATCTCCCGGTTCGCAGTGGGCGGTCCCGCTCCAGCGGGTGATGGGACCAGACGAGCCCGCTACATGATCGCGACTCAGGCCATGAAAGAGTCCCACCGAGAATTTCGACAGTGGGTAGGCGGCCGCAGGGCACTCCCGCCTCGAGGTCCGGAAGCCATGCGGGAAGTCGTGTTTTCCGCCTGCTTGTCGCAGGAGGTGGCCTGGGAGAGCGGAGGACACGGAGATTTTACCGTCAAGGCCACCGAGGCGCTCAGCGCCGGCATCGAAGGAGTGACCAATGAGCAGTTTCAAGACATGGTGTCACGAGCGTTCGGTTCTCAAGCTCGACAGCATCCGCTGCTCGACTGTGCGAAGGACGCGCGAGTCCGGGGCTTGTTGAAGCCTGTGGGTATGACAAACTCGGCGCCCCCGGCTGAGTTTCTGTCGCACCAGGACTGTAGGATTCCGAAGGCCTCTGCCCTCCATTCGTCCAGTGGAAAGATCCCGATCGACTCCGTCGTGCTGAATCAACTTTTGAAAACCCTGAGCACACTGCTCGAAGCCAGAGGTGCGTAACATGGCCGATCGTCCCGAGACCGTTCTCCTTTGCCGTGGCGGGTGGCTGCCAGTCACCCGGCTTGATTTTCAAGACACTTGTTGACCTCTTACTTCCTTCCGGCCAGCCGTGCGAACTCGATTTTCATCGCATGAACCCGCGCGAGGTAGTCGCCGACGTCATGGTCGCCGCACCGCTGATGAGCGGCCAGCCGAAACCCGCGCGCTGCGTAGGCGTCGCCTGCCCCGGCTCCGCACAGGTGGATCACTGCGGCCAGATCCTGCTTTTGTCGGAGCGTGACAGCGACATTCCGTCGGCGCCTCATCACGCGCGCGACACCGCGATCCAGGAGCGCCGCCGTCAGCTCGATGGCATGGCCCGGCAGGACGCGGGTGTAAAGGCTGTTGAACCAACATGACAGTAGATCGTGCCAGGGGCCATCTTCGACCACGACGTGGTTGTGAATGCAGTAGCGCTTGGCCTCGCGAAACGCACCGTCGGTAATCTGAAACATGCCGACCGCACTCGAAGCCGGCCGGTACAGCTCCAGGGGATTTAGCGTGAGGCCGGACCGCCAGTACGTATGCGCCAGGGGGTTGCCGCTGCCTTCGATCTGAGCAAGAGCGGCCAATAATGGAGGGGTGATGACGGCAGTCGAATGCTCATTGAAAAGCGACCCGTACTGCCGCCAGCTTTCAGGCGGGGTCTTGGTCAGTGCGCCCCTCACCGGGAAGAACAGCTCGGTCGGTTTGCGGATGATCTGATAGCCCCAGTTGACCGCAAACCACAAAGCAAAGACCGCGAACACGCCGGCGAGAATTCGAACCGGCAGAGGAGCCGCCAGCACGGCGAGGAGAGCACACCGGCACAACTGTGCGCCACGCCGGATGCTCGCGATCCAGCCTGAGAGCACGCGCTTTCTTCGGCGAGCGGCTCTGGCAACGCGCGAATACGACGTCGAGGACATGAGGGCATTATGCCTCAACAATCGACTGCGGAAAAGCAAACCAGAGGATGGGTGAAGTAATAGCACGGGAACATCGGTCTATTTTTCCAGCGGTCGACGATAAAACTCGAGCGGCGAGGCTGTTCCGTTGTCGAACAGCAGGCGCTCCCCCTCGACGCGATAGCGTGTCGAGGCTTCGAATGCTCGAATGAACGCGGCTTCGAACTCCATGCGGCGGGGCTCGCAGGACATGCGCGTTGAAATCCCCGGCGATACCTTTACCTCTCCCGCATGGGGCACAAAGGTGATTCCGGCAGAATAACGATTGCAACCAGCGTGGCCGGAGGCCCGGCCGTCCTTGAATACAAGGATCACAGGCTCGCCGCTGTCGCCGTGCGGGACCATTCGATCACCCCAGCGAACGAGCTCCCATCGGTTGCCCTCGGCGAGTCGGCTCACCTCTTCCGGCGAAGGGGAAGTGACACAGGAAATCAGCGTCAGCATGGCGCACATCGTGAGGAGGTTTTGCATCAGGCGGTACCAACGATAGGGCTCACGACGTGAATAAGTTCCGAGCAAGGGCATCGCTCTTTGCTGGGGCGACCAGCGGGAGCGGACATGATGCACATGCTAGCAGGCTGTTGAAAAACCATTTTGAACCCGCTCGGTAGGGAAGATAGAACTGGCCGCAGTGCCTATTGAGGTACCCGCAGGGTGTTCAAAAAGCCCGTCCAGCGAGGTGCGCGAGACGATGAATAAATCGTCTCACGTTTGCGCACGGGTGCGAGTCGGTGAGCACCCAGTGTTCCCTGACCCGGCAGTTTTCGAGGGCGAATCGTCATCATTTTCACCC
The DNA here is from genome assembly GCA_963795615.1 of uncultured Nitrospiraceae bacterium. Taxonomy (GTDB): domain Bacteria; phylum Nitrospirota; class Nitrospiria; order Nitrospirales; family Nitrospiraceae; genus DASSBQ01. The sequence goes on from CAWCIJ010000011.1 coordinate 110,294, forward strand.
GCCCGCCCCGAGCCTGCCGAGACAAGCTCTTTTCTCCTGGCCGTACGTTGAGGTGCGCGAGGCGACGACGAAGTCGCCTCAAGTCTGCGCACGGGCGCGAGACGGTGAGCGCCCAGTGTCTTCTGAGCGATGCGAGAACGATGCTGGCGGGTCTTTTTCAACACCCTGCTAGTGGTGGTTGCTCCTACCTCGATGTTGCCCGGTACCGGGCTAACTCCTGATTGAACCACGCGCCACTTTCAACCGGCGAAGCGTCTCCGCATTTGACCAAGTAAGGTTTTCCGCTGACACTGCTTTCGCTTGCAGCTTGCTCGACGAAGGATTCTGCCGTCGAAATCAGACCCTTCTTCAGCAGCAAGTATTCGTATTTTCTCTGGAGATGACTCACGGCAGCGGACGACGTGTGCCACGAGCCATTCCGATAGAACTGGCAGCCAGACGACTCAAGGTGAGAAAACAAATGGGTGATCTCATTCCTCCCAACTGCATCAGGCTCGCCGGCCCAGGTTGGTGACGACAAAAGAACCGCCAAGGCCATAGCGAATCGTTTCACAGGAACACCCATTCATTCGACCAGGGATGTTGAGTTGTCGAGAGGGTCGAGGCCTAGGCCTAGGTCAAGACCGCACGCGCGGCCTTGTTCATGAACAAAGCCAGGTTGAGGTCATAGATCGTCACGCGCCGCAGATGGCCAACTGGCGTATTCGATTTTTTCCGCTTGTGTATTGGCGATATCTGCGATGACATCGGGAACATCGAATTGATCGAAACGTCGCTCACAATCAACAAGAAAAGGAAGAACGGCCCGCCTTTCTCGTCCCCAGAGATTGTCGTGGTCATATGCGATCGGACTGGTCGCAGAATGCGTCAGTTCGGCGACGACCCAATCTTTGTCCCAAGGCCCGGGCACAGGCTGATCGGCCGAAAGGCCTGATCGAGACGCGGGTTCATTGCGTCGAGGCATCCAATTCTTGCCGATGAGCACGATGGTAGCGTGTGCCTGATCGATCAACTGTTTTATACGGCTGGGGAAGTCCATCCCCTACGTCCACTGAGACACGCACGAACTGCAGCCGTTTCTCAAGCTCGTCCTTCAGAAGCAGAGCGATTGGTGCCGTGTGTTCACGTCTGTAGCTGATGAAGAATGTGAAGGGCTGCATCGATCCACCTCATTCTTCTTGAAGAGCTTGTTAAGTCAATGGAGCAAGAAAGACATCTGATTCAATTCGGTAAGAAGCCTCATGATCAGCCGGAGGGTCCCCTAAGAAGATGATATGCCCATCCCATACTTCATCAGGCCGGGATTGTACGCGCTTGCCGAGCAGATGCAAGGGGGATGGCTATAGACCACCAGCTCTTGAGTCCGATGACGTTTCACGAGCGACGCTCACTCCCGACTATCCGCGCCTCGCAAATCCTTCACTCGTCATGATCTCCGCCACGTTGCGGTCGCTGATGAAGACATCGGCGAGCATGCGCCCATAGACATCCTTGCCGTGCGGGACGATGCTGATATTGCCTTCGCGGAGAAGTTCTGCAAGCCGCTGCTGCGCTTCGATGCCGCCCGGTTCGGATAATTCCGGCGCGTTCAGCCCGCGCAAGCGAATACGCTCGGTGCCGTATCGAATCGTGTCGCCATCCACCGCCTGCACCTGCCAGCTTTCAAAGTGCTGTGCCTGCAGGCCAAGCCGTGAGAGCGCGCGGCGAGGCAGGGAGGCAGGAGCGGTGTGGCGTGTGGTTCGAGACCCTGGCGGCTTCAGCTTCAGATGTTTCCCACTTTTCACAGTTCTGTAATTCGAGGTCGAATGACGGGAAGGGCGATGGAAGCCGCGGCTTCCCACTTTGGCCGGTGGCTTTTCTGGAACCAGCACCTTGCAGCCTTCACAATGCGAGGCTATCGAGGAAAGTTCCGACTGCTTAGCGGGAACATACGTGGAAAGCGTGGAAACGGGATCGGTTGGAAGCAACGCCTCGGTGACCGACGGAAACCCCAACAGGACGGCTATTCCAGCAACGATTATCAGCGATCGATGACCTCTCATGTTCTTTCCTCCCGCAGCTAACGCGCAGGAGCGTCCTCAGCAGGTTGCATGCCAGCAAGTTGAGTCATCCTACTTTCGATCAGTATGGTGCCGCCCAATGATCGCACGGGAGACGGCCAGCTGTGTTTTCAAAGGGATCAGAGCGATGGACGGAATCGCGAAGGAGACGGATGTTCCCTGCGTTCCTCTGTAACGGCGTTCAGAATGGGTCTGTCACTTTCCCTCTGTATCTGTACGGATAACACTCATCTCTGAAATGGATACAGTCCTGAGCGGCATCGCGGCGATGGGGTGTCCGTGCTGGATACTCTCGACGGCTACCGCCGGCGCCGAGCTTGGGGCGCTCAACTCTGTAAGGTATTCGCGCGCCTTGACTTCCTGGAAACCTGCGTGCTGAAATCGGCGTGAAGCGGGACAAGAAACATTTGCTGATCTGTTGATGTGCCGATCTGATGAATTTCGGACGTTCAGCAAATCATCAGATCAACAAATTCAGAAATTTCTCAGGAGATACGCACGACGATACACACGTTCACAACTTGCCGTTGACAATGACAATTGACGAATGACGGAGGACTAGACCATGGATATGATGGGAAGAGTGGGGCTGGTAGAAATTCCGATCCTGATCGCCCCGGATCAGAAAGTCTGGATGGACCGCATGATCAAGGAAGGCAAGATCGCCATTCCTCCGGGCGGGACGCTGGAAAAGGGTTCGCTCTATTCGATGTTCATCCGGATGCTGTTACATAATGCGATGGAAGAACAGAAGCGCCAGGAAGTGTTGGATGCGGAGGATGAGGACGATGAGTAGAGCGTGACCCGGGGAGAGCGCACGTCTTGGCGTGCGCGGGGTGGGCGGGTGAGATGGTAAGCGTGAAGCGTGAAAGGACATTTGCTGATCTGTTGATGTGCCGATCTGATGAATTTCGGACGTTCAACAAATCATCAGATCAACAAATTCAGAAATTTTCTTACAAGATACGAGATACGGGAGACGAGATACGAGCGACGCTTCCTAGAGGTTCTTAAACGCCGCGCGGGCCGCCCTGATGGTGTAGTCGATGTCTTGTGAGGTGTGGGCGAGGGAGAGAAACGCCGCTTCAAATTGCGAGGGTGCGAAATACACGCCACGATCCAGCATACGGTGGAAGAATTTTGCATAGGCTTGCTGGTCGGATTGCTTTGCCGAACTCCAATCCGTAACCGGTCCCTTCGTAAAGAACGCCCCTACCATCGAACCAACGCGGGTTTGAGCAAGTGCGACGCCGGCTTTTCGCGCAGCCGCACCGATCCCTTCGCTCAGCTGGGCTGAGCGTTGCTCCAGCCTTTGATACACGCCGGGGGCCTTCAACCGTTTCAATGTTTCGATACCTGCCGTCACTGCCAGGGGATTCCCTGATAACGTGCCCGCCTGATACACCGGACCGGATGGCGCAATCAGACTCATGACGTCCCGACGGCCTCCGTAAGCGCCGACCGGTAATCCTCCCCCGATAATTTTCCCCAAGACGGTGAGATCCGGCGTGATGCCGAAGAGCGTCTGAGCGCCTCCGTACTGTACCCGGAACCCCGAGATCACCTCGTCAAAAACCAGCAGCATCCCATGTTCTTCGGTGAGGCGCCGCAGGGCCGGGAGAAAATCCGGCGCCGGCGGCACAACGCCCATGTTTCCTGCGATCGGCTCCACGATCACGCAGGCGAGAGACCTGTGATGTTCGCGAATGATCTGCTTCACGGTACCGAGATCGTTATAGGGAGCCGTGAGGGTATGACGGGTAAAATCTGCAGGGACCCCCGGCGAGTCCGGGATTCCGAGCGTCGCTAAACCGGACCCGGCCTTTGCGAGAAGATAGTCGCTGTGGCCATGGTAACAGCCTTCGAACTTGAGAATGCCGTCGCGCTTGGTGAATCCGCGTGCCACTCTGATTGCACTCATGACCGCTTCAGTTCCAGAGCTGACCAGCCGGACCTGCTCCATGGACGGCAGCGCGTCTCGAATCATGCGTGCCAATTGAATCTCTAATTCCGTCGGCGCTCCGTAACTGGTGCCGTTTGCTGCAGCCCGCTGGATCGCTTTCACGACGGACAGGGGGGCATGACCCAGGATCATCGGTCCCCACGAGAGCACATAGTCGATATAGCTGTTTCCGTCCGCATCGTAGAGGCGCGATCCTTTCGCCCGTTTGATGAACCGCGGTCGGCCGCCGACCGAGCGAAATGCCCGCACGGGGCTGTTCACGCCGCCGGGAATGAGCTCTTGCGCCGCTTGGAATAATTGTTTCGAGCGTTGGGTCTTCATGAAGGACCGGAAAACTAGCATGCGGCATAGGCGAGGTCAAGAAACAGTGGGAAGTGGTATCTAGAAAGATACGATGATCCCCATCCGGATACACCCTGTCGTCCATGCAGGCGCATTTCCGCATGGAACTATGCGGGTTTAATTCGAGAAATTCGCGTGGCGTGGGTCTTGCTGAGGCTATCGCTCGCAATCGATAGACATGGAACAATCCCGATGAAAGTCATCTGCTCCTGGTGCAAGATCGAAGGTCAGCCTGCGATGATTCGCGAGAAGGAGCCGTTTCGTGATCGTCGGGAGACCCATAGCATTTGCCTCGACCACATGCGTCAACTGAATATCGACCAAGAAGAGAGCGCTGCAGATCCGCCCGGCTAAAAATGCGATTGCCTGATTCACCGCGTTCTTATCCTTACGATCCGTGGTATTTCATCTTGATACGCCGCTTCAGGCGCGCGACCTGCCTACCCAAAAACGTCTCCGTTCGGCTGCTATCGTTTCATTTTCGACCGATGGATTATTGGGATCGATCGGTATCTCGTTCACAGGATATTGATATGTTTCAGCTCTTTGGCTGGGCGCCATATGGCGTAGGTTTTGCTGTATTGTAAGGGGGAGAGGAATCGATCCCCCTAACAGCCATGGAGGATTTCGTGAGGGTCATATGTGCATGGTGCGTCAAAGAGGGCGAGGGCGGATTCTTGCGTGAAAAACCCCCTTTCGAAGACGCATGCGAAACGCATGGAATGTGTCCCTCGCATTTTCGCGCCTTGCGAGCTGACCTCAATCAGACCACCCCAGCCACTTCGAAACCCTCCTCCAGGCGGAGAGTTCGCTCCGTATTGTCTGCCTTGTCGATGTGGATCCAAACGACAGTGACCCGAAAAATCTGATCGCAGGACTCAGGCAGCGCTCAATTCCGCATCAGGAATTTTGCCGCCCGGCGTGAGCTTGTGACCCAGCAAGCCCATGATTCCCTCCTTGGTATAGTTGTGCCGCTAGCGGGCCCGGATCTTTGAGGATCCGGGTCGTTTAGAATCGCCGGTCCTCTTCTCGACGGCGAGCGGAGGGATCAGCCAATTTTTCCGTTTGTGTTTGTGGGAAGCAGCAACGGTGAGCAGCGTGTGCAATGGAATACCTCCTGGAGCCATGTCGGGCAATTCTCTGGTGCTCCAGGCTTCGCCGGCCTCGGTCAGAATTTCGATAAACGTTTCATAGTCGTCTTCCTCATCCGGCTTCGTGAGCACTTGGTCTGCATCTGTTACGACCAGAAGATACCCCTGCGCCGGCAACCATTCCAGATCGGCCAGGCATTCTTCCAGCGCGTCCCAGTTGTGACCGAAATAATCGGGAAACGATAGGGCGCGGGCAAATTCATCCAAGAGCCCTGTCTTGGTTTTGCACTTCACTCCGGAAATCGATCTGGCGATGAAGTGAGAAGGGACCAGATGATGGGGGTCTGGCTTTTTCTTCTCAGGCCACACCACAAGGTGAACCCATGGCTTCTTCGGTGATTGCAAGGCAGTCAATGTCATGCGTCCTCAATTCATCGGAACAAAGGTTCTGTAGTGATCAGCGCTATAGTAGGCCTTGCCTGTGCGTCGCTCAATGACGATCCGCTCGGCTCCCCGGTTTTTCCCCCGTACGAGGGGATTCACGTCATACTCACCATAGTGTCCCTGCGGAAGTCTTCGCTCGCGGTTCTGAAACGTTCTACCGCCGACATATCCCGGTGGAGGATCGCCCTGACGATCCTGAATAGCCTTGAGCGTCTGCCGGGCTTTCAGCGGAATAGTATATCGGCCCAGAGATGAGACTTTCCCTGCTCCCTCTTGAGCGATGTCCGGCGAAGAATTCGGTTGCAGGACTGCACCGGATGGAACAGAAGCTGGTTCAGTGGAAGCGAAACCGCCGACGTGCAAACCCGCGCCGAGGAGAAGCGCGATGATCAGGGAACAAACGGTGTGAATAATGGTTCGCTGGCGCATGGAGCGAGAAGGGGGTGCCGGATCGACACGCCAGGACCCTAGCATGCGAGTGACCTGAGGTCAACGCGCCAATGGACGAGTCCGCGGTTGTTTCAGGGCGGTTATCAATACGGATACACGGAGTCTCTATTGCGATACAGACAGTCGTCCGGAGAGATGTCCATGGATTCAAGCGGCGACAATCATCCCCTCTTCTAATTTCAGGCTTGGTGTGGGGGAAAATGCTGCCCTTTGATGAGATGAGAGTGGAGAAGCCGGAGTGGCACCGGCTTTGCACTATCACAGATCGAGTCTTGCACGGAGGAATGACAGCCGTCACGGCTTGTGCTCGCGGGAGCATGCGTCACGGGCGCAGCGAATGAAAGAAAGTGGCAGTCGATGCATCATGATAGGAGGTGTAACATGAAAGGCCTTATCATAATTGTCATAGGGATGTCCCTATCCCTGATTGTGTTAACCAGTCCGCCCAACTCAGTGCCTGACGCCGCAGGATCGATCAGCCAGCAAGCGGGTTACTGGGTGAATCCCGACGGCTCTCGCGGCATCCTGAGGGACAGCGTCAAGCCATCGGTTCATCAAAGGAGCGCTTACACCTGGGTCAATCCTGATGGTATCAGCGGCACAGATCGGACAGATCGTGGACAATCACCGGCGACAAACTATTCCTGGGTGAATCCGGATGGAACTGAAGGAAAGATGAGCGCCATCCATGCGCGGTCATCCGATTCCAGGTCAAACTTTTGAAGGTTCGACGGCAGTATAGAGCTTATGCGGGTGACACACCGTACGACCTTTCCTTGCTCGTTCACACTTTGCTTTGAGTCAGCTCGCTTCCATGCATCCTGGTAAACAGTTCCCAATCAAATTGTTTGGGCGTGACAGCATGAAGTGGAATTGTTTCGATCGTGGAGTGATCGCGGTAGGCCACCATACAGCCGACAATCGTTTCCGGGTGTTCGACCAGGCGGCGCACGGTCTCGTAGGCCAGGTGCTGGGCGATAGTCTTATCTTCGGGAGTCGGTGGCGCGCCCCTCAACGTATGGCCAAGAATGGTGGCCTTCGTCGCCTGGGTGAGAGCATAGTGGCCGGGATTTTCCCGGCGTTGCGGCCACTGTGCGATGGTGTGAGCCACGTAATCCACCAACCCGTGGACGCCTCCCTCTCGGTGGTGCCGATGCGGCGTGCGCTCCGCGACGACGAATAAATGGCTCTTGTTGGGCACGCCCAGGGTCCTCTTCAAGGTTCCCAGGATAATGTCATCGATATAGGCATCCGGATCGGGATGTTCGTTCACGAGAATCCCTTCCGCTCTCGCCTGGTAGGCGCAGGCCAGCGCGAGGTGGCCGGATCCGGCACCCATCACCTCGACGAAGAAGACGCTGCCCATGGCGGAGCTGGTCGCCTTGAGCGATTCAATCGATTGGTTGGCCAGCGCCACGGCTGAATGAAAGCCGAGCGACGTCGTGCCGTCGATGTTGTTGTCGATGGTGCCGGGTATGCCGACGACCTGTATCCCGAACGTTTCGTAGATGGCGCGCGCGCCGCGCAGGCTGCCGTCTCCCCCCATCACGACGACTGCTCCGTCTTGCATGTACGGTTCCAGCGTGCGCATCGCGGCCTGCTGCACGTGTTCTTCCTTGAAATCCTCGAATCGGCTGCTGCCGATCGGGCTGCTCGCATGGCTGCTCATGCCGCGGGTGTCCTGTTCGGTCACGGAGGTGATCCAATTATTGGCCAACCCGAGGAATCCGTGGCGAACGAACAGCACGTCGAGCCCGAAGCGATTGCCGGTCACGCGCAACTCTTTCAGCGCCGCGCCGGCCCCGGCGAAGTCGCCGCCCGACACCAGCGCGATGAGTCGCTTCAGACGACGCGGTTTGAGCGTGATACGATCCTTCCGCTGACGTTCCACCGTGACCCAGGCTTCCCTGGCCACGCGATCGCTTTCCAACAGGCCGATCGCCGTGGAATAACCGGAGAGCTGGCCGTTTTCAAACGCCAGCAGCACGACGTTGTCTTGCCCCTCCTTGTATTCACCAAATTCAGTGAAGGCCTCCCGGAACGGCCGGGGATCCAGATAAATCCTCAACGCGCGCAAGGTTGAGCTATGCGTATACAGGCAGAGCACCTTCCCATGATGCGAGCGCCCCATCCGGTGCAGGCCGTCGATCACGTCGATATAGAGATCGAAGAACGAGTGCCCTCCGGGATAGCTGTAGAAGGGGTGCTTGATGAGGCGCTTGGCGGTCTTGTTGTCGACGCCCAAGGCGGCCGCCGCTGCCTCGACTTCCGCCTGTTTCTCCATACCGGTGACCCAGCCGAAGTCCTGGGATTCCAATGTGAGTTCGGTTGTGGCTTGTCCGGTCTGTGCGAGGGCGGGGCTCTCCGGCAGCAACGCCTTCGTAATTCGCCGGTAGAGTTGTTCGGTATTGGGACTCCTGCTGATGAGATGAAGAAAAGTGCGCGGGTCCAGATAGTTGTGCAGATGGAGATATCCGAGCTGCTGGCCGACCACCCCGACCATTTTCGCGAGTGCTGCTCCCACGGCGTCCGCCCGGGGCACGCCGCGTTCCGGGTCCAACACATTGGCCAGTCTCCGTCCGACGCGATGGGTCTTGCTTTCGGTTTGGGACACGCCGTGGCGCATCGTAAAAAACAGGGTGCGGTCCGTGAGGTCGCGAGGCAAGAGCCAGAAGCGGTCATCCCCCAGATCCAATACGATTCGTCCTTCCGCCAGCTGCGGTGTGAGATGCGCGCGTGGGACGATGGCGACCGGGCGGCGATGACTCGGCTTCTGGACGGCGCCGATGGGAGCACGGTACAGGGGTGCCAGCTCCCCTCGCGCCAGCAGATAGTTCCAGGCGGCAAAGAAGACCAGTTCGTCGCCTCCGCAGTCTTCGGCGATCACGGCGGCGCGTGCGGCGCGATAGGCCTCGGCGGTCGGCAGGCCGGCCTGTACACGATGGACGAAGGCCCTGATCCTGTCCGTCGCCTCTTCGGCGCGGCGTCGCCGGTCGAGAGACGGAGCAGGCGACGGCGGCAGTACGATCCCGTCGGTCGGCGAGCGCTGCGCGACCTGTTCACCATAGGTCAACAGCCCTTCGAGCGTGACCAAGTCTAAAGAATCGGTGGACGCATCTCCCGAGGAGTTCATTCCTCACCTCATCGGCTTCGGTTCTCGTATTCTTGGTTGTTCCTGCTTCATTGTGCAGTTACTATGGCTTCAGATCGACAATCACGTGTTGTTTTGCGGCATGGGTGCGCGTTTGTTAATATGATTCAATCGCCTGCGGGCCTGCTCCAGGAACTCGCACGCTACCCGACGTCTGTTCACAGGATACAAAATGGTGCGCAGGAACGAACTTTGTCAAGAGAGAAGACGAACACCACCATGCGGAAAGCTAAAATCGTCTGCACCATCGGACCTGCCAGCGATCGTCCGGAGCTGCTGGATCAACTGATTCAGTGCGGGATGGATGCCGCCCGGTTGAATTTTTCACACGGCACGCACGAGTCGCACGGTCGTGCCATCAAGGCCATTCGTGACACAGCCGACCGGCGAGGCGTGGCGGTGGCGATCATCCAGGATCTACAAGGACCTCGCATTCGCCTCGGGGAGTTGCCGGAGGGCGGCCTGACGCTGATCGCGGATCAGCTGGTGCGCCTGCAGACGATCTTATTGAAGTCCGGCGGACAGATCGGCGCCAAAACCGCAGCAAAAGCGGGAGAGGTGGTTGATATTCCGGTCACGTATCAGTACCTGACGCGCGACGTGAAGCCGGGCGCGCGGATTCTGATCAATGACGGGCTCGTCGAGTTGAGGGCGAATCAGATCATCGGCGGGGCGGTGGACTGTACGGTCGTCATCGGCGGGCACGTTACCTCACATAAAGGTATCAACCTGCCCGGTACCAGTGTCAGTGCTCCGACGCTGACCGACAAAGATCGGGAAGACCTGCGCTTCGGGATTGCGCAAGGCGTCGATTACGTTGCCCTGTCGTTTGTTCGCGGGGCGCAGGACATCATTGCCGCGAAGAAATTGATCGCCGAATGTGGCGGCGATGTGCCGGTCATCGCCAAGATCGAGCGGCAGGAAGCGATTACCGTCTTGGATGCCATCCTCGACCAGGCGGATGGCGTGATGATTGCGCGCGGGGATTTGGGCGTCGAGCTGGGCCCGGAAGCCGTGCCAGTTCTACAAAAGCGCATTATCGCTAAAGCCAACCGCTATCGCCGGCTGGTGATTACCGCGACACAGATGCTGGAGTCGATGACACAACACCTGCGTCCCACCCGGGCCGAAGCCTCGGACGTGGCGAACGCGGTGTTTGACGGGACCGACGCGGTGATGCTCTCGGCCGAAACGGCGATCGGGCACTATCCGGTCGAGGTGGTGCGGGTCATGGATCGCATCGTGCGCGCAGCGGAAGTTGAAACGGGACCGGGGTTTGTACGCCGGTCACCCGCCGAGAAAGGCCAGGTCTCCTTCCCGGAAGCCATTTCCACGTCGTCCTGGTCGGCCGCCGCGGCCATCGGCGCCAGCGCAATCGTGGCATTCAGTGAAATGGGAATGACCGCCCGCCTGGTGTCGAAGCAGCGGCCGGTTGCTCCGATCATTGCGTTCACCCCATTTGGGCCGGTCCGCCGGCAGATGGCCCTGTATTGGGGCGTACTCCCGCATACGATGGCGCAAATCTCGCAGACGGACGAGCGTGTCAGCGAAGCCGAACGGCGCCTGAAGGCAGAAGGTCTGGTGAAGCCGGGGCAACGCATTGTCATTCTATCCGGTACGAGGATCGGTGAGCCGGGTGGAACCAATTTGATGAAGTTGCATGAAGTGGCATAGCCGAAGGACGGCCATGCCCACCGGCCTCGCGGGTCTGCTTCTCATCGGCGCGGCATTCCTCCTGGTACCGGCCGGGGATGGTTTCGGTCAGACCAATGCCATCAACCATTCACCGGCTGAGGTCGTCCAGAGATATTTTTCGCTCGACAACAAAGGGGCGCGGCTGGATGCGGCGTCATTTGATACGCTGGGGCCCTATGTCGAGTGGAAGGACGAGCCGATTTGGGGCAAGATCGTCGTGATCAACGGATTCTCGGTTCCCGACGACTATCGCAAATGGGAAGTGGTCAATCCTTTGGAGGTCGTCATCCCCGTCGAGTTCAAGATTCTCGGATCGGTCTATCTTGAGACGGCGGGATTCGTGCCGGACTCGACGATCGAGCAGGTTCGCGTCAGGGTCAAGGTGTTTGGGTATCGCTGGAAGATTGTCGAACCGATGCTGCCGCCGCACGTGGGACAGAAACGTATGCTGAACTTCGTGCGCCAGGCCATGTTGGAAGAGACGGAGGAGACGCACCGAGCCGATCTGGCCTCGTTGCAGAGTGATTTACGGAAGGCGAAATAATGCGCGCATCATCACCCGTGGAGCTTCTGATTTTTGACCTGGACGGCACCCTGATCGAGTCGAAATGGGACATTGCGGATTCGGTGAATCGGACGTTGCGGGATTTACAGCTCCCGGAACGGACGCAGGAAGAGATTTTCGGGTTCGTAGGAGACGGCGTCAAGAAGTTACTCCGGCTGGCGGTGGGAGAGGAGAGCCAGGAAAAGTTCGACGAGGCGCTGCGGATCTTTCGCCGGCATTATCTGGAGCATTGCCTGGATCGAACGCGGTTTTATCCCGGTATTGAGACAGTGTTGAAACACTTCGGACAGAAGCAAAAAGCCGTGGCGACCAACAAGTCGATCGAGTACACCCATGTCATCCTGAATGGCTTGGGACCTCAGCACTTCAACTATGTCATCGGCGGAGACAACGGATTCGGGTTGAAGCCTGAGCCAGGGATGCTGCTGCATGTGATGAAACAATTGGGGGTGGCGAAAGAACAGACCGTGCTGGTCGGGGACAGCACCAATGACATTAGCGGCGGACACAATGCGGGGATTCGAGTGTGCGCGGTGGGCTACGGCATGGGCAATCGTCAGAAGATGGCGGCATGCAGCCCGGACTGGTTCATTGAACGACCGGAAGAATTGATGGAGCTATTCACATGACACATGGTCAGCGAAGTCAGTGGTGGGTTTGGATTCTCATCGTCTCCATGACAGTCTTGCCCGGCGTCGGGTGGGCCGATGCTCCAAGCCTGGCTGACCGCGTGATCGAGCATCGACTCTCAAACGGCATGACCGTATTGCTGGTCGAACGGCACCAAACGCCGGTTGTGTCGGTCAACCTGACCTTTGGGGTCGGGGGCATTAACGAGCAGGTCGGACAGACCGGGCTAGCCCATCTGTACGAGCACATGGCATTCAAGGGGACTCGAACAATCGGGACGAAGGATTATGAAAAAGAAAAAGGCGTGCTCGCGGAACTGCACCAAGTTGGGGCGGACTTGGAGCGACGGCAGCGGGCGGCGGCGCTGACGGGTCGCGCCGCAGCCGACGGCACTGCACCGTCCGGCGAAATCGAATCCCTCCAGCGCCGGCTCAAAGAGCTGCAGGATAAGGCGGGAGAATATGTCGTCGGGAACGAAATGGCGTTGCTCTATCAACGTCATGGAGGAGTGGGACTGAATGCATCGACAGGGAAGGATATCACGCGATACGTCATCAACCTTCCGGCCAACCGGCTGCCCTTGTGGGCCGCTCTGGAATCAGATCGCATGGCGCATCCCGTCCTGCGGGAATTCTATAAGGAGCGCGGGGTCGTGATGGAAGAACGACGGCTGCGGACCGACGATAGTCCGAACGGCCTGCTGTACGAGACCTTTACCTCGACGGCGTTCCAAGCGCATCAATATGGTGTGCCGACGATCGGTTGGGCGTCGGATATTCAATCGTTGACTCCGGAAGCCGCCGAGGAGTTCTTCAAAACCTATTATGGTCCCAACAATGCGACGGTGGCGATCGTCGGCGATATCGATCCGAAGGGGGTCATGCTGCTGCTTGAACGGACGTTCGGGAAGATTCCGGCCTCACCCGCGCCGCCTCCGATTCTCACTCAGGAACCACCGCAACGCGGGGAGCGGCGTGTCGAGGTGGAGTTCGATGCCGAGCCGTCGCTGGCGATCGGCTATCACAAGCCGGCGCTCGGGTCCGCCGACGATTTTGTGTTCGACGTGATCGATTCCGTCTTGTCCGACGGCATGACTTCCCGCCTGTACACCACCCTGGTGAAGGAGAAGCGCCTTGCCGCGTCGGTGATGTCGGATCCCAATTATCCCGGCGTGCGGGCGCCGAATTTGTTTGTGATCGCCGCGACGCCGCTGGCCCCGCACACGACCGCGGAGGTCGAGGCGGCGTTGCTTGCAGAAGTGGAACGACTGAAAACCGAACCGGTTTCCGCGAGGGAATTGGAGAAGGTGCTGAATAATCTCGACGCGGACCTGGTTCGGTCGTTGCGCTCCAACAGCGGACTGGCATCGCAGCTGTCCTTCTATCAGACGGTGGCCGGTGACTGGCGCTATATTGTGAACGCACGGGATCGGATCGGTGCCGTCACACCTGCGGACGTGCAACGTGTGGCTGCCCAGTATCTGACGAAATCGAACCGCACGGTCGGCGTGCTCGTGAAGAAAGCGACAGACCGGAAGATTGCTGCCAATGCCGTGAAAGAGGTGAAACCATGAGCGCTCTGGTTCGTGAAGCGTTGTTCGTATCTCGCTCACACTGCCGGCTCACGGGACACGGCCCGCTCACATCTCGCGGGCGTGCACAGACGTGTCGTCACTTATCCGTGACGACGTGCACCTCGCCGGCGCGCACAAACGTTTCAAGACACTGGGCGCTCACCGTCTCGCGCCCGTTCACAACCTTGACGTTCATTATTCTGCACGTCGTGAACCTCATTATTCTTCGCGTCGTGAACCTCGTGAAGCGTCGTCCGGATCCCAAGGCTTTTGATCGCACCCAATGGTGGAAGCGCCTTGCCGTGGCATGCGCCGTGATCTTGATAGCTCTGCAAATTCCGCCAGTCTTCGCGGCCGATGCCTCCTTGCAGGATCCCAGACAGATGCGTTTTCCGACGGTCGACTTCAAACCATCCGAGCCCGAGCGTGTGGTGTTGGAAAACGGGATGGTGGTGTATCTGCTGGAAGATCATGAACTGCCGCTGATCACCGTGAGCGCCATGATACGCACCGGGACGTGGCTGGACCCGGCGGACAAGGTCGGATTGGCCGCCATCACCGGCGCCCTCATGCGGACCGGGGGATCAGCGCGCATGTCGGCGGACGAGATCGACGAGGAACTGGAACATCTTGCTGCGACCATTTCCATCAGCGTGGGCAAGGAATCGGGATCGGCCTCGCTCGATGTGTTGAAAAAGGATTTCAAACGGGGCCTGCACATCTATGCCGACCTGTTGCGAACCCCCGTCTTTGATCAGGGCCGCTTCGAATTGGCCAAACTGCAGGCGCTTGAAGGCATCCGCCGCCGGCAGGACAGTCCCGGGTCCATTGCGGCGCGGGAGTTTACCAAGCTTCTGTATGGCGAGTCCCATCCCAGTGCCCGCGAAGCCAAGGTGGAATCCGTCACGCGGATCACCCGCGATGACCTCGTGGTGTTTCACAAGCAAACCGTACATCCCAACGGGATCATTCTTGGAGTGACAGGCGATTTCGATAAACACTCCATGTTGACGATGTTGCGCGAGGTGTTTGGCGATTGGGCCAAAGGCGCCGTGCCTGAGCTTCGGATTCCCGATGTCCCGGCTGGTGAGGCGACCACGGGCGCGGTGCGGTTCATCAGCAAGGACACGTCGCAAACGCACGTGCGCATGGGGCACCTGTCCGTCAGAGAAACCGACCCTGACTACGTCGCACTTGCCATTGTGAACGACATTCTCGGCGGCAGTTCGTTTCGGAGCCGGCTGTTTAACGATGTCCGAACCAAACGGGGACTGGCCTACTCCGTCGGCAGCGCGTTGCGTGCAGGTGTGTACGACCAGGGTGTCTGGTATATGCGGGCGGAGACCAAATTGGCTTCGACCCAGGAGGTGGTGAATCGATTCGTCGCGAACATCGAACGGTTGCGGAACGAACCGGTGACCGATGCGGAACTGGAAGAAGCCAAAGAAGCCTACGTGAATTCCTTCGTATTTTCCTTCACGAGTGCCTCCAGCATCGTCAACCGGTTCATGGATCAGGAGTATGACGGGCTGCCGAAAGATTGGTTGCAGCAGATCAGGGACAAAGTCATGAAGCTGACCAAGGATGACATTCAGCGGGCAGCCAGGCAGCATTTGCATCCGGACCGGCTAAGAATTTTGGCCGTCGGGTCAGGGGAGACGCTATTGAAGGTGTTGGCGAGTTTCGGTGAGGTCAAAGAGATCAAGCTGGCGCCGGAAGGATGAAGAAAGTGGTGTCGCAGGCTGCTTGGCTCTCGCACTTCTCGCGGCACCCTGTCCACGGCGCTCCAGAGTGGAAGCCTTCTGGTATTCCCGTCGCCGTGGTCTAGCGACCACGGTGCGCTGGTCAGTACCAGCTTTCCTTCTCTGGACGCAGGGCGGGGCCCGCCGCTCCAGTGCCAGTTCGCATGCAACCTGCGACACCCCTCGCTAAGTTTGTCGTAGATCTCTCAGTTTACTATGCGGGGCGAGCCATCCGTTCCAGCCGCTCATATGAACGTAAGGTTCTAGTCGCGGTCGGACCTCGCACGTTCATCCGTGTCCCACACCAGCACGGCGAGGCCGCAATGGCGCTCACACACTGCCACAGCGGACCATAACTATGACGGGAAGCCGGAACACGTAGACGATTTGTTGGCGACCGTGCCTCGATTTTTTGGGGAAATGAAATGCGATTTGACGAGTGTAAAGGGTGGGCAACAGGTTCTAATGACAACAGGATAAAGTATCTTCCTAACATCGAATATCCATTGCCGTCCTTCGGGGCAGCATCCTGGATATTGATGCGTCCGGTATCGAGAATGCGGCGACGAGTTGTGGGATTATGGGTGAGCGTGTAGTTTCTGATTGTACAGGGGCTGTGATAGAATCCCTCTCATTGCGATAACAAAATATGCGAAGGACGCACTCACTCGCTGAAAAATTTGAGCCGGTGATCTATGAATTTCCGGTCAAATACCAGCACGACCGAACAGGTTGGATGGCGTGGCCGGAGGGATTGCCGGTGACCGCTCTTGCCTCCACAAAAAGTGGAGCGCGCCTGAAATTGCGAGGTGCCGTTCGAGCGTACTTTCGCAGTACCCTTCGTTACGGTGATCCTTTACCTACCCCTCCTCGACGTGTTCCTGCCGAAGCTGAAACGATCATGGTCTGTGCGTGGCCAAGCTGAAGGATTTGTTACGGTTCCTCCGTGCCCATGGGTGGGAACAGGATCGGCAAGAGTCCAGTCATCGGGTCTGGTAGCCAACTTCGAAAACCGTTAGATCAAACTGTCAGCCGGCATCTGCGTTTCATAAGTTCGTCTAACCAAGGAGGCCGCGATGGTCACCTATGTGATGCTCCTCAATTGGACGGATCAGGGAATCAAGAATGTCAAGGACTCGCCGAAGCGGCTGGATGCGGTGAAGAAGCTGGCGAAGGACATGGGCGGTGAAGTCAAATCGTTCTACATGACGCTGGGCGTCTATGATCTTGTGCTCATTGTCGATATGCCGAATAATGACAAATTGGCGAGCTTTGGCCTCAAACTCGGCTCTTTAGGAAATGTGCGATCCACGACCCTTAAAACGTTCTCCGAAGATGACTATCGTCGGATTGTCGCCGGCCTGAGCTGATACCGCCGGCGTCGCGACAACACAAAGGCGAACCGAATGTGTCGGTACTGATCTCTGTGATACAGGGCAGCATTCTGGAGGTCGAGGCAGACGCCATCGTCAATGCGGCGAACAGCCATGGGATCATGGGCGGAGGAGTAGCCGGAGTCATCAAGCGGGCAGCCGGGCAGAGTGTAGAGATCGAAGCCCGGCAGCAGGCGCCGATTGTGGTGGGAGAAGCGGCGCTTACCTCGGGAGGAAAGACGAAATTCAAATCAATCATTCATGCACCAACGATGACTGAGCCGGCCACGCGGATTCCACCGCAGAACGTCGCGATGGCAACGAGGGCGGCTCTGAAGCTGGCGGATGAGCAGGCCTTCCAGTCGATTGCGATACCGGGGATGGGAACCGGAGTTGGTGGCGTCCACCATGCCGATGCAGCCGGCCTCATGATGAAGGAGATCCGAGGGTTCTCACCCCGCACACTCAAATCGGTGATCCTGGTGGATGTCGATCCCACAATGGTGGAAGCCTGGAGAGATCAACTCGCGTAGCTCGTCGCTCGTATCTTGTGAGGAAATTTCTGAATTTATTGATCTGATAATTTGTTGAGTGTCCGAAATTCATCAAATCGGCATATCAACAAATCAGCAAATGTCCTTTCGACGCTTCACGGATTGTATGGCACTCGAAGACGAATTTTCAGACATCATCAAGAAGGCCCGGACCGGACAGTTACGCTCAGTTGCAGACGTGTCGCGAGCGAGCGGGTTGGCGGAATCGGAGATTACGGAACTGGAACGAGGGCATGTTCCCCGTCATCGTGACCAGGTGTCGGCCATGGCCAATGCGCTCGGTCTTCGCCCCGGTCCGCTCGGGCAGATTGCATCGGGAGCGTGGGAGCCGCACGTGATGAAGAATGTGAATGGCTTGGAGACCATTCGTGGTTCGATCGGTGGATACGAGGTCAAAGGGTATGTGCTGCACGACGGCGGGGAGGCCGCGCTGATCGATACTGGATACAATCCCCAGGCGATGCTCGAGACGTTGGCTCGCCGGGGCCTCCGGTTACGGGCGATTTGTCTCACGCACGGACATACCGATCATGCGGCTGGGATTCAGGCTATTCTCGATCAACACCCTGTTCCCGTGTATCTGGGCCCGGGAGATCTGGATCTGTTGAGCTGGACTCCGCCTGACGACCGACTGCTTGTTCCCGAAGATGGCGACACCATTCGGGTCGGTGGTCTGACCATTCGTTTCATGGAAACGCCCGGCCACACGCCGGGCGGCATTTGCTACCGTGTCGAAGCCGCTGCGGAGGCGATGTGCTTTGTGGGCGATACGTTATTCGCTGGGTCGATCGGTCGCTCGAACCCTGCCACTCTGTATGGAACCCACCTGGAATCTGTTCGGCTACGTGTGTTGAAATTACCTGATGACGTGGTGTTGTTTCCCGGCCATGGCCCGGCCACGACCGTACGGCAAGAATTGGTTCACAATCCCTTTTCTCTTCCGACCTGAGGTATACGTTCATGGGTCATGTGGAGTCAGATGATCCGTATCGTGGCTCGGTGATGAAAGAGACGCTGCACGCTGCACGCTCGGGCGAGCTGACTGCGCATGTGACCAAGGACGAGAGCGAATTAGACGAACCGAGCGACGAGTCGCGTTTTCGTGGTTCTCCGAGGTCGGACTGCCTGCTACGCTCTTCATCGTCACCATTTTCACCACCCTGTGGGCCGGGGCCTATCAGACCCACACGAACATCTTCCACGGGCCATGGAAATTCCTGACGTCCGACCCTTCGGTGCTGTGGAAAGGCATTCCGTTCTCCGCCACGCTGCTGACCATTCTGGTCACGCATGAGTTCGGACATTACGCCCTGTCCCGCATCCATCGCACGCCGGCCTCTTTGCCGCTGTTCATTCCGGGGTTTCCGCAACTCGTGGGGACGTTCGGCGCGATTATCCGGATGCGTGGTCCGATCAGAAACCGGAAGGCGCTCTTCGACATCGGTGTGTCCGGACCTCTTGCCGGTTTTGCCGTTGCCGTGGTGGCGCTTGTTGTCGGATTGCACCTGTCGACGGTCGTGGTCGATGCCGGCCTTCCCGACACGTTTCGACTGGGCGGGTCCCTGCTCTTGGATGCGTTCGTTTGGCTGTTCATCGGAACCATCCCGGTGGGGCATGTCATCGATCTGCACCCGGTCGCCTCCGCCGCATGGTTCGGTCTGTTTATTACGTCGCTCAATCTCATTCCGATCGGCCAACTCGACGGCGGGCACGTGGCGTACGCGCTGTGGGGTGATCGGCAAAGGACGGTGGCGTTCTCGCTGCTCCCGCTCCTCTTCCTCCTCGGGTTCGCCGGCTGGCCGGGCTGGTTTGTGTGGATCGCGATGGCAGGACTGTTCGGGTTCGAACATCCGCCGATCGTGGATCCGGAATCCGCTCTCGGTTCGAGGCGCATCTGGCTCGGTCGCCTCACCATTCTGATCTTCATCCTGACGTTTTCGCCGATTCCCATTTCTGTGCGCTGATTGATGCTCTGCCCAACAAGTCAGTGCGATGAACAGGACCGAAACACGCCCGAAGCGCCGAGCGCAGCGTTCCGAACGTGAAGCGTCGACGAAAAGTCCAAACAATTTGATTGCATCATGTTGATGTGCCGATCTGAGGAATTTCGGACGTTCAACAAGTCATCCAGATCAACGAATTGAGGAAATTTCTCACGCGAGACGAGATACGCGTTCACGAGTGCATCGTCTCACGGCCTATTGAAAAAACAAGCTACGTGGTGCACTCTAGGTGAGCCGGGGATCCAAAGCGAAGCAGGTACCGGCAGAAACGGAAAAACCGATTGATGCGAAAGCTCCGTACCTTCCAGATCGTCTTGTGGACGGCATTCTGCCTGTTTGTGTGGGGAGATCTGTGTCGATCGGCCGTGGACATGTCTCAACGGTTTACGCTCGTTCTGGAGGGCCAGGCGGTCGCGGACAATACGACCGGGCTTATCTGGGAACAGGAACCGGACCGGATTCACGATGTCTGGGAGGCCTCAGTTGCGCGTTGTGCAACCAAGACCATTGGTGGCCGGGAAGGATGGCGGGCGCCTTCCGTGGACGAGCTCAAGACCTTGATCGATCCCGATCAAAGAGATCCCGCCCTGCCGTCGGGCCACCCGTTCTCCAATATCAAATCGGAAATTTACTGGACGGCGACTCCTCATCCTACGGATGACATCGTTGCCTGGCAGGTGAGCTTCTTCAGCGGTGAGCCGGTTACGGACCAAAAATCCGGCATGCGTCGCATGTGGTGCGTGCTGGCGCAAACAAAGAAGTAGCAGCATCAACTGTTGCTCCCCTCTCCCATGCCCTCTCCCAAGCGGGAGAGGCGACGTGAGGCGCACAGTGCGATGCCGAATGAGCGCCTGTTCGCGCGTGACGCGAGTGCAAGACGGTGAGCACCAGGTCCGGAGCCGGAGTGTCCCGCTGGAATGTATGAAAGGAATCTTTGGATACGCCATGGCGGAGCAATACTTACTGTGGTCGTTTTATCCTGATCGCGTTCTCTTTTCCAGACGTTCACGAGTGCTGCGAGCTTTGCCCGCGATGATTGGCGCTCGTCGGCAAGGGTCTCCAGGAAGTCGGACAGACGCCTGGATTTCAGAACCGTGTAAGTAATCAAGGCAGCGCTCGGGATCAAGACAAGCAAGAAATAGAAAATCTTCGTTGGAACCGGGCTCTCAGCCGCAACAAATAAGTTCATGCCCAGGAAACCTGTCGCCGTCATTCCGATCAACCCAAAGGTGGTCACCACGGTCAGGCGAACCATCGTTTCCCCCTGCCGGCGCAGCACGTCGCTGTCGAGATACTGACTCATGTCCTCGATGGCAGTTCTCACCTCGGCATACAGCCTGGCTGTGCCCAGGTGTTCGCTCATCATGCGAAATAGTTCCTTGGCTTGCGTGTGGTCTGAAATCTCATGGAACCAATAGCGTTGGGTGAAGCGAAGGAAGACGCCCAACGTTTCCCGAAGGACGCGCCTGAATTGCCGCACTGAGTCCGGCTTGCTGATATCCAACCGGTTCATCGCGTCCACCAGGCGATCCTCCAGCATGAGCAGGGCCGCCCTGTGAAAATGCGCGATGAGGAACAGCAGAAAGTATTCGTGCCGGAATTGCTCGAGGTCCGTCTTGCGGTCGACGAAGATCCGCGGACTACAGTCGCCCACCATGGTAAACACGCGTCCACTGCACATGAAACGGGTACCCGGCCGATCATGGTCCCGCCCGTTCCAGTAGCGGTCGTAGCAGTAGCGCTCTTCGAAATCGCTCAGATGGCGCTCCGAATAGGGCAGCGAGTCGGGCGTACCCGGCGAAGCCGCCAGGCCCAGGCGGACAAACTCCGCGCGGGTCAACGCCCCCGGATCGTCCACTACTAAATAGGCCATGAGCGGCATGAGGTGGTATTCGATCTGCCGATAGCGGATCAGGCCCGTCTTCCCAGAGTGGTGAAGAACCAGCGGTTCCAGCAACCATTCCCAATGTGAAGCGATGCACGGAGCGCGGTACCTACTCACGAATGAGAGATATTTCTCCCGTTTCTCGTAGTCGGACACCGCCAGCACCTTGCCATCGGCTGACAGCCATTCGACATACTTCGGACAGTGACCTCCTCGTCCTTCAGGTTCCCAGTACGTCGGATAGCCCCGGCCGAAACGGAAGAGCGTGTCCTGCGTCCGTGGCAGAGAAAGATCCTCGGCGTAAATCTCTACGGTCAGGATGACCACGTCGATGTCGTAGAAAAAATACAGATCCGCATGCGCCACCTCGAAGGTGACCGGTGCGGCGTGCGGGTCAGGATAGGTGATTCGCACTTTGGCGACATCGCTGCGGCGAAACACGCGGAGGGACGACCCCTGGACGATGTCAGGGCTACTCCCTTTCCCTTCACCGTAGAGAAAACGCTGGACGTAGGGCAAAAATGTGACGAATTCGCTGTAGTGCCGTTCCTGAAACAGGTTCGGGTCGCCCGTGAACTCGTCCGCCAACTCACACCAGGGGTTGTCGGAGCCAGGCTTTTCCAGTCGCTCACAGTGTTTCTGAATCTGCGCGCCTTCGTGGATGGGCATCAGTTGCAGAGGCCAGAGCAGAATCTGCCTGAAGTGTCGAACAGTCTTGTCGGCCTGAGAGATGGTTGACTCTGACATACGTCTCAAGGTGAAACGTGCACCATTAAGGTATGTGGTAGGGGGTTGAAAAGCAAGATGGTGAGACTCCGTTGAGATAGGGGCTGCAGTCGGGAGCCTTCCTCCGCGGGAAGCATGACCGTGAAACAAGGTGAACAGGCGATATGACTTTATGTAGACTCGCCTGCGACAGTACGCTAGATATGCTGTGGATTCGCGAGGACGACCCCATCTTCATCGCCTGGGGATCATACGTGATTTTCGGCAATCAACGGGTGACAGAAGAGCCAAGGTCCGGCACGGGATGAACCTAGCGTACATTCGGGGGACCAAGCAACGGAGTCAGCTTGAATGTATCAACCTTCGGATTGGGTGGTTTCTCCTCTTCGTTTTTTTGCGCGTCGCTCCGGTGGGGCATGCCGAGGATTCCTTCTTCGATTCAAAGAAGACTGATCTTACGCCGCCCCAATCAGTCCAACGGCAGTCAACGGACTGGCACTACGGCCTCTACCTGGACCTGAGCTACCCCGTCGATTTTAATTTTCCTGAGAACCATCGCTGGCGCAGCAAGGTCACGACGCAGCGGGTGAATGAGCTGACCCCCAACATGGCGCTGGGCTATGTACGAAAGGATGTGGACGAATCGTCGCGCTGGGGGATGGAGTTCGCGGTCCAGGGCGGGTACGACGTCACAGGACAGGTTCCCAATGCCAGCCTCAGGTTCGGAGATCCCTACTCGGATGCCGATACGTTCAGCCACTTCTCCCGGGCCAATGTGTCGTACCTGGCTCCCATCGGGACCGGTCTGAAACTCACGGCCGGGCTGTTCAATAGCTTTATCGGCTATGAGTCGTTCTACGCCAAAGACAACTTCAACTACACTCGGTCCTACCTTTCGGATTATTCGCCCTACTTCATGTTTGGGCTGTCCGCCCAGTATCAGTTCAGCGAGACGGTGAAGAGCGCCTTCTTCGTCATCAATCGCTTCAATTTCCTCTCTGCTCCCAACCATCATCTGCCGGGGTATGGTACGCAGGTCAGTTGGGCGGCCTCGTCACGCGTCACTCTCACACAAAACCTCTATTATGGGCCGGATCAGTCGAACACATCGCTGAAGTATTGGCGCTTCTTTTCCGACAGCAGCATCCAATGGAAGAAGGATAGTCTCACCATCGCATTCGTCTATGACATCGGCACGGAGCGCGCGATACCAGAAGCCGGAGACCACCGGGTTTTCTGGACCGGCAGTGCGATCTATACCCATTGGCAGTTTGCCAAGACATGGGCGCTTGCTATCCGGCCCGAGCTGTATTATGACCCGGACGGGACCATGACGGGGGCCAGTCAATTTATCAAGGCCATCACGACC
Source organism: uncultured Nitrospiraceae bacterium (assembly GCA_963795615.1). Taxonomy (GTDB): domain Bacteria; phylum Nitrospirota; class Nitrospiria; order Nitrospirales; family Nitrospiraceae; genus DASSBQ01. The sequence goes on from CAWCIJ010000011.1 coordinate 133,910, forward strand.
ACGCTGGAATACAAATTACCCATCGCCGCAACCATCACGAGATTGCGCATGGAATACCGCTATGACGATTCGACCGGCTCACAGGGCGGGTTTTTTAGGGGCGGAGAAGTCGCGCCCGGCGTGATCGGCCTGACACAAGCCCAGCACCTTCTGATTGCCGCGCTGTTGTGGACCTACGATTCCCCATAGCGACAATGAACTGGTATCGCTCTCGTTCCTTCAAGGATGTCTGACCGCAGCTGTCCTGACCGCAGTCTTCTTACCTTTGATTCTTTTTACGCCATCTTTATGCGTTCGAGATCCGGTTTCACACCGTTCTGATGCTGCACTTGCTAAGCTGCGTATGTGTAACCGGATGAGAAGAGGGAGTGAACCATGCTGTTGCTTACCATTGGATTACTCTTGGGCTTCGTGTTGTTGCTGTGGCGCCTTGTCTTGACGGTCACTCGCGCCGACTCTACACGTGCAGGCCGAATTGTGGCGACGCCGGATAGGGAAACAGAATCGGCACGATCCAGCTCGCGTGCCGCCTGAACATGGCGGCGTGTGAAGGAGGCCGGCGGTCATGAAAATGCGTCCGGCGCAGGTCACGTTTCTCGCAGTGGCCGGATGGTTATGGCTGGCCCTGCCGGCTTCGGCTCAGGATGCGGCAGAGTCTCCGGCGAGGCCTCGCGGATTGGAACAGGAGGCCGGGCACGCCCCGCCATCGAGTCAGCGGCCTAGTCCTTCTCCCGAATGGCACTATGGAGGGTTCCTGGACCTCGGCTATTCCCTCAATTTCAATTTTCCCGAAAATCACCTTTTCCGTGGTCGCAGCACGACACCCAGAGTCAACGAACTCGATCTCAACATGGCGGGCGCGTACATCAAAAAGGACGCGACGATCGACTCGCGGTGGGGTACTGAGCTGGCCGTGCATGGTGGCCAGGATGCGAAAGACTTCGCATTTGGAGTGAATGAACCAAAGGTATCCGGTTCCGATGCCCTACGCCATTTCGGCCGCGCCAATGTGTCCTATCTGGCCCCGGTGGGGAACGGCTTGATGCTGCAAGCCGGTCTCTTCAACAGCTTGATCGGATACGACTCGCTCTACGCCAAAGACAATTTCACCTACACCCGTCCCTGGGGCGGCGACTACACACCCTATTTGATGTTCGGCGTGAACGCGAGCTATGCGTTCAATGATCGATGGACCGGAACCTTCTTCGTCATTAACGAGTACTTTCATCTTCAAAATACCAACAGCGCACCGAGTTATGGCGGTCAGGTGCTCTATAAGCCGAGTTCAGCATGGTCCTTTAAAGAGACGATTTACTACGGGCCTGATCAAGCCAATACCTCGATGGAGTTCTGGCGTCTTTTTTCCGACAGCATTGCCGAATGGAAGGGTGATGTGTTGACGCTCGCGTTCGAGTACCAGGTGGGAACGGAGGTTCTGGCGGTTCCCGGGTCGCCCCGCATTTTCTGGACGGCTGCCCAACTTCCCATTCACTGGCAGATTGCCGGCCCATGGGCGGTAACGTTGCGACCGGAAGTCTACTGGGATCGGAATGGACGCATGACGGGTTCCGAGCAATTGATCAGGGCGGTCACGACCACGCTCGAATATCGGGTGCCCTACAAATGGACCAATGCGATCATGCGCTTGGAGTATCGCTACGACGAATCCACCGGGGCCGGTGGCGGGTTCTTCAAGGGCAATGAAATCGCGCCCGGCGTCATTGGTCTGACCCCCGCACAACATATGGTGATCGCGGGTCTTATTGTGACGTTCGATTCTCCATGACAGAGAATTTATGCCGTTTTTATGCGGCGGAGAGTACATACGATCCAGCACACTTTGAGAGGACGATATGGATCTCCTGTTCGCCGGCATCATAATTCTCTTTTTTGCTGCTTCCTGGTGGATACTTCTTTCTCTGCAGAAGCTTTAACGGGAGGGGGCACCACGTGGTCCTACTCGGAGCAGTTCTAGCTGTGGGTTTGTTGGCGTATCTGATGATAGCGCTTCTGAAACCGGAGTGGTTCTGATGACGGCCAATGGGTTGTTGCAGATCGGACTCTTCTTCGCCGTGCTGGTGGCGCTGGTGAAGCCGCTCGGCTGGTATATGGCGCGAGTGTATGAAGGGCAACCGTGCGGCCTGGACCGGATGGTTGGACCGGTGGAGCGAGTGTTTTATCGGCTATGCGGCATTCATTCCAGCGTGGAGATGGATTGGAAGACCTACGGGATTGCGATGCTCCTCTTCAATGCGGTCGGCCTCATCGCCCTCTATGCCTTGCAACGGCTGCAACCGTTACTGCCGTTGAATCCGGCTGGTATGAGCGCTGTGCCGCCGGACCTGGCCTTCAACACGGCGGCGAGTTTCGCCACCAACACCAATTGGCAAGCCTATGGCGGTGAGGCGACCCTGAGCTATTTGACCCAAATGATGGGTCTGACCGTACAGAACTTTGTATCGGCCGCAACGGGCATGGCCATTCTGGTGGCTCTGATTCGAGGACTGGCCAGGAAAAATGCCGCCACGATCGGGAATTTCTGGTTCGATATGACGCGCAGCATCCTTTATGTTCTGCTTCCGATCTCGATCGTCCTGTCGCTCGCGCTGGTTTCCCAGGGAGTCCTCCAGACCTTCGGTGCATATAGAAGTGTCCCGCTGACGCAAACCCTTACATACGACAAGCCGGTCACCGGGGCTGACGGTCAGGCAGTGCTTGATGAGCAGAGCAAACCGAAGGCTGAGAAGGCGCAGCTTTCGGAACAGCTGCTCGCCGTAGGGCCCGCAGCTTCCCAAGTCGCGATTAAACATTTGGGTACGAATGGCGGAGGATTTTTCAATGCCAATGCGGCGCACCCGTTCGAAAGTCCGACCCCCCTCACCGATCTCCTGCTGGTGTTGGCCGAAGCTATCATTGCCGCCTCGCTGACCTATACCTTTGGAAGGATGGTCGGGGACACGAGACAGGGATGGGCTCTCCTCGCGGCTATGCTCGTGGTGTTGATGGGATTTGCCATGGTGGCGTACTGGGCTGAGGCAGACGGAAATCCGCTCCTCGCGGCATTGGGCATCGACCAGACGAGCACGCAGCACAATCCAGGCGGCAATATGGAGGGGAAAGAGACCCGGTTCGGAATCGCTCGATCCGCGCTGTTTGCCACCGTCACCACGGCCACCTCGTGCGGGGCAGTGGATGCCATGCATGACTCGTTCACACCGCTCGGTGGTCTAGTTCCTCTATTCATGATGCAGTTCGGTGAAGTCATTCTCGGCGGGGTCGGCTCAGGCCTCTACGGGATGATCGTGTTCGCCATTATCGCGGTGTTCATCGCCGGGCTGATGGTCGGCCGCACTCCGGAGTATCTCGGCAAGAAAATCGAGCCGTACGAGATGAAGATGGCATCGCTCTTGATTCTGATCATGCCGATCGTGGTGCTGGGGTTGACGGCACTGGCTCTCATGCTCGACCAGGGCAAATCCTCAATCTTCAATCCGGGGCCGCATGGCTTGAGCGAGGTGTTGTACGCCTACACCTCCCAGGGAAACAACAATGGCAGCGCGTTCGGCGGATTGAATGCGAATACGCTCTTCTACAACGTAACGGGGGGATTGGCGATGCTCATCTCACGTTTCTGGCTGGCCGTGCCGACATTGGCCTTAGCCGGCGCGCTCGCTCACAAGAAACTGGTGCCGTCCGGACCGGGAACGCTGCCGACTCACACCGCGTTATTTGTGATGTTGTTGGTCGGCGTCGTGATCATGGTGGGAGCGCTGACGTTCGTGCCGGCGCTCGCGCTGGGTCCGATCGTCGAGCAATTGCACATGCTCAACCGCTGACTGAAGCGACAAAGAGGAAGGCTGAATGACCACCGACACCATAGTGAAAACCCGATCACTGTTTGATCCATCTATGGTCCGACAGGCCGTGTGGGATTCATTCTCCAAGCTGAGCCTCCGGCACCAGGTCAAGAATCCAGTCATGTTTGTCGTCTTTATCGGAAGCGTACTCACCACCGTCCTCTTCGTTCAGGCGTTGATTGGACAGGGTGAGGCTCGTCCCGGGTTCATCCTCGGCGTCGCCTTGTGGCTGTGGTTCACCCTCCTGTTTGCCAACTTTGCCGAAGCCATGGCTGAAGGACGCGGAAAGGCTCAGGCGCAATCGTTGCGCCAGGCCCGCCAGGATCTGACTGCGAAAAAACTCGGCGCCATACAGCCGGGTGTGGAATTTCGAACAATCGCGACCGGAATGTTTCAGCGCGACGGCGTGTTCACGGCCGTTGCGGCCGGCACCTTGATGAAGGGTGACGTTGTGCTGGTGGAGGCGGGCGATTTCATTCCCGCGGACGGAGAAGTCATTGCAGGCATTGCATCGGTGAATGAGAGCGCCATTACCGGGGAGAGCGCGCCGGTGATCCGGGAATCAGGCGACCGCAGCGCTGTCACGGGTGGTACCCGGGTGCTCTCCGATTGGTTGATCGTGACCGTGACGGCGGTCTCAGGGGAGAGTTTCCTGGATCGCATGATTGCCCTGGTTGAAGGAGCAAAACGCCAGAAAACACCGAACGAGATCGCGCTGAACATTCTCCTGGCTGCCATGACCATCATCTTTCTCCTGGCCACCGTCACGCTGCTGCCATTTTCCCTCTATAGCGTGCAGGCGGCCGGGCAGGGAAGTCCGGTGACCGTCACCGTCCTCGTGGCCCTGCTCATCTGCCTCATCCCCACGACGATCGGCGGACTCTTGTCTGCCATCGGGGTTGCCGGCATGGACCGCATGGTCCGGGCCAACGTGATCGCCATGTCGGGGAAGGCGGTCGAAGCGGCCGGCGATGTCGATGTCTTATTGCTCGACAAGACCGGCACGATCACCTTGGGCAATCGCCAGGCGACTGCTTTCGTACCCGCCGAAGGCATACAGGAGACGGCATTAGCCGATGCTGCGCAATTGGCGTCTCTTTCGGATGAGACGCCGGAAGGGCGAAGCATCGTGATTCTAGCGAAGGAACGGTATGGCCTGAGAGGGCGCGATATTCAGGCCATAGGCGCGACCTTTATGCCGTTTACCGCGCAAACGAAAATGAGCGGCGTCGATTTCGAAGGCCGACAGATCCGCAAGGGAGCCGCGGAGGCAATCGAGCGGTACGTGGGCAGCCTTGGCGGGTCATTTCCATCGGCCGTGAGAAATGCCGTGGAGTCGATCTCGACGCAAGGCGGGACACCCCTCGTCGTCGCCGAAGGTAAGATGGTGCTCGGCGTCATTCATTTGAAGGATATTGTGAAGGGAGGCATCAAGGAACGGTTTGCCGAATTGCGGCGCATGGGCATCAAGACCATGATGATCACCGGGGATAATCCCCAAACGGCCGCCGCGATCGCCGCCGAGGCGGGGGTGGATGATTTTCTTGCCGAGGCCACTCCCGAAGCCAAACTGAAGTTGATCCGCGACCTTCAAACCGGAGGACGCTTGGTTGCGATGACAGGCGACGGCACCAATGATGCCCCTGCACTGGCCCAGGCCGATGTGGCCGTAGCGATGAATACCGGGACTCAAGCAGCCAAAGAAGCCGGCAATCTAGTGGATCTCGATTCCAATCCGACGAAGCTGATCGAGATCGTGGAGATCGGCAAGCAGCTCCTGATGACCCGGGGGGCGCTCACCACCTTCAGTATCGCCAATGATGTCGCCAAGTACTTTGCGATCATCCCCGCCGCCTTCGCGAGTACCTATCCTGTGCTCGGCACGTTGAACGTGATGCGGCTTGCCACGCCCGAAAGCGCCGTGTTGTCGGCGGTGATCTTCAATGCCTTGATCATCATCGCCTTGATTCCGTTGGCGTTGAAAGGGATTCAGTATCGCTCGATCGGCGCAGGACTCTTGCTCCGGCGCCATCTTCTCATCTATGGGCTGGGCGGCATCGTCGTGCCGTTCATCGGGATCAAGCTGATTGACATGATTTTGGTCGCATTGCACTTGGTGTGAGACAGGATGTTGAAACAGGCCGTCAGCTGCGTTCTCGCATCACTCAATGCCTGCGGCGTAGCGCATGGCTACGCCTCGCCATTTCGTTTGCTGCGGCCTTGCTGGACGGTCCGTTTGAACATCCTGCAACTTTCCAGGATCCGATGAGGAAGAGGAAATCATGAAAGAACAACTGAAACCGGCGGTGATGATGTTCCTGATGCTCACGGTGATAACCGGTCTGGTCTATCCGTTGGCGGTGACCGGCTTGGCCCAGCTTCTATTTCCTCGCCAAGCCAATGGTAGCTTGATCGAGCGTGACGGCAAGATCATCGGCTCCGAGCTGATCGGACAATATTTCGATGCGCCCAAGTATTTTTGGGGACGGCCTTCTGCGACCTCCCCGTTTCCCTACAATGCCGCCGCATCCTCCGGCTCGAATTTAGGCCCGACCAATCCGGCGTTGGCGGAGGCAGTCAAGGTTCGTATCGCCGCACTCCGAGCCGCCGATCCTGGGAATGATACTCCTGTCCCCGTCGATTTAGTGACGGCGTCCGGAAGCGGGCTCGATCCCCACATTAGCCCGGCATCGGCGTCCTATCAAGTCAAGCGTGTGGCGCGGGCGCGTGGCTTAACAGAGGCCGTGGTGCAGCAGTTGGTTGCGCAACACACTCAAGGCCGGCAGCTTGGGTTCCTCGGGGAGCCACGTGTTAACGTGCTGCTGTTGAATCTCGCACTCGATGAGATGAAGTGAACAATTGCATTTGTCCGAAGGCGCAACCGGCAGCCTCATTGTCACAGCGACGATGTCTGTTTCGTATGATGTCGCTACTACTCTCCTGGTCATCACGTGATCCTCAGGAAACTAGCCTTGGCCGTCGGTTGGCATGGCGACGCATCGTCCTGCAGGTGATCGGCATCGCGTTGGTGGTCGCCGGTATTTCGGTGAGTTGGCCGCCTGCGGATGATCCGTCGCTTCCACCAACCAGGCCATTTTTTGTTCTGGTCGGTATTCTCATATTCATAGCCGGTGTCGGCTTGGAACGACAGTGCCCTAATCGCCAGAGCGAACACTCCCAATCGGAAAAGTAAATCGGGCATAACGGCTCAGTAGAGTTTGTAGAGGCAGCGACGTGTGGCTCTTCCTAACAGCATTCCTGCTCACGCTCGTCATCATGGGATATCTGATCTCGATCCTCGTGGTCCGTCTTCTGCCCAAGAGGCCGGGAGAATCCTCGCCGCTGAGGGCGGACAACGACGTACGCAAATGCGGCTAGCGCAGCCCGTCGGAGCTCGAACCGAAAAAGACCCGGACTGGTCCGAATGGCTCCCGATCGCGACGTCGGGCGCCTGAGGCGGCATGCCTGACCCGCTCAGAGCGGAGCGACATGACATTGAACGGGTGGATCCAAATCGCGGCCTTCTTCCTCGTTCTCCTGGTACTGGTGAAGCCGCTGGGCTTGTACATGGCGCGTGTGTATCTGGGGCACCCACATCCGTTGCTCACTACGTTGGGCCCTCTCGAACGGGTTCTGTACCGACTGTGCGGCATCCGTCCGGACCACGAGATGGAGTGGACGACCTATGCCTTCGCCATCTTGTTGTTCAGCGGGATCGGGATGGCGTTTGTGTACAGCCTCCAGCGCCTTCAGGCTCTGCTTCCGCTGAATCCTCGACACCTCGGATCTGTGCCTCCTGCCCTCGCTTTCAACACCGCTGCCAGTTACGTCACGAACACAAACTGGCAGGCCTATTCCGGTGAAGCGACTATGAGCCATTTGATTCAGATGTTGGCTTTGACGTCCCAAGATTTTATCTCCTCCGCCATCGGCGTCGCCATGTTACTAGCCCTTGCTCGTTCACTGGCTCATGGAAATATCCAGACCATCGGAAATTTATGGGTCGATCTCGTCCGCACGGTCCTCTATGTACTGTTGCCTCTCGCTTTCGTGTCTTCTTTAGTCCTGGTCTCGCAGGGTGCGGTGCAGACCCTCGATGGATGGAAGAACGAGGCTTTCTTGCAGTCGATGCCTGTGGCCCACGACGGCGATCACGCACGCGGAGGGCCGGTGAGTGAAGGTGAGCAACCCGGCGAAGGTCAGCGATCCACTCAAAAGGCGATCCCGGTCGGCCCTGTTGCCACCCAGGTAATTGCGCGTGATCTGGGTACATCCGGCGGCGGTTTTTTTAATGCCAATTCCGCGCATCCTTTCGAGAGCCCCACGCCCTTGAGCGACTTCCTGCTCCTTCTTCTCCAAACTATGATTGCCGCTGCCCTCACCTATACCTATGGCAGGATCGTAGGAGACACCAGGCAGGGATGGATGCTCCTCGCTGTTATGCTCGTGGTGCTGGCCATGTTCGTCGGGATCGCCTATCGGGTTGAGTCGGTGGGGAATGCGGCCTTTGCGCCGCTCGGAGCGGACCTTTCCGCTATGGATCAGCAGCCGGGTGGGCACATGGAAGGCAAAGAGGTCCGGTTCGGCATAGTGCGCACGGCGTTAGTCGCGGCTGCGACTACAGCGACGTCCACCGGCGCGGCGAATGGAATGCATGACTCGCTCACGCCTATCGGGGGACTGGTTACCCTCATGCTCATGCAGTTGGGAGAAGTGATCCTCGGCGGAGTCGGGTCCGGTTTGACCGGGATGCTCGTTCTCGTGATCCTGGCGGCGTTCATAGGCGGACTTATGATAGGTCGAACTCCGGAATATCTGGGGAAGAAACTGGAGCCCTTTGACATGAAGATGGTAGCCCTCGCTATTCTGACCATGCCAGTGGTTGTGCTGCTCTTCACCGCGCTCGCTCTGGCGAGCGATGTCGGCAGGGAATCTATTTTCAACCAGGGGCCCCACGGGCTGAGCGAAGTTCTCTACGCCTACACTTCTATGGCGAACAATAACGGGAGCACGTTCGGCGGTCTTAACGCCAATACCCTCTTCTATAATGTGACCGGTGCGTTGGCCATGCTGGTGGGGCGGTTGTGGATTGTCATTCCGACTTTGGCGCTGGCCGGTTCACTGGCCCGCAAACGAATGGTGCATGTCGGCGAGGGCACGCTGCCCACGCATACCCCGCTGTTCGCCCTCTGGCTCATGATCGTTACCTTCGCGTTGGGCGCCATGACGTTCCTTCCGGCGCTGGCTCTTGGTCCTATTGTCGAGCAATTGATGATGAGCGGATGACCCTGACCATCCGGCTGTGTCCCGTCGTAATGCTTTAATCGGAACGACCTCTTTTTGACACCGTTTTTATACGGCATCCCGTAGAGTGGTTATTTCCAGTGTGCTCTTTGCAAGGGGGCAGTCACATGCTCGGCAACATTATCCTCAATGTTTACCTGTTCTGCGTGATGGCCGGGCTGGGCTGGTTCGTGATCGTCACGATCATCAATTTGATATGAACAAGCGGGTGCGATCAGGCAGGGGTCTTGATGTGTAGACCTGTCTATACTGGTATGAGGGATTGCGTTCTGCCCGGGCGCCGTATTCCTACCGCTGAACCATGTACGCGACGTACGCGACGAGCGATGGATGTTTGAAATCATCGGCAAGACGAACATTGATTTTCTCGGTGTACGACGGGTGACCTTCGCCTTGTCCGGTACTCTGGTCCTGGTCGGACTCGTTGCCCTCGTACAGATCGGCCGTGGCGCAGCGAATCTCAGCATCGATTTTTCAGGAGGCGCCTCGGTACAGGTGAAATTCGACAAGCCGATCGAGATCGACCGTGCCCGACATGCGCTGAAACGAGCTGGTCTCCCAAATGCCGAGTTGCAGGAATTTATTGGAGGGGACCGTCTTCTTGTGCGGGTGAAGTCATCTACATCGGTCGAGGAGAAAGTTACGGAACGAATCATCCCCGCGCTTCGGGACGCCTTTCCTGACCATCAAGTAATGGTAGACTCCACGACCGAGGTCGGTCCGACGATCGGGGAACAATTGCGGAAGGACGCTCTGCTTGCCGTGGTCATTTCCCTTGCGGGAATCGTGCTGTATATCTCCGCCCGGTTCGAGTTCCGCTTCGGCATCGCAGCCGCTCTGGCGATGACGCACGATGTGCTGGTGGTACTCGGGTTGTTTTACCTTTTGAACAAGGAAATAACTCTGTTGGTGGTGACGGCGTTGTTGACACTCGCCGGATATTCGCTCACCGATAAGGTCGTCGTGTTCGACCGCATACGAGAGAATCTGCGCAGCAGGCGCCGTGAAGGGATGGAGGTCATCATCAATAACAGCATCAATCAGGTTATGAGCAGAACTATCGTGACGAGTCTGACCGTTGTATTGGTGCTGGTGCCTCTCGCATTGATCGGCGGGGAGGTACTTCACGATTTTTCTGTGGCGTTACTGTGGGGGGTCGTCATCGGGACCTATTCATCGGTCTTCATCGCCAGTCCGCTTCTCATGGTCTTGCCTGGCCGTAAGGCCTCGATCATGGCGGGGGCGTTCGTCCGCAAGGGTGCCGGTTAGGCCATTAGGGCTAGATGTCTCGATTCCTGTCCAACGGCGTCCGCATCCTACGGCTGCAGATCCTACGTAACCCCAACCCGTATTATTCGAACGCAGTGCCCATGATCGGCGTGTCGCTCATTCAAGACAAGGTGATCCGGACCGATATGACGACCCACCGGTATGATGGGCGTGCCGTCATCGTGTGACGTGCAGTATGCCGGCGCTACGCGTGGAGATCGCGAGGGCAAAGCGACCTTCTGAAAGCCGGAGAGAACGAGTCATGCGGAATGAGGCCGAGCAACCGCAACGTGTTTAGCGCCAACTAAAGTTCCGCTGGGATGCTGCCCGTTCCTTATGGTCACGGACAGGCAATGTCCTGTCAGCAGGCGTGGGACGAGGAAATGTAAAGGGGTTATGCTCAGTTCGGTGAATCACTAGAAAAAGCCACATCGCGAGTTCAGTGACGGCTACGACTCCGACAACACTCAACAGGACCGTGAGCACGTCTATCGAGTTCATGGTTCCCTCCCCGTGGTGATTCTGCAAAGACGATAACAGATGCAAAGTAAAAACCGGGTGAAGAGGAAGGGTGATCATGTAAAGACGGCATAAAAACGCGATGGGCCTATGCGCTGTCCTCCGTTGACGCGCTTTTGATTCTTCCCTAGAATCGTCTCGATTTGATGCGCCAGCGCCTCCCCTTATCTGGAGAGAGATGGATTTAGCACGCCCGGACCCAGACGAATTATTGAACCGCGTTCGGGAGGAAGAAGCCCGTCAAGGGCGGGGCAAACTGAAGATATTTTTCGGCGCGACCGCAGGCGTCGGAAAAACCTTCGCCATGCTCGAGGCCGCCCATGAGCAGCGTCGTGATGGAATCGACGTCGTGATCGGCTGGGTCGAGACCCATGGCCGGACTGAAACGGAGGCCCTCGTGGAGGGGCTTCCCGCTCTGCCTTATCGGTCCGTCGATTATCGCGGAACGACGCTTCGCGATTTTGATCTGGACGCGGCGCTGGCCCGTCGTCCGCAGATCATCCTGATGGACGAATTGGCCCACACCAATGCGCCGGGCTCCAGGCATCCCAAGCGGTGGCAGGACGTTATGGAACTCCTGCAGGCCGGAATCCACGTGTACACGACCGTGAACGTGCAACATATCGAGGGTCTGAATGATGCTGTGACGCAGATTACCGGTGTACGGGTCAGCGAGACCATCCCTGATTCGGTTCTGGAACAGGCAGACGATGTGGAACTCGTCGACCTCCCGCCGGACGATCTTCTGCAGAGACTGAAAGAAGGCAAGGTTTATATGCCGGAACAGGCGCAGCATGCGCTCAAACATTTCTTTCGTAAGGGCAATCTCATTGCATTGCGGGAAATGGCGCTGCGCCGGACCGCCGAGCGGGTCGACCAGCAGATGGAAGTGTACCGCCGGGATCACTCGGTCGTTGCGACCTGGCCCGCCGCTGAAACCATTATGGTCTGCGTGAATCTGAAGCCGCGCGGGCCGATGCTGGTCCGGGCGGCCAGAAAAATGTCTTCCGGCCTGCACGCGAAGTGGATTGCGGTATATGTGCAGACTTCCAAGCATCTGCGCCTGCCCGACGCCGAGCGGAGCGCCGGGATCGAAACGCTCCGGGTGGCGGAACGCATGGGTGCCGAGACGGTCACCCTGACCGGTGACGATGTCAGCCGGCAATTGCTCACCTACGCCCGTAGCCGGAATGTCACAAAGATCCTCGTGGGGAAGCCGCTCCGGTCACGATGGAAGGAATGGATTTTCGGGTCCGTCGTCGATGATCTCGTCAGAGGCAGCGGTGATATGGATATCTATGTCATCACCGGAGAAGGCGGCCCGGGCAGGCCCATGATCAGACCGCTGCTGCAGCGAACCAGCGCACGGCGCTATTACGGCTACGCGTCGGCCGTGGTGCTGATTTGTACCGGCCTGAACTGGCTCATGTCGCCCTATTTCGGCCAGGCCAATCTCATCATGGTCTATCTGTTTGGCGTGACGGTCGTCGCGACCCGATGGGGACGCGGTCCATCCGTGCTGGCATCGGTGCTGAGCGTGGCCACCTTCGACTTCTTCTTTATTCCGCCTTACTACTCCTTCGCAGTCTCGGACGTGCAGTATGTATTGACGTTTATCGTGATGCTCGTCGTGGCCCTGCTGATCAGCCGGTTAGCCACGCACACGAGGCAGCAGGCGGAAGCCGCCACGATTCGCGAGCAACGGACCGCCGCCCTATATGCCATGAGTCGCGAGCTGGCAACACAGCGCGGGCTGAATAAACTCGCATCGGTCGCCTCCCGGCATATTCACGATGTCTTCGATTGCCAGGTCGCCGTGTTCTTGCCGGATCGAAACAGACGCGTGCACCTTCATCGCGGTGATGCGCTCCAGTTCGACCTGGACCCTAAGGAAGCGGGTATTTCACAATGGGTCTTCGACCACAAGGAACCGGCCGGACACGGCACAAATACGTTGCCCGGATCGGACTCGGTCTATCTGCCATTGCTGGGGTCGCGGGGCCCGGTCGGTGTCTTAGGAGTGAAGTCGTCCCGCGCCGACGTCTTTCTCGACCCCGGGCAATTGCATCTGCTGGAGACGTTTACAAACCAGATGGCGCTGGCGCTTGAGCGCGCGCGGTTAGCGGAGGAAACGCAGGAAGCACACGTGGAGACAGAAACGGAACGCATGAGAAACGCGGTGCTCAGTTCCGTGTCCCATGACCTTCGCACGCCACTTGCGACGATTACCGGGGCAGCGAGCACGCTCATGAAGGCCACAGAGCCGATGGGGTCGGCCGGTCAACGTGAGTTGATCAAATCCATTAACGATGAGGCCGGTCGTCTGGATCGCCTGCTGAGTAATCTACTCGATATGACGAGGCTGGAAGCCGGTGCGATGCATCTACGTAAGGACTGGTATGGACTTGATGAAGTCGTCGGAGCGGCGTTGGCCCGGGTCGAATCAAGGTTGAGACAGCGAACGGTCAAGACGACATTCCCCCCGATCTTCCGCTCGTGCTGGTCGATGGTGTGCTGATCGAACAAGTGTTCGTCAACTTTCTTGAGAATGCCGCGAAATATACGCCGCCGCAAAGCCCCATCGAAGTCACCGCGAGCGTGAAGGGGGATGTGCTCGTGGCCGAAGTGTCTGATCGCGGGCCAGGTATTCCGTCCGGGGAAGAAACGAAGATCTTCGATAAGTTCTATCGTCTCCATCCCCAGCGTGAGGGCGGGGTGGGCTTAGGATTGACCATCTGCCGCGGCATCATCGAATCGCACGGCGGACGAATCTGGGCGGAGAATCTCCCGGGAGGTGGCGCCGCGTTTCGATTTACCCTCGCGCTTGAAAAAGAGCAGCCCGCGGTTCTTCCTGAGAGCGAAGCGCCGTCGTCCTCGTCCTCCTGAAGCATCAATAATACGCTACGAATGAATCAACATGGGCAATGAGAGCACCATTCTGCTGATTGAAGATGAGCCGGAGATCCGGCGCTTCTTACGCACCACGCTGCCCAATCAGGGCTACCGCCTGTTTGAAGCGGATACGGGTCAGGAGGGCCTTGCGCAAGCGCAGGCGAGAAACCCGGATCTGATTCTCCTCGACCTGGGTCTCCCTGATATGGACGGCCTCGACATCATCAAGAAGCTTCGTGAATGGGCGTGCATGCCGATTATCATTCTGTCGGCGCGGGGCCATGAGCAGGTCAAAGTCACGGCATTGGATTCGGGAGCGGACGATTATATTACCAAGCCCTTCGGGGTGGAGGAACTGCTGGCTCGACTTCGCACCGCGCTCCGCCATGCGGCCTTGCCGCAAGCGGAATCAGATGGGGCGGCCATTTTCTCGACTGGTGATCTCAAAATGGATCTCATTCGCCGTCACGTCTATGTCGGAGAAAAGGAAATCCATCTGACGCCGATCGAATACAAACTGCTCGCGGCGCTGGTGAAACATGCCGGCATGGTCATGACGCACCGCCAATTGCTCAAGGAGGTGTGGGGACCGTTGCACGTGGACGAATCGCAATATCTTCGCGTGTACATGCGGCAGCTTCGGCACAAGGTCGAGGCGGACCCCGCTCGGCCCCGCTATCTGCTGACGGAACTGGGAGTCGGATACCGGCTTCGGACCGAGTGAGAAATTCAGTGACGGCGAGCAGGCGGTGAGAAGGGTTTGGTGATAGACCGTCGCCGGCGCAGTTCCCCGTGACGTTGCGTTCGGGCGGATTTCCAGACGGTCATCGTGTAGGTTGGAACTTCTGCTTCATCAGACGTAACAAATCTGCTGTGTGCCCGCCGAAAGACTCCACGGCGGCTTCCTTGGCGCGCGCGACCACCTGTTTGTCGTCGAGTGAGGCGGCCGGCCCAACGGACTGCGCAGTTCCCTCGGCAGATTGAGTGCCGTAGAGGTAGCCGGTGCGTACGTCCCACAGGGTTCCTTCAATCATAAACAACGCATCACTCTGAGTGCCGGGGGCGAGATAGGCGCCCAGTCCCGTGGCATACCATGCGGCGTGGCCGTTATTGTACCGGTCGATGGCTGCGGCACTGTCGACGATCAGAACGACATCGGCATTATAGCGGGCGGCCGCCAGCCTGATGTCGCGCGCCAGCGTTCCCTGCACGGTCGATTCGGCAAGCACGAACACGTCCTTCGCGATCCGTTCATCGACAACCGGTTGCAACTTCTTGATGATGAGCTCTTTGTCGGAGGCGAGCCAGTTCGGCTTGTGTATAGTCGCGCGAAACGGGACCACGCGGGTCTTGAAGTATACCGCCAGGCGAAAGGGCGACGGTAACTGCGGTTGCAGGTCCAGCACCGACGCGATATCGCGATCCGTGACCACATCTGGGTCCTGTTGGAAGGATTCTTCGAGGGCTTGCCGATCGAACCCATGGCTTCCTGCGCATGCCGAGAGGGTGATGGCCATGAAGAGCAGGACAGACGATAGGACCCTAGGTCTGTGAGACCGCGGCGATCGAATCATTCGGTCGATGGCGTCGATCCGTTCTCGACTTTCGACAGATGTTCCACTGCGAGCATCAATGCATGGGTCCCGGAACGGCCATGCCCTAATTCTTGCACTGTCTCATAGAGTTGACGGACCAGCGTCAGACCGGGCAGCATGAGCCCCATGCGCCGGGATTCCTCCAGTGCGATGCCCATATCCTTCAGGAAATGCTCGACGAAGAAGCCGGGAGTAAAATCCCTTTTCAAAATTTTGGGCACGAGATGATCGAGCGTCCAACACCCGGCCGCACCGCCACGAATGGAGTCGAGTACACGATCCATTTCGAGACCGGCTCGATGTCCGTAGAGCAACGCTTCGCAGACCCCGACCATCGTGCCGGCAATGACGATCTGGTTGCACAGCTTCGCATGTTGGCCGGTGCCTGGTCCACCCTGGTGCACGATGGTCTTGCCCAGGCGTTCCATGAGCGGCATGATCGCTTGCACGGCGACGGTGTCGCCTCCCATCATGATCGAAAGCGCGGCATTCCTCGCTCCCACGTCACCGCCGGAAACCGGCGCATCGATAGCGTAGACGCCCTGTTCTTTGGCCCGAATGGACAGTTCCCGTGCGAGCGAGGGTTCCGTTGTCGTCATGTCGATGGTGATCATGCCCGGCCGGGTGCCGGCCAAGAGACCGTGTTCGCTAAAATAGACCGCTCGCACATCCCGAGGAAAGCCCACCATCGTGAAGACGACATCGGTTTGTTCGGCTACGGCTTGCGGTGAATCGGCCCAGGTGGCGCCCTTGGCGAGAATCGAAGCGGCTTTGGAGCGGGTTCGTGTGTAGACGGTCACGCGGTATCTGGCCTGTTGAACATGCTGGCACATCGGGAGGCCCATCACACCTGTGCCGATCCAGCCGACCCGCGTATCGGGAGGAAATACCAGGCGGGGAACAGGTTGTTTGTTATCACGCATCGTGCACGTGCCGATCATTCCGGAAGCGGTGTGATGCGGTTCGCGATGGCCTGGACGACCCCTTCCTCTTCCGTCGTGATCTTGAGGCCCTTCAGACTCAAGGCATATCCACCGTGGCTGGGCGCTTGAATCGTGGCATCGACGATGACGCGCTGGCCATCCTCGACATCCGGATCCTTGACTAAAGGAATCCCGCAGAAGCCGGTCACGGCCACAGAAATCACGGCCGTGTCGTCGTCCAAGAGGAAGAGATAGCCGCCATAGCACCGGCTGCCGGACGGAGTCTCATAGGGATCGAGCGCCTGTACATTCCGCACGGTTCCCTGCAGCCTCGTCTGCCTTAGATGGTAAACCGTCGGAGCTCCAAGAATGTCTTGAACGGTGACCGTTTCTTCGGCATGCGCGGTGATCAGTAATAGCATGAGCGCGAGTTGAAGGCCGGTCGCGATACAGATGGTGTGGAATGTCGCGAACACGAACATATGTTATCACGATACGTAGCTCATGGCTTCATTGGTCATCTTTCGCTCCTACGGTCGGGCGGCTATAATCGCGGACTTGGAAGTATGCCGAGTGCTGAGTGCTGAGTTCTGAGTGCTGAATTGGTGCCTGAATCGAGAGCGGGAATTCTCGAATTCTACTCGAACCGGCAAGAGGAGAAGATATGGCGAAGGACAATCGGGAATTGAACGCGTACGTTCAAGACGTACGCCCCCGTTTTGAAGAGATGTTGGGCCAGGCGGTGGAGATCCCATCCATCAGCATGGATCCCGCGTACGCCGCCGACATCAGGCGGATGGCGCAACTAGCCGCTGACTACCTTCGTGATGCCGGAGCGGAAGCTCACGTCGTGGAGACAGCGGCATATCCGATCGTGTCGGGCGGTTGGGCAACGAATCCTGCCTATCCCACGGTGACTATCTATAACCACATGGACGTGCAGCCGGCGCAGGAGCCGGAATGGCGCCAGGCGCCGTTCGCATTTCGGAAGGAGAACGGTCTCTATCACGGGCGCGGAGCCACCGACGACAAGGGTCCGGCGCTGACCACCCTCTTCGCCGCGCGATATGCCATGGAGCAAGGAATACCGCTCAATATTCGTTTCCTCTGGGAACTGGAGGAAGAAAACGGGAGCCCCAGTTTTGCGGCCGCACTCAAGGATCGCACAAGAATCCCTCGTTCGGACTCCGTCGTCGTGTCGGACACGATCTGGATTTCGAAACACCGGCCGGCCTTGCCGTATGGGCTTCGCGGACTGCTTGGGGCCCGGCTGACCCTGCGGACCGGGGAAAAGGATGCGCATTCCGGACTCACGGGAGGAGCGGCGCGTAATCCCCTGACGGAACTTGCCGAACTGGTCCATCGGTGTGTCGATGCCGAAACGGGACGCGTCAAGATCCCGGGATTCTACGACGACGTGGTCAAGCCGACGAAGGACGAGATCAAGAGCTTTCTCGCGTCGGGATTTCACGTCGGGCGATTCATGACGGCGTACGGATTCCAATCCTTGCGAACGAAAGATCCCGCTGAGATTCTCCAGCGCATCTGGGCCTTGCCGACGTTTGAAGTGCACGGTCTCCTCGGAGGCTATCATGGCCCCGGGGTCAAAACGGTCGTGCCGGCCCACGGCGAATTAAAGGTGAGCATGCGGCTTGTGCCGAATCAGACTCCGGATAAGGCGTTTCAGCTGCTCAAGCGTTTTGTCGCCCAGTGTAATCCCCGTGTCAAGGTCGAGCGCGAAGGCAGGCTCGAGCCCTTCAAAGGCATCTTTAACGGGCCCTATGTCGCAGCGGTGAAGAGGGCTGTGAAGGCAGGATTCGGGAAAGAGCCGGCGCTGATCCGCGAAGGAGGATCGATCGGCGCTGTGGTCAGCATGCAAC
Source organism: uncultured Nitrospiraceae bacterium (assembly GCA_963795615.1). Lineage (GTDB taxonomy): Bacteria > Nitrospirota > Nitrospiria > Nitrospirales > Nitrospiraceae > DASSBQ01. The sequence goes on from CAWCIJ010000011.1 coordinate 152,149, forward strand.
GGGCTTGGAAGGTTCCGATTTTGTTTCTAGGGCTGAGTCTGCCCGAGCATGGCTATCATGCGCCCAACGAATACTTCGATTGGGGTCAGGCCTCCGGTGGCATGAAGGCCTTTGTCCATTATTTTGAAGAGCTGGCGAAGATGGGGCGTCTCGGCTGACGAACGGCGCGCGGGGTTCGGTCACGCCATGATGCGTTGTAGAGCGACGGTTACTGTACTCGCATGTTGACCGCGTGCTCCTATAAGGCCGCGCCGAAGCGTCGCAATGCCGTCGCAGCGCGTCGCGGGATTTGCGGTTCGTAGGGACGATGATCGCCATGTCGCGACCTCGCCGCGCAGCCGCTCCATCCGAGACTTGAGAGTGAGATCGAGTGTCAACGCGGTGTTTGGGTGGCAAGTGCTGGTCCAGATCTGCGTGCAATTCGCGACGCAGGGGCACCATCCCTCACTGGGAGCGTGTAGATGAGGATGAGCCAGACTGTCTTTGAAACAAGGAATGTGTGTGCTAAGAGATAGTTGCTACGGGAAGCCTGGAGGAAACAATCCGGGATTCAATTGAGTTGCAACTTTCCTGGATTTTCGTTGGCGCGACTAGCAATTGTAGTTCGCAATAGGTCTAAAGCGATCGAATGAGCTCTGAAACAAAGAATATATTTCTGCGGACGCTAACGGAATTAGTCGGACCTCTGAGGAAGATTGGAGAAGGCCAATCTCTGTTCTCGACACGAGACGATTCTGTTCGATTTTACGTTCGGTACTCGAAACTTCATTCCGGTGTCCGATGTTTCTATGGACTTCGGGAAAAGGATCTCCAACTTCTCGAAGGTCATGATTCATTCATATTCTTCTTTGGGACAATCAGGACAAACCTCTTCTATTACCCTTTGAGGAATTCGAGGATGTTTTCCAGACCGTTCATCCGGCGGATGATGGTCAGTTTAAAGTACAGGTGTATGTGAGAGGCGATGGAGCAGAGTTTTATGTGGCACAGGCAGGCCGATTCAGCGTTGATGGTTATTGGGGTTTTGATGAAATACGAAGACGTATAGAATCGAGGCAGGGAGAAGCCGACATCTTCTTAACTCATGGTCAGATACAAACGATTCTCGGATCCATCGGTGCATAAGAAGGACTGTCAAGTATGGATTCCAATGAACGATCGTGAAGGGCTGGATTGGTCCTTGTCGTCAAAATTTGAGATGCTCGTATCGCTTCCCAATCCGTATCAGGGTCTTCAGGTTTGCCTCAGCCAGATCGACGTGATTTGGTTTGAGAAGGGCTCTAGTCGGATTAAGGCCCTCTACGAGGTCGAGCATTCAACTCCGATCTACTCTGGCCTTCTACGATTCAATGACGTCTTACTATCTGCGGTTAGTCCGATTGATCGGTTTGCGATTGTCTCGAACGAAAAAAGGCGTTCACTATTCGCTCAGCAAGTAACCAGGCCGACCTTCAAAAGAAGTGGTCTATCGGAGGCCTGCACCTTCTTTGAATACCTCAACGTGTATCGGTGGTATCAAAGAGTCTTGCCATCAGCATGAAGGGAAGGCAAGCGGAGGACGTTGATCTCAGAGCCATACAATTCTAAGTTCCGACTCTACTGCTCGGAATTCCGGATCTTTTGTGTAGACCTCAGCTTTTCTCTGCCTGGCGAGGGCTGCAGCAAAGCAGTCTGCTAGCGACATTTTCTTGGTTGCCTTGATCTCACCAGCCATCTCTGCAAGTTCTTGGTCGACCGGACACGATCTCTATTGGTAGATCCCAGGAGCCTTGCATCGGACTCTCGCCATTGGGCTGCTCCGACCTTTCGCTCAATCATGTAACGAATCTTCGGCCCAGTTTGGAGCAGCAATGAACAATGGCTTATCGGACGCGGCGGCTCTCTCAAAGAGAGTTCCAATTGTTTCATGGCCTGCTTCTCCAAATAAGAAGGCGAGAACCGCATAGCTATCGAGCACTGCGCTTCTCAATCTTCCCTCCTCACGTTTCCGATCTCTCTTTCGCTCATCCAGCAGTTCTTCGGTCACGGAGGTGGCGCTCTTGAGCATGCCGGACATGCTGCGGATATATTGCTTCGTAATCGGCTGAAACAGGATGTCGTTGCCCCGTTCCACAAAACACACCTTCATACCAGGCTTAATGCCCAGCTTACGGCGGATCCGTGCCGGAATGACGAGTTGTCCCTTGATTGTGACATAAGCTGCGTTTATAGAAACCTTTCCATCAAGAAAGCATTAGCTTACATTTGCATAGAAAGTAAGTCAATATAACATATGTAAGACATTAGTAAATAAAGAGGACTACTGTTAGCCGGTCATCCGATGGCGATATGCGGGTACGTCAAGACAAGTTTCCATATTCGTTCAATAGGAGCACCGTTCCATCTGGGGCATAGACGATGGGGAAGCGCCGTTCCTCGCCTTGACTCCCTTCGGCCGCGGTCGCGGGAATCTCCCAGAATCCGAACGTGATGATATCCATAAAAAGATGGATCACGGCTCTGACAATGCTCCGCTCATTCCCTCTCTCATAGATGTATATGGCAGTTTGATTCCCGTCCTTGGTTGGAACAGTTTCGGCCGGTGACCCGAGAATATTTTCGACCCCCTCCCGAGACATGCCGACCTGTAACTGCTCGAAACGAGGTTCTGGCTTGCCGCTGAGCGCCATGACAACGGAGCAACCGGGCAGGATAAATAAGGTCAATACGGCAAGGGTCCGAATCATAGTGGACGTTGGGCGAGGCGTCTTGTTTTCAACAGCATAGACTGTTGTTGAGATATATCGGATGATCGATCGGGCATCAAGATATCTTTCAACAATCACGAACAAAGTGATGGGACGGGCTTGTCAGAGACTTGTCGGTCTTCATGGAAGGGCAAGCCGGGCATTTCCTGAATCCTCCCGCAGCGAGTCCTTCTCTCCTCTCTTACGTTGACACCAACATTTCCGGCAAGTAGCCTAGCAGAATGACACTTCGCCCCAATCCGAAAATATTCTTGAGGTGCCAGGCGATGTCCGCGGGTGGCATGGTGGACGGGGTGCCCCACCGCGCGGAACGGAAGGGTCCCACAGGGGGATGGGGCGCATGGCGCGACGGATGAGGAGCGCCAACTCGTAGCGTTCTGGGCTGCCGAGGACCCGCGAAGTGAACCAATGAGATCAGATTCCTTTTCCGGATCAGATGTAGCTCTAGCGAGATCGAATCCGATTAATAAACCCTTAACAAACCCTTGCAGGAAGCCTCTCCATACAGCGGTAAGGGACAGATGACATGCGCGACCAGTCGGTAGAACCACATGTGTTCGTGATCCTGGGCGCCACCGGCGACCTCACCAGACGCAAGCTGCTGCCCGCGCTCTATCATCTGCGGGATCAGGGGGAGAAGAGCAATACCTTGATCGTCGGCGCGGCGCTGCCGGAGATGGGCGAGGATGGTTTTCGCCTGTGGGCCTATGAAGGACTGCAGAAGGCGGGTTGGCGCAACGAGAAGGATCTGTACGCCTGGTCCGAATCCTGTCTCTTTTATCATACGCTCCATGAGGGGACCCCTCCGGATTATGAGGCATTGGCCGGATACCTCCGCAATGTGGAAAAAACGCACGGGATGCCGGGGAATCGTGTCTTCTATCTCGCATTGCCGCCAGCGGCCGTGCCTGTTGCGATCGAACGACTGGATCAGGCCGGTCTGCTCAAAGGTCCAGGTTGGATCCGCGTCGTAGTGGAAAAGCCATTCGGGCATGACTATCCGTCGGCTCGCACCCTCAATGGAACCCTTCATCGCTATCTCGATGAGACGCAAATTTATCGGATCGATCATTATCTGGGAAAGGAGACGGTACAGAATCTCCTGGCGTTCAGATTTGCCAACCCGATTTTTGAATCGCTTTGGAACCGCAACAGTGTGGAGAGCGTCCAGATTACGGTAGCGGAGGACCTGGGGGTGGAGCATCGCGGCGCCTACTATCAACAGGCCGGCGCGTTTCGCGATATGGTGCAGAATCACTTGACTCAACTGATGACGGTCGTAGCGATGGAGGTTCCCGCCTCGTTTGAAGCCGGCGCGATCCAGGCCGAAAAACTAAAAGTATTGCATTCCGTCGCGCCGATCGCGCCTCGGGACGTGGTCTATGGCCAGTATACCGCCTGGCAGATCGCCGGACATTCCATCAAGGGCTACCGTGAGGAGCCGGGAGTTCCGAGCGACTCCTCGACCGATACGTATGCGGCGTTGAAAGTGGACATCAACAACTGGCGCTGGAAAGGGGTGCCCTTTTATCTGCGAACGGGCAAACGCCTCCCGCGGAAACTCACCCAGATTGCCGTGATGTTTCGTGAGGCGCCGACCCAGGTGTTCCCCTCCCTCGATCCGGGCAGTATCGGCCACAACAAACTGTTGATCACGTTGCAGCCGAGCGAAGGATTCTCCCTGTGTTTTTCGGTCAAGAGTCCCGGCCGGCCATTCCGTCTTGCCAACCATGCCTTGCAGTTCGACTATGAGACGGCCTTCGGTCAACTCCCGGAAGCCTATGAGACGCTTCTGCGCGATGTGATGATCGGGGACCAGACGCTTTTCGTGAGCGCGGATTTTACTGAGACGGCGTGGCGACTCTATGACCCGCTCCTGACCAGCAACCACCCCCTTTACTTGTACTCGGCGGCGTCGTGGGGGCCCCGTGAGGCCGATGCCCTCGTAGAACTATACGGTCATCAGTGGCAGCTCGGGTGGTAAGGGAGGGTGCTATTCCGGGGCTTCGATCGTCGATGCGGAGGAACGCGGAGGGAGTCTATTGCGTTGAAATAGTCTGGGGAAGGGTCGCGAGGGGCGAGCGGGGATCTGGCAATTCGAGCGACGTCCGCAGTTGAGAGGCGTGTTGGCGAATTTTTGTCAGAATCGGCTGCTCGTGCGAAGGGACGCGTTCGACGCGCCGGAGGAAATTGTTCCACACCGCCAACGCGGCTGAACGAAAGCCGTGCTGTTCCAACTCCACTCCGATCTGGTAGGTCGCGAACGAGGATGTCGGCGGGCATTGGGCCAGTTGTCCAAGCGACTCGGCCGATTCCTCCAGACGACCTTGCTGCTTCAGCACCATTCCTAAACCGAGCGAGGCGCGGGCGAAACAGGCATCCTGTTGCACGGCTGCCCGGTATAAACTGATCGCAGAGTCGGGCTTCTCCATGCGACGCCTAAGGTCAGCGGCATCCGTCAGGAGCGCCGGATCGTTCGGCGCCAGTACCAAGGCCTTTTCGTAAATCACTCGGGCGCGTTCCAATTGGTTTCGGGCGACCAGGGCGAGTGCCAGATCACGCAAGACATCCGAACGTTCCGGCTCCAGGTGCAGCGCGGACTCATAGTGGTGAACAGAGAGGCTCAAGAGATCCGCATCGCCATGCAGGACGGCCGCCATCGCGTGCAACAGATGGGCGGTTGCCGCAAAGGTGGCGGCCTGCTCGCCCTTGGTGTGTTTAGCCTGAATAGGCGCGGGCATCGGGCCCTCGCCGAACGCGAGGTGCGACTTCTCCAGCCATGCCCGTAAGAGGCTGGCAGGGACACAATAACTCAGTCCAGCCCTCAACATGACCGTTCCAATGACCTCACCCTGTGGGTTCTTGGTGCGCTCCAGATAGGGGACGGAGTGGACCACCAGGCCGCCAATCTCGCCTGTCTCGGAGAGCACGAGCGGTCCTCCGCTGCTGCCCGCATTCATGAACCCCGTGATCTGCGCGAATGATATCGGTTGTCCCGTCGTCCGCGAGCGCCCCATGGTTTCTCCGGTCACGGTGACGGGAAAGACAGTGGGATGAATCGTCAAGCCCATACGGAGGACATCCGGCAACCGAGGGTAACCGACGGCGATCGCCGGAGCTCCTTCCTCGGCCGGTGCTTTCACAATCGGGAGATAGGGGACCGGATGCCCTGTTTTCACCCGCAAGGCGGCGAGGTCCCAATCCGGTTCGATCGCGAGGATCTCGGGCGTGACATCGACGTGCTGATTCTGGCTGTACACGAAGAGCCGCGTGGCATCCTTAATCACGTGGGCGTTCGTCAGGACAAGCCCGTCCTTCGAGATAAAGACGCCGCTGCCGAACGACAATGCTTGGGTGTCATCGTCAATGCCGACAATGAGCACGGTGGCTGCTTTGGCCTGGCGGTAGAGTTCGACGGATGAATAGGCCGCACCGGAGGTCGGGGCGAGCACGAACGCGAGGCAGGATACAACCATGCCGGTCGCCATACGCCATATATTCAGGATTCTTCCCAGGCGGGAGAGAAGCGGTGAAACTATTGCTCCCATTGGGATCGGAAACATATCAAAAATACCCACAGGATGTCTATTGCGGCTACCCTCGAGCGCTGGTCGGTCTTCTGTGAGCTCTCTCCACAGGGTCGTGATAGCCATGTCTGCAATCGATTTCTCTATCGGCACACCCGAGCGAAAGTTTACTGGGAGAGAACCACGCCGGTGAATGATTGTCCAAGTGTACCGCTACGGCATCGCTTGTCCAGTTGTTCGGTAAGTTTTGCACGTCATACGAGGGGATCGGATCAGAGAACCGGAATCATGGAACGTGGACAGATCCGCGGAAGCCCCGTTCCAGGAGTGCAGTCGGATCCACAGGGCTCGGTCGGCAAGCGCAGTCCCTTCCGGATTGGTTCAGTCGTGGCTGGACTGATCTGGGAGAACCGCATGAGACGTAGTCGACTATTTCAGGCTGCTCATATCGATGACAAATCGATAGCGGACATCGCCCTGCAGCATGCGCTCGTAGGCGTCGTTCACCTGATGGATGGGAATGACTTCGACGTCCGCCGCACATCGATGCTTGGCGCAGAAGTTGAGCATCTCCTGCGTTTCCTTGATGCCGCCGATTTGAGAGCCGACCAGGCGTCGTCGTCTCGCCAACAAGGAAAACGCGCCAACGGACAGCGGTTTGCCTGGCGCGCCCACCAGGATGTACGTCCCGTCGGTTTTTAGCAGTTCCAGGTGCGCGTTGTAATCGTGAGTCGCCGACACCGTATCAATGATGGCGTCAAAGCGCCGGGCGAGACTTGTGAACGTGGTCTTGTCCGATGTTACTGCGAAACCGGAGGCGCCTAAGCGTTTCGCGTCCGTTTTCTTTTGACCCATCCTGCTGAAGACCGTCACTTCCGCCCCGAGGGCGGCGCCGATCTTGACCGCCATATGACCGAGCCCGCCGAGTCCCACCACGCCGAGCCTATCCTGCCGGCCGATACGCCACTGTCGAAGGGGCGAGTAGGTCGTGATGCCGGCGCACAATAGCGGCGCCGCACGTTCAGGAGCGATCCCGCCGGGGATATGCAGCACGTACTTCTGGTCCACGACGATTTGGTTCGAATAACCGCCGAAGGTAGGAGTACGGCCATCCTTCTCCGTGCTGTTATAGGTAAAAGCGATGTGGCCTTCACAATACTGCTCCAATCCTTTGCGACACGATTCGCAGGTCCTGCATGTATCGACAATGCAGCCGACTCCGACGGTCTCGCCGGTGCGAAATTTTCTGACGGCCGGCCCCATTTGCGCGACAGTGCCGACGATCTCGTGGCCGGGAACCATCGGAAACATGGCGCCGCCCCATTCATCCCGAGCCTGATGCAGATCGGAATGGCAAATACCGCAATAGCGAATCGTAATGAGCACATCGTGGGCGCCGATGTCCCGGCGAAGAAACGTGAATGGCTTCAAAGATGCCCGTGATGATCGCGTCGCATAGCCCTGTGTCTTGAGCATGGCTGACCTCCTCCTACCAGCAGGGTGTTGAAAAAGACCCGCCAGCATCGTTCTCGCATCGCTCAGAGGCTCAATGTACGGCCACGGGTAAAGAGCCTGTCTCGGCAGGCTCGGGGCGGGCGGGTAACAATGATGACGATTCGCCCCCAAGACACTGCCGGCTCACCGCCTCGCCGGCGTCCGCAAACGTGACGCTCATTATTCTTCGCGTCGCGGACCTCGCTGCGGCCTCGCTGGACGGTCTTTTTGAACACCCTGTGGGCACCTCAATAGGCACCACGGCCAGTTCCACCTTCCCTACCGAGTGGGTGCGAAATAGTTTTTCAACAGCCTGCTAGTTCGGGCATTGTGGGCGGCCGACGAGCAAATGACAAGACGGAAGAAGCGTAAAAAAAGGCATCTGCTGATCTGATGATCTGTTAAATTCAGCCGATCGACAAATCAACAGATTCCTGGAATGACACTCGGTTAACGAATGAGGTGTGGCGATCGACGTCGTGATGGGACGAACGCCGAACGACGGAGATCTGTACAGCGGTGTGGCGACGGTTGGGGTAGATCCGTTCTGTAAAATGCGGGCTAGGCGGATCTTTTTAGCAACTGTTTGTAAAGTTGGTAGTAGCTGATGGCTTGCCGTGCGAGCGAATAGCGATGAACGGCGACCCGGCGGCAATTGGCGCTGAGAAGGGACCGCCGCTGGGGATTTTTCAACAGCTCGATGATGGCGTTTTCGAGCTCCTGTGTGTCATGCGGTCTTGCCAGCAGGCCTGTTTTTCCATGCTGGACCATGTCCGGAATACCGCCGACCTCGAAACCGACAACGGGGGTGCTGCAGGCCATCGATTCCAGTACGGTGTTCGGAAGGTTATCCTGCCACGATGGGATCACGAATACATCCGCCGCGCTGTAAATATTGGACAGCAGGCGATCGTCTCCTGGACAAGCCCCTAGGCTGGCAGTAGGACCTTCGTGGCCGCGAGAAAGAAAGACTCTCGCTATGGAAAGCCGACTGGAGGCGACTCCGCCGTTCCTCACTTGTGTTTCGATTGAAGCTTCAAGAATGGTTTTGTAGCAGGTAGGGTTCCCAAAAAGAGCGGTCATACCGCGGCCAGGCGTGGCAACCAAATGGCAGAGTGTGTTGATTGAGCTCAAAGCACTGCCGAGGCACGACTTCAAAAGCGAAACGCAATCCTATCTCGAACGGTGCCACCTTAAACTGAGCATCATAGTGAACCGCCCGGTCCGACCAGAAATGGTCTTCATTTTTAGTTCCGTCCGGACGCAGAGGCCATAGCTCCACTTCTCGCTGTACACTATTGAACTGTTTAATATGTTTGAACCACTTTTGGGGGAGATGGACGCCGCGCGCGTACCATGCCTTGCCCGACGTGAGGCTCTGCCAGTAAAGCTCAGGATCGATCCAATACTTGTCCGACGATAACACTCGCCGAAAACTCTCGACCTTCCTCAGAGAAAATCCGCCATTTCCGACACGCGGGGTACCGACCCACGGACTGTCCGCGCTCTGCAACCAGGGTGCGCCAATATAATCCCAATCCATGGTGCACCATTCCAATAAGCGATCCGAAAACACTAGGGCGTCAAGATGATAGATAAGAATGTATTGATAGTGGCGAAAGGCACGATAAAAAGTGGGCGTTAACATCAGCTTGTTATTAGCGATGGCGCTGCCGAAGTACGAGTCAGGAAACCGCTGCAGCTGAAATCCAGGCCGTTCAATCTTGAGACTCTGTGGCACGACAAGAAACTTGTCGTATCGACTCAGGAAATGTTCCAGATGGCGGAATGAGATTTCTTCATCCGGAGTAAACTGCGCCCGGGGGTATCCTGGCACGACGACCGCCACACTATGCGTATCCACCGAGTTAGGCTGCAACTTCATCCCTCCTTTTGCGCCGCACGACATCGCAAGTGATTTTTCAACCCAGAACAATCTCTAAAGATTCAAACCTCAACACGTGGTGTTGCACATGGTTGAATTCTACCCCAGTTCTTGCTCCGCAACAGGCAGGGGGCCAGTGGCCCGTACGTTTGGCCGTTAGAGCTGGTACGGACACGCCACAACCCCATAGTCAATGTAGCCTGTAGCGGGTCCTCCACTCCAACAGGGGCCGTACAGCACCCGGCCATCGACCGTGGAAATCACCTCGCGCCGTGTCTCCCATGCCACTGTCATCCACGCCAAAGCCAATTACTCGGTGGGCATACATATGCGCGCGAAACGGACTCTCGGTTACTATTGAGACTGACAGCGTGATGAATCCCTCTGAAAGGAGATTCGCGGGGATCCGAACCGTGGAGCAATAAACACCGACGGGGCGTGGTTTGCGTTGCCATTCAGGATCACGATCATGAACAATAAAGATAACAGTGACTTCTTCGTTATAAAAAGCCACCCCCGGCACAAAGACATGCCCAGATTTCAAAACCCCAAATTCCACCTCGATTTCGATCGGCCTTCGGATGTCGAATCGATCCATAATGACACCGGACTCGGTCTGCACTCGCATTGCCCGCATCCGAACCACCTCATTGCCGGGCGCATCTGCCGGGACCGGCCACTCGACGCATGGCTTCACATGGCCGGCATGGAGGTATTGATGGACCACCTCGTTTGCCGACCCCTCGTGCACCACTTCACCCTTGTTGAGAAGAATAGCTCGAGCAGCCACGAAATGATGGTTATTCAGCGCCAAGGCCATGGCGGTCGCCCAGCCACATCCCGGAACGTCATCCGCATCGCAAAAGAGCATGCGGTCGCCAGTCGAAGCTCTGGCGGCGACATTTCTGGCATAGGCGGCGCCGCGCTTGGCAGATGCGTCGATAATCTTCAGCAAGGGAATCTGGGTTTTATATGGCGCCACGATAGACCCCAGAGCATCCGTCGATCCATTGTCGGCGATGATGACTTCCCACTCCGAGGGCCACGACTGTGCGACCAGCGCATCGAATGTACAACCGACGGTGCCGGCCGCGTTCAGATAAGGGATAATGACGCTGACCTTCATGGTATCCTCCGCGTTCCCGGCGCGGTTTCAAGCCAGATTGTACCGCGATGAAACGCGCTGAGGTGTTTGCCGAACTGCGCTGCGAGGAAGTCGGTGCGATCCGAACCGATCAGTCATCTTGCAGATCGAGTTGGGTCCTGTTCCGCTCTTTATGAATCCCGTCGTAGTGGGTGTACATCGGATGGTCGAACAAATGGCAGAGAAACATCTGTTCCGGCCATGGTTCATGGCGGTACTGTACTGGCAAAGAATAGTGGAGGCCTTGGATAGGTGTGATCTTCTTGAACTCATGCGTATCATTGAACTCGCGAATGGCTAACCGCTCGCCGGTGAATTCCGAGTGGGTGAGCCCCATAATATCGTCGAAATAACAATGGATCCTCGGCATGAGGAGCGAGTGTTCTGCGAGCAGTAGCTTGAAGGCCTGTGTGGTCGAACTGTAGTAATCCAAGTCGAAGGAGACAAATCCCACGGGCGCTGGCTTGGATTTGAGGAACTGCCGAACAGTTTCATCGACTGGCCCGATTACGAGATGACTTCGACGCAATCTCTTCTTAAGCCTCTTTTCGTCCATCTTGTACAATGATTCTTTCCAAAAATGGGGCAAGTCTCGGTAGTCTACGGGCTTCGGCAGGCCACGACCACTGTCAAATCCATAGACGTCAATCGCGACGTCAAAGAGCGATTCGATGATTTCCGTGGCCCGCTCAAGAGCGAGCAACCCGTTGCCGCCAGCGACCCCGAATTCGATGACCGAGATACGCGTGTATCCCAGTGCCTTCGCCAAGTAAGCCGCTTGAACCACCGGCCAAGTATAGTTTGGGCGGCATTTGCCCTCTCCCAAGCCGAGCACGCGCTCGGTTTGATAAGTGAGCCAAGGATGGATTAAGTCGTCCTGGTCGTAATCGCGACGCTCCATATGCTCGCGCCGCATCTCGCGGTCCCACCAGTCCAGCTGGACGCGTACCCTTGTAATCATTCCCTGAAGGACCGACTTGGCGACTCCCTTTATCAATGGTTACCTCTGTGTGTCGTACCGCAAAAGGTGATTAATGTGGATGGATGTGACGCGTCATTCGAGGGATACTGAATCCACGGGCAATGTCCATATATTTTTCATACCGCATTGGACGAGCCTGCAAGCACAACAGATCTCTATAGTCTTTCCTTCCACATTCCTTGCAAGCGCAGACGCAAGCGTACTGTCCTAATGACGCGATCCCCGATCGGATTTATTCTCGCTCGCCAAAGCGTGTTCGGCCTGCGGAAGTGCTACCGGCCTGATTGGCTGACGCAGTCTTCTTTATGAGCAAAATAGTCGCGATACCAGTGGACTGTGCGTTGAAGACCCTGCATGAAGCCGTGCGAGGGCCTCCAATTCAAGAGTCGCTTAGCCTTCTCAGACGACAATTCAATATGTGGGACCTCGGCGATTGCATTCGCATTCACCACAGGCTCAAACGGCGCGTCAAGCAGTCGACAGATCCGATGCACGATATCGAGAACTTCCAAGCGCTCACCATAAGAAAAGTTGAATGCCTCTCCGTACAGTGTCGGGTTTTCCGAGAGGCACTGGCCGAGCAGCAGCTGTACGTCGACTGCATCTTCAATGTAGAGAAAATCGCGGGTGAACCGTCCATTGGAACGAAGGACCGGAGCCTCGCCCCGCATGATGCTGCGTACCACCCCCGGAATCAAGCGGGTAAAATTGAAGTCGTGGCCACCAAAATAGTTCCCGCAACGTGTGATAGCCACGGGAAGGTTGAAAAACTTACCATAGGATTGGGCGGCGTAATCCTGAGCAGCCTTCGAGGTTTCGTAGGGATGCAAGGGCTTGAGGGGCATGTCCTCTCGGTAGGGCATTGGCTGTCTGCCATACACCTTGTCAGTCGAACTGATCACGGATATGCAATGGGAGCGATTGTTCCTGAGAAACTCAAGAATCTGCCAGGTACTGAGGGCCGAGGATCTGAAACACTCCAACGGCTCCTCGAGGACGCGATTGACATCCGCACCGTACGCGGCATGAAAAAAGAAGTCGATTGGGTGTCGCTCGAATATGCGTTGAATCACGCGCTCATCGGCAACACTGCCGCGTTCGACCGACACGCGCGTGTCCAAGGCGTCCATGAAAAACTGTGAGTCAGGTTTGTCCAACCGGACGAGGGTGACGACGTGCGCGCCATATTCCAGAAGGCGGCGCACTAACCAGCCTCCCAAGAACCCTGTCGCCCCTGCCACCAAAACGGTTTTTTCGCGCCAGAAGGGTGCAGTCATCAATAAAACTGTCTCTAGCTGTATTGTAATGCCGCCATGTGAGAGCATGCGCTCTCTAGCCTGGCGAAACGCTTGAGAAACGCTTGACCGGGTACCCCATCGGGTGCCCCAATCTCTTTCTCATTTGCGTGGGTCACAATGACTCTCGGTCTTCGTGTGCCCTGGATCCATCTTGCTTGGCTGCCGACCGCCGCCAGAGAGGGCCCCAACGATATCCACTACCGCAATTTAATCGAGGATCGAGGCTCAAGCCAAATGCTAAGTCTCTCGGCAGATACCGGTCTGGTCAACATTGCTCAGTTTTGAAAACTTTGATGGGCCAAGGGTATCTCCACATGTCAGATCGGCTCCTTCATGCACGTTGTGGTGGATTCGCATACCATAGCCCACCTCAGCTTCGCGGTGAACTAGGTCTATCCCTGGTTCAGGAGTCTAACTTGTCGCAAAGGTGACAAGTCATTATCTCACCCATCCAAGCCGGGTGCGCAGATGCCCTTTCACCAAGCGATGTCTTGTCGGCTCGCTGAGACGCGGCGGTTGTGGAAGGGATTAGGGCAAGGTGCGGCGCTTGTGTTGTCCAAATAGGGCGAGGCTTTTCTGAGCAAGTCTCTGCCAAAACGTGTTCCAGCTTTTCAGAGAAGGATGGGCATTCCTTAAGTCCCACCATCTCTTCTGCAGCCATATTCTCGGGCTCGGGTCAGACAGTGACGGCAGAACAACCTGTCGGAGATAGACTCTATCTGCTTTCCGATTCTCCATAAGGGGGACGGGATGTCGCAGGGGGAAGAGCATCTGTGCGGCCTGCACCTCGGCTCTGGGGTCATGGCACGATGAAGTGGTGTGGGTGGCGTCTCCACCAAACCCGATGTTCGTGATCATGGATCTGCCAGGCTGGATGGACCATCCCCGCTGTTGCCAGCACGCGAATAGCCATTGGTAGTCCCAGGTCCCCAGCACGTGGGAATGCGCGAGGTCCAAGATGTGCGCCCAGGAGTCGGCGACCCGTCGATCCCCCACAATGTCGAGCAACCAGGTCGTGTTTCGGACAGACGGCCATGCAGCCACTCCAACATCATAATGCTGCCAGGCTCTTCTCCATGTGGCCCATCCCCAATTCGTTGCAAATTTGGAAAAGTAATAGCTGAACTGCCTGTGTGCGTCGGTCCTGCGGAACGTTGAATCCGGCAATCTGCATGACACGCGGGTCATCCCGGTATCGTTCGAGCAGTTCCCCGCAATACCGGAAAAATGTCGGATCAGGCAGACAATCGTCTTCGAGGATGATCGCTTCTTCCACGTGCGTGAAGGTCCACTCGATTCCTGTCGCCATACGTTGAGTGCAGCCCAAATTACTGTCTGAGAAGTTTCTGTGGACCTGGCAATCCCAGTCGATGCGATCAATGATGGCTCGAGTCTTGGCACAGTCCCCAACATCATTGGGATGGTCTGGGCGAGGTCCGTCGGCCACGACATACAGTTGTTGCGGCTTGACTTTCGCAATCTCCGAAAAAACTCGGGCGGTCGTGTCCGGCCTGTTAAACAGACACAATACGATCGGCGTGCGCATGACTTGTGTATTGGTCAGGTTCGTCATGTTGTGAGTTCGAGGGCGAGGAGGGCAATCATTCATGCCATACCATGTCTTGCATGTCTGATCAACCGAAGGTTTCGTTGGATGGCACGGACACTCCTATGTCGTGGGTGAACCGGGCGCGATTCGTTCGCGATGGTGAGGAGAGCGGAGATCCTGATCCGGCCCTAACGGCACGATGCGAGTGGGATTGATGTCATGATGCGTCATGTAGTAATGCCGCTTGATGTGATCGAAATTGACCGTGTCCGCAATGCCGTCGGACTGATACAGATCCTTCATGTAACCGAAGAGGTTGGGGTAATCCACGATGCGGCGGAGATTGCACTTGAAATGACCGTGATAGACCGCGTCGAAACGAATGAGTGTCACGAACAACCGGACATCCGTTTCCACCACCCGATCTCCAAGCAGATACCGTTGTCCCGACAGGCGGTCCTCCAGCCTATCGAGTGTGCCAAATAGACGACGCGCAGCCTGCTCATAGGCACGCTGGGTGGTCGCGAAGCCGGCACGATACACTCCATTGTTGACGTCCTCGTAGATCATCTCATTCAAGTGGTCGATCTCGGCGCGAAGGCTGTCCGGACAGAGATCTATGCCCGCAGAAGTAAACTGAGCGAACTCGCTGTTGAACATTCGAATGATGTCGTCGTCGGAATTGCTGACGATCCGGCCCGTCATCTTATCCCACAGCACAGGCACGGTGACCCGGTCGCGATATCCCGGATCACTCGCCCGGTAAGCCTCGCTGAGAAAATGAAATCCGTTCACGGGGTCCCGGGAATGGCCGGGGCCATCCCGAAAAGCCCATCCTCGTTCGTCACGTAGGGGATCGACGGCAGTGAGGCCGATCACCTGCTCGAGGCTTTTGAGCTTCCGGACAATGATCGTGCGGTGTGCCCAAGGACAAGCCCACGACACATACAAGTGATAACGGTCCCTGGCGGCCGGGTAGCCGGATGATCCGTCGGCTGTGACCCATGCACGGAACGCGTCCGTTTGACGGTTGAATTCGCCGTCTTCAGTCTGCTCGGTTGGGAATTGCGGTGTGATGCTCATTATCACTGGTGTCAGTATCCAAGGATGCGTGCTGATCCCCACCTTGTTCACAGGACGGAGGCCCGACTCGCATGCGCAATTTTCCTGCGGCGTATCCGCTATGATGAGGCGGCCAGAAGTGGTTTAAAGGCCGGATCGGCGTCCAACACGGCTCTCAGTTGCTCTGCCGCCAGGACATAGTTCCACCCTGCCGGGGTCGCATTGGGTATCTGATCGTACGCCTGCTTGGCCTCGGTGAGACGCTCCAACATGCCTCTATTATCGCGATTCGGCATGTATAGCATGCTGTAGGCCATGGTGTATGCGGCCATGAATTGATCGACCGGGAGGTCTGCCGTCTTGTAGGCTTCCTGGGCATCGTCATAGGCTTTCTGAATCTCGGGATCCTCCATCCGCCGATTCCAAGCGACTTGGTTGATCCGTGACCAGGCCAGTTCGATCAGTGCCTGAGCCCGGGCCGCCACTCGTTCCTTAGGAATATCCTTCACCAACGCCTCGTGGGTCGCGATCGCGGCCTGTTGATCGTTATTCCACCGGTACGCCGTCCCCAAGTGAGTCCGGTTATCGAGTTGTTCCGGCCTGACCTTCGCCAATCTTTCCATCGCCGGAATCATGCGGTACAAATAATCCGCCGCCGTCGGCTGCGCAAATCCTCCCATGGCCATGCCGAGGGACAACTCCGTCCGCGTAGTTTGCGCATAGGTATTCCAATACAGTTCATTGATGGCCAGGGCGAGCGCAGGATCCTTGATCTGCACGTTGTGTGCGGCAGCCCCCTGCTTGAGAATGGACCCGTAGAGATCCCGCGAGAGTACGGTGAGAGCCTCAGGCTGATTGGGATCGATCAACAACACTCTGTTCAAGAGGGCAATCCGATCCTTGAGGTCAGGGAAACTCGCGGCCCTGGCAGCGGCCGCGACCAACAGGCCGGGCACATCGGCCGGTCCCCACCACACGAGTGAATTCGGCACAACCTGACTTTGTTCCGTGAGAAAGGGAATCGCTTCCTGGAATTGTTCGCCCTCCGACATCTTTCTGACCGGCAAATTCACGACGCCATGATCCATCGGAAATCCGTGACGCTTGAGGCCGGCCAGCACGACCCACTGCAGCGTCGCCGCTTTTAACACGCGCTGGGGGCGTTTCGTCGTGCTCGTAAATTGATACGACCCTGCGGCATAGGTGAGAGGGGCGGTCAGCGGGTCTTGATAGGTCACCACAAGTTTGACCAAGGTTGCCGGTACGGCGACCACCCGTCCGTCCGGGCGAAGGCGAAAGGACACCGAAGGAATGGATTTGCTCCCTGCCGGATCGAGATGCAACCCGCTCCCCGGAGGGGAGAGCCCCAGTGCGTCCAGGACGAACACTGATGCAGGGTATCGGTCCAAATGATCCCGATAGAATACCAACGGGCCATTGCTCGGCCACACCACATCCATTCCCACGTCGTCGCGAGAAAGCGCGGATGCATGAGCGATTGACAGATTCTGCAGACATGATTCGTACGAAGGCTCGCTCTTGGGCGGGGCGTTTTTTAGGCCGGAGGCCGCTGCAGCCACGATGGGATATTGGCACGAGAAATCCAACTTGGCGACAGTCATTCGATCGCCGCCCGCCAGGGCCTGTGCATATTGGAGTGCGGTCGCGACGGCGGGAGAGGCTGCGCCCGGCCGCGCCTTCTGGTGGGTCTTCCCGGTAGGCGCCGCGAATCCCTGGTGAGACAAGAGCAGACACAAGATAAATGCCTGACCGCCGATCCAACATGGCGTCAATGAAGAAGTTCGTAGAGGAACACCATTCATAAACAATAGCCTCCGTATTCCACATGATGGATAAGGGAAAATTTCACTCTACCACGGCTTTCCGGCGTGGGGAAAGGGGAGAAACCGGCAACGACATGACTGGTGCTCACATGTCTCGTACGATGCGGTGGACCGATGGGAGTGGTGAGCGCGAGGCAATCAGGCGGAAGCGGCGGATTTCAGGATCTGGCGTCGGAGGATGGCGCGGTCGCTGGATGAAAGGGTATGGGGCTGACAGTGCCGGCAGAGGGTAATGGTCTGACGCAGGGAGTCCAGAAAGATTTCGCAATTGGGACAGGCGCCAAGATGGGCCCGGATTTCCGTGCACACTTCTCCGGAAAGTTCGTCATCGAGATAGAGTGACAGCTTCTGCAAAATCTTGAGGCAATGGCGTTTGCCGTGACCTGGATGTGGAGGTTTGCGGGTTCCGGGTTGGGTGTGTACTTTCGATGCCATGAATAACCTTCGTTAAACTATATCAAATTATTTTTGCTTCGTGTTGGATTTCTTCGGGGGTGTTGCTGCCAGCCCCTTATTGCTCAACTCCTTCCTGACGAACAAACGCGCGCGGTGAAGGCGGGATTTTACGGCCCGTTCATTCAAGCGCATGATGGATCCGACTTCTTTGGCACTGAGGCCTTCCATATCCCGCAGCACGAGGACCATCCGGTACCGTGGCGGCAACGTTTCGATGGCCTGATTGAGAATGCGGCGCAATTGTTTATTTTGAAGGGCTTCCTCTGGGCTGAGGCCATCGATAGGAATCTGAAGTTTGAACTCGCCGTCGGATGTCGGGATAAACTCTTCAAGTGACAACTCCCGGTCCGGTTCGCCTTTTCGTTTGCGACGCATGCGCATGCATGCATGCGAAGCAATGGCGTAGAGCCAGGTGGAGAGTTGGGCCTCGCCCCGAAAGTCCTTGAGCCCTTTGTATGCATTGAGAAATGTCTCCTGCACAATATCTTTGGCCGCTTCGCTTTCACCACACAATCTATGCGCGAACCGATAGATGAGGTCGACATATTCGCGATAGACCCGATCGAAATCCAAGGGGACTGCTGACGTGGAGGCGGATACTCGGGCTTCCCTGCCTGGTCGGCGAGTAGACATGCGGGTCAGGGAGTTTACGAGGGTCTGGAAGAACCTGTCAAGCAATCTGCCGTGAGGGTGCGAGGGGGACTAGGAGAATAATGTAGATCCGGAGCGATGCGGCAAACTAATTGAGACGGCGAATATCCACGACGGCCCCCTGCCGGTCCAACTCGACCGTGATAGGGGAACCTTCTTTCAGAGAGGACAGCGACCCCTTTCCCCGATGATCGGTAGGAAACGTCTTATCCCCCTCGGGGGTCCAAAGGGTCACGGCTG
Source organism: uncultured Nitrospiraceae bacterium (assembly GCA_963795615.1). Classification (GTDB taxonomy): domain Bacteria; phylum Nitrospirota; class Nitrospiria; order Nitrospirales; family Nitrospiraceae; genus DASSBQ01. The sequence continues at coordinate 171,028 of CAWCIJ010000011.1, forward strand.
TTTTTTCAGGCGTCGCGTAGACCAACCGTCCCGTCAGAAATCGGTGCAGTGGGACCGTGGTGTCCGACTGATAGAGGTCGATGGCGACATTGTCCTCATGTACCCACACCGTCATATCTTGTCCGACCTTGGCGTTCCTTACGCCGGTCTTTGAACTGACGGTGACCATGCCGAGAGGCGTCTTGAGAAAGACGTAGGCCGACTTGAGCTTGGACACAGTCCCGCTGAGCCGCACGTGAGTGTGAGAAGCATTCCTCGGCGCTTGATTGACTTGCAGATCGAATTGCAGGTCATGAACACCCTTGATCGTTCCTGCTTCATCCACTTCGACTGTCACTGCCTGCTTGGCGGCAGCGATTCTGCTACCGAATGATCCGACGGCAAACGTTCTTTCACCCTCGGGAGTCCAGAACCGCACGTCCGGTCTTTCCGGAGAGGCATATTGCGGAATGCCCGTGAGGTAACGGTGAACAAGAGAGCCGGTGCCACGGTCGCGAATGTCGACTGCAGTGCTGGGTCCATTGACCGATAGTGTAATTTTATGAGATCCCTTGATATCCCGAAGGGAGGTCTTGGAACTCAACGACAGCGTTCCAATCGGAGTTTGCAGAAACACGATCCCGGGTTTGGACCTCCAGACCGAGCCGCTGATCCGAATCGAAGGGGACACGGGCTGCGGCGCAGTTTCCGGGGCGATCTGTTCCTGGGGCGCGGATTCCATTGGGTTCGTCCCGTCCGCAGCCGGAAGCGGTTCTCCCCACGCGGCAGGATAGAGCGCGAAGCCCGCTAGAAACACTGTGATCAGGATGATGCGGTGGCCATGAGTGATACGCACGGGCCGTCTGAGTGTTCTCATCATGTTCTCATGCTGTGTATGGTGAAATGGAAGCAGGGGTTTATGAGGATCGCGACCTCTCTTGCGAATAACATGATCATGTGGATGAGTCAAGCAAAAGCACTTCGAGCGTGCGGTGGTACGGTGCAGCGTGTGAATCGGAGCATGTAGCTGATGGCCTCTAGCTGGTAGCAAGAACAGGGGAATAGAAGAAGCCTGTGAAGAGTGACGGAGACCGTGCTCACGGGGCCTGCAAATGACACGGATGTATCCGGCTGTGGCGGATGGGTCTCTCTTGTGCGGGGCCAGGAATTACTTGTGACGGACCATCAACCGGATCGGCGTTCCGGAAAAGCGATATTCTTCCCGGAGGCGATTCTCCAGATATTTGGTGTACGCCGGGGTGATATTTTCGGGATGGCCCACGAACAAGACGAACACCGGCGGTCTTGTCGTGACTTGAGTCATGAAAGCCGATTTGACCGCCTTTGCGGGCTTTCCTTTCTTGGAGGGAAGAGGATGGTCTGCCAGGATGGTTTGCAGGAGATTGTTCAGCGGCCCGGTCGGAATGCGTTTGACGAACGAGGCCATCACCTGATCGATGAGGGCGAAGAGCCCGCGCAAGCAATCCGGCTTGAGCGCCGACGTAAATAGAACCGGCGCCCAGGCGAGAAAGGGAAATCGTCGCTGAAGATTCTTCTTGTAGGCCTCTCGGGCCTCGATGTCCCCCTCCCGCAGGTCCCACTTATTGACGACGAGGATACAGGCGCGCCCCTGGCGCAGAACGAGGCCGGCGATCTTCGTATCCTGTTCAGTGACGCTTTCCTCCGCGTCGAGAAGCAACACGGCGACGTCGGACCGGCCGATCGCCCGCAGTGCGCGTGCCACGCTGTGGCCCTCAATTCCTCGTTCGACCCTCCCGCGACGGCGGATACCGGCCGTATCGGTGAAGAGATAGGTGCGTCCTTGATAGGTGGCGATCGAATCGATGGAATCCCGGGTGGTTCCAGGGACATCACTGACCACGACACGGTCCTGGCCGAGCACGGTATTGATCAAGGTCGATTTCCCCACATTCGGTCGTCCGACGATCGCGACCTTCGGCATGGTGGATGGACGATCCTCCTCCGGCGTATCCGGCAGTAAAAGGAAAATGGCATCCAGAAGCTCCGCCACTCCCAACCCATGCTCCGCGGAGATGGGGTAGAGCTCCCCTTGCCCCAGCCTATAAAAATCGGCGATGAGGGGTTCCACGTTCGGTGTGTCGATTTTGTTGATGGCATACAAGACGGGCTTGGTATTGCCCCGCAATGTGCGCACCACTTCCTCATCCGCGGGAGTGAGTCCGGTACGACCATCGAGAAGCAGAAGGAGCACATCGGCCTCTGCGATCGCGATCTGTGATTGTTGTCGGATGAGCGCCAGCATGCCCTCGGACGCCGTAGGATCCAGGCCACCGGTATCGACCAGCCGAAACCGCCGCCCGCGGTATGAAGCATCCGCATAGTTCCGGTCTCTCGTTACGCCCGGCACATCGTCCACGATGGCGACTCGCGTTCCGAGGATGCGGTTGAACAGGGTCGACTTGCCGACATTCGGGCGGCCGATGATCGCGACCGTCGGCATCGCTGCCGATTCGGACAACGGGGGGATAGGAGAAACGGATTTTTTTGTGCGTGGCATGTGAAGGGTTCGCTCCGGACCGTATCACAAGAATTTCTTGAAAGACAACGTCCGGTGCCGTGCTGTTATACTGCCTGTATGGACCGCCATTCATCGCCGATTGCCTTCGGCGGGTTTCTCTGGACTCAGGTCGATGATGTCCTGCTCGATATGGATGGGACATTGCTCGACAGGCACTTCGATAATGTTTTCTTCGAAGAAGAGCTTCCGCGTCGCTACGCGGCGCAGCAGAACCTTTCGTTTCAAGAGGCTCGCGACTGTTTGATGGCGATGTATCGTTCCGTCGAAGGTGACCTGAAATGGACCGATCTGGATTACTGGAGCCGGCGAGTCGGCATGGATGTGGTGGCCATGCACAATGAACTCGCCGGCCTGATTGATTTTCTGCCCGATGCCAGGGAATTTCTGGCCCGTGTGCGCACCCTCGGTAAGCGGATCACTATCCTGACAAACGCTCATCAAGCCGGGGTGTCGGTGAAAGCCGGGAAGACCGGCCTCGACCGGCATGTCGATCGAATCGTGAACGCATTCGATGTCGGATATCTGAAAATGCGGCCGGAGTACTGGCCGACGTGCCAGCGACTGGTCGGCTTCGAACCGAAACGATCCCTCTATATCGATGACGACGAAAACTGTCTGGTCGCCGCACAAGAATTCGGGATCGGCTATCTCTTCCATCGCTCAAAATCCAGTTCGCAGCGTCCGCCGGAGCCGTCAATCCGCTTTTCCTCGATTGAAACGTTTGCGGTGTTGCTCAATGGCGGGCCTCTCGATAAGTCCGGGGCCTGAGGGTGGGGCGTAACACGAACCTCTCAAGGCTACGACATCGATTCCGCATCATGAGCGAATCGGCCGCGCCCATGCACATCTTCTCCCTACCCTCATCCTCGTACTCTATGCTACAGTCCGTGATCTTTTGAGCTGGTACGGTTCAGTCGTCGACCCCGCCATTCGATCATGAGCAACACCTACGATCATCACTCGATTGAGCCCAAGTGGCAGGCGTATTGGGAGGCGCAGAAGACCTTTCGCGCCAGTGACGAGCCGGGCCGTCCCAAATTCTACTGTCTGGACATGTTTCCCTATCCTTCGGGATCGGGCCTGCATGTCGGCCATCTGGAGGGATACACCGCGACCGATATCGTAAGCCGGTACAAACGGATGAGGGGCTTCAACGTGCTGCATCCCATGGGGTGGGATGCGTTCGGCCTGCCGGCCGAGCAATATGCCGTGAAGACAGGCGTTCATCCCGCCATCACGACCACGCAGAACATCGCGACCTTCAAGCGACAGATGAAGCGAGCCGGATTGTCGTACGACTGGGATCGAGAATTGAGTACGACCGACCCCGACTATTACCGCTGGACCCAGTGGATTTTCCTCAAACTGTTCGAGCGAGGGTTGGCCTATGTCGCCGAGGTTCCGGTGAATTGGTGTCCGGCCTTGGGAACCGTACTGGCCAACGAAGAAATCGTCGATGGACGCAGCGAAGTGGGTGGGTTCGAAGTCATACGGAAGCCGATGCGGCAGTGGGTCCTGAAGATTACCGCCTACGCGGACCGGTTGTTGGAGGATCTCACGCTCGTCGAATGGCCGGCCAGTACGCTGGAGATGCAAAAGAATTGGATCGGCCGGTCAATCGGCGCAGAAGTCGAATTCCAGCTCGCGGGAGTGCACGGGAGCCTGCGAGTTTTTACCACGAGGCCTGACACGCTGTTTGGAGCCACCTATATGGTCTTAGCTCCCGAGCATCCTTTGATATCTCTGGTCACATCGCTGGAGCAACGGGAGAAGGTCGAGTCGTACCGTGCGGCGACTGCCAGGAAGAGCGATCTCCAACGCCAGGAATTGGACAAGGAAAAAGCAGGGGTCTTTACCGGAGGCTATGCGATCAACCCGGTGAACGGCGAACGTCTACCAATCTGGATTGCAGACTATGTCTTAATGAGCTATGGCACCGGCGCCATCATGGCGGTTCCGGCGCACGATCAGCGCGATTGGGAATTTGCCGGGCACTATCAACTGCCGATCCGGGAGGTGATCTCGGGCGGGGACATCGCGCGCGCGGCGTTCACGGAAACAGCTCGCGGAACGGTCATCAATTCGACGACACCGGACGGGTCTTTTTCCATAGACGGCTTGGTTCCTGCCGATGCCATCCCCAAGATGACCGCATGGCTCGAGTCTCGCCGTCAGGGGGAAAAAGCCGTGAATTATAAACTACGCGACTGGCTCTTTGCGCGGCAGCGTTACTGGGGAGAGCCGTTTCCGATCCTGTGGGTCGATGGCGAACCGCGCCCGATCCCTGAAGAACAACTGCCGCTCCCCCTGCCTGAGACACATAATTTCAAGCCCTCCGGGACAGGGGAAAGTCCGCTTGCGAATCTGACCGCGTGGCTCAGCACAACCGATCCTGCGAGCGGCAAACCGGCTCGGCGGGAAACGAACACCATGCCCCAGTGGGCAGGATCGTGTTGGTATTATTTGCGTTTCATCGATCCGCAGAATAGCGGACAGCTGGTTGCCCCTGATAAGGAACGCTATTGGATGCCGGTCGACCTGTACATCGGCGGCAGCGAACACGCCGTGCTGCATCTGCTCTATGCCCGGTTTTGGCACAAGGTTTTGTACGATGTGGGAGTGGTCAGTACGCCCGAGCCATTCAAGAAACTGGTTCATCAGGGTATTGTGTTGGGTGAGGACAACCAGAAGATGTCCAAGTCCCGTGGAAACGTCGTGAATCCGGATGAGATGATGGATACATTCGGCGTGGATGCGGTGCGACTCTATGAGATGTTCATGGGCCCGCTGGAGGCGATGAAGCCGTGGAGTACCAGAGGCGTCGAGGGCATCACCAGATTTCTCGACCGCGTCTGGCGTGTCATGATGGGTGAGGATGGAACCCTCAGCCACGCGGTTACCACCGATGAACCAGGCCTCGAACAGCGTCGATTACTGCATCAGACGATCAGAAAGGTCACGGAGGACGTAGAAGAACTGCGCTTCAATACCGCCATCTCGCAGATGATGATTTTCACCAATGAGATGACGAAGCTGAAGCGCCGGCCCAGGGCCCTTCTTGAGCCGTTTGTCCTGCTGTTCGCGCCGTTCGCGCCGCATCTCAGCGAAGAATTATGGGAACGGCTGGGGCATGTCCCCAGTGTCGCGCATCAACCCTGGCCGTCGTTCGATCCGGCCCTCGTCGTGAGCGACCGCATGACCATCCCCATTCAGGTGAACGGCAAACTCCGCGGAAAGATCGAACTCGATGTGACGGCTTCCAGGGAACAGATCGAGGCTCTGGCCCGGGAACAGGTGCAGGAGTGGGTGCAAGGCAAGCCGCCGAGAAAGGTCATCTACGTGGAGAAAAAACTGATCAACTTCGTGGTCTAGTTCGACGAAAGTAATAAGTAGAAAGGAAGAAGGCAAAAGTGATCCGGATCAGAATATGCGGAGTTCCATGTCGCGATACGGGTCACTTTTTACTTTTGACCTCTTACGTGGCGCTGAGCCTGTTGCTCAGCGCCTGCGGGTACCAGTTCCAGGTACAGGGAGCCGGGCCGACCGTTGGAGGAAAGGACGCCGCAACCGCTAGGCCGGGTCCCCCGCTTCGCATGGTCGTCCGAACATTTGAAAACAGGACGCTTGAGGCCAATCTCGAGATCAAACTCACGAACTACATGCGGCGGGAATTTTCTGGAACTGGCACCCAGATCGTAGGAGAGTCCGAACCGGCCGACTTATTGTTGACCGGACAGGTGCTCGGGATCACGATGCCTACGCTCAGCTTTGACCAAACCACCACGTTTGAAAGCCGGATTGAGCTGCTCCTGACCGTCAAGGTGGAGGAAATTCGCTCCAAGAAAGTGATCTGGACACAGATCGTCAAGGGAGCGTCCGAGTTCTTCGTCACTACAGACCTGCAATTCAACCGCGTGCTTCAAAATCGTGCATTGGAGCAGGCGGGCCTCTATGCGGCAGGAGATCTGGCATCCCGGTACTCGGTGTATTTGGAAAGCGGGCAACTGGACGCGGCGATGACGAGAAAGCCGACAACTCTGAAATCAGATTCGCCCGAGGCTCCTTCGATTGACCAACGCCCACCGGCCAACTAACAGGTCGTTGAAGAACCATTGCGATGCCAGAAAAACAGAGAGATGTGTGAGTTCGGACACAAGATGCAAAGCGCACGCAGGATGGTCAAAATGGCCGTCCAGCGAGGCCGCAGCAAGCGAAGAGGCGAAGCGTACTCCCTTCGGTACGCTGAGTCTTTGAGCGCCGCGAGAACAAAGCTGGCGGACTTTTTCAACATCCTGATAGTGATGAGACGTCCATGAGTTCTGGTGTGAAAAGCTTAGAGATTTCTTCCATCCTCAGGAACCATCCTATGGCCCAGCTGTACCTGGTGGTCGGGGAAGAAGACTATCTGAGGGATCATGCGGTGGCGGCGGTCACCAACGCCGTCTTCGGCAAGGACGCGGAGTCGGGGTTCAATTGCGATCTGTTTTATGGTGACGAGAACGATGCGGAAGAGGTGTTGAATTGTGCGATGGAGATCCCGGTATTTGCCACGCGCCGAGTGGTGATTGTGAAGGCCGCAGACAAGTTCTCGGTCCGGGAAGGGGAAAAATTTCTGCCCTATTTCGCTTCGCCGCATGAGTCCACGACGATAGTATTTGCTGCCGCGAAGCTGGACGGTCGACTCAAGTGGAGCCAGGCACTCACGCGGCAAGCTGTCGTTGTGGACTGCGCACCCTTGGGTGATGCCCAGATGTCCGGTTGGATTCGTCAGGAAGCCAAGGCCCTCGGGCTGAGCCTGGAAGATGAGGCCGTGCAATTCTTGAAGGACTCGTCCACTGGATTGTTGTATGCCGTGCGCAGAGAACTGGAAAAATTGTCCGCCTACGTCACATCCGGACGACCGGCGACGGCCGAGGATGTGGAAGTGTTGAAAGGCACTGGTCCGGGCGCATCTGTGTTTGATCTGACCCTGGCCATCGGCTCGCGAAACCATGGCCGCGCATTGACGATTCTCGCGCGCAACCTCGAGACGGGGGAAGCGCCTCTCAGGATCCTCGGCGCATTGGTGTGGCAGTATCGCCGGCTGTGGAAGGTCAAGGATCTACTCCGACAGGGTGGACGCGAAGCGGAGGCTGCTCGCACCCTCCGGATGGACCCCTATAGAGTCAGTGCGTTCATCGCGCAGTTTTCACACCAGCATTTGGCTCAGTCATTTGGGCTCTTCTTGAAGGTCGATTCGAACCTGAAGGGAGGAAGTAGCGGCTTGGGAAAGCGGATTCTCGAGGAACTCCTGTTTGAGCTGTGCGATCGCCCACAGTCCCAGGGCCAGCCGGATGGCGGACCAATCAGTGGCGGGGCAAAGAATCCACTGGGTTCAAAACGTCTCTCGAACGTCAGAACTGTGAAGACGGTCAGGAATGTGAACCGATGAGGGAATTCACGCGAACGGTAAGCCGGGATACCCGCCGGGAGGCCGTATTTTGCTTCAGCACGCCTTTGGTCACTGCTTTGCTCAACGCGGCAGTCGCAATCCGCAGTGAAGCCTTGGCGTCATCAACCTTTTTTTCCTCGAGCGCCTCATGAACCCTCTTGATCACATTTTTGACGACGCTCAGTGCCGCCCGATTGCGCTTGCGACGCCTTTCGGACTGTCGAACACGCCGAATCGTTGACTTGTGGACAACTGGCATACACGTTCTCCTCGTTTGAAAGGAAGTTTTGTACCATAAGATTTGCGAATGGGTCAAGCGCGCCGCCCATTGACTGACACCCGAGTGGCGTCAGCACATCAACATAGGCCGCATAGGCAGCAGGGAGATCTGGAGAATATGCAACCAATTGATGCCAGGGATCGGCTCATTTTGGCATTAGATGTTCCATCCACCATGGAAGCCGACCAGTTGATGGATCGTGTCGGCGACTCAATTAGATTCGTGAAGGTCGGCCTGGAATTGTACACCGTCGCCGGTCCCGACATGGTCCGTCGCCTCATCGCGCGCGGGAAGCATGTGTTCCTCGACCTCAAGTTCCTGGATATCGAAGAAACTGTTCGACGGGCCACGGCGCGGGTGGCGGACATGGGGGTTGCCTTTCTGACGGTGCATGCCAACCGCAAAGCCCTCATCGCGGCAGTGCAAGGTCGTGGAGGGTCTGCCTTGAAATTGCTGGCTGTCACTGTCTTGACCAACTTTGATTCGCAGGACCTGCGGGATATGGGTGTTCAAAGAACGGTGGAGGATCTGGTCACCGCTCGCGCGGAATTGGCCGCCGAAGTCGGGTGCGACGGTGTCGTGGCCTCGGGGGAAGAGCCCGAAGCGATACGCAAAAAAGTAGGGCCGCAGCTCCTGATCGTGACACCGGGTGTGCGCCCCCTTGGGAAAGGCATGGACGATCATGCGCGGGTGACCACTCCCTCACAGACGATCCAGGCCGGCGCCGACTATCTCGTTGTGGGCCGTCCCATTCGTGATGCCGCCGATCCGAATGCCGCTGCGGTGTCCATTCTCAGGGAGATGCAGACGGCGTTCGATGCGCGCCGTGAAGCGTGAAGCGTGAAGCGTGAAGCGTGAAGCGTGAGAAAGAACCCCTCATCGCTAACGAGATACGAGATACGATTCACGAGCGACGGGTTCTTAGAAAGTGAGGCGGCAGTCTCTTTGTCTCTGACGTGATTTGTGCTACTGCTGACGATTCTTACGAGATACGAACGACGAGCGACGCGTCGCCCCCGACGAGATACGCTTCACGAACGACGAGATACACCAGCAACGAGGGACGATGCCGCTTCACGTCGAGGTTGCGACCGCGATCCGCAGTTTGCTAAGATTCCTCTCCTGCCTGTTCTATCGTAGCCTTTATGGTGGGTGTAGCTCAGTTGGTTAGAGCGCCGGATTGTGGATCCGGAGGTCGCGGGTTCGAAACCCGTCACTCACCCCAAATTTTTCTCTTTATAATCAGTCTTCTGCACGCCAGCCCTTTTCTATTCTCGAACCTTTCAACAATGGGGCCAATAAGCTGTTCCGAAACGCCTAGCATTGGTTCCATTTGGCAGGGGGTTTAGCGTATTCTTTCCCCAGGTCCAAAAACAAATGATTGTGGACAGGCGCGCCGTCACATACAACTCTATTCACAGCCTGGCCGATCACTCTCGTTGATCCAAAAGGTGTACTTCTCGCAATCGTCGTCTGCCGGAGGCCGCGCCGATGGAATTTGCTTTGACACCGGTGGCAATGTCCGCAGATAGGCAATGATCGCGCGGAGGTCTTCCTCGTCCCAATTCGACGCAAGGTCCCAGACCATGCCCTGCCAATGAAGCGTGCGGCCGTCGGGAGTCACTCCGCTGCGGACGGCGCGGGCAATCTCCCGATCACTCCACGTACCAATTCCAGTCTTGCGGTCCGGCGTGATGTTCCTGGTCCATAACGTACCGAAGGCTTTCCAGCTAATCTTGAGGCCGCCGTAACCTTCCGGGCGGTGGCAGAATGCGCACGACGCGACCGTGAAAAGAAGGCGCCCGCGCTTCACTAATGTGGTCTGCTCTGGAGACGGAAGCTCGGTGAGATTGGGTGTTGGAATGCGATCCAAAAACTGACGAGCGATCCGTTCAGGGGGCACGAAGCTGACAGCGGGAAGGTGGTACACCAACCAGCCGAGAAAGAAGGCGGCGAGGACGACTAAGACGATTCCTGCTCTCTTCCACCTTTGTCCGGCACCTCTCTGTTTGTCACGCGTTTCAGTGATGAAGATGAACGCCACTATGCCAAGCAGCAAGATAAGCCATTGGGCGTTTATGAGGTAGGATTGTGGCCAGCCACGTGAAGGGACGTCTCCAGTTTGTCCGAAGTTGCCTTCAACGAAGACCAGGACGTCGGGTGGAAACGCTGGCCATTGGGGATGCACAAGTTTCCTGGCAAGAGTTTCAAGGACGCCGTAGTGCAGGGGGGGTGGAATTCGGTTCCTGACTGGTTGCAGCGATTTCAGAAAACTGGCAATTGCGTTGGCATCCTCGTCGGGCAAGGCGTGAAGAAAATTCCAGGGCATGTCGAGGACATTAAGGACCCGATCGGCGGTACGCCCGTTTCTCAAGGCCTCGATGATTTGCTCATTGGTCCATTCACCGAGTCCGGTAGTGCGATCACCTGTGAGGTTCCGGCTGACCAGATGGCCGTGTGCCCCCATGTCGACCCGCATCCCACCGGCTAAGTAAAAGTCGTCGCTGCGATAGATGCCGGTCCGGTTGATCTGTGTGTGGCACAGGCCGCACATCTCGGCATGAATCAAGTACCCCCCACGCTTGACGGGATCGGCCGAGTGTCCGGGTCCGTCGAGGGTTCCACCCGGTTCCCATGGGGCCGTCCGTGCCAGCGAAAGGACGTAGTTGACAAGATCCCATCGCTGAGTCGGACTGAGTGCTGTCTCAAACGCGGGCATTGGGCTCGGCGGGAGCCCTGTGGTAATGCGCAACCAGACTTGCGCCGGACTACTCCCCCCGCGAAACGTCCAGGGCGCCGTGAGGTCTCGCGAGACCACAGTGTAGCCGTTCATGTCCTTCATCGAAATCATGCCTCGTGCATCGGGGCCATGACAGACAATGCATGCTTGCACAGTAAAGAGGGTCTTGCCACGTGCAATACTGGCCTCATCTGGTGGGACGCGAGGGGGAATCACCAGAGGTCGAGGCACAGTTCCTTCAAAAACCGTGGACATCTTTTTGATGTAGCTCACCACCTCGCGAATTTCCTGTTCCGTTAACAGATCACGCCAGTACGGCATCGCACTGGCCTGGAGTCCATGGGACACGACCCGGATCAAGTCCTCGTCACTGGGTGGCTGTCCCACCAACGTTGATTTGTACTTAAACTGGCCCTTGGTAAAGTCCCGGGGATGTGGGATGAGCGAGGGCGCTGCCGGGCCATTCCCCCGTCCATCGGGCCCATGGCAGACCGCGCATCGCTTAGCATAGATGCGTGGGCCGAGGGGCGTGTCGGGGGGCACGTCGGTGCCTGGAGGCCAAACAAGGTCAGCATAGTGGGCGGGATCCGGTTGCCACAACTCAACTGGATCGGCATACCCGATCCGGGCGTACAGCGATCGCGTTACGTCCAGCAGGAAGAGGAGTCCGAACGTGACCAACAGAACACGTTTGCGCGAAAGCACCATCCAGCCCATCGGCGAGAGGACCTCGCAGGAAATTTGGTGTTTATCATTATAGGAACATGGGGTATCCCCGTCAAAGGGAGGGGGAACAGGAGGAGGTGTGGCAGTATTTACGAGAATGCCGGTACCGTGGCTGTGCTCAATTGTGCTCAACGCCACCACTCTCCAGCTCACTCCACAGCACTCCAGCAAAAGAAAGTGAGGCTAAGTTGTTGGTGGCAGTGGCCCTAGTGAGCCACAGTGAGTAGGAGTAGGGTCTCGGAAACGGTTTCCTAAACCGCGCGTCTCAGATCAACCCGAAACCAATTCAAGGCAGGGCAACTCTGGCTGACTCAGCAAGAATGTTCTGAAATCGTTCGCGCACTCACCCCAACCTTTCTCGCCGCAACTACTGGATAGTTCAATTGATCTGACGATACGACCGGCTGGCACCTCTTGTTGGGAGGCGAGGAGGACGACCAATAACGTATCGCACGTTTTCTTGTCTTTTGCGGTCACGCCCCATCTTTATTGAATCGTGACATTTCAACAAAGTAAACCCAACGGTCGTGGATCTGTAGAAAATGGGCGATAATTGACGAGCCTGGTCATAAAAGTGGTCTATTTTGATCAGCCGGCTCTCGTCTTTGTGCGTACACTGAGTAATCATTGTCTCGATGGCAATAGAGCATGGGGCAAAGGACCTTTAGCTCTAGCCCGAGGATTAAAAAAAGGAGAGATGGCATGAATCAAACACAGTTTCAATCATTCTGGAAACAACTGAAAGAGCCGCTTAAACAACAATGGGGGAAAATCACCGACCAGGACTTGACGGGCATCGAAGGCAATGAATCAAGGTTCAGCACCATGGTAGAAGCACGGTACCCCCAGCAAAAGGATGAGGTTCTACTATGGGCGAACCGCCGCCATGCCCACTGGTCCGGATGGTATGAGGAATACGAAGATCGCAAATCCAACCGATGAGTGATTTGTGTCTGGTGCAATGAGCACTGCCTCATTCACACCCACTGTGACAAAGAACCCCAGGAGGATAAGGGAAGACGGGTTCATGAGCGCTCCGAATCGTTATTCTGGCACATTTAGCCGGACCGAATCTGACAATCGATGGTACAGGTGGCTTGCAGGCAGTAGCTTCCTTTTCGCTATGGGACTGTTAACCGTGTACATTTTGCAAAAGACTGGATTCATACCAGAAAGTCCTTTTTAAAGAGCCTATGGACCGCACGCGTTCAATACAGTCGGCACGATCAACCACCCTAATAAATAAGAAGAAGACACCCACATGTCCGATTCGACTCCGCTCCAGTATTGACGATTCGCAGTTATGAGGGCAGATCCGTCCTAGTTCGCTGTATGTGACGCCCTCTGCCATGGTGAGGCACAAGGAGAAATCCTCGGCCTTGCCCTTACGAAGCTCGTTCCGCTAGCGCCCCTGTTCGGCGCGCTTGGTGGCAAATCGGTCTTCCTGCGGTACCTCCAACGGGAGGAATTGGCGCGTGCCGGTTAGCGCTCGAGGACGTTCCTAGCAACCGAATCATGTCCTCTGATTCCTCGATCTCATGAACATCACTAAGGCCCCACCGCCGAGGAGAAGAAACAGCCCAATGGCTCCCGCTAGCATGGCGAGTTTCCGGATGAGGTGATCGATCAGTTCCTTTCCCACCGAAAGAGCCGATCCGGTACTCTCGCGAGCAATGGCCTGTATCTCCTTCAACGCGGCCTTCCGTTCCTCGCTCACCTCTTGGATCGTCGCCACTCTTTGGCGGTCAATCTCACCGACGACAGCCGCCCGTTCCCGTTGCGCAAACTGTAGCGTGTCAGCCCGCATGTCTTCAAGACCGCTCACTGCGGTGACGCGTTCCATGCTGACTGCGGAGAGGGCGCGGGTCATTTGACTGGAGACCAGCTGGGGAATCTGTTTGGTCATCGCGTCACGCACGAGAATCGGCATGTCCTTCATGACGGACACAGAATCAGTTATAAGACCGTGACGGTCAAAGTCGGCGAGCATCAACTCTGCCTGCCAGCGCGCCATCGTCGGCATGTACTCCATATAGGCAGCGAGGAGACGTTGGAGCGTAATGACGTCCTGTTCCAGGCCCGAGGCGATGGCTCCGAAACTTGCGGTATCAGGTATCACGAGGGATTCAGAGCGTCCGCTGAGAGCGGCCCGCTGAAAGTAGAGACTCTTCAACGGATGCGCGGCGGCGAACTTTCCGACAATGTCCCGGCTCTCCTGTAGCTTCTGCTCTGCTACTTCAGGCATGACCATAGCGATTCGAATCTCCTCCAGTCGAGCTTCCAATCCTTTCGCCGTGATGACGGCAATATCCTGTGAAGAGTCGAACGAATCTTTTCCCGGGCCTGATTCGAAAAAGACCGTCATTTGACGGCAGAGGATCCACACATCCGCAAAGGCGATCAAGGCATCGCGCTGGGATGCAGCCCGAAAGCCTGCCTGAGTTGCATTGATTTTCCACAACAGGGTGTTCCGCTTGATCTCAGCAGATGGCTCTTGTGCTTTGATCCGGTCGGCTGCTTCTTCAATCCGGTCGGCATAGTCGAGGATGAAATCGTTGGTCCATAGTCTCAATTGGCCACTGTTGATTCGGATTTCCGGATGTCTCTTCTCGAGCAATCCCGTTTTTTCCGGAAGCCATGAGCATCCTGCGATAGTGGTGAACGCCACATACGCGACAATGGACCATAGCTGTCGCCAACCTTCCCAGGCAGGCATGAAGGACTTGTTGCATCTCTTTACAGACATTCCACTCAAACCAACGCCTAGAATTTCATGTCCACGACGGTCAATCCCTTTGCGTTGGCCTCATCCAGCGCCTTGTCCAGTTCCCGATATGAGATGCACGATCATACGCCCATTCACGCTCCGCGTCATTGTGATGGACCAGTTGGCTAGTCATATTTAAAATTTCATTTAAGCCCGCGATAACGACAGACGAGGGCCAATCCTAGCGGCCCGTGCAGCAGCACGTATACTAGCCTGTTGGTGCCAACTGGTGCCAAAACAACATGACACACCATGATCCATTATGATCTGTGTCATCACGAATCCTTCCGTTTTGTTACTGATTCGTCCTCCTGGGTTTGCTGAGGTAGGTCTTCTGTCGGACTCTTAATCAGCGGGCTGTAGGCTCGACCCCGTTCGCGCTTTAGACAGGTTTCGCACTGATTTACATAGACGACCTATAGAACACCAGTCCTTTCTGCCCTCAGAGACTTTTCAACTTCTGAATGCCATGGAATGGCTCTGGCTGCCCATCAAACGTGTACGGAAGAAGAGACGAGGGGGCCCCAAGCGCACGAAAGGAAATCGACGCGCTGAGAGTCATTCTGCGCGTCCTTGACCGAACGCAGAGCAATGCACCGCTCAGGAAGTACCGTTTCGATCGCCATCACCGGCCTTATCATCGGACCCTAAATTTTGGTTGCGGCTGGTTGCGGATTTGCGTGCAGCGTGCTCTAATTTGCCGCCGTCTGCACACTCAAGTTGTTGATCTTCAATAGGGACAGGGGGATCTGATGCAATTCGAAACCCGTCACTCACCCCAATTCTTCCCCTCTAGAAAGTTCATGTTTCGGTTCCGCACCATCAGCCTCGCCGTCATCTTGCTCTGCTGGTCCATTGGAGGCGTGTTTGGGCAGGATAGGGGTACATCTTCTTTGCACGTTATCTTTCTCGATGCCACGAAAGTGGCCTGGATTACGTTAACCGAAAAGCTTGAAGTGGTGATTGCATTCAAGGAACCAATTGATGAGATACACTCGGCGATGTGGAATAAGGCACGAGACATCGATGCAGCCTTGAAGATAATAGATCTGCTGCGGAAATCCCGTATCCAAGCTCTCGAAATCAGCGGGAAAGATGCTCTGAGTATCGGCGGTAATCAGCGATGCAAAGTCCGGTGTGAGGTTCTAGGATTCCGATTTTCCCCGGAAGGTCGAGATTGAAAGAAGGTAGCTTTGAGAGGAGCGTATAATGCTGCGTGGACCGAACCTAAATTCCTCCACGGGCAGCCTTTCTGGGCGCATCATGTCGTCCGACACCGCGAGCATATGGACTCGAGTCTCCAGGCTAAGGTGCCCCCTTTGCAGCGGTGCAGTCCGTCGATCGCAGCGGGCGGGATGGCGTGATTTCGTGGCACACTTTCTCGGACGCTATCCGTTTCGTTGTTGGGCCTGTCACCATCGCTTTTATCTGCGTCGGCGCTATAGCGATTAAGTGCCGCAGCCGGGTCTACCCATCCCGGACCATCTCCGGCCGGGACCCTCGCGTTCGGATAGGACCCTTGAGATGGAGAGGATGGCTGCCGAAGGGAGATAGCCGGTATCGATGCTCCGAGCGAGAATACCGATCAGCCGCAACTCGGATGGACTATGGCAGGTCGCTCAGTCCTTGGTGGAAATCGATGGACGGCAGATCGGACTGGCCGCCCTTCCAGCACAGCCGACTCCGGACGAAGTCATTGAGGAGATGATGGGACGTGCGCTACTCTGTTTTGACCAGAATGGTCGACGCGGAACATCGGAGCAGATTCAATGGAACATTACGATCGACGAAGCTCCGCACTGTTATCGTTGCATTGAGCCGATGCAGCCGATCGAGCCACGTGTGGATCCTGCCGGGGACCGTGCCTCTCGCACATGGAAGTGCATCCTCTGCAAGGCAACGATGGAGTTCTAGTGTAGTGTCTCAATAATCACTTTACAGTCCGTTCGTGGTGAGCTTGTCGAACCATGAACGGAAGCGATTGAAATGCTTACCCTTCGACAGGCTCAGGGTGAACGGTAAATGTAAAGAAGCGTTGGAGACACTACACTAGCAGGATGTCGAAAAGGTCACTCTCTCCGTTTCGCTGGGTGATTCAAGAGTCCGGCCGATACAACATGTGGTCTGGACGCGGCGAGTTGACCAGATGATCCCGGGTCACGGCGATGCTCACGTTATGCAACGGACGTTGTCACGTTTCGCGCGGATTGGTCCAGTGAGGTTCGACGTTCCGGCTCTTTTCCGTCCAGGAGACAGCTCACATTCATATCGCCCATCACATTGATTGTCGTGCGGCAACGGTCCAGAAACCAATCTACCGTGAGAAGCAGCACGATGTATTCAGTCGGGAGTCCGACCGCTGTGAACACGAGGGTCATGGTCACAAGTCCCGCCTCCGGGATACCGGCTGCCCCTACCGAGGCGATCACGGACGTCAGCACCACCAGCAACTGCTGGGTGAGAGAGAGTGCCTGTCCGAGGCCTTGCATCACCAGCATCTGTGAGATGAATAGCGCCGACATGGCTTCGTAGAGGGCGGTCCCGTCGTTGTTGAAGTTCGATCCGACGAGCGCTCCCAAGCTCGCCGATTCCTCCCGCAGCCCCACACATTCCCGCAGCCGCGCGTAGGTCACCGGCATCGTGATCGTCGAACTGGCGGTTGAAAACGCCATGACCAGCGCGTCGCGTGTACCTCTGAGCAGGTCCAAGGGACGGACCCACGATCCAAAGTGAATGCGGAGAAGATAGTAGGCGGACTGAAGCGACAACGCGACGATGACGGCCAGCACAAAGGCGCCCAGGGCTTTGAACGGCTCCATCCCTTCCTTGCCGATGATACTGGCGACGATTCCGAACACACCGATCGGGACCAGGTCGATGATCCAATGGAGAACCACGAGCATCGTGTCGTATGCGAGTTGAATGAAATCCCCGACCGTGCGGATGATGCGATCCCTTGTCCGGCGTAGGGCGATCCCGAATGTGACAGCCAGGAAAATCACGCCGATGACGTTTCCCTTATCCGTGAGCGGTCCCAACAAACTCCGTGGAACGTTATCAAGGAACTGGGATACGTGGGAGGCCTGCCCTTTTGCTTTTTCCGGCAGTGTATAACCTTCCTTTTCCAGGGCCAGCAGAATCGCGCGGGCTTCGGGGTCACGGGGGAGGTCGGATGCCTTGTACCCGCCCGCCGGGGTAAGGTTCGCTCGCTCTCCCGGGCGTAGGACATTCGCCACCAGGAGACCCAAACAAATCGCCACGAGTGTATTCAACACCAACAAACCGACCATGCGTGTCGCGAGCCGGCCTCGAATGTCTGCATGCATGAGCACGTGAATGACCGCGACGAGGATCAATGGTGGGGCGAGCGCTCCCAGCACCCGCAAGATGAGCTGGCTCGGCAGGGCGAGACTCTGGGCGTTCTCGCCGAATACCATGCCCACGAGGACCCCGAGAACCAGGCCTCCAATAATTCGCAGGTACAGCGGCGTGCCATGCCATGACGCCCAGAGATTGCGGCGCTGTTCTCCTGGGTGGTGCTGAGTCATCGACTGGTGGTCCGGCATCTGTTTGCCATAACCTCAAATAGGACCATATGGGAACATGCCCCAAGTTCTGGCATTGTGTCCAGATCTGGCTGCCATTCCTCCGGCCGGATCCGTGGCCGCGGCGTGCTACGACTATTGTGGGAGGCCGGTCCGCTCCTCGCCGGGCGTGATTCCTGCGCGTTTGGGTAGGACGGACAGGAAATTATCATGGGCAACCTTGCGGGCCGTCGCCGGCTCCAGGGCGTCAAGAAGCGCATCATACCGTCGAACCGTTTCCACATACGTAGCCATATGCCCTACGGCATCCGATCCAATCATGAAGCGATCGGGAAAGTCCTTCATGAGTGCCAGCCAATTCTCGTTCACGGTCCGTTTGTCGCCGGGAGTATTCAAGGGGGCCACGTAGTCGTCGTACACGACCCAGGACAGGTCAATCCATAAATTGGGATACCGAGTCAACAGTGTCCGAAGAATGCCGGTGAGATCGGAGACCACCAAACGACGACTGATTCCCGCATGACACCAGATAAAGCGCGTGTTCCGGTTCCGTTCGAGGGCGGTCTCAAACTCTTCGAGCCAGAGCGGTTCTTTCTTCTCCCATACCGACGTGATGTTTGTGTGGAGGGAAACCGGCAGGTCGTGCTTGCCTGCATATTCAAAGATGCGTTGCATGGCTTGGGTATTCGGCCGCGGGACTTCGCCATACGTCAGCGCCGTCAGGTCGTCATGGTGTCCAAAGAGTTCGCCGATGCCTTCCCAAAGGTCGGGATACGACTCCATCATG
This sequence comes from uncultured Nitrospiraceae bacterium, assembly GCA_963795615.1. GTDB lineage: Bacteria > Nitrospirota > Nitrospiria > Nitrospirales > Nitrospiraceae > DASSBQ01. The sequence continues at coordinate 189,843 of CAWCIJ010000011.1, forward strand.
AGTTCGACATGATTCACCGCGTTTTTGTCCGCTGCATTGACCCCTGTGATGAACGGATGGAATCGGCGGCGCTGGTGCTCAGGCAGCTGCGTAACGGCTCGCGCGACAATCATGTCTGTTGCCGAGTACCAATACACCCGGGAGTCGTCGGAGAGGTAGTAGGGTGGGCGTTTGGGATCGGCCTCTTCCCATTTTTTCACCAATGCCATGCCGGAAATCATCGCATGGTCGACACCGGCGGAATCCATCGCCGCCAGGATCTTCTGAATGCCGTCCGTCTGTTGAAGAAAATCGACATAGTGTAGATGGGCATCGGCGATGACATGACGAGCAGATCGGGAAAGAGCGGGGCTATTCGTCACCGGGGCCGGTATCGTCGATTCAGTTCGCGCTTGCTGTGGCGGCGCTGTGTTCATGATTCCGGTGCAGGCGATCATGATGGACATGGAGAGAAGAGGTATCAGCACGATGAGGCGCATGGACAGTGTCTTCTCGCTAGACCCTATCATAGAAAGTATCCTTCCTTTCCCGACTTCCAATGAAACGAATGCTCTTGGTTCGATTGTCGTCCGTTCCACCGGCCACCTTTCTGTCGCCGAGAAACGCGGTCCGGACTTGCGTCGATCTCCATAGCGGGCCGATGGCGATCAGGGTAAAAACCAGAGGCAAACCATACTGACCACGGTGGGAATCAAGGCCGAGTAGGCCAACTGGAAGGCGCTGATCCCGTCAATGCCGAAACGTTCCTGGAGAATGGCAAAGGCAGCGGGGTTCGGCGCGTTCGCAATGACGGTGAGTCCACCCCCTGCGATCGCTCCCGCGACCAGCGCGAATTTGAACGACTCGGAAACTCCTTCAATCTGTGCGCCGAGATAGGTTAAAGCTGCATTGTCGATGAAAGCGGTAAGTATTGTCGCTCCGATGAACAGCGGGAAGTGGCTCATGTCCCGAATTAAGGGACCAAGCCACCAGTCTTGAAGCCCACCGATTACCACGAGGCCGCCGAGGAACACCGCGACAAAGGAGCTTTCGCGCAGCTTCAAGGTATCCTGGTAGGTTCTGGTTGCCGTCACGAGTCCGAGGATGCACAGCAAAATGACGGAGAGCAGAAGGGGATCATGGGCGGCAAGAACAATGAGCCCGAGAACGAACATATGCAGCATTGACAACCAGGTGGGCACCGGTCTCCTGATCGTGGTCGTACCGGACGCGTGGAGAGACAGCAATTCCGTCTTGAGCATGAACAAGGCGAGCCCTGCGTTGACGATGATGGCGATGAAGGATTTCCAACCGAACGTTACAATCATATATGTCCAGTCCCACTTCCATGTGCCGGCCACCATCAGCACGGGCGGCGCCGCAAACGTGGTCAACACGCCCCCGATCGAAATATTGACCAGCAACGTAGCCAGGACGACATATTTGAAGTGATCGGATGCGTCGGCCTCGAAATAGCGATCCCTGAGGATGAGCGCGGTGACCGTCATGGCCGCCGGTTCCGTAATGAAGCTGCCCAGAAGCGGACCGGTGATCAGGCAAGAGACGAAGGCAGACTGCGCCCGTCCGAGCGGAAGCAACCATGACACAATCAGGATGATCCTTTCGGCGTAATGGATAATCGGCCTGGTTGCCGCCACGGCCATAATCACGAAAACGAAGAAAGGTTCTCTAAAATTCAGGTTGACGATGTAGGCGATGGCCTCCTTTACGCTCCCGAAGAAACAGATCAAGGCTATGAGAACCCCGGCCCACAGACCGAACACGAGTTCCACCTCGCCCAATAAGTGAAAGCACTGCCTCCAAGGAGAGTCTTTAGGGAAGCGGTGTGAGAAATGCTGGATGCTCCGGGTCGCGAAAGTGTGCAGCACTGCGAGAACGAGAACGACTGTCGCGCTACTTTGCACAGGAGTGGGGTGCATCGCGCCATTAGACGGATTGAACTTCCCCAAGTCAAATCTGGAGTGAAAGAAAACTGTGTCTCGACTCCTGCCATACAGCGACGAACAGGTTGCCGGTTGTTTCCACTTTCACCCTATGCGGACGTCTTTGACATTGTACACAAGCATTTGGTTCGCGTACTCTGTGGGCAAACGTCACGAATCGTCCAGATCACACGCATGTTTCGGGCTGTTCTCCAAACCGCCGCAGTCTGCTTGCTCATTGCCGGTTGTGCGGTTGAACAGGAGATTTCGCGCACCCCTCGTACGGCTGTCGAACAACTCCTACTGACCCAAGCCGTAGAGAGGGCTCTGTCCAACCTGACTCTGACGCTGCCGCCCCAAGCCAGCATCTATCTTGAAGTGAGCGGGTTTTACATCGATCGCGCGCGACTGACTCTGAGAGATCAGGCATCGGGTGACGTGCGGGATCCAACCGTAGACTTTTTGTTTGTCAGAGACACGGTGGCTGCGGCACTGGGGCGAATGGGCTACCGCATTCGCCGGAGAGATGAACAACCGTCCTACCTGGCTCGGGTCTCCCTTGAATCGCTTGGGACCATGCAAGGTTTGGCCTTCTTCGGCATGCCGGCGGTTCAAAGCGTACTCATTCCCTTTGCACTTCCCGAAATAGTGCTCTATAGACACGTGAACCAGAGCGGGTATGTTCGGCTGCACGTGGACCTATTTGATCATGTCACCGGAGAGTACAAGGGCTCTTCCGCCACGTTGATTGGACGAACGTTCTATGATCAATATACGGTGTTTTTCTTCATCACCTGGCCGAACACGGATCTGACGGCGCCGCCGTGAAAAGATCACGTCAGCCTCCCCACTATATAGATAGGATCACCTGATGCGAACCAATTGGATGTCATGGCTCGCGATCAAGGGGTCCTCACCGGCTCGATAACCTACACCCCACGAGTACCCTTCACGGGAATCACAGAGCCGGCCTTGAGGGGAACCCTCAGATGAATGGACCGGGTCTGTAGCGAACGAATCGAAGTTTCAGGCCGGCTTGAGCCCGAGGCGGTCCGAGGCATGCATAGAGTGCCGCCTGCGACAAGAGGATGGATTTCGATCTCGGGGACGTGGCACAATCAAAGTCTGGGGCGAACAACGCGTACCGGGCTCGCGGGTGGAGAATTTCCTCATGTCGACCAGTTTTCAGATCCGGTCTTTTCGACGATTTGCCATTCAGTGTCCCATCTACTATTCCAACGACAGGTGTCATGGCAAGGGCACGGCTTGGAATCTATCATTGAATGGCTGGCGGGTGGATGGCACGCATCCAGTTGAACCAGGTATGGCGTTCACATTGTGCATTTTCCTACCCGGTCGGGCACGCACCGTGTTCGTTGATCGGGCTGCCGTGCGATGGTCTCGCGGGCGTGAGTTCGGGATCGAACTCGTTGCCATGAAGAATGAGCAACAGGTTGTGCTAAAGGACTTTGTCGACTTGCTCATCTGATGTGTGCCAGTTGCGGACGTACCGCTCGCCCAAAAACAACATGTACTTGCCATCGACGCTCAGTGAGATACACTCCTGTGAGGACACGACGGGCAGTATCGCTCACGAGGATTGCAGGCAGTGGCAAAACACTATAAGCCGCGTTCCCATTCCCGCATTCCCGTCAGCTGCTTCCTCTACTATCTGGGAGAGGGAGTGGTCGGGACCGGAAAGGTCTGCGATCTGTCCGTCAAGGGATGGCGGATCGAGGGTGACAAGCCGGTGTCGGTCGGCATGCGGCTGACCTTGCGTGTCTTTCTCCCGGATGAGCCAAAAGCGATCGACATCGAGGGGGTCATCGTTCAATGGGTCAAGGATGGCGCTTTTGGGTTGGAAAATGTGGGAGTCAATGCTGTTTCTGAAGCCCGCATCAAGAGATTCGTTGATTCCATGTCGAAGCCTCCCGGTTCCAGTCGCGTCGCGTAGTTCTCCTTTCGATATCTCCGCTCATTCTGTTCAATCAATGGCGTGGGCGCGTTCTGCAATGCATGCGCTGCACGGTTCAAGTTGGCCTCATTCCCACCAGCGGTCGACGAAGGCTTGCTGCGCCCTGCTGTCAATGCTGCCGGGATACCCCCGCTTTCGGGGACTATCACGCTTCGACACATTTTTCATATTCTGACCGGCGGTTGCTGATGAGGAGGCCCGATGGATCAGGGGACACGTCCGCGATTTATCGTCGAATGCACCAGTACGCGTTCGGAAGACGGCATTCTGATTTGGAACGGGCGTGTGCTTGATCTCTCCATCCCCGGATGGTCCCGGCTGGGGCTCAAAAGCATCATGACCGGTGACTATCTCCAACTTCATCTTCATTTACCCGGCCATATGACGCCGCTTTCGGTCCCTTTGGCTGCCGTACGATGGATCCATGAGTCGCGCTTTGGTGTGGATCCTATCCTCATGGATGCTGATGACCAGTTGCGGTTGAGCCAGTTTGTCACCCAACATGTCGGCGCGGGTAGCTTCACGACAGATCGCAAAGATCAGATTATCATTACTGAGTGTTCCTGATCCCTACCGGTATCGGCCACCACTCGTATCACTGTCCTCGTCCTGGCTCGTATCGCTCCCTCCGACGGTTCATTCTGAATAGGTTTCGATGGCCCTGGCGGCGCCCTCCATTACTTGACATCGTTACACCAGATAGTGTCTCTTTCCGTAGTGCTGGTCAGTGTCACGTAGATCCCGGCTGTGGATTGGCGTCTTCTTTGGACGCGCAGAGGGATCCGTCGGGGGACATCGAAGAGCGTGTATGGATAAATCGACTCCTATGACCGTCGAATCGATGCCCGCCGCAGCAACTCCGCTCACGGCAGAGACGGAGGCGCAGGTTGCGCAGCTTGTAGAAACCGATATTCTGGTTGGAATTCCAAGCTTTAACAACGTGGAAACGATCGGCCATGTGGTCCGGGCGGTGAGTGCCGGGCTGGCCAAGTACTTTCCCGATGCCAGATCCGTGCTGGTCAACTCTGACGGAGGGTCCACCGACGGCACGCAGCAGGTCGTTGCCCAGGCGGTCGTCGATCTCAAAACGCTGTTCGTCGGCGATCAGCAAAGTCCGCTTCACAAAATCATCACGCCGTATCATGGCATTCCCGGGAAAGGCAGCGCCTTTCGCACAATTTTCGAGATCGCCCGACGCCTGAGGGCCAAAGCGTGCGCCGTGGTCGATTCTGATCTGAGAAGCATTACGCCGGAGTGGTTGGAGCTGCTCATTAGCCCTGTGCTGGATCAGGGACATGACTATGTTGCACCCTATTATCTCCGACATAAGTACGACGGAACGATTACGAACAGCATCGTGTATCCACTGACCAGAACGCTCTATGGGCATCGGATTCGTCAACCGATCGGAGGCGATTTCGGATTCTCCGGGTATTTGGCGCAGCACTACCTCGACAAGCATGTATGGGAGTCGGAGGTGGCCCGGTTCGGCATCGATATCTGGATGACGACCGAGGCGATTGCCAGCGGCGCGCGAGTATGCCAGAGTTTTCTAGGTGCGAAAATTCACAATCCAAAAGATCCGGCAGCCGATCTCTCCGCGATGCTTGTGCAGGTATTGGGGGCCATATTCGCGCTCATGGAGGAACACTATTCCGTGTGGTCCAAGATCGAAGGATCGAAGCCCGTCAATCTGTTCGGATTTCAATACGAAGTCGGGGTCGAGCCGGTCAATGTCAATGTCGATCGTATGATCAACAGCTTCCGGCAAGGGCTGAGCGATCTGAGTTCCATTTGGGAACAGATCCTCAGTGCGGAAACATTGGCCGGCCTGAGGCCTCTGGGCACCTGTGCGTTGCAGGAATTTCGAATTGTTGATTCGCTCTGGGCGAGAATTGTCTATGACGCGGCCATCTCGTATCATAAGGGCGTGATGCCGCGCGAGCATCTCCTGAAGGCGTTTACACCGCTGTATTTGGGGCGGACGGCGTCGTTCGTTCTTGACACGCAAGGGTTGACGTCCGCCGAAGCCGAAGGGCGAATTGAAATGCTCTGCCATGCGTTTGAGAAGGATAAATCATACCTCGTGTCGCGATGGATTCACGCTTCGACCAGCGCCTAAGTAAGACGTGCGGACTTGGCTTCCACGAACCGGGTAGCCGGGGGAGGGAATCATGAAAGAATTTTGGGAAAAGGGCCTGTTGGACCCGTTGGAACTGTTGGCCAGGCAGGTGCTTTCTGTTCTGCCAAGTATTCTGGCGATGTCGATCATTTTTGCGGCGGGCCTCCTCGTGGCTTGGACCGCGAGTCAAACCTTGGAACGATTGTTACGAGTGGTGGGCCTCGATCGTCTCTGCGATCGTCTTGGTATCACCAGCGCCCTGTTGCGTGGTGGTGTCAAGACCGATCCGTCGCGCCTGGTCGGCCAGGCCGCCTACTGGCTTGTGATGATCTTCGCGACCGTCGCGGCACTGGGGGCGCTGAATTTGCAGCCGATCAATGATGTAGCCAAATCATTTCTGGCCTACGTCCCCCATCTTGTCACCGCCGGGCTAATTCTCATTGCAGGATGGCTGCTGTCGAATTTCGTCTCGCAAGCCGTGTTGATCGCGGCGGTCAATGCCGGATTACCTCCGGCGCGGTTGGTCGCAACGTGCTCGCGCTGGGGTATCCAGTTGTTGGCTGTCGCCATGGCGCTCGAGCAACTGGGGATCGCGCAGAACATCGTCGTGGTCGGATTTGGCATTACGTTGGGGGGCATCGTGTTGGCGGGAGCGATTGCGTTCGGACTCGGATCGAAGGACCTGGCGAAGGAATATATCGAACGTGGATTATCGATCCGGTCTCGGGAGCGTGGCACGGACGACCTTCGACATTTGTAGATCAGGGGCGCGGTCGAGAATGGGCGACGAGGAGACAGACCATATGATACAACCAGCGGAAGAAACGGAGGCAAATGCTAAACTTTGGCTTGGGGGCGAGGCCGTGGTCCCTCGATATCCTCGCCAACGTCAGTTCAGCGTGCCGCTCACCGGAATTTTGGCGCTTGCGACGGGATTCAGTTTTGCGGCAGGGTTCTGGATCGGCTATCACGTGTTTGGAGGAAAGAGGTGAACTTCGGGATCCGATCATGCGTGGTGGTGTTCATCGCGCCGGTGAGACCTTTCTGCGGTGTCAAGAAGCAGCCGACTGTTCAATGGGCGTTACGTATCGTGCAGTATCGCTAGAACCGCCTTATTCCATCCGATAGGTCCGCTGCCTGCCGCGTGGTGGAGATGGGGCAGATGGATGTCTGGATCGTAAGTGCCATCGGGTTTCTGGACGAGAATCGGTCGATCGACGGCTGTCAACATCGGAAGATCATTGAGACTGTCTCCGAGGCCGATAGAAACAACCTCCCGGCCTTGTGACTCCGCGTGACGCCTATACCACTCTAGAACAAGACGGCTCGCCCGGCCTTTGTCGCTCATCCCCATCAAATGAAAAAAACGCCCCCCCTTGGTGCAACGGAGGCCTCGACTTTCAACGTAAGGCCGGAGATCCTCGCAGGTGATTCCGGCATGGTTGATGAGAAACGGCTCGTCGAACTCGCGTTGTTTGGCCAACGCTGCATCAGCCGGCGAGAGTCCGGTATAGCGTGCGATTTCTTCCATCGACATATCTCCAAATCCTAACAGGCGATAGCCCAGGTTCTGTTCAATCTCTTTAAGGGCTACGCGCAGTTCAGTATACGGCAGCCCGAGTTCAACGACGTGATATCGTCCTCGCACAGCCGACTGTTCCACTGGAAACGGAAAATAGGATCTGGGAACAAATATTCCACCTCCGTTTTCGACAATGAACGGGTGTCCGTTGCGTAACTGAATTCGCAGCGGTTCGATCTCAGCCCGCGTCTTGCTCGATACAAGCACGATGGGGATTCCCAAGCCTTGGATTTGCTGTAACGCTTCTGTGGCTGCCTCACAGGAATACGACATCGCGTCGAGTAAACTGCCGTCCAGATCCGTAAGGATAATGAATTGCATCATTGAGGACAGACAACCTCGTGGATGGTTGCAGTATACGAAAGCCCGGCCATTCAAGAAAGTGAGAGTAAGGACAGCCCCAACCAACTGCCGTTAGGTTTAGTGCAGTGATGAGGCGGTTCATTTAGGTCAAATGAACGTGCGGGGTTTCGTCTCTGCCTGCCGTCTTCACATCCGTAAGATCGGTCTCGTCATGAGGCTACGGTCTTGTGCCTACCAAGGCACACCGGTGTGTCAGCATGAGGGAGCATGATGGGGTGTCTGTACGGGCTGGCCGCCAGCTTTTTGGCATGAATGTCCAAGTTTGGCTAACGAGAGATACCTAGTATCGGCTCAAAATTGGGCGGTATCCTGACAAATTCGCTCACTGTCTAATGTTTCTTTCCTACATGTAGGAAGGCACCCGACTTGCATCTCTCCCTTCGCTTTTCCCCCGCCTGGAAAGTGATGGGCTTCTGAAGCATTGAACCTAGTGCGACAGCCAAGCGGGAAGTCTTTGATCTGCTAAGGTTATATTGTGCGATCCGATAGAAAATCCCCTTCAAAACCGGATAAAAAATCTGCTTCCCGCCCCCACAAAAAGGGTGTCGTCGGTTACAACAAAAAGACCGCTCTACTGGAAGATGCCATCACGCAGATGAACGCCGGGAAGTATGGGCGTTCCTCTTCGGTTTTGAAGGAACTTCTCGCACTCGATCCTCTCAATACTGAAGCGCGCAGGCTGTTTGCCACGCTGCATCTTCGACTCGGCAGCCTGATCAGCGCACGAACAGCGTTCGAATCCCTCGCACGGGAAGCGTTGGAACGCCAAGACTACTGGCTGGCTGAATCGCTCTTACATGAATATCTGACAGCGGGACCTCGATGCGTTCCCTTCCTTGAAATGTTGGGGCAGGTGTACGAGCAAAAGGGCGACACAATGGCAGCGGTTAGCGAGTATGGAAAAGCCATCGAAGTGTTGGCTGAGGATCCCGACCCGGATCACCCAACTCGCGCGACCGAACTGTTTGCGAAGATCCGCTCGCTTGCTCCGGGCAGTCCCGTCACATTTCGATTCGGCGCGTTGTTTGATGCAAGGTCCGGCGAGATGCTGCCCGCAAGCAATCGAGCGGGCGAACAGGTTCAGACAGACAAATCGGATCCAAGGGTACCGGTTGCCGACGTGAATGATGAGTCCGCCGCGGTGGCGCCTATGCCATGGGAGCAACCCGAGGAGATGGTCGTGACCGACCCCTCGCTCCCGGTTGAGAAGGTACGGATGGAGTGTTTGCCGGACGTCACTCCGGCCTGTGATCAAAGGGCGGAAGATCTTCAGACTCTGAGCCTGGGAATGCAGGATAAAGGCACTCCGGTCCAAGGGTCCTCCCTGACAACTTGCAACCAGGACCCGCCGCAGCTTGCAGAACCACCCGTTCAAGAGCCGGCCACAGAGTCAACATCTGAACTCATTGGAAATGCCGAGCTCTCGACGGCTTATCCGCTCGCCGAAGAAGGGAAACAACCGGAGTCGGCACCGGCGCCATCTGATGCTGATCGGGTGCCGCCGGGGTCGACCCAGAGCGAAGGCCAGAATCTGCTGTTAGTCGAAGAGCCGGCGATGAGTCATGAGCCGGTTCTCCAGGAAGTGACTGAGCCGATTGCCGAAGGTCCATCAACGCCATCACCAATGCCGTGGGATCAGATCCAGGAAGCCACACTCAATATTCCTCTAGCGGAAGTGCAAGCTGCGCAAGACGATGCAGTGCCGGCAGCGACCCTGCCCGAAAACGTCGCGACGGGCGAGGCACAGGGATCTCATCCAGAAACGGACCAGACCCTCATTCCGGTTCCATCCGAATCGCTTTTTGCATCGATGTCGTGGGAAGAGGTTCTCGCTTCGATCGGGGATGCATCGGAGTCTACAGGCACAATCGAATCAAAGGGAGAGCCTGCAGAAGCTGTTGAGAAAATTTCTGCGTCCCTCGAAAGACATCATCACGATCTGCTCGCGGAAGAGTTTGCCATTGCTGAAGCTTCCGGCCAACACCCTTCAGACAGCGCATTGACGCCGCCTCATGAATCGCTGACCGAATCGCCTGTTCTTTCCACACCGATGCCATGGGAACAGGTGGAAGAAGATACGGTGTCGATTCTACAACATGAACCTGAGCCAGAATTCGGTGTCGCTCCCACAACACCCGCTACGACGATGGAGGATGAGGCGGCCTCTCCCTCTGCGTCGGCTGGCGATAGCACGGAACTTGACCTGCGGACTCCAGCGGCGACGGATGTGACGACAGTTTCGGAACCGACGGTACAGACCAAACTCGTCGACGAAACGGAAGGGGCCTTTCAGCAGAGCGTCGAAGAACCTGTATTGGACCCACCTGGAATGGAACAAGCGACGATCCCACTTCCTCCTCCGGAGATCAATTCGGCCTTGACCGAAGAACCGACACTCATCGTTCAAGCGGACGTCACGCCTGATCAGGAAACCCAGACCCAAAAACCTCACAACAGTATTCAGGAACCAAACGTATCCGCACCTGGCGCGGTCGATAGTGTAGAAGAGGCTTGTCACCCGACCACGGAAACGGGCGATACAGACACGAGGATGCAGGAGGCGTATCCGACCGAGGCGAGGGACATGCCACCCCCCTCAGAGCGTGCCACATCTGCGACAGTGGCTGAACCTCCAGCTGAAACTGTACTCGAACAAGATTGTGTCGTGTCTCTCCGAGAGGATGATCCTATTCAAAGTTCTCTAGAGCAACAGGTTGCATCGCCCAAGGATACGACAGCTTCTGAGCAAGACTCGACCTCCGTGCCTTCGAAACCAGGTGAACAAAAGTCCTCTGATGATGGATTAACAATTATATGGGAAGGCCAACCTCAACAGCCAAGAGCGGAGCCGACTCAGGAAAATGTCCTCACGCGGTGGTTGCGCGGAGCACCTGTGGTAGAGGAGCCTACCGGCGAACAAACCGAAGTGGTGGCTGCCCCGGCGCAGTCGGCGGAAGGTGAAGTGACGATCGACCAGTCTGCCGTCTCCCGACGCGCTGTCGCGGCTTCGGCTGTCAAGGTATTGTTTGAACGCTCCGGTCAATCCTCATCAATTCGAGCCCAAGATCCGACGGGCCCACGCAAGTCACACAAACCGCATAAACCTCTGGCGATCCGTGTGCTCAATCGCGCCCGGATGGGATTCGTTCTCTTTATCGGAACCTGCTTCTCTACCACCCGGTCAATTACCATGGCACTCCTCTCCCTGGCAGCAGCTCTCCTGGCGCTCGGAATAATTGGTGTTGGAGGGATAGGCCTTCTTTGGGTGGTCATGGAGGAACGTCCGAGCACAGCATTCCATAACCTCAGTGCCGTACCCCAGCGCACTCTGCAGGATGCCAGCAAGAACGGGTATTTCATGCTGCTGGGATTTGATGGGCAGGGCAACCACGATCCAATCCAACTGGGATTCGACAGAAAGTTCGAAGACTCAGATTTGGAACGCGCTCGTGTGTGTCTCATGGGTGCTGACGATCGGAGTGCCGCCCGTGAAGGAGCGTTCGGAGGTGTTCTATCCAATTGGCTGAAAAGTTCTGATCCGGCGGCTCAGTTCCGATCACAATCCACGAGCATCAGAACATGGGTGGAGCAGGCTCATGTCTCGATGCTTCGGTATAAACAGTGGTTAAAGATGCCCTTTGAGGATTGGGGATACGGTGAAGCGTTGAGTCCCAATTGTTCGCTGATCCTTCATGCTCATCGTTTGTATGTCGCGGATGGGTTCACTCAGGATATCGAAGCTGGGGTCGACCGATTGGAGGCCGACTTCAGCATGTGGCGCACGATTTCAAGCCACGCGAAAACGCTTCGCATCAAGATGTTAGCCGTCGATGCGATGACCGACGATGTGACTATCATGAGCGGCTTGCTGGCGAGGCCTGACATCGATGAACGGTTCGTCGCTCGCTTGGGGAAGACCGCCCGTCCTCTCGATCAAGTCGAACAGTCCGTCCGCTGGCCGATGCAAAGTCAATTCATGATGGCGACGAAGATGCTTGAGCGCTCTCTGAAGCAGAGCGTGAATGATTCTCAACCTATCTATGTCTCGATTGCGTCGCTCATGCCGTTGCCGAAACAACATCGCTTCAACCGCTATGCCGACTATTATGAGGCGTCCAGCAAGACGGCCTCCGAAGGACGGTACGGTACTGTGCCCAAATTATCGGCCTATGTGCGGACGCCGGCCGACAGTTGGATTGATTATCTGATGAATCCCATAGAAAACATCGTTGGCCTGGAGTCTCTTCCCGCGTGGGAAACATATAGCATGAGGGTCATTCAACTCGATGCCCGCTTACGCCTGGCAGGATTGCAAGCGTGGACCCGCCGCGGACCACAGGAACACGACCTACTGACGCGGATGGCGAAGGCGGGACAAACCCTCTACGATCCTTTCACGGGACTACCAATGCTGGTCAATACGAAGAAAGCGCTCCTGTATAGCGTAGGACCGGATGGAAAGGATGATGATGCGCATCCTGTCCTCGATGTGGTCGCCGCTATTCCCTCCATCCCCATGGCTGGCGGTCAGGACGGCAAGCGGAATTCCTCGCGCTGAGATATCCCTGGTTCCTCTCTCCTCTAAATCGGCCCCTTTGTCAACTCACCCTGGCCACTGGGGATATTCTCCCCCATGCTGATCACATCCTGTCAACGCCCCTGTATATGATCCGTTACCATCCCTATGATCCTAGCGCCCAACGTGCATGGGCTTGTCAACATGGTGACAGGCTGTGAGGGTCGGTAGGGCGATGGACGTCAGGGTGGGTGGTTTCTGAAACGACTTGACCGGCGATCACGTTGGATCAAGAATCGGTTGGACCAGTGACGGATCGAGTTGATACGTGAATCGAAAGGCCAGGACCGATCGCCGGTAAGTCCGTTGCAGGTCCATCGGTCAAAAGCATCGTCCACCGGGCAGCGATACTTTCACTCCGATAGGAAGTCGGTCGTGCGCCGTGTCCTGTGTTAAAGCGCAACTGGTTCGGGAACGACCCGGCAAGGTCTGCCTGGGGAGGAGGGTTGCTACTCTGGATCGCACCCAGGCACTGGACCGGTTTCTTGCCGGGATTGAGCGTCGCGCATTCCGTATGGCCCAGATTGCTACCGGGAATGCTGATGACGCATTGGATCTCGTGCAAGACGCGATGCTGCAACTGGTTCAGCGCTACGCCGACAAGCAGGAGTCCGAATGGACTCCCTTGTTGTATTGCATTCTCCAGAGCAGGATCCGTGATTGGTATCGACGAACGAGGGTACGCAACAAGTTCCGGGAATGGTTTAGCGGAGGTCAGGATGGTCAAGAGGCCCAGGATCCGCTAGAAATGATCCCCGATCGCAACACGACACCGCCTGATCATGAGCTAGCCATGAAACAGGCCGCAACGGCACTTGATGCAGCGCTTCGCACACTACCGCTCCGGCAGCAGCAGGCCTTTCTGCTGCGAACCTGGGAAGAGCTTGATGTGGCACAGACGGCTGCGGCCATGGGTTGCTCGGAAGGCAGCGTGAAGACGCACTTATTCAGAGCGGTGCGGGCGCTTCGGAAAAATCTAGGAGAGCACTGGCCATGAACGAGACTCCTGCTCCACAAGATGAGAAGTTCCTGACTGAAGTCAAACGGGTCCTGGACCAGAGCGTTCAGGTTCTCGATCCCGACAAGACCAATGGGCTTCAGCGAGCAAGAATGTATGCGCTGGAAACAGGCATACGTCGGCGGCCGTGGGCTGCATGGACATGGGTGAGTGGACTTGCGGTGACTGCAGTGGCGATATTGGCGCTGGTCTTCCTGCTGAAAGGCCAGGAGGCATCGAACCAGCATCATCCGATGCTGGAGGATCTGGAACTCATGACGTCGACAGAAAATGTCGAATTATCCGAAGACCTGGAATTCTATGATTGGCTGGCCGAGAGCGCATCCTCCACCGGCTAAACCGGCTGTCATTCGAAAGGATTCGGTGTTTCAGGACCAACAGCATTGAGCCGAGGAGAAGACCACGAAGCCATGATACGGGCGCTTTCTCTGATCGCCGTACTTCTTTGGAGTCCTCCGGTATGGGCTCAAGCACAGGAGGAAAGACTACCCTGGAGTCAGTTGACGCCGACCGACCAGCAATACCTCCAGCGATTCAGCGAGAAATGGGATCAAATGCCGCGGCAGCGACAGGAACGGTTGCTCAACGGGGTGAACAAGTGGAGAAACATGACGCCGGAAGAGCGCCGCGAGGCCAAGGAACGGTTTCAGCGGTGGCGTGAACTTCCTCCAGAACAGCAACAATATCTGCGAGAGCGGTTTCAGCGATTCAGGAACCTTCCCCCCGAGCAACAGAAATCTCTCCGCGAAGCACGGCGCTGGTTTAAGTCGCTCCCCCCGGAGCAGCGGCAGCAATTAAAAGGGAAGTGGAAGAACATGACTCCGGAAGAACGTCAGGCCTTCAAGAAGGAATTTCGCCGCCCATCGACCGAACAAGATCGTTCTGGCCTGCCCGCCGATCAGTCGGATCGTTAACAGCCCCACCCTTTCGAATAAGGGCAGTGATCCCTATCGCGTTGGCTTCTGATGATCTGAGCATGATTTCGTGCGTCCCGCTGTTCGCGTGCATGTTTTTGCCATAAAGCCCCTCTCCAGTCCGGAACCCCTCGTCGGCTCTTCGCCTAAGCTCATGACGGCCGGTCCAAGCGATCGGCTGGTCATTGATGGCCTCACGGTGTGTCCGCAGGCCTATTCCCGTTTCCTTGACCGATCAACCCCGCCCAGAACTTCCCTGACCCCCCTGTCAGAACTGACAGTATCCATGATTCGGGGAAGCGTCTATCCTCGGCCCCATAGAAGAAGAAATATAGACGGTAGAGGAAAGAGATCGAGAACGAAATGGTTGCTCGGATTCTCGGGAGCGCTGTCGGTACTTTTCGGCGTGCTCATGATCGCGAGCCCTGGCGCCGGCGCGCTCGCCGTCGTCTGGATCATCGCCGGCTACTCGATTGCGTTCGGCCTGCTGCTTATCGCGTTTGGCTTCAGGCTGAGGAGGTTGGCAAACCGCACGGAAGGTCGAGTCGGTGCAAGCGCATGACAGGGTTCAAGCCGTCACAGGAATCAATCACCACCGGGAGGAGGTGTACGCATGGACACGATGAGTCTCGTCATCAACCTGATCAGCGGCGCGGCGGGCGGCAACGCGGCAGGCGCGGCCATGCCGGACAAGAGCCTCGGCACCTTGGGGGATTCTTTGGCCGGCCTGGTGGGAGGCGGGGTCGGAGGGGCGATCCTGCAGACAATCATACCGGCTCTGGCCCAAGGGGGTGGCGGCGACCTCGGGTCGATCATCGGCAACATCACAGGCGGTGGAGTGGGCGGCGGCCTGTTCATGCTGGTCATTTCGTTTATCAAGAACGCCTTTGCAAAGGCGTAGTCCCCTGTTTGGTGTCGTGTGGATCGAAGGTACGCAGCAGCAGTTGACCGAAGACCGTGTCCGCGTCGAACGGGACAGACTGAGAATATCGGCAAACAACGGGGTTCAGGGGGGCAAGAGTCTCCCGGCCTACCACCTCACAACATAAAAGGAGACGGGACCATGAGGACACTGACGCTCGCTCTCGGCATCGCGATTTTTTCAACGATGGGATTCCTCATTGCGGCTTAGGCAGGGGAGACGACGGCGACGATGGAGAAAATGAAGGGGGAGACAAAGGCGCTCGTCGAAGAGGGGAAGGGACAGACGAAAGGCGCTGTCGAAGATGTGAAAGGGAACAAGATGAGCGCCGACGCGGAACGAGCAAAGGGCAAGGCGAAGGCTGAAATGGAACGAGGCAAGGGAAAAGCGAACGAGATGCAGGAGAAGGCCAAGTAACCTTCTTGAATGGATACCATGCCTTGTGATTTTCCCGACATAATCACAGGCGGGATCCTGTGTGAGCCAAGTGACCCGTCGAAACCGGCGAGAGGTGACGCCGAGACCTATTCACCTATCGGAACAGGAGGGAGGGCATCGTACCATTTCCATGAAGCGGCAGCCGCTCGATATATGATCACTATCTGTTGTACAGTAACCCGTTTTCACTCGCACGGCGGAGCGAAAACGGGTGATTAATAACCTATGAGGAGTCTTGCATGAGGGTTGGTCAACGTATCTATCGGATGGCGACTGCATTGACCGTCGCTTGGGTGCTTGTCACGACGGTGTTCGGTTGCTCTATGAACCCGGTCAGCGGCTGGCCCGAGTTCACACTGGTTTCCCAGGAGCAGGAAAAGAAAATCGGGGCGGAAGAAGCCAAAAAAGTCGAGGAGGAGATGGGCCTGCTCGACGATGCAAAATTGACTGCCTACCTCGATACCCTCGGCCAGCGCCTTGCCAAGGAGTCTCCACGCCAAAACGTCACCTATCAATTTCATGTCGTGGACATGACCGAGCCAAACGCGTTCGCGTTGCCGGGAGGGTATGTCTATGTCACGCGCGGTCTGCTCGCTCTAGTGAACTCTGAAGATGAGCTGGCCGGTGTCGTGGGCCATGAAGTCGGCCACGTGGCTGCACGGCACAGCGTGCAAAAAATTTCGAAACAGGGACCTTTCGCGGTCGTCTTTGGGCTCGTGTCCGGAATTACGGGTCTCGTGAGTCCCCTGGTCGGCAATATCGTCGGAGGCATCGGCGACTTTACGCAGAGTCTCGTGTTCTCGCCGTATAGCCGCAGCCAGGAAACGGAAGCGGATCGAGTCGGTCAGGACATGAGTGCAAGAGCGGGATGGGACCCGGCCGCCTTGTCCGCGTTCTTGCATACGCTTGGGCGCGAGGTCGATCTGATGAGTAAGGAGCCTCGGAAACCCAGCTTCTTCGATTCGCATCCCGCGACTCCCGATCGAGTGGCCAAAACTACCGAGCATGCCAAGAAGTTAAAGCGGGCCGATCGAGAGCCCATCAGTCCGACACCCGAAGCATTTCTTGTTCGATTGGATGGATTGGTCGTCGGCCAGCGGGCGGCAAACGGCCTGATTTCCGGCCACACGTTCGTGCACCCCGATCTCGATTTCTTTGTCCAATTTCCGGAGAAGTGGCGCCTTGAGAATACTTCCAGCAAGATTGTGGCTGCGGCGCCGGACGGCGAAGCCGCTATGGTTATTCAAGCGGTGGCGGAGGGAACGGACCCCTTGGAGGGCGCCCGCACCATGGAGAAAGCGACGAAGCTCCCGCTGTTTGAGAAGACGCGCACGACGACAATCAACGGGCTGCCCGCCGCCCATGCTCACCTGGATGCGGAAGGTAAGGTTGGGATTGATTTGACGTGGATCGCCCATAGGGGGCTGATCTTTCAGGTGACCGGTCTGGCGCCCGTAAAGCAGTTCAACACGCTGCAACCGATCTTTGCCGCGTCGGCGCAGAGCTTCAGACCCCTGTCCTCCACGGAACGAGCGGATGTCAGGGAAAAACGGATTCGTCTGGTGAGAGCGCAGGCAGGAGAGACGATCGAAGCCCTCGCGGTCCGTTCGAAATCAGCCTGGCGAAAGGAAGAGATCGCGGTGGCGAACAATCTGATGGTAGACGACCATCTCAAAGAAGGCCGCCTCCTGAAGATTGCGCTATCTGAACCCTACGAACCGAAGAAACCCACGTTGATGAAAAAACAAAACTTTGAGAAGCGTTGACGATCAAGCGTCCGCGTCTCAGCGGTTCGATGTGTTGCGGCGCATCACCTCCACAAGCAAGTCTTCTCCTTTTGCACTCCTCACGGCACCGGCGAGAATCTGTCGGCCATTGCGCTCATAGAGAGCCATTCTGACCTGTCGCCCTTGTGAGGAAGACACCAGAACTCCGTTCTCGATGGTCAAGATTCCGGCGCCAAGACCGATTGCCGCTGCATCCTCGGAGACGAAGGTGTAGGCGCTGTTCTCGTTGATGATCAAAAAAAGTGAGGCTTTGAGCTTCTTGTCCGGTGTGGTTCGAACGGATCCTTCCCACTCTCCCGCTACGGCCTGGATGTCGGACAGGGGTACTTGGATTGCCGGCTGTGGAGGCTGACTCGAACAACCTGCGAGCGACAGAACGGAATAGAGTGTCATGCAAAGGAGCAAGCCGAACCCTGGTCCGGCGGCAACGTCATCCTGTCTGCGTACGCCGTGGGTCATCCTCGTGCGCGTAACAACCGTCCGGCACCGCAGCGGAGCGCAGAGAGGGTGAAAGCGATACTCACCGAGTCTGACGCACCATGCGGCCGACTGTCGCGCGTAACCGATCGGCTGCCGGGTTTGTAATGTTCCCATTCGAGAGAATGTCCTCCGGTTTCACGCGCTGACCATAATAGGCCTCATTATCCCCGCCGGCTGCCGTGATGGCCATGCCGGCCAGGGACATCCCGCCGAACACACCCTTCGACCAGGTAAAGGACACAATGTCGAGCGCAGTCGTACCTCCCTCTCCAAGCGGTCCGATGGTGAACCCCGCGTCCAGCCCCAATCTTCCCGTGCCCGTTCCATAGAATCGCTCCAATCCGGAGAAGGTCTGAATGATCAGCACGACCTCGGAGGACTCGGCCCCGGCCTGCAGACCGAAACTTCCGACACTCAACGTGTAGAACGCCGGCGGCGACCAGCCGCCCTTGACGAAGTCGCGGGCCAGTAGGACCCCTGTGCCTCCGGCAGCACCGACAACAAAAGCTCCGTGCAGGAGCCGTGGCACGATCAACACCCCCTTGACATTCTTTGCCTCGGTGAGATGCCAGGCAGCGAGGCCTGGTTGCTCCAGAAATCGCTCGAAGGTGAGAGTCGCCTCCTCGACCAGTCGCTGCTGCTCGGGTGAACCTTCGGCGGTCGCACAGATTGGTGTTAATAAAAGGAGGACGGCGCTCAGCAGTGCGGTGACGCCATGCATGAACGGGCACAGGACCCGGCAGTTTTGTCTCTCCAATAACTCCATCGATTCGAAGATTGCGCTATTCATCACTGCTGTCTCACCTCTTGTACATCGGCGAATCGACCACGCGCCTGGTTACCTCGGGATGTTGCTTCTGTATCGCAATCAGTGTAGTTTCGCGGGCGTCTTCGACTCTATATGTAAAGCCTGTTCCCATTGTCACCGTTCGAGGTACCTCGACGAGAAGACGTCCGATGTACCGGGTGGTTCCGGGGGCGACCGAAAACATCACGCCAAGTCGTCCCCCCATGGCCGAGAGACCCTCATGGTAAAAGCCTTTGATGAGATAGTCGCCGGCTTTCAGGCGCGCAATGAATGTCCGTTCTTCCCCTGGCTTGGCATCCAACTCATACCGCTCCGTATAGGGCTCTTCCCCCTTTGAATCGGTGGTTTGAATCCGTACGATCTCGAACTCATAGGTGAACCCTGCCGCCTTACGCCCGAACCACCTGTTGACCCATGAATCGGGCGGTTGTTGTTCCGCCTGAACGAGCAGGGATCCGACTACGATGCCTTCATCAGGCCCGGGCATGGGGATCTGTTCACCGGACATATCCAACGATTTCGCGCATGCCCCCAGAACAAGCATGCTCACGAATCCGGCTGCCATGCCTTTCGCAAGAGCGCCGCGACACGAGATCGCACGACCCGCAGCTCGCAAAATGTGGAGCGACAACCCTGATAGGAGAGAGGATATCGTCACGAAGTCATCTCCCCGGGCATGTCATCGACAGGGACGCATGCAGACGAGAACAGGATCTACCATGTCCAACCGGCACTGCCTACTGTCAATAGTAACAGGGGAGTCACACGCAATCGATAGGACGGCGTGTCGAGGATGACAACACCATCGGGATGCTGTCACTTTTGACAGTATCACTCGGTAGCATTCCATATTACTCTTCTCATGCTCCGTCGCTCAATTTCAAGCTGGAGGCGGATGTCTCGATGGCGGTGAGAGCAGTCGGCGCATGGGCGTCCGTCGAAGGAATCGCCGGTGACATCATCGCGGTCTGCCCGGCGGACATCATTGTCACGCGCGGTGAATAATCCCAAGTGCGCTGCTCTGGCGCACACTGTCGAGAAGGTGATGAGGTAGCGCACCGTATTTTTCTGTGACGGAACGGCATGACGAATGCTCGTGTTTCTGCGCATCGAACGAGGAGCTTGCATTTGTCGCTGATACGTATTATGAACGCGGCCACATATTTCCTGTTCAATCGATGTTCTTCAAGGCGATGACATGTGCCAGACTAGGCCGTTTCGGAGCATGCCGCTGATCGATGTGATCCTGGATCGCCATCGCATTCGGTATTTTTCTAGTATCCGGGAGCGTTCCCCCGGCATGGGGACAGGATGCGGCAGTCTCGCCCGGCAGCGGTGAAGAGGGAACAGCTCCAGAGGAACAGCCGGCTCCGGAAGAGCCGGACGGCAAGCTGGAGCCTGCTCAGAGCAGGACCACGTCGCGAGCCCCAGTTTTTGCCGCCTCGATTGAGGCCCGGGCCGATGACCAAGGAGGAAGAAGAGGAAGCCGAGCGCCTGAAGAAACTTGCCGCAAAGTTCGGGACCGACCCCACGGCGATTGTGGGCCGAGTACAGATGACCGGACAATATCTGAACCTGCCGCAGGGGGCGCATGCAAGAGATGCGGTGCTTCGCGTGGATCTTCCGTTTCGCAAGAACTGGTTGCTGCGCATGGATCTGCCGTACCTCAGATGGCAGGATCCGAATCGTTCCGGCGCCTCCAGAGCTCGAGGATTGAGCGATCTTGAGCGTGGCGGCGGGGTGGCGAGCATACAACACTCCGGAATACGCCGTGTTCTTGGGAATGGTTTCCACGTTTCCAACCTCCGCGGAGAGCAACCTGGGTTCGGGTAAATACAACCTGGGTCCGCTTCTCGCGACCGCACGATTCCTTCCTCAATGGGAATCCTTTCCTCTTTGGTGTATTCCAACATCTGACTTCCGTCGGAGGGGATCCGGCGCGGAGGGATCTCTCGCTCACGAAGGCTACCGTGCAAATCAATACGATCTTGAAAGAGCGATGGTGGACGATTGTTCAGGGAGTCTGGCAGGTGGACTGGGAGCGCAACGAAAAGACCAGCATGACGGTCGAATTCGAACCGGCAGGAATATCGTGGGTCGATGGGGGGCTATTCGTGCGGCCCGGAGTCGGTATCTGGGGGCGGGATGTGATTGGGGCTTATGATTGGAACATCGAAGGCGGCGTGCGGTACATGTTTCCGTCGTTCTGAATCAGCCGGCGCGCGGTCGATCGATGCGATCCATGTGGATCTTGGGAATCGGCCAAAAGGTGAATGACGAGTGGACCGAGGACCCGCCTATCGCACTCTCGCTACGGCTTCCGCTGCAAATCGGTCATCAATCGTTGGAACTCTGGATCGGACTGAATCAACCGTGACGCGGCGGCAAACAGGTGATCAAGCTGTTCCTGGTTGAGGTAGAGCGTCGTGGGGATCTTCATCAGATACTGCTGCTCGGCCGCATCGTCGAGTCTGCTAAAGCTCGCGTCGATAAAATAGATCTCGGCATCCCGCGCGAGGACGGTCTCGATGCCTTCCGGCAAGGCGAGCAGGTTCTTGCGCCACATTTCGATCGCGAAGCGGAGCAGCAAGAGCGTATCCGCGGAATAGCGGTTGATGGGGATATCCACCAGGGAACTGAAGGCACGTGAAAACACCGGGACTTCATCGCTCCGATAGTCCATCACGTCGGGACTGGTCTCGGCATTGACGGCAAGGATGACGAGCTTCTTGACCTGCTTCACCCCGATACTTTTGAAGACCGATTCGAGGCCCCCCGCGACGCTGACCCCTTCTATTAAGGCTCTCAATCCGACGTTGTCTGATAACCCTCCATCGAGCAGATGGACATAGGGGCGCTTCTCGATATCGTCAAAGGACAGTAGCTCTTTGGCGCGCTGCCGTTGGTACATGTTCTTGGATTGACTGGCCTCCAGTAGCCAGGGCGGCGATTGATACCCGCATTGGCCCGCATAGTTCTTGAAGGTGATCGGGCTGAGGACCAACGGGAGGGCGGCGGAGGCGGCGGAGGCGTAGGCGATCGGGAGCTGACTGAGATCCGAACACATGGCATCGAATTGAGTCTGGCGAAACTCAAAGCGCGCGAGCGTGGCCATGTCGGAGGCGTGGATCAGGAGGCCAGGCCGGCTTCTCTGCTGCACGAGATCGCCATAGGTCTTGCCGTCGAATAGGGCTTCATTGAGCAGATCCGCCATGATGTGGATGCGCCCATAATAGGGCGACCAGAGCCGAAACCAGTTGCTGGGCGATCTGAGAATCCGTCCTCGGAGTTCGCTGTCCCAATCCTTGTGAAGGAAGCGGGATTCGAAGTCCTGAAAGATCCGATCGCCGAACAAGGCATAGTAGGCACCGGTGAAGGTCCCGCCGGATAAGGCATAAATCAGATCGAGTTCATCCAACAGGCGCTTGTCCTTCCCTTCCCACCGGATGCGCTGAGCCGCGAGCTCGCGGAGTGCGCCAAACGCCAGGGCCGAGGCGCGAGCCCCGCCGCCGGAGAAGGCGGCCATAAAGAATATGCTGTCGGTGTTCCCTTCCTCTTGTGGCGCCGCATTGCTGAATCGATAGCCATATTGCGGATCCCATTGCTTCAAGGGAGCGTTGAGGGTCGGCCGCACATATTGGCATCCGGAGAGAATCGTCAGGAAGGAGAGGAGGCAAGCACCGACACCGATCAACCGACCCTGCATAGGCTACTCGATTATTTTATGCCATCAGCAGTGTGAACGACTGCCCGAGTCCCTGCACCTGTCAGAACTTCCAGGTCGGCTCGTGACGAAGGTTGCTTTACCCTGTTCGCCGGAAGGGTAAAAGCTGAGGTTTTCATTGAGCTTCTAGATCGCTGTCGAACATACTGCCACCATGACCCTACAATCAAGCATTTAATCAGACCTGTCAGTTCTGACAGTACGCGCCAGTAGGCTCTGAGTATATAAAGATGACTGGCCAGCAACGCGTCGAGCGCGGGACAGGTCAGTGGTCAATTTCCTAACGTGACGACACATTTCTTTGCCTTCACCCTGAATTGGGGATCTCAAGGCGTTCGCATGGGACCGGGAGGCGGGCAGTAGCCGAACGGCTGATGCACTGAAGGGTTCACCGCTAATGACCGCGAACCTGAGCCGATCCTCCTACATTGCGATGCTTTGCTATACGAGCGTGGCGCTCGCGCAGGAACTCCTTGCTCCGATGCCATCCTTGGCTTTGGAGGAAGGACGGATCTTGCGGACGACCTTCACCGAAGAGAGCCGGACGCAGGCGCGTGCACGTGCGTTTGATCTCTCCAGAAAAGAATGGACCGGTGACTTCGACCAGATGCTCGAGCGGCGCGCGATCCGGGTGATCGTCCCGTACAGCCGGACGCTCTATTTCAATGACAAAGGCCGCCAGCGAGGCATCACGGCCGACTTCGTTCGTGATTTCGAGCGATATCTCAATGAGAAGTATGCGAAGCAGCTGCGCAACCGCCCCCTCACGATCGTGATCATTCCCGGCACGCGCGACCGGATATTTCAGGACGTGGCAAACGGTCGGGGTGACATTGCGGCCGGCAATCTCACGGTGACGACGGAGCGGCTCAAGATTTTGGATTTCGTCTCGCCGGCCGGTCTGCCTCCGGTATCGGAGCTGCTGCTGACAGGTCCGAAGTCGCCAGCCATCACCTCGCTCGACGATCTCGCAGGCAAAACCGTGCATGTGCGGAAGGCGTCGAGTTATTACGAGAGCCTGCTCTTGCTGAACGAGCGATTTCAGGCCGAGGGGAAGGCGCCGGTCGCGATCAGCCTCATTCCGGACGAGCTCGAAGACGAAGACATCATGGAGATGTTAAACGCGGGCCTCTTCGAGGCGATCGTCGTCAAAGACTGGATGGCGAAGATGTGGGCGCCGGTCCTCCCGAAGATTCATGTTCGGACTGATGTCGTCGTGCGGGCCGGCGAGCGAATCGGCTGGGCGATCCGCAAAAACAGCCCACGACTGGATGAAGAGATTCGTGACTTTTACAAAAGTCATGTGAAGAAACAGCATCTCGTTGAGTCCAGGCTCGCTTTCTATATGAAACGTATCAAGCAGATCAAAGATCCGACGCGCACCGCCGAATGGAAACGGTTCGAGCAGACCGTCGCCTTGTTCACAAAATATGCAAACCAGTATGGGTTCGATCCGCTCATGCTCCTGGCGCAAGGCTATCAAGAATCGCTGCTCGACCAGAACGCACGGAGCGAGGTTGGGGCCATCGGGATCATGCAGATCATGCCTGCGACCGGGGAGGAAATGAAAGTCGGCGACATCATGATCACCGAATCCAATATTCATGCGGGGGCGAAATACATGGACTGGCTGATGAGCAGCTACTTTCCGGATGCCGAGTTCGATGAGTTCAACCGGCCGCTGTTCGCCTTTGCCAGCTACAACGCCGGCCCTGGAAAGATTTCCAAGATGCGGAAGCTCGCCGCGAAACGTGGTCTCGATCCGAACAAGTGGCTCAACAATGTCGAGATCATCACCGCCGAGAGGATCGGTATCGAGACCACCACGTACGTTCGGAACATCTTCAAATATTATGCGGCCTACAAACTCACGCTCGAAAGCCAGGCCGCCCAACGAAAAGCGCGGGAATCTCTCTCGCAGGGTGAGAACCGGCGGTAGGGAAATGTCCGTGCTGCCTGCTGTCGAAATCGCCGGGAGAGGGAAAACGCGGTCGGGTCGATGGTCGTTGTCAAGACAGCTGGCGTAGTCTTGATGCCAGACGGGGCAGGCCCTAACAAGCGAATGTCGCGAAATGGCAAGGGAATGCCGCCGCCCACATGCTGTTGGCGGTCCAATCCGTGCGGAAGACGTGTCTTGATGAATGAAACCGGAGGACCTATGAACACGACGAGACTGTTGACGGCGACCATCCTTGCCCATGTGATGCGGATAACCCTAGCAACACTGAAAGGAAGCACTATGAGATGCATGATGATCCTGGCGCTTGCCGGTGTCATATTGGCGGCGGTTTTCGTTGCGCCGGCTGGGGCGCAGGAAGTGTTGCCGAAGCCGGAACCCGCCTTCAAGGGCACGATCGGCAAGACGTACAAAGACTCGAAAGCCGACTTCCCGAAGCCGCTCCAAGCACCGGCCGGCGCACCGAACGTGCTGATCGTCCTGCTGGATGACGTCGGCTTTGGCCACGCCGCTACATTTGGCGGTGCGGTGGCGACACCCGACTCTCGATCGGCTTGCCAAGAACGGACTCCGCTACAATCGATTCCACACCACGGCGCTCTGCTCGCCCACGCGAGCCGCGCTGCTGACCGGCCGCAATCACCACAGTGTCGGCACGGGCGTGATCATCGAGTTGGGCACAGGGTATCCGGGCTACACAGGCGTCGTGCCCAACACGGCCGCCGGCTTGCCGGAGATGCTTCGGCAGAACGGCTACTCCACGGCCGCCTTCGGCAAATGGCACAACACGCCGGACAACGAAATCACGCCCGGCAGGCCCCTTCGACCGCTGGCCGACCGGAAAGACGTGGGGATTCGAGTATTTTTACGGGTTCATGAATGGGGAAACGCACCAGTATTATCCGGTGCTCTATCGGAACACCACGCCGGTCGCGCAGCCCAAGACA
The DNA here is from genome assembly GCA_963795615.1 of uncultured Nitrospiraceae bacterium. Taxonomy (GTDB): domain Bacteria; phylum Nitrospirota; class Nitrospiria; order Nitrospirales; family Nitrospiraceae; genus DASSBQ01. Next base: position 215,378 of record CAWCIJ010000011.1, read on the forward strand.
CCGGAAGACGGCTACCATGTCACCGAGGACTTGGTGGACGACGCCATCGGGTGGATGAACCAGGTCAACGCCACGAGTCCGAAAAAGCCCTGGTTCATGTATTTCTCGACCGGCGCCATCCACGGCCCGCATCACACGCCCAAGGCGTATCGTGAGAAATACAAAGGCAGGTTCGATGCCGGGTGGGACGCGTATCGCGAGGAGACCTTCGCCCGGCAGAAGCAGATGGGTGTCATTCCTGCGAACACTAAATTGACGCCCCGGCCCAAGGAACTGCCGGCCTGGGATGACCAGCCGGACAATGCCAAGCGCGTGTATCGTCGACTGATGGAAAACTACTCCGGCTTCCTCGAACACACCGACGTGGAAGTCGGCCGTCTGCTCGCGGCCATCGAGAAATCGGGCAAGCTGGACGACACCCTGATTTTCTACATCGTCGGCGACAACGGGGCGTCCGGCGAAGGGGGGCTTGAGGGCACGGTCAATGAACTTGCCAGCCTGAACGGGATTCAATTGGGTCTAGCCGGTCTCGAAGCGAAGTTCGACGAAATCGGTGGGCCGGAAACCGAGCCGCATGTGCCGTCTGCCTGGGCCTGGGCTACCAACACGCCATTCCAATGGACCAAACAGGTTGCCTCGCACTTCGGCGGCACCCGCAACGGCATGGTCGATGCACTGGCCAAAGGGCATTGCCGCAAAGGGCGAGATGCGCTCGCAGTTCCATCATATTATTGACGTGGCGCCGACCGTGCTTGATGCCGCGCACATCACGACACCGCAGATCGTCAACGGGGTGAAGCAGAAGCCGATTGACGGCGTCAGCATGCGCTACTCGTTCAACGACGACCGTGGCAAATCTCACCGCACCACACAATACTTTGAGATGTTCGGGAACCGCGGCATCTACAAAGACGGCTGGATGGCGACGACGCGGCACGGCCGTCTGCCGTGGCAGACCGGTGGCGCAGGCACCACCGGTACCTTCGACAGCGACCCCTGGGAGCTCTACCATGTCGACGAGGACTTCTCCCAGGCCGATAATCTCGCCGCACGATATCCCGACAAGGTGAAAGCGTTGCAGGCCGCATTCCTCGTCGAGGCGAAGAAATACAACGTGCTGCCTCTTGATGATCGTTTGGCTGAACGCTTTGCGGCGGGGTTGCGGCCCAATCCACTGGCTGGCATGAAGACATTCACCTACGGGCCGGGGGTGACCGGCCTCAGCGAATCCGCCGTCCTGAACACCCATGCCGTTCCGTTTAGCGTCACCGCCGATGTGGAGGTCGGCGACGCCGGCGGCGAAGGTGTCCTCGCCGCCATCGGCGGCATCACGTCGGGGTGGTCGCTGTATATCAAGGATGGCAAGCCGACCTTCTACTACAACTTCTTCGAAGTGGACCATGCGCGCATCCAGTCATCCGAATCGCTGCCGAAGGGTCAGTCCAGCGTTCGCATGGAGTTCACGCCGGTAGAGCCCGGCCCCGGCAAGCCGGCCGACGTGAAGCTGTTCGTCGATGGCAAAGAAACCGGAAGCGGCAGGGTCGAGAAGACCGTGCCGTTCCGATACAGCGTCGAGCCGTTCGACATCGGACGCGATACCGTATCCGCCGTCTCGAAGGACTACACCGTGCCGTTCGCGTTCAACGGCCGCATTGACCACGTGACGATCGAAGTGAAGTAGCGTGCCAACGGGCCGGAAGCGGCCTATCACCTCGCGAGGTCGGAGCAAACATTGCACGACGAATCACGGCGGCTTCCGGCTGGTGCTGGATGCTCGCTGGCAAGTAGGCTCGATCCATGCGAGACGGCCGAACATGAAGGATGGACGACGCCGGTGAAAGAGCAACGCATGAAAAAGTCAGCTTGCATTCATGACTAGATGTGACTATCATAAGACCATGAGCAAGGTCCGTATAGCTGATCTGAAGGCCCATCTCAGCGAGTACCTTCGGAAGGTGAGGAGCGGTCGCAGCCTCACTGTGCTTGATCGGGATACTCCGATCGCTCGCATCGTCCCTTATGAAGAGAACGGCGTCTCCCTCAAGGTAAGGGTCCCTGCGCCTGGTTCCACGAAGCCCTCCCGCGTCCCGCTCCCCCCTCCTCTGCGGGTGCATGTGGATATTGTGAAACTCTTGCTGGAAGAGCGGCAAGGCGAACGGTGATTGCCTACCTGGATTCTTCTGTCCTACTGCGAGTCGTTCTCGGCCAGTCGAATGCTCTCCAGGAATGGCCGGCCATTGAAGGCGGGGTCGTCTCTGCCTTGGTAGAGGTTGAATGCCTCCGCACCCTTGACCGCCTTCGATCGTTGGAACGCCTCAGCGATGACGAGATCGCGGTACGACGAGAAGTGGTATACCGACTGCTTGATACGGCGGAAATGATCGAGCCCACACGGCCGGTGTTAAGCCGCGCGGCGCAACCGCTCCCGACGGCGCTGGGCACGTTGGACGCGATCCATCTGGCGACGGCTCTCCTGTGGCGTGAACAGGGACATGCCGATCTCGTGATGGCCACCCACGACGAAGCGCTGGCCACAGCTGCCAAGGCGAGCGGTTTCCGCGTCGTCGGCGTTTAGTCCGCATCATCAGGTAGAAACGTCAGTCAAAGGTGAAAGGGTTGAACTCATCGGCTCTGATGCAGGCGCTAGCCCACATTATTCATGACGGTTCGTGACGAAACCGACAAGACGCCAAGCGAGACGCGCGCGCGGAGCCCCGAGAGGCCAAGGCGTACTTGAAACAGTACGTCGAGGCCAAGAGAGGCGAGCCCGCGCGCCTGGGCGCGGAAACCTGTACCCAGGCTTGTCGCAGCGGCGTATCGGCGGTTGCAGTAGAAGCGCTCATGAATAATGTGAGCTACAGGAATTGACGAGGACTCAAGATCGCGAAACTCCGATGGCGGCGCAGGACCAGGAGATCGTCGTCACCGGTAACGATCGCCTCGGCCTCTCCGGCGAGAGCGGTGGCCAGGACCCAGTTGTCATCGGGGTCGCGACAGACCGGCGGCGTAAGTTCGCTCGGCTCAACCCAGGTCGCGAGCCGGTGGTAGAGCCCGAGCAGCGGCAGGTCTTCGGTGGTGAGACCGAACTTCTCCTCCAGCGCTTTCACGAGCTCGTCCCAAAGCCGCCGGGAGAGGATCGGCGTGTGGTCCGGAAGGTGGCTCTCCACGATCTCGCGGCAGAGCCCTTCAGTGAGGATTCCGGACACCAGGACGTTGGTATCGAGAACGATCCTCACGAAATCAGCCGGAACACGTCCTCATCGGTGTACACCCCGCGCGCCCGGGCTCGCGGAACGCTGACGCGGCGCGACTCGGCAGCCGCATCCTGCCAGAGCTTGCGGAAGATGGCGAGGCGGACATATTCGCTCGTGGTCAGGCCGCTCTCGCTTGCGGCCCGCTCCAGGAGCCGCTTCGTCTTGACGGGGAGGCTGATGGTGAGGGTGTCCCTCATGTCTGTAAGATTAGATCGTACAGTTGCGGATGTCAAGCGGCGGCCTTTCTAGCCCGGACTCTTCCCGACCGGCTGTTTGCCCGGCTTTCCTCATGCCTGTCAGTTTTTACAGTATTCCCGCGCAGCAATGAGTGCTAGCTAGCAAAGAATATCGGGAAATGGCAAATGACTGACGACGGCACCCTGTTACTTTTGCCAGTTCTGCCCCACGTGAAGATGTGGCATTGTGGATGAAACGGAGGACTCCTATGACCATGACTAGACTTTTAATGGCTACCATGCTCGCAATGTCGACGATCGCCACCGGCGCGCGGGCCGCCGGCGAACTCGATCGCACGGTGCTGCCGGTTCCGGAGCCACAACTCAAACCGATCACGGAACTCGATGCGCGTAAGGCCACGCCTCCGCCGCGCTTCGAGGTCAAGGCACCGGCCAACGCGCCGAACGTCGTGGTGGTGTTGATTGACGACATCGGGTTCGGCCATTCGAGCGCGTTCGGCGGGCCGATCCAGATGCCGACGGTCGATCGATTGGCGAATAATGGGTTGCGCTACAACCGGTTCCACACGACGGCGCTGTGCTCGCCGACGCGTACCGCGTTGCTGACCGGACGTAACCACCATTCGAACAACGCCGGTGCCATCATGGAGGTGGCCACTGCGTTCCCGGGCAACACCGGTATTCGGCCAAACAGCATCGCGCCGCTCGCCGAAATGTTGCGGCTCAATGGCTACAGCACCGCTGCCTTTGGGAAGTACCACGAGACGCCACCGTGGGAGGTGAGCACGTCCGGCCCTACCGATCGTTGGCCGACTCGTTCCGGCTTCGACAAGTTCTACGGCTTCATCGGCGGCGAGACGAACCAGTGGTCGCCGTATATCTTCGACGGAGTCACCCATGTCGAAGCGCCGCACGATCCGAATTATCATTTCACGACGGATATGACCAATCAGGCTATCGCCTGGGTCCGGTCTCAACAGGCGCTGACTCCGGACAAGCCGTTCTTTGTCTACTTCGCCACCGGGGCTACGCACGCGCCGCACCATGTCCCGAAAGAATGGATCGCCAAATACAAGGGTCAGTTCGACAGGGGGTGGGACAGGGTTCGCGAGGAAACGTTGGCCCGGCAGATCAACCTCGGCGTCGTTCCGGCGGGGACGAGCCTGGCGGCGAAACCGGTAGACATCAAGGACTGGGACAAGTTGACGCCGAACGAAAAGAAACTCTTTGCCAGGCAGATGGAAGTGTTCGCCGCATTCGGCGCCCACACCGACCATGAAGTTGGACGGTTAGTCAAGGCGGTTGAAGAAATGGGCGAGATGGACAACACCCTCTTCTTCTACATTGTGGGCGACAACGGCTCGAGCGCCGAAGGCGGCATGGTCGGGATGTTCAACGAGATGACCTACTTCAATGGTGTGCATGAAACCGTCGAGGATATGTTGAAGCGTTACGACGACCTGGGCGGGCCGAATACCTTCAACCACTTTGCGGCGGGATGGGCCGTGGCCGGCAACACGCCATTTACATGGACCAAGCAGATGGCCGCTGATTTTGGCGGTACCCGCAATCCGCTGGTCGTGCATTGGCCGCAGGGCATCAAGGCAAGGGGCGTGCGCAGCCAGTTTCACCACATCGTGGACATTGCTCCGACGGTATTGGAAGCAGCCGGCCTGCCCCAGCCCACGGTCGTCAACGGCACGCCCCAACGGCCGATCGAGGGGGTGAGTATGGTCTATACATTCGCCAACGCGCAGGCTCCGTCGCAGCACAAGACCCAGTACTTCGAGATGATCGGCAACCGGGCCATCTATCACGATGGCTGGGTGGCACGCACGATCCACAAGGCGCCGTGGGAGCCTGCGCCGCGCCGCCCGCTTGATCAGGACATCTGGGAACTCTACAACGTCGAAGAAGATTTTGCCGAGATCAACGACCTCGCCGCGAAAAATCCTGAGAAACTCAAGGAACTGCAAGACCTCTTCATGACCGAGGCGGTGAAGTACAACGTCCTCCCGATCGACGACCGCAGCATCGAGCGGTTCGATCCCAACATTGCCGGGCGCCCCGACCTGATGGCCGGGCGGACCTCACTGACGGTCTATGAAGGCATGACCGGGATGATGGAGAACGCCTTCATCAACGTGAAGAATAACTCTCTCACCATCACAGCCGAGGTGGAGATTCCGAAAGGCAGTGTAAACGGCGTCATCCTCTGCCAGGGCGGCAAATTCGGCGGTTGGAGTTTCTATGTGAAAGATGGGAAGCCGGCCTACTCCTACAACTGGCTCGGTCTTGAGCAATATACGGTGAGCGCCACCAAGCCGCTGGGACCCGGAAAGGCGACGATTGTGTTCGACTTTGCCTACGACGGTGGCGGACGTGGGAAGGGCGGGATCGGCACGCTCTCCGTCAACGGCCGGCAGGTCGCAAAAGGACGGATCGGAAAGACGCAGGCGAACGTGTTTTCATTGGATGACGCCGCCGACGTGGGCGTGGACGAGGGTACCGCGGTGACGAAGGCCTATAAGGAACGGAACAACAAGTTCACCGGCAAGATTCACAAGGTCACGATCGACCTCAAAGAGACGAAAACCGCCGGTGCAGACGAGATGAAACAGGCCATGCAAGAAGTATCCAAGCGGAGGCTAGTGGCTGATTGATAGGAAGTTGAAAGGCGTTTCTTATGGCCGCAACGATCATGAGAGCGACACTGCGCAGGGAGCGATACCTCGCGGTTCAGCGATATTTTCCGCTTCTGAGCAACGATTTGATGTCATCGTGGTCTCCTAGGAAAGAGACGAATAGATCGGTTTGCCGATCTTGGAAGATGAAACGCAACGCAAGACTGCCTCGACACTCGAACAGCTTATCTCCCAATTTTCGAATGCCTAGACCGCTGTGGGTGTGCGGTTGGCCGAAGCTTTCTCCCAGTTCACAGAGCGCCAACAAGCACTCGACCTTTTCGGCACGTGGTAGCTTCCGCAACCGGCGTAGTACGTCCGGATCGATCGTGAGGGCTTTAGCCAAGCATCTTCCTCAGTTGCTCGGCCGTGACGCGAACCAGTTTTCCCGACCGCTTGAGTCGCTGGTAACGTCTATCCGTGGCTTGCTCCAGAGCGGCGACTTGCTCAGGTGTCGCTCCGTATTCGCGCTGCGCGTAGTCAGTGGATTCTACTTCGACCCTTCGCAGTGCGATGATGTCCGCCCCGCAGATAATCCCGACGTCCTCACCGCGGGAAGCAGCCGCCAACCAGCGACTGAGATTCTTTCTGGCAGCCGTGATGGTCAGAGTCTTCATATAGTTAATATACAGTCTGTATATAGTTCTGTCAAAGGACGACTGTCCGACTGACGCGTGACCTGCGCTGGACGATCACGCTTCGTTGACGCCTATGCGGGGATAGAATGAACGGGACGCGGCAGAGTACGAAAGGACTGTCAAGCCGGCCGTCCTGGCAAACGCCATTGCGAAAACGGTGAATGATCGGAGGTCTATTCAGCCGACCAAGGGGTTTCGCACCTGAAGGCCTGGAAATCGGCCAAAATCCCGATCCGCCATCCACAACTCAGTTACCCCATGCTGGTGGCATAGTACGGCCACTCTTGCATCATGGACTTGGGGACCGGACACTCGGCCAGTCTGCACGACGCGCCGGAGTTCATGCCAGTAATTCTCTGATTCGGAAAGGAGAACGAGACTCGGTGATTCCATCCAAGCCTCTACCTGCTCCACCGCCACGTCCAATGGCGTGGGCGGAACATAAATGCGGGCGTGGGTGACGATGGCAAGAAATTCATGAACGCACGGCCATGGTATAGCCCATGGCGCTCGTCCTTGCGCCAGCTGACTGATGTGGGTAGACGCGGGGCCATGCCAGGGTGAATCTTCTCGGTGAGCATAAACCAGAACGTTGCTATCAACCGCGATCATCCGCCGCGGCCTTCGTAGTTCAGTTCGCGGATGTGGTCCCAGGAGGAGCCTGCGAGGTGAGCGTGCAAACCTTCGCCCTTGAAAGTGACCTTTCGGAGAACGAAACGGTCGCGCTGTTTGCGCTCGGAAATAATCCGGCGGAGCCCCTGTTCGACAAGGGCCTTCAGGGTAGTCCGTTCCCGGTGGGCCAGTTTACGAACCTCCCGGAAGAGGCTATCTGAAATTTGTATGGTTGTCTTCATATGGCTGACCATATCATAAGAGATACCAAGCCGTCGATCTGCGAGCCAAACCACGGGAGAAATGGATGCCAAGTCGCTGATGAATGAACAGGCACAATCCGGCGTTCGCGACTCCATCACATTTCCTTTATTTGAAGGTGGGCCCTTCCATCGCCTGCTCGAGAGGGTGCGTTTGGTACAGGAGGGACGGTCCCTCATCGCCCGGCGCATCGTCCTGATCGTATTGGTGACCTGGGTGCCGCTGGTCATGCTCGCGTTGGTGCAGGGTTTCGCGCTCGGACCGACACGCCTTGAATCCCTTCTGATGGACTTCGCGGCCAACGTGCGGTTTTTAATCACGGTCCCCGCTTTTCTTCTGGCTGAAGGGAGGTGCGGCGCCAGATTTCTCGCCACCGTGCGGCAGCTGCTGTCCGCCGGCCTGATCAAGGAGAGGAGCCGGCTCGAATTCGAAACCAACGTGAGGGACAGCGTGCGGCTCAGCCGGTCCGGGAAGGCCGAAGCGATCCTTCTCGGACTCGCCTATCTTCATAGCGCGTTCGTGCTGGTGGCGTTCCTGGATTATCCGGTTTCGACCTGGCGGACGCCAGTTATAGAGGGACATCGTACGATATCGATGGCCGGTTGGTGGTACTTCCTCGCAGCGTTCCCCTTCTATTCCTTTCTGTTGGCCAGGTGGGTGTGGCGCCTGGGCATCTGGTGGCGGTTGCTCTGGCAAACATCGCGGCTCGAGCTGCGTCTGAGCCCTGCTCATCCGGATGGCGCTGCCGGCCTTGGCTTTCTCAGCACGTCGCTGTCCGGATTCTCCCTGTTCGTGTTCGGAGTGGCGACGATGGCTGCAGCAGGGCTGGCGGACCTGGTCGTGTATGAGGGAGCCTCTCCGCTCGATTATCAATGGTATGTGGTCGCCTTGCTGTTGTTCCTTTTGATATTGATCGCCGGTCCGCTCCTGTTCTTCATGCCTCGCCTCTCCGAGGCAAAGGACGAGGCGCTGTTACAATACGGGGGATTTGCCAGCCGGCAGGTGCAGGATCTGGAACGGAAGTGGCTGGAGGAGAAGGAGGGGGGAGGTTCGGAAGACACCGGAATCGGCCAACAGGACTTTTCCACCGTGGCGGACTTCGGGGCGCTCATGGACCATGTGCGTGAGACGAAGGTGATCCCGATCGAGCTGTCTGATGTCATCCAGTTCCTCGTGATCGCGTTGCTTCCGTTCTTGCCGGTCTTCGCGACACAGATTCCCATCGGGGAGATGCTCTCGCTCCTTCTGAAAACGCTCGGGTGAGCCAGAATCTTCCGTCCCGTTCCGGGCCTGACCTGTAAGTTTTGACAGTTCCCTCCGCAAGGATTCTCTGATAGGACTGACGCGTCGTACAGAATGATGTATAACCTGACCCTCGAAGAGTCGAAATTCACGAAACTGGACAAACGGTAGTCCCACCAGGCAATGTGATGGCGGTTCAGATTGCCGGCGGGAGACAGGAAGAGTCGTTCATGTTCTCGATGGATGTGGCAAACGTCACAGGCTTACTCGCAGGGGCGCTCACAACGATTGCGTTTCTTCCGCAGTTGATTCACACCTGGAAGACGCGCTCGACCAAGGATGTGTCGCTGGGCATGTTCTTGACCTTCACAACGGGCGTATTCCTGTGGATCGTCTATGGCATGCTGATCAACTCGGTGCCCGTCGTGGCCGCAAACGCGGTGACGTTCATACTGGCCGCTGCAATTCTTGTCTTTAAGCTGCGCTATGGATAACATATGGCAATGAGCGCAACTCTCATCGGAGATCATCCCAAATGGGGATGCATAAGCGGAGAATCCGCATCACTACTCAACAAAGGAGAATGGCTGATGAAACTATCAAGCGTATTGGCAATGGCCGTAACGATCCTATTTGCCACCACGGCGAGCGCCGCGGACACCAATATGGAGATTTTGTACCAGAAGGTGAAAGCGGACAAGAAGCTCCTGGTGGCCAACAATATGGGGCTCACCGACGAGGAAGGCAAGAAATTCTGGCCCCTCTACGACGAGTATCAGAAAGAACTGGATCAGCTGAATCACAACCTCGGCAAGACCATCCATGAATATGCCGAAGCGTTCAACAAGGGGCCGCTACCCAACGACCAGGCGAAGAAACTCATGGACCAAGTGCTCACGGTTGATGAAGCGGAAGCGAAGCTCAAACGGACCTACGCCGACAAGATTGGCAAGGTGTTGCCCGCGGCAAAAACGGCCCGGTACATTCAAATCGAAAACAAGATCCGGGCCGTACTGAAGGCGGAACTCGCGAAAGAGATTCCACTGGTGTATTGAGGGGCATGGGGCGGAAACCTCCAAGCGCTGCGGCCGGGGGGATGGGCGGCGGGCGTCGAATCCTGTTGCTGTTATTCTGGAGCGGGCTGCTGGCCTGTGCCACCTTGACGGCCTATGCTCTGTACGGCGGGGCGATGACGCGCCCGTCCGCGCCTGCCGGGATGAAGTGGATTGCGGCGGGCGAGTTCGACATGGGTTCCGACCAACCGATGTTCCGTGACGCGCAGCCGGTCCATCGGGTGTCCGTCGATGGCTTCTGGATCGACGAGGCGGAAGTCACGAATGCTCAGTTCGCCGAGTTCGTGAGGGCGACCGGTTATCTCACGGTGGCCGAGCGGGTCCCCAACGCGAAGGACTATCCGGGCGCCAAGCCCGACATGTTATTTGCCGGATCGGTCGTTTTCTCCCCGCCTGCTCATTCGGTCTCGCTGCATGATCATTTTCAGTGGTGGAACTACGTCAAGGGGGCGGACTGGCGCCATCCGGAGGGAATGGCCAGTTCCATCGAAGCACGCATGGACCATCCGGTCGTGCATATCGCGTATGAGGATGTCGAAGCTTATGGCAAATGGGCAGGAAAACGGCTACCCACCGAGGCGGAGTGGGAATTCGCTGCGCGCGGGGGGCTGTCCCGGAAGAAATTTGTCTGGGGGGATTCGTTCTTGCCCGATGGCCATGCCATGGCCAATACCTTCCAGGGTCATTTCCCCGATCGCAACACGCATGAAGACGGCTACGTCTCCACCTCACCGGTGAAGGGCTTCCCTCCGAACGGGTATGGTCTCTACGGCATGGCCGGGAACGTGTGGGAGTGGACCGCCGACTGGTACCGGCACGATACCTATGCCCTCCGCGTGAACAACGGAGGGGCCGTGCGGAACCCGCAAGGACCCACCGGCCGGGAGAGCTTCGATCCGTCGGAGCCCGGCGTCGCCAAGCGCGTGCACAAGGGCGGGTCGTTCCTCTGCACGGATCAATACTGCGCGCGCTATATGCCGGGTGGACGGGGCAAGGGCGCACCGGATACGGGGACCAACCATTTGGGTTTTCGGTTGGTGCGCGATGCCGGTCGGTGAACCGGTGGACGGAAGCATTCTCCCTCGCTGATCAGCCCGCACAACACTGAGAACGCCAGCTCATTCCAGTTGAATCCGGCATCATCACAATATCAAGAAGGCCGTCCTGTCGGCAGAAGGAGGATGACGATGAGGAGCCACGCGACTATTCACCGGCTTGTTCCGATCCTGATGCTATCCCTCAGCATCGGATCAATGACATGTTGGGAGGTGCCGCCGGCCCTCGCAGAGCGCAATAGGCCGGAGCCGACGCTCAGGGACCTGGTCGAAGGAAAGGTCAAGGACGAGCAGGCGACGAAACAAGTCGACCCCGAGGGTGCGCAGCTCGGGGCTCCCGGCGACCCCCTAGGTCGCGATGCCCCTCGTTCCAGCGTTCGCGGATTTCTCACGGCGGCCAGAAACCGAGACTATGCACAGGCCGCAGAATACCTCGATCTGCGTAATCTGCCGACGGAGATCACACCTGCGCAGGCACAAGGATTGGCGCGGCAGTTGAAGATCGTGCTCGATCGGGTCCTGTGGATCGATCTTGATCTTCTCAGCACCAGCCTGGAAGGTGATCGCGCGGACAACCTTCCTGTCGTGCGTGATCGTATCGGACGAATTACCAGGGAAGGAGGGAATGCCTACGACATTCTGCTCCAGCGAGTCCCGCGCGGTGACGGAGCCTATATCTGGAAGTTTTCAGGCGCCACGGTGGCCGATATTCCGGAACTCTATAGGGAGTTCGGCTATGGTCCGTTCGAGCAAGTCCTGCCTGCCTGGCTGTTCGATGTCTCACTGCTGGGCATTCACCTCTGGTTGTGGGTGGTGGTCATCGTCCTCGGCATCGTGCTGTATCCGGTCGCCATCCTCATCACACGGTCGGCCATCTACGTCCTGAGGTACTTCAATTCCGAGCTGGCCGAGAACATCACCCGCTTCTTCTCAAGACCGCTTCAGCTCCTCCTGTGGACGGTGCTCGGGCGGGTTGTCATCGACATGGAGGTGTTCGGACCGTCCATCGCGGTTCGAGCGATCGGACAGGCCCGCACGGTCCAGGTGTTCGCGCTGGCCTGGCTCCTTCTGCGGGTCGTGGACTTCGTGGCCCACCGGACGAGCACGAACCTCGATCGCAAAGGCCTGGCGGGGGCCTTGGTCCTCTTGAAGCCCATGGCCCGGCTCCTCAAGGCCGTTGCGGTCACCGCCGCCGTGCTCCTCTGGCTCGACAACATCGGCTTCAAGGTGACGACCTTGCTGGCCGGCCTCAGCATCAGCGGGATAGCCGTGGCGCTGGCCTCGCAGAAGACGCTCGAAAACATGTTCGGCGCCTTCACGCTCTTTACCGCCCAACCGGTCCGGGTGGGGGACTTCTGCCGGTTCGGCGACAAGATGGGAACCGTGGAAGAGATCGGGCTCCGCGCCACCCGGATCCGCACCCTGGAACGCAGCGTCATCACGATCGCCAACGCCGAATTTTCCAGCATGCACCTCGACAATCTGTCGAAGCGCGACCGCTTCTGGTATCACCCGCAACTGGGGCTCCGGTACGAGACCACGCCGGATCAGATCCGCTACATCCTGGTCGAAGTCCGGAAGATGCTCTACGCCCACCCGAAAGTCCTGTCCGAGCCGCTGCACGTCCGCTTTTCCGGCTTCGGCGAGTACGCGCTCACCCTGGAGGTCTTCGCCTATATCGGGGTGACCGACTATACGGAGTCTCTCGAGATCGCAGAGGATCTGAACCTCCGGGTCATGGAGATCATCGCCGCCGCCGGCTCGGACTTTGCGTTTCCCGCGCAGATTCAGTATGAGTTGCCCGGGAAACCGCTGGACGACGAGCGCGCGCAGGCGGTGGCCGCGCAGGTCAAGGAGTGGAAAACGACCCGGGCGCTGTATCTCCCGAACTTTCCAAAGGAGAAGATCGCCGAGGTCAAGGGGTCGCTGGACTACCCGCCCGAGGGATCACCACAGTACGCCGGCACGCCGGCCTAAAGCCGGGTTCAACTCGTTTCGGCAGACCCTGGCGGGATACTCGATTTATGGTCCCGGCTTGTTGTATGGTCATGCCGGTTTCCAAGATGAACGTCTACGAGTGACAAGGAGCCAAGCATGACGACACCGGAATCCATCGATTACCCGATCCTGCAAAATGTGTTTCATCCTTCCGACTTCAGTCCCGCGAGCGAAACGGCCTTTGCGCACGCCTTGACGGCAGCGTTGATTGCCAAGGCGGGGCTGACCATTCTCCATGTCTCGCCGGACCGGGATACGGAGTGGATGGAGTTTCCGGGTGTGCGTGAAACGCTCGAACGATGGGGTCTGCTTCCGAAGAACAGCCAGCGATCCGATGTCTCAAAATTGGGGATCGATGTCAAGAAGGTCAAAACCGTCGATAAGGATCCCGTTCAATCCGTCACGGCATATCTGTCCACACATGCCACCGACTTGATCGTGCTCGCCACTGATCAGAGTAAGGGCGCTAGTCCCTGGTTCAGCAAGTCCGTCGCGGTTCCGATCGCGCGCGCGTCACGTCAGATGACGTTGTTCATCCCCAAGGACGTGGGTGGGTTCGTGTCCGCACAGGATGGGTCCATTTCGCTGAAGAGGATCTTGATCCCGGTCGCTTCCAATCCACCGGCGCAGCCTTCTATACAGGCTGCTGTCCGGATGACGTATCGGCTCAACTGCGCCTCCGGCGTGTTTACACTACTGCATGTGGGAGAAGAGGGAGCTATGCCTGACGTACGCGTCCCTGAAGTGTCCGGCTGGCAGTGGAACAAAGTGACCAAGCAAGGCGACGTGGTCGATGCGATCTGCGAGACGGCGCTGGAGACCAAAGCCGGCTTGATCGTGATGTCTACCGACGGCCGCAACGGCTTCCTCGATGCCTTGCGAGGCAGTCATAGTGAACGGGTGCTTCGGCGGTGCCCATGTGCGCTGCTGGCCATCCCGGCAGGCGGGTTCATCGCTTCAGTCCTGGAGGCTGAATCGAAAGGGGATGCACCGTGACGCCGCGAATCGCTTCATTTCGGGGGGAAATGCGTCAACATGTCACGGACGGCTTTGCGAATGCGCTCCTGTCTTTCTTTCGGATCGCGTGAAGGGTCCACTTCCGCCTGGGCGATTCCCCGCCAGACGAGACGGTCCATGCCCCCATCAACGACATCGAGAATCAACGTGCCTTCCTTATAAGACTGCACATCGGTGACCGTTCGACTTCCGGCCGGCCATCCGCCTCCGTACCCCGGGCGTTCCCCCACCCCAAAACCGGCGTAATGACTGATACTCGACATGTTGAGCAGGTCCTTCAGCGAGGCATAGTAGGAAACGGTCAGCTGATTATCAATCCGCGGGTCACCGACAGGTTCTTGTGGACCCGCCACCCAATCGAACGTTCGATAGGTAGAAAAATCAGCGCCGGGGTCGTAATCATAGGTCACCTTCATCGAGGAGCAGCCGAATTCTGCGGCGACGATGAACAACACCAACCATAGTATGCGACCCGGCATCGACTCAGTTCTCCGCTAAGGGTATCCCTGGCGTTCTGATACGACCGGTGAAGCTGGGCCGAAAGGCGGGGCTACGGTACCTGACTCCTTCATGAAAGTAAACGGATGACTCACGACTCCACGCACTGGTCGGTTTTGGGCAATGGTAAAGTTTGATTACCAGCCATTAGGTTTGTGAAATTCGCCTTTACCATCTTGCAACTTATCGGGAAATTGAGAGCTGATAAGAAAAGATTGTCGTATTCTTTTGACAAACGTGGCGTATTGTTGAAGTGTTTTGCTATGCGTGGAATGAGGATTAAGAATGCCGATCTGGAGATTCAAGACCTGTCTCACCATTCGAATGGGCTCAGCGAGGTCAGAATCGTTGGTTATGATGACTGCCACATCATAAAGTCCTTTAAAACCATCATGCAAAAGATGCGAGGCAAGATTTACATCCGAACCCTTTTCCTCAGTCTTATCCACCCATACTCTCTTTACCGGCTTACTTCCTGTCAGTATCATAGGAACTGAATGTGTTAGAAAATGACCATATATTAGAGTTATGTTCGGGATAGTTCTTAGGGCACGGAAATAAATCTGTTGCCGAACCGGTAACTGTGGTTCATCAGGACGCGCACTGACCTTAGCGGTAAAAAATTTTATAGACTGAATAGTATCCGTTGGAAGCATCAACTGACATAACTTCCCCACGTCTAACCACTTATATGGTGTTTTCTTAAGCGAGCCATAATAAAGATTAAAACCGTCAATATAGACATTGGTTCTAGGCATATTAACCCTCTTGACACACGGCGAGGACGGGCTATACTCTACGCCATGTATCCCCCCTGAGCCTTCGGGCCAGGGTGCGAGGCCGGTTCCCGAAAGGGGCCGGCCTCAGTGTTTTTGATCTTCTTTTCAACCAAGCAAACCAATGATCTCATTAAATGTCCATACATGGTCAAGAGCCAGGGCGTGTCTGTGATTCTCCACTTTCTTTGAGTGCGCATTGGTTAACCGCGTAAATCTACGCATCCCCATCCTGATTTGCAAATTCATCCGCTCTGCATAGCTGGTTGAGATATGTTCAGCATTAGGGTTGCCCATGACCTTGTGGGTGCGCGTACCGCAGCACTGAGCTGGGCTATATCGCGTGGTTGTGCCCTCTTGAGGGGGTGCGGCATAAATCTTTTCAAGCATGGCGTAATCAATGTCTGATCCAAAAGCACCATCGACTGCTTGAAGATAAGGTCTATGGCCGTCTGTCGTGAGTTGTACGCGATGGCTAAGGCGTGGTGACAGGTCATCAATGAATTTAACCGCATAGGGGCCAGATGATTTTGAGCGCCTCTTCAGAAAAGCATTCCCGAAGAGACCCAAGGAGACCAATCAGCAGATGTTGGACTATAAGGAGAGTCTCTAGCGCTTCCTTCGCTTGGCTGGATTCTTCTTTGGCTTCCGTGGTACCAGTGTGCCACCAATGGCCGTTTCTACAACTGACCGAGCGAGAGGGCGAGTGGATCGGTAGGGTTCTTCTCCTGTTTCTTTGGCATGCCTCATCATGCCAGATCGCAAGTGTGATTGTCACGTAGGTGGAGAACCAAACTTTACCAGTACCCCGTTTTGACAGTCCCTCTTCAAGTCGATAAAATGCCGGCACTGGCTGCAATATCCGAGGCAGGAAGGGAGCGATGCTCATGCGTCAACGATGGCATGCCGGTCTCGCGGTGGTGATGTTCGCCTGTGCCGCGGGTTGTACGAACATCGACGTCAAGACCGACTTCGATCAGACGGCCGACTTCAGCAAATTTCAGACCTTCGCCTTTGAAGGCATGACGGATCTGAATCAGACGGGAGTCCTGACCAATAGCCTGACGCGCAAGCGAATCGAAACCGCCATCGCGCGAGAACTCACAAAGAAAGGGATGAGCCAAGTCGGTTTGGATCAGAATCCGGATCTCTTGATTCACTATTGGATGGGAGTGGAGGAGAAGCAAAGGCTCGACACGACGGGTCCTTCCATGGGGGCCTATGGCTGGCACGGCAGATATGGCTATGGAGCGGGCTACAGTGGTGTCACGACATATGAGTACCGGGAGGGGACCTTGATTACGGACTTGATCGAACCGACGAAGAAGGAATTGGTGTGGCGCGCGACAGTGGTGGCAAATATGGAAGAGACCACGGCAGAAAACATCGAGTTGGGCAATCAAGCCATTGCAAAGGCGTTTGAGCAGTACCCGCCCTCCAAGACCCAACGGTGACGCGGCGATCCATCGCTCAGCCTGTTCGATCGACGACTGTTGAGACGCGACGGTGATCATTGACGAAAGCAGCGTGGTGGGGAGGCGTGCTCGTCCTCCTCTTGATCGTCGCAGCAACGGGATTAAAATTCTGGCTCGATTCGGATGACGCGCGCGAATGGGCGGCGACGAAAATCGGCTCGGCGATCCACTGGCCGGTGACGATCAAGGGTCCCGTCCGATTGGCATTCTCGCTCCCGCCGACGATCGTGATCCACTCTCTCTCCATCGCCGGCCGATCAGGCGGTTCCACCCACATCATTACCACGGACAGGATAGAAATTTCGATTGCCCTTCCTCCGCTGGTTGGGGGCTCGATCGTCATCCCACACCTGTTGGTCGACGGGCTCGACATCGTGCTCGACGAAGAATTTGTCTCCGAATTGAGCGGGTCTCACGAGAAGGAGAAACAGCAGGATCATGATGGAACGTCGATTTCCGCCGCGTTGCCGATTCAAATCCACAGCATCGCAATTCGGAGGGTCACGCTGGCGGCCGACACAAATGCTTCCTCCCGGGTGGCAATAGCCTCTCTCCACGAGGGCAGGGTAGAGGCCTTTCCTGAGCAGCCGCTCCGGCTCATTGCGAGCGGAGAATATCGTCAGGTTCCCGTCTCTCTCGATGCGACCGGCGGCAGGCTCTCGGATCTCTTCGAGGCAAGTGAATCCTGGCCGGTGGCATTGTCCATACGTGCGGCGGATGCATCACTCGAGGTTGAGGGCCGTGTGGCGCTTCCCCTCGGAACGCCTCGAGCGGACGTTCAGGTGACACTCGTCGGCGAACGTCTCAGTGCGCTCAATCGGTTGTTGGCCGTGGAGTGGCCCGCCCTCGGTCCCTACAGGCTTACCTGCCGGGCGAAAGTGGCCGCGGCGGGTGTTGCCGTCGAGGATCTCAAGGCGGCGTTGGGCACTAGTGACCTGGCCGGAGAGGGGTCCTTCCGACTGGATCAGGGACGGCCGACTCTCTCCGCGAGCCTTACGTCGCAACAAATTGTGCCGGAAGATTTCATCCCTCCGGAGGGCGCCGAGCAGGTCTCGCCTCGAGATGGGGAGAGGGGGCCGGCGGGGAAGCTGATCGACGGGTTGAAGAACTTCGATGCGAACATTCAGATGACCGCCGGGACCGTCAAGATTGGAAACCAGGCACTTGAGGAAGTTCGGCTGGAGACCGATCTGCAGAAAGGGGTGCTGCGCTTTCTGTTACATGGCGCGCAAGTATTCGGGGCGCGCTTCGACGGGCATGCCGAGTATGATGTCGCTGCAGCAATTCCTGACGGATCCTTTTCTGTGTCGGGGCATGCGGTGGACATCGGCATGGTGCTCCGTTCGTTTGGATTGGGAGACGGTGTCCTAGGTCTCGCCGACGGCACGTTCAGGGTCACGGGAAAGGGGACGACATGGCAGGTGGCCAGGGACTCTCTGACGATGACCGCACATCTGGAGGACGCATCGTTTCTGATTTCCACTCCCCAGTCAGAAGGCGACATCCAACTGAATCTTCACAAAGGTCATCTGTCGATGGCCGGCTCGGCCGCCGGTGAACTGGTCCTGGCAGGTCGTTATGGACAACGGCCATTCCGACTCCGGGCGACCACCGGCTCCCTCTCTGAGTTCTTCTCCAACCGCAGTTGGCCGATCCGGGTCGCACTGCATGGCGGCCGGTCCAGTTTGACCGTCGATGGTGTGATCGATCGGCCTCTGAAGGGCGAGGGTGTGGCCCTCACCCTTCAAGGGGCCGCCCCCAGGCTGAATGAGTGGGCTCCTTCGCTCCCGGCCGTCGGTCCGTTCCGGTTATCGGGCAACCTGACCGGCCATACTCCTCGATCCTGGACCTCAAACTTCATGGGACAACTTGGCGAAAGCGACCTCGGAGGTCGGGCCGAGATGGGCTTCGATGGGGACCGCGTCAGCATCAGCGCGCGACTCACATCGCGGCTCCTCCGGGCCGAAGACTTTATGGGCCGTGAAGCACATATGAAGGATTCGGGTGGTTCGACTTTCGGCCACGGAATGAACGAGCTGTCGCTGGCTCTGCAGCGTTTCGTTGCAGACGTGGAATGGAAGGTGGACCGTTTTCGTGCCGGCAGGCTCCGGTTGGATCCAGGTTTGCTGCGAGTCACGGTCGACCAAAGAAGGATGGAAGCCTCGTGGTCGCCGAAAGCGAACAACCCTGGGAGCGAGGCAGCCTCCATTCGGCTCGATATGACCGGAACTGTGCCGGACATGAATGTGCGCGCCCGCTTCCATGACGTGAATTATGGCCGTTTCCTGCATCGATGGGGGATGACCGAGGAAGTCGTCGGCAAGGGTGAAGTTGAACTCTCTCTCCATAGCGCAGGCCGGACCGAAGAAGAATTGTTGGATCATGCCTCCATGGACGTCACGGCCAGGTCCCATGCGGTGCATGTTGGAAGGAGCGATGCAGCCGGTTCCGGGTTGGCGGTGGACGGCGCAGAAGCCAAGCTTGAAGTGCGACCCAAGGCTGCCATGGCCCTGTCGGTACACGGCAACGTACGAGGCCTCCCGTTGTCACTCCGAGTTACGGCAGTACCCTTGAGGCAATTGGTGGACTCTTATCACGAATTGCCGTTGAGGATTGTTGCGCAAGGTCCGGACGTGGTGCTGGAGGCACAGGGGACAATCGGACGTGAGATCCTACGGCGCACGGCAAACTTCACCGTCAGTCTGAAAGGATCCTCCCTCGCCCACCTGACTCCCCTGGTTCAAGGCCACATGCCGGATCTCGGTTCGTATGTCGTGACAGGTCAAGTGGCAGTCCGGGGTCAGAAAGCCGGGCTGTCCGGATTGCAGGCACGAGTGGGGAACAGCGACATCACCGGAGGGGTAGACATGTATTGGAGGAAACCTCGACCGCTCATCATAGGCATCCTTTCCTCCGAACTCGTGGAATTCAAAACTTCCGAGCAGCCCGTTGCGCCTGCTGCACAGGAAACTGAAACCTCCCAGCCGCAAGCGACGGGCAAGCTGGCGGAGGAGGCGACCGCGACGGCTCACTCGATCGGCAAAGAAATGGTGCAGTTCGTCGATCCCCTCCAGCGAAAGCGATCCAAGATAGCGGGCGAGCGAACCAGACTCATTCCTGAATGGGTACTACCAGTGGGGTCTCTCGGTTCAGTCGATGTGGACGTGCAGTGGACGGTGAAACGGCTGTCGGTACCGCCGATCGAATTGCATGACGTGGTCGGGATGGTGGTATTGACTGATGGACAGCTGAGGATCGGTCCGGTCGCGTTGACTCATCATGGGGCTGTGACAACCGGCCTGTTGGTGGTGGACGCTACCCATGAGGTTCCCCACGCCGAATTGGAAATCACGACGACCAACCTTGACTATGGGGGACTGTTTAAGGCGTTCAAAGTCAGAGATCTGGTCGAAGGAAGCGCCGACATCACAGTGACCTCAGAAGGAAACGGTCGCTCTCTGCGCGACCTGTTGGCCGGGGTGAACGGCCGGCTCGAGATCGTCGCCGGCCCGGCCAAGATGGCGACGCGCTTTGTGGAACTGTGGACGTCGAATCTCATGACTGCCATGCTCTCACAGGCCTGGCACCGGGAAGATGTCAGTCAATACCGATGCGCAGCCGGTTATTTCGACCTCCGTCATGGAGAAATGAGAACCGATGGCCTGTTGATTGAGGCGAGTGACTATTCCCTGGCGGGGGCAGGTACACTGGAGTTCGCCACGGAGGAATTGGATCTCGTCATCACGCCGAAGCCGAAGGATCTCGCGTTGATCAGCCTCGCGGTGCCGATTCGTCTGACCGGGCCGCTCGCCGATCCGGACGTGTCAACCAAGGCCCAGTCGATTGCCGCCAGCAAAGCGTGGCAAGTCCTCAATGTCGAGGATCCGATCGGACCGGCTCTGCAGGTGCCTCGCGTGGTTTTTGGGAATCCAGATGGGAGGCCCGGTACGTTCGACGAAAATCCCTGTGCCACAGCCCTGCATAGGAGGAAGAAGGGAACGCTCTCCACCGAGAAGATCGTTCGCACCGGCTTCCAACGGCTGACGGATCTCATGCGTGACGCCGGGTCGGCAGTCGGGCGTGCGCTTGGACGAGAAACAACCGTTCCCGCTCGCTAACCCGCCGGCGCAGTACCTTATCGGGCGTCATCCATGCGCAGAGCTTTGTCGGGTCGAGCGTATTGAGTATGGCAATGTCTACATGGTATCTCTACGGACAAGAACGGCAAGTGCGGGAGTGAGTCGTGCATGTTCGTCATCGTCTTGGGATTCAGGCCGCAACCATTCTTGCTCTGAGCGTGTTCGCAACGGGCTGCGGCCGCATGGTGGCAATTGATTATGAGCCGACGAATCCCTTGAAAGGGCAGGGGACTGTGACGGTGTTGCCGTTTCGGTATGAAGCCGCTGAAAGCAATCGGGTGCGACCTCGCGAGGTGGAGACGAATCGGGCGGCCAGAACTGAGCTCTATCTGTCGCAGGAAATCGGTGCATTTTTCACGGAAGCCTTTCGGCGTGAATTGGTCCATTCGGGGTACACGATCGAAGAGGCCGGTCCCCTCACCGTTTCGGGAACCATCACCAGGTTTTTTGTCGATTGGCGGGAAGACATCGAAAGACTCTTTGAACTACACGCAGTCTATACGGTCGGGTCCATAGCCAAAAACGGGTTCGCTTGGGAGTGCTCCTCCATCCAGCGAGGTCCCAATACGCTGGCACAGGACAGTGTTCTGATTCGAAGGGGCACGGCGGACTGCATGCAACGGTTCATTCGAGCCGCACAGGAGGCGCATGTTTTGTAGCATGCAAACCGGACCATATGGACCGTGCCACAACAGCGTTCCTCGGTGGCGCCGATGTGCTTATCGTATTCAATGCATCGTCTTACTGGTAGCAAGTTGCTTAACCGTCGCCTGTAGTTCTGTAGAGCATCCTCCGTCGGCGCCCTTGGAGCCGATACCCATTGCGGACTTCAACAGCGTGGCAGGGAATTGGGAAGGGCTGATGGTGCAGTCCCCGCCCGCCCGATCCCGATATGACAACTGGGTCCATCTCAAAATACAACCGGACGGAACGTTTCATTTTGAGGCATTTCGGACCATCGGAGTATTCAGCGGTGCCGGTGTATTCACACTGGAAGATGGCACACTCCTCGCCAAGTCCGAGAAGGGCAGAATCACTGCTCGACTATACCGGCATGCCGGCCAGAACGATCGGGTCTTGAAGGCTGAAGGTGGGTCGGGCGACGGTATCACATATCATGCCGAATTGACGCCCGCGCGACGCCGTTCCTAGGCCGCATTATTCATGAAGGTTCGTGACGAAACTGCGGCGTATGCGCAGTTGCAGTAGAATCTTTCATGAATAATGCGGGCCAGCCCGGTGTCGCTGTTACACAATCGTTAAAAATCTGTGCGAATCGTGGAAATTTGATGGAGGGCATCTTGCGACGATTGCTTTTGTTGATTGTTCCTATCTATGCTAGGCCCTTCATGCAGCACCGGATGCATGATGTCTTCCCGGTGTTGTAGATACTGGTTCAGGCCCTGTGACACCATGCGAGTGAACAGATCCCGGGACAGCCCGCACGCTCGCGTGCCTTCGCATAGCGCACCGGCCCGCCGCGACTTGGCCGAGGGACAGCGGCAGCTCCAATCAATCATCGATGCCTATCCGGCGAGTGTGGCCGTCATCGACGGGAAGGGTGTCATCCGTCATGTCAATGCCGCATGGCGACAGTTCGCCGATGAGAATGGATTGCAGTCCGATTCGCATGGCATCGGACTCAACTATCTCGAGATTTGCCGCAAGGCCGATGGTCGATTTGGCGGTATCGGACGCTCGGTGGCAAAGGGGATTCAACGACTGTTCGCGGGTGATGTCGAAGAGTTCTCGCAAGAGTACACGCTTCATACCGCCTCGAACCACCAATGGTTCGTGGCGCATGGCCGTCGCTTCGCTGAAGGTCGTTCCCGTTCGGCCCGCGTCCTGCTCACCCACGAACCCATCACACCGACCAGACGGATCGTCGAGGCCATTCAGAGGCGGGATAGCGGTCTCAAGGAGTTATTGGAGTCGACCCCGCTTGTGCCGTGGGAAGCAGACGCCAGGACCTGGCGTTTCACCTATGTTGGTCCTCAAGTTGAGGCCTTGTTGGGATATCCGCCTGCGAATTGGTATGAGCCGGATTTCTGGATCACGCATGTGCATCCGGAAGACCGGGCGCGGATAACAAAGGCATGCCGGAAATTCTCCACCGGCCGGTCCCACTACGAACTCCAGTATCGAATGGTGGCGAAGACCGGTCAGCCTGTGTGGTTGCGTGATTTTGTCACCGTGGATGTAAGGCGTGGGAAACCGAGGGTATTGCGCGGCTTTCTCTGCGACGTGACGGCAGACGCGCAATTGCAAGAACGCGAGACCTTGCTTCGCTTGT
This sequence comes from uncultured Nitrospiraceae bacterium, assembly GCA_963795615.1. Taxonomy (GTDB): domain Bacteria; phylum Nitrospirota; class Nitrospiria; order Nitrospirales; family Nitrospiraceae; genus DASSBQ01. The sequence goes on from CAWCIJ010000011.1 coordinate 238,590, forward strand.
TATCCGAGTCCATCGACGAAATCTTTTGGTTTGTGGGGGTGAATCCCGAACGGCTCATTTATATCAGCCCCGCCGTAGAACAGATTATGGGATGGGGAACAGACAAATTCTATGAAGAACCAGGGTTCTGGATGCAGTGCATCCACGAGGAAGATAGAAATCGGGTCGGCGAAGCCTATACCAGTTGGTTGAACGGAACCACCCCTGAGTACAAACTTGAGTTTAGGATCATCTTGCCTGATGGCCGGATCCGGTGGATGGCTGACCATGGCGCGTTGCTCTATGACGACGAGGGACGCATCAACTTTGCGACCGGTATCGCCAAGGACGTCTCCGCGGAGAAGCATGCCGAGGAAAACCTGCGGCGGTTGAGCGGCCAACTGATCTCGGCGCAGGAGGAAGAACGGAAGCGGATCGCGCGGGATTTGCACGATCATGTGAGTCAGGCACTGAGCTTGCTGACCGTCGAGCTCGAACAATTGAGTCGGGACAAGGAGACGACCGCGAGCCAACAGGATGTACTGGTCGCCATGCAGCAGCAACTGAGAGGACTCTCGTCCGACATCCATGCGCTGTCGCATCAACTGCATCCTTCGAAGCTCAAGCATCTCGGACTGGTCTCCGCCATGAGAGCGATGTGCCGGGACGTGGACCGGGGGGGCCTGTCCGTACGTTTTACGGACCACGAGGTTCCCCGGGAAGTGCCGGATGACGTGTCGCTCACGCTCTATCGCGTCATGCAAGAAGGGTTGCAGAACGTGAGAAAGCACAGTGGGGCAACCAGCGTCGAGGCGGAATTGTCGAAGACCTCCACCGTCCTGGTTCTTCGCCTGCGTGACAAAGGCAAAGGCTTTGATCCGAAAACGGCCGATTCCGGCGAGGGACTGGGATTGTTGAGCATGAGGGAGCGGCTTAACGCCGTAGGGGGAGCGCTGATCATTCAATCTGCGCCCGGCGAGGGCACGTTGGTTGAAGCGAGGGTGCCGCTGTCCGGTGAAAGCCGCTTCGGTTGAAGACACCATGAAACTACTCCGCTTGCTTCTTGCCGACGACCACACGCTTCTCCTCGATGCCTTCAAGCGTTTACTCGAGGCCGACTATGATATCGTGGGGACGGCGATAGACGGACAGGAATTAGTCACGTCGGCGATCCGTCTGAAGCCCGACATCATTGTTGCCGATGTGGCCATGCCCATACAAAACGGATTGGATGCAGTCGGTCGAGTGAGAAAGCTCCTGCCGCAGACCAGGATCATTATTCTGACGGCCATCGAGGACCCAGACCTGGCCGAGCGAGCGCTATCGTCCGGTGTTTCCGGTTATCTGCTCAAGAGTTCCGCGGCGGTGGAATTATTCGATGCCCTGCGGGCCGTCGGTGCAGGGCGACAATACGTGACCCCGTCCATCGCCAAGATGGTTGAAGAGGCGGCTACAAGCGGCCGGAAGCCCCGGTCGTCAGGCCGGGAACTCAGTCCTCGCCAGCGTCAGGTCCTGCAATTGTTGGCCGAAGGAAATACGATGAAGGAGGCAGCGGCTGCGCTGGGGCTCACACCGCGCACGGTCGCGTTTCATAAATATCAGGTCATGAATTTATTCCAATTGAAGTCCACCGCCGACCTTGTCCAACTTGCCATCAACGAACGACTGATCTCCAACCGCCGTCAGCCCTGTCAATTTTGACAGTATTCGACTTTCATCGCCTGTGGTAGTGTCACCGTGCTTCGAATGACCTCACGAAGGGGTTGATACACGTGTGTGCTGCGGTACAGGATCATGTCGCCACGCAGCCGGAAGACAAGGGATACCCCGCTCCTCGACCCCGCCTGGTGCTTGCCGACGACAATGATTTGCTGCTGGATCGCGTGGTGAAGCTGCTCGCCGGTGAATTTGATGTCGTGGGGCTCGTGTCAAATGGTCGCGATTTGCTCGAACTCGTCGACCGACTCCATCCGGACGTGATCGTATCGGATATTATGATGCCGTATGTCGATGGTCTGGAGGCGGCCCGCCGGCTTCGCATCGCCGGAGCGACGGCCAAAATCGTCTTTCTCACCGTGCATGACGATTCCGATTATCTTCGGGAAGGTCTCTCGGTCGGGGCGATGGGGTATGTCATCAAGGACAAACTCATTTCGGATCTGTCCCATGCCGTTCACGAAGCTCTGGCCGGCCGACGGTTCGTGTCGACCTCGCCGAATTTACACCTGTAACCGCTGGCTGTTGATCAGGAGGTAGGGAGCAGTCAATGCAACGTCCCTCTCGATCCCTGAATTGGCCGCAATGCGTCGGGTGGATCGTTCTTGTCTCCGTTGTGTTCATGACGATTCCGACCGGGGCTGAAAGTCCTTCGGTGCAGCAACTCCTCGTGGATAAGGCGAGAATCACATTGGATCGATTCAGGGACGACCCCGGCATGAAAGAGTTTCTGAGAGAGACATCTCGTGATTCCAGAGGGTTGTTCATCATGCCGGAGTTCATGCGGGGCGCATTTATTATCGGTGGAGCAGGCGGGAGAGGAGTACTGCTGGTCCGTCAGGAGGGCGTTGATCAGTGGAGCGGTCCGGTTTTTTACACGGTCGCGTCGGCGAGCTTCGGACTCCAAGCGGGAGCCGACATTACTGAAGTCGTCCTTGTGATCAAGACGCAAAAAGGAGTGGAGCAGTTTTACAAAAAGAACTTCAAGCTCGGGGTAAACGCCGGAATGGCAGTGGGGCCGGTCGGCAGTGGTTCTTCGGTCCATGGCATGACGGCCGATATGGTCTCGTATGGACTGAAAAAGGGAGCATTTGTCGGCATTGCCGTCGATGGGGCATTGGTGACGGTGTCGGACGATTCGAACGCCGCGTATTATGGCAAGCAGCTGGGACCGACCGACATCATCATGAACGAGGAGGGAAGCAATCCCGCGTCGCAGGATCTGCGCCGTGCCGCAGCCAGCCTCATGCCTCAGTGACGCCGCAACCAGACATGTCCGGTTGTGACGGACAACCTCGTGAGAACCACCTCGACAGGATCGCATTCTCCCGAACCTCGGCCGGATCTCCTGCCCGACGCCTTCAAAACAAGTACCGATGGTTACCGAGAGGCTTTCCCCTTGGATCATGTTCCAATGGCGCCTAAAAATCTGATGATCACCGTCGGACATCACCGAGCGCCATTTCTGACCTGTGTGTTGGTCGCGACTCTGTTCATGGCCGCGCCGGATCTGAGCAGCGCCCTCGATCTGATTGATATTCAGGAGCTCGTCGATGAATCACGCTTGACGTTCGCTCGATTTGTGGAAGACCCCGACATGGCCTGGCTTCGCCGGCATGCGAAGGATGCGCAGGCGATCTTCATCGCGCCTGAAATAGTTCGCATCGGCTACTTCATGGGAGCCGCGCACGGGAAGGGAATATTGCTGGTGAAGGATGAGCAGACTGGGCAGTGGAGCGATCCGGCTTTTTTTACTGTCATAGGCGCCGGTGTCGGGCTCCAAATCGGTATTGCACGGGCGGAGGTTGTGGCGCTGGTGATGACGAAACAGGGCATCGAATCATTTATCGACAGCCGGCTCTTCCTCGGAACCGGAGCTAGGCTAGCGGTCGGCCCGATGGGGAGAGCCGTGGGCAGCGCAACCACTCCCACGCTGGGCGTGGACATCATCTCATTTGCCAAGGTCGGAGGCGGTTTTGCCGGAGTGGCGCTCGATGGGACTGTCCTGTTCTCGGATGACGAGGCCGCCGCCCTGTATTATGGAGCGCCGATCCAGACGACAGACCTCTTGGCGCGCCCCGGTGAAGTACAACACTGGTATTCGGATCGCATACGGGCCACGTTGCATCAACTCTCAAAGGAAGAGCCATGAATATTCGATGGGTCTGCCTCCTGTTGTGTGCCGGCTGGCTTCTCTCTTGTGCAGGACCGGCGCAACAGGTGGAGGTCGCGCCGCCATTACAGGAAGTCCCCATCGCACCCGACACGTTTCGAATCGTGACCTATAACGCCCTGCATGGGCTGCTGACCGGAAGGTTCGGCGTGGCGGCAGGCGAATCGCCGGAGCAAAACGAGCGCCGGTTTCAGTTAATGGTCATGCAGCTCGCTCGTGTAGCGCCGGACGTCGTGTTCCTGCAGGAAGTGAATCCGCTTCCGGCACGGGCCGAACGATATGTGCAGGCGTTGAAGGAGGCCGGGCTCGTCTACACCCAAGTCCATCAAGTCGATGCCTGCGGGATGCGTGTGAGCGAGAACCGGGCCTTGTTCACGGATCTGAACAACGGGTTGGTGATACTTGCCAAAGAGCCGCTGCGCCTTCAAAAGCTCGCCGGTCTGAAACTGAGCGGCGACCTTGGTCGATGCCGTACGACAGCCGGCTTTCAACTGGGGGAGTTGCGCTATGGGCTCATCGGCGAAATCACCGTTCCAGGAAACGTACGGAAGTATCTTGTGGCCACGACTCATCTCCACTCGGGGTTTGAAGCGGGGGCTCCCTTCTTGACCGCGATGTCTCTCCTGCATCGCAAGCAGACGTTCCGCAGGTATGCGGATCTTCTATGGGAGATTCAGCAGTCCAGGTTGCGCCGGATCGGCGAGCTGGATAGATTGACCCGCACGTTGAACAAACTGAAGAGGGAGCGAGGTGACGCGGGAATCATTTTCGGGGGCGATCTGAATTTTGAGGATGATCATCCCGAATATGAAGAAGTGAGGTTACTGCGGTATCTCGATACGTCGCGTATTGCAAATCGCAACGCCAAGCTGTATACCGCTGATCCGCCGCGGAACCGGTTGATCCCCGATGCTGAGACAGAACCCATTCCTCCCCTGCTGGTCGATCTGATCGCCGGAGAAAACAGGGAGATGCAGGCTGCCATCACGGCGGCGTATCGCGCGGAAATGCACCGTCCCAGACAGCTCGACTACCTGATGGAGGACTCGTTTTTGCCGGGTTACTGTATGACGCAAACCCTCTTTGGGCAGGTCCTGGACAATCAGGGCCTGCCGGCTTCCGACCATTTTGGCTTGCTGAATGTCTACAGCCGCGCGCATGTTCCCTGCGACGAGTGAGACGCTGTGACTTTAACCCGCATTGTTCATGAACGGTTTTGCTGCAATCGCGAATCTGAACTGTCAGCGAACAAGCACCAATTGAGGTGTCTATTCTCGCGCGAGGAGGTGGATTTCATGCGGTCGAGTAACGATGCTAGTCGCTTGAGGCATGGAGTTGCGCGCCCATGGGACTCTTTGATACAAAGGCGCGGTAGGAGATCCGGATCTGTTTGACTTCAAGAAGGAGAGGTCCATGAATCGCTATCTCGCTAGTTTTTTAGTTGTGTTGGGCATGACGGGCTGCACGAGCGTTCAGTACAACGAGACCGACTGCGGCACGCTCCCAAGTGACACCTTCTGGTCGGGAAATGTCGCCCTTCAATGTCAGGAATATCGAAGGCTCCAGGCGGAAACGGCCTATCGAACTGAAGTCGCCCACATGCTCAAGAATTACCGGGAATGCGTGAATACACAGGAAGGGTCACTGTCCGAGGCCAAAGAGCGCTGTTCGGTCTATGCTCAAGGGTCTCTCGACCCATCCATCGGACCACGTCCATCGAAATAACCTGCTAGGGGCTATCGACTGGTGAGAACGTGGTCAAGTGATCCAGATCGCTCCCTCAGCCTCTCCAGGCGCAACCGCCTGTCCAGTCCTCTGAGAGGACGACGTTTCCGGTGAGACCCTGGAGGAGGAGAGTGGACCAGGCGAGCACGCAGGGCACCACGACCTCGCTTCTTGGCTCCACGACAATCACGCTGGCCCTATGGTCGATATTGGCCACCTGTTCGGCTTGTTCCGCAACGTTGTCCAAGACCGGTCCGACCAGCGATCCCCAGGACATTCGTCAACACACGTCGTCCTCGAGCCTGGTTTTCGGGCCTTCCGATTCGACCGCTTCGCCGCCGCTCACAGGTACCGCGACGGGCGATCCACTTGTCTCCAATCGGCACGGCACACCCGATCTCGAGGGCCGGCACGAGCCGACCCGGCCGTCTATAGGAGCCCGCTCGGAGATCGTGACATGCGGTGGTTCGCTTGCTTCGAGAGGGACCGCCGACCGAGACCAACCCTGCCACCTATTCCCGAGCCACGTTCTCGAACAGCCTCCTCCTGTGGGGAATGACCTGCCGCTACGCCCGCCCCTTCGGCAGTTGTGGCTGCACCATCCCAGGCTGGTCCCACTTGGGAGCGATGTTGAGTTGGGGCTGCCCGACAGCGAAATCCTTGCGCACCGGGACCATGCCACATCAGGGCCGTTCAGAAATCCTTACGCCGGATTTCGTGATCAGCCGCTCTTGCATCGCGACAGCTCCCGCGCACCCGAGCGTCATTCAACGCTGCCGGAGATCGGCCCCCCTCCGCCACACCACTCGGTCAAGACATTCGGCACGCTCACGGCCCTCAGCTTCGTCGGCATCGGCGTCTACGCATTCGCGCCATCATCCTTCACAGGTATTAACAAAGAGACTGCCCTCGAGGAGGCAACCCAGGACTTCATAAACGCATGGACCAAACCTCCCGTGTTCGATAAAGATAATTCGGCCATCAATTTCCTGGGTCATCCCTACTTCGGCATGAATTTCTACCTTTCCCAGAGAAATTACGGCGAGAGCCCCTTGTATTCCTTTCTCTTCTCAACATTGACTTCGACCGCCTTCGAATATTTCATTGAAAGCTGGGCGGAACAGCCCAGCATTCAAGATCTGATCATCACTCCGGTTGTGGGATCGATCCTCGGCGAACTCGTGTACCTCGCCACCCAAGAAATGCGAAAGGACGGCTTCACGAAGGCGGAAAAGGTTATCTTGACCATCATCAACCCGCTCTATGTCCTGCAAAACGGATATCGGTAGCGTGCCCTCCGTTCATATCTCACTGATCCCTTATAAGCAGCTGCCGCGCCTTCCATTGAACTTCCAGGACGGCAGGTGTTCCTATTTCTAGGGAAAAGCGTACGGGATCGGTAACTGTCAAAAGTGACAGGGGTCCTGGCGGATAGCGGGCAAACCCTTCTCAGCCGGTCACCAGATGTGAACTTGGTGTGGCGTTGTTCGCGCACAGTCAGCCCTGACGGCGAAACTTCTCAGCCGCCTTGAGTCTGTGAGGATAAAACGGGCTGGTCTCAGGTTTGGCTGGGGGAGCCGGCGACCAGCCGCCGCCGAGCGCCTTGTACAGGTGGACCACTGAGACCAGTTGTGTCCGACGCGTTTTGGCAAGGGACAATTCCGCATCGAACAGGTTCCGCTGCGCGGTCAGCACATCGAGGTAGCTGGCTCTGCCACCTTGATAGCGTTGCGTTGCGAATCCCAATGCGGACTGTAACGACTTTACTTGCTGCTCCAGAGCCTCCGCTCGCTCACGGCTCTTTTGCACGGCGATCAGGGCGTCCTCGACTTCCTTGAAGGCCGTGAGGACCGCCTTCTGATATAGGGCCGCGGCTTGTCTGTTTTGCGCCTCAGCGGATTGCACCTGATAGCCCAGTGCCGTGGCGTTGAGCAATGGCCCGGTTAGGGTGGCGCTTGCCCCCAAAGTCGCAAAAGGGCCGGCTGAAAGGGAGTCGAGCCGGAAACCGGCCCCGCCGGCGCTTCCGGTGAGCGCGAGTTGCGGAAACCGTTGCGCTTGAGCGACCCCGATCTTCGCCGTCGCCGCGGTCAACTCCTGCTCAGCCTGGACAATATCGGGGCGACGCTGGAGCAGGGCCGAGGGAAGGCCGGGCGGCACGTTCGGTGGCATGGACTGCTCGGTCAGCGCGAGGCCGCGGGGGATCGGCATTGGTCTCCGTCCCAGCAGCAGGCTGAGTTGGTTTTCCTGCTGGACCATCTGCTGCTCGAGATCGGCCAGTTGCGCAGCCGTGCCTGCCCGTTCCGCTTCAAATTGGTCCAAATCGAGTTTGGGAATATCGCCATGCTGGAAACGCAGCCGCGAGATCCGCACACTGTCCTCCCAAGCTTTGAGTGTCCGCCTGCTGATTTCGATCTGCAGATCGAGCGCGCGAAGACCGAAATAGGATTCCGCGACATTGCCGACCAATCCAAGGATCACCGCTCGTCGATTTTCTTCTTGCGACAGGAGCTGGGCGTGAGCCGCCTCGATCGATCGACGGATGCGTCCCCAGAGATCGATCTCCCACCTGAGCCCGGCGGCTGCCGCCAGATGCGAAAAATCCGTTCCTCCGCCCGAGCCCCCGCTCGGGTTGGGGATGGACACCCCCGGTCCAAACGTCAGCGCCTCATCGTTCGTATTATGAAACGTCAGGGCGCTACCTTGATAGTCCAGGGATGGGGCCAGGTCGAATTTGGAAATGATGAGTTGAGCCCGGAACTGCTCGACACTCGCGACGGCCACTCGCAGATCTTGATTCTCTTCCAGCGAGATCCGGATCAGTTTCTGAAGCTCCTGATCCTTGAGCAACTCCCACCAGGGGAGATTGGCCAGCGATTCAGCGGTGGCTGGCGTCATACGCCAGGCGTCTTCCGACGGGGTGGCCGGCCTCACGTAGTCCGGTCCCATTTTGCACGCGCCGAGCAAAAGGAGCGGGATCGCCGTCAACATCCAGCGACGCATCTCAATGGGCTCCTTGGGTCCGTACATGAGCCGGGACTGGTTCCGGCTGCGTGGTCGGGACATGCGCCTCGCCATCGCCTGACGGCGTTGGACCACGGGCTGGTCCTCCAGGCTTTGGCAGATCGTGACGATGCGTCAAATTCTCCACAACGGTGTAGGCGACCGGAATCAGAAAAATCGCCATGAAGCTCGCGGCCAGCATCCCACCCAGGACGGCAATGCCAAGAAGTATTCTCCCATGCGCCCCGGCTCCGGAAGCCCGGACGAGCGGGACGACCCCGAGGATAAACGCGAACGACGTCATGAGAATAGGGCGTAGCCGCAGGCGGGCGGCGGTGAGAGCCGACTCCGTGACAGTCTTGCCCTTTTCATATTCCACCTTCGCGAACTCCACGATGAGGATCGCATTCTTTGCCGACAGTCCGATCAGCATGACCAGGCCGATCTGGGTGAACACGTCATTTTCCAATCCCAGCGCCCAGAGCGCGCCGAACGCGCCAAACACCGCAATCGGGGTGCAGAGCAAGACGCTGAACGGCAACGCCCAACTCTCATACTGTGCCGCAAGAATGAGAAAGACGAACAGCAGAGAGAAGCCGAAGATCACACTGGCCGGCACGCCTTCCGCCGCCACCTTCTCCTGAAAGGACATCCCGATATAGTCATAGCCCATCTCGCGCGGCATCGTCTCCGTAAAGATCTCCTCCAGCGCCGTCATCACCTGGCCGGAACTATACCCGGGCTTCGCAGACACGAACAGCTGGGCGGACCGGTAGGCATTAAAGCGCATGGTGAATTCCGGGCCGGACATCGTCTCCATCGAGACCAGAGCCGAGAGCGGCACCGTATCGCCGGACTCGTTGCGGACGTAAAACTGGCCGACGTTCTCCGCCCTGGCACGAAACTCGCCGTCGGCTTGGACATAGACCTGCCACACACGACCAAACCGATTGAAGTAGTTCACCATCACTCCTCCCATGAATGTCTGGAGGGTTTGGTAGACGTCTCCAAGGTTGACCCCCTGCTTCAGCACCTTGTCCCGATCCACCTTCGCATTCACTTGTGGGACGCTGGGGATAAAGGTCGTATTGACGGCGGCGATTTCGGGACGACGGCGGGCCGCGTCGATGAACTTCTGCGTGTTGCCGGCGAGAAACGCGACGTCCTTGCCGGAGCGGTCTTCGAGCACGAACGACACGCCTCCCGAGGTGCCGACGCCGGGGATCGCCGGCGGCGGGAAGAGGAACGCCTGGGCTTCAGGCAACTCCGCCAGTTGCCGGTTGGTATTTTTGAAAATCGCCAGGAGTTTCTCATCCGGTTTGGTTCGTTCGTGCCACGGAGCGAGCGTGACGAAGAAAAACGCGCTGTAGGTGGTATTCACGCTGCTGAGCAGGCTGAAGCCGACGATGGTGGAGGCATATTGGATGCCGGGCGTACGGCTGAGGATCTCCTCGATGTGTTTGCAGACCTCATCGGTCCGCTGGAGCGATGAGGCCACCGGCAGTTGGACATTCAAGTATACGTATCCTTGATCCTCCATCGGCAGGAAGCCGTTCGGAAGCCGGGCGCCGAAAAATCCGGCGGCAACCGCAAACAGGACCAGGAGCGCCATCGAGCGTCCGGCTTTGCGAATCAAGTGACGGCACGTGTTCACGTAGCCGTCGGTCGCTCGATCAAACCATCGGTTGAACCAGCCGAAGAAGATGCCAAGTGGGCCTCTGGCCGGTCTCTTCGGTCGCAAGAGCAAACTCGACAAGGCCGGGCTGAGCGTGAGCGCGTTGAACGCCGAGATCACCACGGATAATGCAATCGTGATGGCGAATTGCTGGTACAGTCTTCCCGTAATCCCGGGGATGAAGGCGGTCGGCACGAAGACCGCGGCCAGGATGAGCGCGATCGCAATCACCGGGCCTGAGACCTCCTCCATGGCCTTGAAGGTGGCGTCCCTCGGCGACAGGCCATGCTCGATGTGGTGTTCGACCGCCTCGACCACGACAATGGCGTCATCCACGACCAGACCGATGGCCAGCACGAGGCCTAACAGGGACAGCGTGTTGATCGAGAACCCGAGCATGGGGAAGAGCATAAAGGTGCCGACGAGGGAGACCGGTACGGCCAGCAGAGGAATCAAGGTGGCGCGCCAGCCCTGCAGGAAGAGGAAGACGACGAGAATGACCAGCACCAGCGCTTCTCCCAGGGTATGCACGATCTCGTTGATTCCTTCCCGAACCGCCAGGGTCGTGTCGAGCGAGACCGTGTATTCCAGGTCGGCCGGAAATCGCCCCTTCATTTCCTCCATCAGCTTCTTGGCCCGATCCATGGTGTCGATCGCGTTGGATCCCGGAAGCTGATAAATAGCCACGAGTGCGGCGGCCTTGCCGTTCAACCGGCCCTTCATCCCATAGTTTTGGGCGCCCAGCTCGATCCGGGCGACATCCTTGAGACGGACGATCGATCCGTCGCTGGTGGCTCGGACGACGATCTCCTCAAACTCCTCCTTGCTGACCAGACGGCCCTGCGCCCGGACGGTGTAGGTAAAATCCTGTCCCGCAGGAACCGGCTCCGCGCCGATCTGTCCGGCCGGGTTCACGGTATTCTGCTTTTTGATCGCGTCGAGAATCTCGGGGACCGTCATTCCCAATTTGGCCAGCCTATCGGGACGCACCCAGAACCGCATGGCGTATTGCCCGGCTCCGAAGATCTGCACTTGCCCGATACCAGGCACGCGGCTCATGGGATCATTGAGATTGATATAGGCGTAGTTGTTCAGCCACAGATCATCGTAAGTTCCGTTCGGGGAGTACAGGGAAAAGAGGGCCAGGGGGCTCGCGGTCGATTTCTTGATCGTGACACCGTAGTTCCTGACCTCCTGCGGCAGTTGCGATTCCGCCTGCAGGTAGCGCATCTGGGTCAGGATCTGGTCGTCGTTCGGCTTGGTGCTGATGTCGAAATTCACCCGCAGCGTCATCAGCCCGTTGTTCGCATTCACGGAGTACATATAAAGCATGTTGTCCACCCCGCTCACCTGCTGCTCGATGGGGGTGGCGACCGACTGTTCGAGGGTCACCGCGTCCGCGCCCACATAGGTGGCCTGCATCATGATCTCGGGCGGCGCGATGTTGGGAAATTGCGCGATCGGAAGTTGAATCATCGCGACGAGACCGAGAATCGTCATGATGATCGAGATGACCATCGCGACGATCGGGCGGTTGATGAAGAATTTCGCCATGGCGCTGCTTGTGCTAATTCACGTGAATAGGCTGGACTACTAGGCAGACGCCTACCCCGCATGAAACATGCGGGGTTAGGTTTTGTTGCCTTCCGGCGCCGAGGTGAAAGCTTTTGGTGCCACCGTCATGCCGGCCTGGATTTTTTGCAGCCCTTCCGCCACCACCCGCTCGCCGGCCGCGAGGCCTTCTTCGACGACCCATAGATTTCCCGTTCGCGCACCGACTTTGACCGGGCGGATCTCGACCTTGTTGTCGGCGGTCACGACGGCAACCTGATAGCCGCCTTGCAACTCCGTCACCGCACGTTGAGGAACCAGAAGGGCTCCCTGTTTGGTTTGGGTAACGGCCCGCACCCGGGCAAACTGTCCCGGACGAAGAATATTGCCCGGATTCGGAAACCGAGCCACGACTCGAATCGTGCCGGTCTTCACGTCCAGCTGCCGGTCCGTAACAAAGACCTGGCCTTTCGCCGGATAGATGGTGCCATCGGCCAGCAAGAGCTCAAGGTTAAACTTCGGATCCTCTCGGTCCTTGTACCCTTGACGAATCTTCTCGGCGAACCGGAGATATTCCTGCTCGCTGAGGCTGATGTACACCCGGATGGGATCGAGCGTGGACATTGAGGCCAGCTCATCTCCAGGGCCGACCAGATCGCCGATTTGCGCCTTGGCGATTCCGACGACCCCGTCGATTGGCGCGATGATTTTGGAGAAGGTGAGGTTGAGTTCCGCCTGCTCGACAGCCGCCCTCGCCGACGCCACTGAGGCCTTCGCGGCGAAATTGGCCTGAATCGAGTCGTCCAGTTCCTTCTGGCTGATCGCGCCTCCTTCGGCAAGCGGCTTGTCGCGCTTGACATCCAATTCCGTTTTCACGAACTGCGCCTTTGCCTTGGCCCACTCACCCTTCGCCTGATCCAGGCCCGCTTGAAACTTCCTGGGGTCAATCTCGAACAACAGGTGACCTTTCTGCACGAATGCGCCTTCGTCGTAGTTCTGCTTCATCAAGTATCCGCTGACTTGAGCCTTGATGACCGCGTTGACCATGCCGTCAATCGTTCCGACCACTTCGGAGTAAATCGGCACGTCCTTCTGCAGCACGTCTGCCACCACGACTTCGGGAACAGATGGAGCAGCGGTCGAGGCGGCTTCCTGTTTACAGGACGGCAGGACGGTAATGAGAAGGGCAACCAGGCAGGCAGAAAGGCAGGGTTGTCTTGCAGGGGATGGCCACATCGTCTCACTCACGGTGTGAGTAACCGCATGTGTTGCACCGGAATGCCAGTAGTAATAGCCGTTAGCCTGGTGCGATGTCAATCGCCCTCCGGCAGATTGGAAGGAGCGCCACTGGATGCCGGTATATTACCCTAACGGTCTATGTTCACCACCTGTCAATCGATGTTTCCGCCTGGTTGAGGCGACAGCCTAGAGTGTGGAGTGAAGCCCGCGGCTTTACACATTGTGACCCGAAGCCTTCGCCGGCTACGCGCGTGCGGTCCATAGTCCTGGCCACCGATCAGGGTAAAATCTTGACTTATCGCAAGGGACTGAGCTAACGGTGCTCTGCAATTTCAAATCCACCGACCCATGCAAGACCGCGGCTGAGGTGATGACGTAGCCGCGCAGTAGCAGTCGACTCTACAAGATGTCCGTCAGACAATGAACGCCTACCCGCACCTGGACGAGATCATCCTGGCCATCACCCTGCTGTTGACGATCAGCGCGGTGGTCATTCCACTCGCGCGCAGAGTGGGCATTGGTCCGGAACTGGGCATGTTGCTGTCCGGAGTGATACTCGGGTCGTCCCACCTGCTCGGCCCCACCCAAGTCGACAGATTGCGGGAGGTTTCCGAGTTGGGGGTCGTCTTCTTCCTCTTCGTGATTGGTCTTGAACTCGATGTCCGGAAAGTATGGTCGTTGCGGCGGTATGCCGTAGCTTTGGGAGGCTTGCAGGTGCTGATGACCGGCTTGGCGTTGATGTTCTATTGGCGCCTGTTTGCTCAGTCCTGGTCGTTGGCGTTGCTACTCGGGTTGGTCCTTTCTAATTCATCCACGGCTCTGGTCCTGCAGATCCTGCACGAGAAAGGAGAGCTAAACCAAGAACATGGGCAAGTGGCGTTCGGTGTCTTATTGTTCCAGGATTTGGCCGTCGTGCCCATTATCGCGTTGGCCCCCCTCCTTGCGGGCACAGGATCGGCTGAGTCTATCTCATGGTGGAGCGCCGGGCGGGCACTGGGAGTAATGCTGCTCTTGTTCTTGATCGGCCGTCATGTCTGCCCTCGGCTCTTTCGTCTGGCGAGCGCGCGACACATGAGTGAAACCTTTACTGGCGTGCTGTTCATCGCCGTACTGGGCAGCGCATGGCTCGCATCCCGCGTCGGACTTTCAATGGCCCTAGGCGCATTCCTTATGGGTGTCGCCTTGTCCAGCACAGAACATCGGGATCGCCTGGTGGAAGAGGTCATGCCATTTAAGAATCTGTTGTTGGCGCTGTTCTTTGTGTCTGTCGGCATCGCGATAGATGTGAGCGTACTGAACGGACACACGGCAAGAATACTGATGCATGTAGCCGTGATCGTCTCAGTAAAGATCGCGGTGCTCTATCTGGCATCCAGAGCGTTAAAGATCGGCCATCGTCCGGCTACGCGCGTCTCGTTCCTCCTGGCGCAAGGCGGAGAGTTCGGCTTTGTAGTCCTGGGCTCCCTGCTCGCCGCAGGAGTCACAACTCCTATTCAGTTCGCCTCAGGAGTCATGGTGATCGCGCTGACCCTGATCGTGACTCCGTGGCTCGATCAAATCGGGATCATGTGCAGTCGTCCACCCCGATCCGAGTCAGAGACTTCGCGATTATCGGTCAACAAGAGCCCATGAAGACACGGAATTCAGGCGCGGGTCATCGATGGTGAGGGGGGGTTATTTCAGGGCCTCGGCGCCACCTACGATATCCATGAGTTCCCTGGTGATCGCCGCTTGCCTGGTCTTGTTGTAGTAGATCGTTAATTTGTGAATCAGTTCGCCGGCGTTCCGCGTGGCGCCGTCCATGGCTGTCATGCGAGCCCCTTGTTCGGCGGCCGACGATTCCAACAGAATACGATAGGCCTGGACGTGGAAATTTCGCTGTAGCAGGTGCTCAAGCAACTCGTCCTCACCCGGTTCGTAGAGGTAGCCTCCGGGGACTGATTCAGTACCCTGATCAAGCTCCTTCATGTCTGAAATCTCAACGATCCAGTCGATCGGCAGGAGTCGTTCGACGACCACCCGTTGCTGGATCGGGGATTTGAACTCATTGTAGATGGCATAGACCGCGTCGATTCGACCTTCCACATAGTCGTCAATGGCTCGGAGTTCCGTTCCCATCAACATCCCGTGCTCAAACGACAACTTGTCAAAAAAGTCCACGACTTCCCGCCGGACGTGCCAGTTGCGTCTCCGAAAAAAGTCGCGGCCTTTCCTGCCGATCACCGCGACCTCCACTTGTGCGCCGCCGGACTCGAACTCTCTCAGCGCAGTGGACGCAGTACGGAGGATGTTGGCGTTGAACGCTCCGCACAAACCGCGGTCGCTGGTCACCACGGCGACCAAGATGCGATTGCCTTCCCGCTTCCGCAACAACGGGTGAGCGTCTCGATTAACGCGCCGGCTGAGGGTGCGAATCGCATCCCGCATCTTGAGGGCATAGGGTCGTGCCGCGAGAATGCGATCCTGCATGCGCTTAAGCTTCGCCGCCGCCACCATTTTCATGGCTTTCGTGATTTTCTGTGTTTTCTTAACGGAAGCGATTTTCCGTCGGACGGATTGGAGACTTGGCATGGCGCTTCTCCAACGTGGTTATCTCATCGACGCCGACCTTGACGTCATTGCTACAGGTTGTCGAAGCTAGCATCAGCAGTCAATGGGGGTCAAGAGCGTCGATGTACGGTCATGCGCCCCCTGCATGCGCGACGACCGAGGCGAATCGTTCCCGGAAGGCCTGGGGAGTGAGTCCAACCACTGCGGCGCAACGAGCAAGGCGCTCCTGCTGGTCGAGATCGTTCCTGTCCAAGCGAACCATGTAGCGGCGGGCGATTCGATAGGACTCCGAGGCCACATCCACCATTCGCACCCGAGTCCGATTGGTGATCGGATCGAGAATGGAGCCGAACGGGATCGGCGAAAACTTGCCATTGACGATCGACACCATCGCCCCTGTGCCCCCTCCGATCAAGTACTCCGCGGCACAGCAGCCGAGATCACGGCAATATTCCATATCGAATGGGATGGGATCGGCACACCGCAATTCAAATCCCAGATCTTTGAGCCGAATCGTCGGGGCTAGTCTGTAGGGTGCCAACCGCTTGAGAACCTCTTCTTTCAGCACACGGCCCAGGTCGAGATCGGCTAACTCCACATGACCATGCTCGTCGCGAGAGACGGACGCTAACGCCCTGAAATCATCGGGATTCATGACTTCTGCGATACCTTCAGCGAGCACAGCCACGCCGTCCTCGCGGCCCTGGCTCAGCCGCTTGATAATCGCGCCCGCGAGAATATCTGCAACTCTTGTCAATCCCACCGGCCGCTCGCGAAACTCCTCCGGGATCAGAGTGAGCGTCGCCCCTGCGGCTTTCCCGATGCCCAATGCGAGATGGCCGGCCTTGCGCCCCATGGCCACGACAAAAAACCAGTGAGAAGTCGTGCGCGCATCCTCAAGAATGTTCTTGACCGCGTATGTGCCCAGGTGACGGGCCGTCTGAAAGCCGAAGGTGGGCACACCATGAGGAAGATCGAGATCGTTATCGATGGTCTTGGGGACATGGACAACGCGCAGGCGTCCCTGTGCGGCTCGTTCGAGTGTGAGCGCGGAGAAGCACGTGTCATCTCCGCCGATCGTGATCAGTCCGGTGACGCCCAGTTGGGCGAGGCTTTTTAGCGTTTGGGCAAGATGTGCTGGATCCTTTGCGGGGTTGGCTCGCGCTGTTTTGAGGATCGATCCGCCACGAAAATGAAGCCGGCTGACTTGTTCAAGAGTCAGCGGCGTAACCTTGTTCACTTCGCCTTGCATGATCCACTTGAAGCCCTGCTCGATACCAAGGACGGCATGGCCCTCCGCGAGACATCGGATCGCTGCGGCGCTGATCACTCCATTGATGCCGGGCGCGGGCCCGCCACCCACCAATATGGCGACTGCTTCAGTCATCGAGATTCCTCCTTTTCCTCGTGCGCTTGTCATGACTGTCTGAGTCGCACGGCACGACTATACCAGTCGGCACGCCCGAGAGATATATGATCGAAATTCCCATTTTCTTCCTGTATCTCATGATCCCTCCAGAGAAAACCGAACACCCTCTCGGATCTCAACCACGTACCTGGCGACCGGGCCTCTTTCCGGGACCTGTAACTTTTGACAGTTCTGAATCAGTACAGTTCCTTCTATAGTAGGGCGTATCGCCAGCCGCTTTGGAAGTTGTCGTTGCGGGAGGACAACTTCGGCAGGAAAGCCATTTCCATGCCGAGAATGACTCGAGGCATAGTCCCCTGTGGAAACTCAGCTCGATCCGCCGAAAGAGGGAGGGTCATTGTGGAGAGCGAGGAATTGCGAAGTGAGAGGAGAGGTTGTCATGAGACACCAGGTATTGGAACAAACAGCAAGAGCACTGGTTGCCGAAGGCAAGGGCATTCTGGCGGCCGATGAAACTGTTTCCACCCTGACGAAACGCTTCGCGGCACTCAAGATCGAGTCGACAGAAAGCAGTCGCCGCGCCTACCGTGAAATGTTCTTTACGACGCCCGATGTTGCTTCGTATATCAGCGGCGTGATTCTTCAGGACGAAACGATCCGCCAGAAGAGCGCCTCCGGGACGCCGTTGCCTGAGGTGCTGTCCCGACAAGGAATCATTCCCGGCATCAAGGTAGATAACGGAGCCAAGATGCTTCCCGGCTCGCCGGAGGAAACCGTCACCGAAGGCCTCGATGGGCTGCGGGATCGTCTCAAGGAATATGCTGCGATGGGGGCGCGATTCGCCAAATGGCGGGCCGTGATTCGTATCATCGATGCATTACCCAGCCCGATGTGCATCAGCGCAAACGCCCATGCCTTGGCCCGCTACGCCGCCCTATGCCAGGAGCAAGTGATCGTCCCCATCGTGGAGCCGGAAGTGTTGATGGATGGGTTCCATACCATTGAACGCTGCGACGAGGTCACCAGTTCGGTGCTCCATGCGGTTTTCCACGCGCTCTTCGAGCAGTGCGTCGCTCCTGAAGGCATGCTTCTCAAACCGAACATGGTAATTTCCGGCAAGGAATGCCACCGGCAAGCTTCGGTGGATGAAGTCGCTGTCGCGACGTTGCGATGCTTACGCCGCCACGTGCCCCCAGCGGTTCCCGGCATCGTCTTTCTGTCGGGCGGCCAGAGTGACATCGTTGCCACGGCTCATCTCAATGCGATCAACCAGCTGGATTTGCCGAAGCCATGCAAGCTCAGCTTTTCATACGGGCGGGCGCTACAGGATGCCGCGCTCGAAGCCTGGCATGGCAAGCAACAGAATCTGAAAGCCGGCCAGCAAGCGTTCTACCATCGGGCGAAATCCAACAGTGCGGCCACCCTTGGCAGGTACACGAGCGAGTTGGAAGGCGATCGGCCTGGCGTAGAGGCAGCCCGGCATCGTTTGGAGTGGCACGATGACTGACAGTTGCCGCTCGAATCCCGCGAGGGTTCAACATTGATATGAAGGTTCCGGTGATCAACAGCGGGGGTTCGTCGATCAAGTTTCGGCTCGTGGAAGTAGCTGAACAGGCGAAGGGCGTATCGATATGTCAGCCATGATTGCTCCACGCTGTTGTGAAAACAATCGGGAGCGTCGCAAGCTTCGGGGTCACAGGGCAGGACGCATATTGCCGACAGCATTTGACGTGGGTTGAGCGCTGGCTGTCGAGGAAAAGGAGAGATCATGAGAAATCCGTTGTCCGAGAAGGAATTCAATTTGATCGATGCCTACTGGCGGGCGGCGAACTATCTTTCGGTAGGGCAGATTTACCTCTATGACAATCCCCTGCTGGAGAAACCCTTGAAGAAAGAGCACATCAAACCCCGTTTGCTCGGCCATTGGGGCACGACACCCGGATTGAATTTTATCTATGTTCACTTGAATCGCGTCATCAAGCAACGGAACCTGAACATGATCTACATTATCGGTCCCGGCCACGGCGGTCCCGGCATTGTCGCCAATGCCTACTTGGAAGGAACCTACTCCGAGGTCTATACCAACATCACACAAGACGAAGCGGGGATGAAACGCCTCTTTACCCAATTCTCATTTCCGGGCGGCATCCCCAGTCACGTCGCACCCGAGACGCCGGGATCCATTCACGAAGGAGGCGAATTGGGGTACGCCCTGTCGCACGCATACGGGGCGGCGTACGACAATCCCGACCTGATCGTCGCCTGTGTGGTCGGCGACGGTGAAGCCGAAACCGGCCCGCTCGCGACCTCCTGGCACTCCAACAAATTTCTCAATCCTCTTTCCGACGGCGTCGTGCTCCCGATCCTGCACCTGAATGGCTATAAGATCGCCAACCCGTGTATATTGGCCCGCATTAGTCATAAAGAATTGGATCAGCTCTTCCGTGGCTACGGGTACACACCTTACTTTGTCGAGGGCAGCGATCCGGAAAAGATGCACCAGGCGATGGCTGCCACACTCGACGAGATCAGCGCGGAGATTCACCGTATCAAAACTGAGGCTCGACGAACCGGCGGCACGAAGCGACCGCTCTGGCCGATGATCATTTTCCGTTCGCCCAAGGGATGGACCTGCCCGAAGGAGATCGACGGCAAACGGACCGAGAGCTACTGGCGGAGCCATCAGGTGCCGATGGGTGAAATGCACGAAAAGCCGGGGCATGTGAAACTTCTCGAGAAATGGATGAAGAGTTACAAACCGAAGGAGCTATTCGACAAAACCGGCCGGTTGAAGCCAGAACTCGCTGAGCTACCGCCGAAGGGTGACCGTCGCATGAGCGCCAATCCGCACGCCAACGGCGGCTTACTGCTCAAGGAGCTGCGCCTGCCCGACTATCGTGACTACGCAATCACAGTGAGGAAGCCCGGCGCCGTCGCGGCGGAATCCACGCGCCTCATGGGAAAGTTCCTACGCGACACGATGAAGTTGAATATGGAGAACCGCAATTTCCGGCTGTTCAGTCCGGACGAGAATAACTCGAACCGCTGGCAGGATGCGATGGAGGTCACCAACCGAGCCTGGATGGCAGACCGCTACCCATACGATGACCATTTGGCCCCGGACGGACGAGTGATGGAAGTGCTCAGCGAGCATCAGTGCCAGGGTTGGTTGGAAGGGTATCTTTTGACCGGCCGGCACGGGTTCTTTTCATGTTACGAGGCGTTCATCCACATAATCGATTCGATGTTCAATCAGCATGCCAAGTGGCTGAAGGTTTGCCGCCACGTTCCCTGGCGGCGGTCGATCGCTTCGCTCAACTATTTGCTGAGCTCCCATGTCTGGCGCCAGGATCACAATGGGTTCAGCCACCAGGACCCGGGATTCATCGATCATGTGGTGAACAAGAAAGCGGATGTCGTACGCATCTATCTTCCGCCGGACGCGAACACACTGCTCTCCGTGACCGATCACTGCCTGCGCAGCCGCAATTATGTGAATGTCGTCGTCGCGGGCAAGCAGCCTGCGCCGCAATGGTTGACGATGGACCAGGCGATCAAACACTGCACGGCCGGCATCGGGATTTGGGAATGGGCGAGCAACGATAAGGGGAGCGAACCCGACGTGGTCATGGCCTGTTGCGGGGATGTACCGACGCTCGAAACGCTCGCGGCGGTTGATCTCTTCCGTCAATATCTCCCCACGCTGAAGATTCGCGTCATCAACATCGTGAATTTGATGAAACTGCAGCCCCAGAGGGAGCACCCGCATGGCCTGTCGGACCAGGACTTCGATGCGCTGTTCACCAAGGACAAGCCGATCGTGTTCGCCTTCCACGGCTATCCATGGTTGATCCATCGGTTGACGTACAGCCGTACGAATCACAAGAACCTGCATGTGCGTGGCTACAAGGAGGAAGGCACGACGAGCACGCCGTTCGACATGGTCGTGATGAATGATCTTGATCGCTTTCACCTCTTCGGCGACGTCATTGATCGGTTGCCACAACTTGGATCCCGCGCCGCCTATGCCAAACAGGCGATTCGCGACAAGTTACTTGAGCACAAGCAACATATCGCCAAGTACGGCGAAGACCTGCCCGAGATCACCGACTGGCAATGGGGGCAGCGTAGGCCGGTGGAGCCACGTGCGGCTTCCACGGAAGCGGACAACGTGTAGCGAGAAGGGGAAGAGAATGGGCATGGGCGCCGGGACCATCGCTCCGGGAAACAGTTTCCCTCTTGGGGCGACCGTCTTCCCTGACGGGGTCAACTTCAGCCTGTATTCCAAACACAGCACCCTTGTGGAATTGCTCCTGTTCGATCGCGTGGACGATCCCAAGGCGGCGGCGGTGATTCCTCTTGATCCCTGGAAGAATCGCACCTACCACTATTGGCACGTCTTTGTCCCGGAACTGCAACCAGGCCAGATCTACGGCTATCGAGCGCACGGTCCTTTCGAGCCGCATCGAGGGCTCCGCTTCGACCATGAGAAGATCCTGCTCGATCCCTACGGCAAGGCTGTGGCGGTTCCCGAACAGTACAACCGCGCCGCGGCCTTCACCCCTGGTGATAATTGTGCGACCGCAATGAAGAGCGTCATCGTGGATATACGCCGATACGATTGGCAAGGGGACAGGCCTCTGCATCGTCCATCTGCCAGCACCGTCATCTATGAAATGCACGTCGGAGGCTTCACCCGACACCCTAATTCCGGTCTGGCCCCGGAGAAGCGAGGCACCTATGCGGGGCTGATCGAGAAGATTCCCTATCTACAGAACCTCGGCATCACCGCGGTGGAGTTGTTGCCGGTGTTTCAGTTCGATCACCAAGACTGCCCACCAGACCGCGTCAACTATTGGGGCTACTCACCGGTCTCGTTCTTTGCTCCACATGCGGCGTATAGCTCGCGCAAGGACCTGCTGGGTGCCGTGGACGAGTTTCGCGATCTCGTCAAGGCGCTCCATCGGGCCGGCATCGAGGTCATCCTTGACGTGGTGTACAACCACACCGCCGAAGGGAATCAGGCAGGGCCGACCCTCTGCTACCGCGGCCTCGAAAATGGTGCCTACTACCTCCTGGAGCAGGATCGCCGCTGGTACAGCAACTATACCGGGACCGGCAATACCATGAACGCGAATCACCCGATCGTTCGCCGTCTCATCGTGGACAGTCTCCGTTACTGGGTGGAAGAGATGCACGTGGACGGCTTTCGGTTCGACCTCGCTTCGATCCTCTCCCGCGACGAGGCCGGCCGACCTCTGCAACATCCCCCGATCCTCTGGGACATTGAATCAGACCCTGTGCTGGCCGGGACCAAGCTGATCGCAGAGGCTTGGGATGCCGCGGGTCTGTATCAGGTCGGCTCGTTCATCGGCGATAGTTGGAAAGAGTGGAACGGACTGTTCCGCGACGATGCTCGTGATTTCTTCCGCGGTGAACAAGGCTCCGTGACGCGCTTCGCCGACCGCTTCATCGGCAGCCCGGAAATCTATGGTCACAAGGAACGGGAGCCCGAGCAAAGCGTCAACTTCGTGACCTGTCATGACGGCTTCACGCTGAACGATCTCGTGTCTTACGATCTGAAGCACAACGACGCCAACGGCGAGGACAACCGCGACGGGGCCGACGACAACAAGAGCTGGAACTGCGGCGTCGAGGGACCGACGGATGATCCGGCTGTCGAGCGGCTGCGAAACAGGCAGGTAAAGAACTTCTTGACCGTCACCCTGCTCTCCCTGGGAGTGCCCATGATTCTGATGGGGGATGAAGTGCGTCGCACGCAACGCGGCAACAACAACACCTATGGCATGGACAACGACACAAATTGGTTCGACTGGTCGCTGGTCGCCAAGCATGCCGATGTGCATCGGTTCGTGACGCTGCTCAATGCGCGACGGCTGTTGCGAGACGTGGAGCACGAGCGCCGGCGAGTGAGTCTGACTCAGTTGATCCGAAAGGCGAATAAGGAATGGCACGGAGTCAAGCTCCATCAACCGGATTGGAACCTACCGTCGCATACGATTGCGGTCACGATTGAGCTCCGGAAAGCAGGGCTCCTGGCCCACTTTATTCTGAATGCCTATTGGGAGCCGCTCGAATTCGAACTGCCGCCGGTGCACGGGGGAGACGACGACAGGTGGCGCCGATGGATCGATACCGCGCTCGATTCGCCGCACGACATCGTCCCGTGGCAGGAGGCCCCGTCGATTCCTGGTTCACCCTATCGGGCCGAGGCGCGCTCGGTGGTCGTACTGTTCGCGCCGGTCGAACCGGGGAAGAGTCTCTAACAGGCTGTTGAAAAACGATTTTGCGTCGTGAGGAAATTGCCTGCTTGAATGTCGCGCAGGACGAGAAATAACTTCGCAGGATGTTCAAAATGGGCCCTTGGTCTCACCCGCCCAACCCCGGCGTGCCGAGACACGCCGCTCCGCGGTTCGGCCACAGCCAGGTTCACGACGCGCTGAATAAGGCGCGTCACGTTTGTGAACGCCGCCGAGATAGTGAGGCGGCAGTGTCTTGCGAGAACAAAGCTGGCGGACTTTTTCAACATCCTGCTAATGGCGTTCGTCTGGTAGGAATGCGGTAGGCACGTACAGGAGGGCAGGGCAACATGTTCGATGCAGATGAGCCCGGGGCGCAATCTCGCCCTTGCCGCGGGCCGCCAAGGAGGGGCGCGCGAAATGAGGAGAAGCTCAGAAAGTTCCTGGAGCCTTCTCCAATGATGGCTGGTATTCACCAACCAGTCGGCGTCTCAGCGCCGACTTCTTCGGGAAGGGAGCGATGATGATGACGCGAAAAATCTGCAACCGGTTCCGTAGCGTGTGTCTGGTAGCCGCAATTGTAGGGACAATAGTCGCCTTGAGCGGCTGGCTGTCCAGCCCCGCCTTGGCCGTCTCGGCTAAAGAAATCGACGCTGGCGTGGACAAAGCGCTGGTGAATTTCGAGAAAGAAGTGAAGGGAGGCAAGAGCTTCCTCGAGAGCAGCAAAGGCGTGCTGGCGTTTCCGACAGTCCTCAAGGGAGGGGCTGGCTTCGGGGGAGAATACGGAGAAGGCGCGCTCCGGATTGCCGGTAAGACGGTGGATTACTACAGTACCTTGCAGGGTTCATTTGGATTGCAACTCGGGGGAGAGATCAAGACCATCGTTATCGTGTTTCTGGATGAGGAGGCCCTGAAACGGTTTCAGGAAAGCGCAGGATGGAAAGCGGGGGTAGACGGCTCCGTCTCCCTGGCCACGTTGGGAGCCGGTGGCGTCATCGACACGAACACCCTGAAAGACCCGATCGTCGGATTCGTCTTGAGTCAGAAGGGGTTGATGTACAACCTGTCGTTCGAAGGAACGAAATTCACGAAGTTGAACAAGAAGTGAGGTGGTCGCTTGGCTGGCGATTCCGGGCGAATCAGATGAGCGCCAGTCAGGTGTTCGGTGATCCGAACGTGCTCCTGATGATCACAGTGACTGTGTTTGTGATGCTGGGTGTTTTCTGCCGGGGCATATTGGCTCGGCCGTCGAACCGAGCCACTACGCCGGGAGCCATCCTGGCTCGACAATCACAGGCAGCCTGGACCAGATAGTAGGCTGTTGACAAAAGCACGGACAGGATCAGAAAAGCCCGCAAGATGTTCAAAAAAGCCGTTGTTCTCACCCGCCCGACCCCGGCGTGCCGAGACACGCCGTTCCGCGGCACGGCCGCAGCGAGGTCCGCGACGCGAGGAATAACGAGGCGCACGGTGCGATGAAGAAAGAGCACCATGTTTGTGCGCGCCGGCGAGGTCCACGGCGCGAAGAATAATGAGCGCCACGGTTGTGGACGCCCGCGAGTGGTGAGCGGGCCGTGTCCCCTGAGCCGGCAGTGTCTTGGACCGTTTGTGAACGGGCGCGAGTCGGTGAGCGCCCAGTGTCTTAGTTGCGGACGCGCCGAGGTCCACGACGTGCGAATAAGGCACGTCAGGCTTGCGAACGCCGGCGAGTGGTGAGCCGGCAGTGTCTTTGTGAGCGCCCAGTGTCTTACGATGCCGGCGGACTTTTTCAACATCCTGATAGATGACCCTGGTGATGGGAGCTGGTGATGCCAATGTCCGCGCACCGGACCCCGTCCTCGGAGGGTAAGGAAGCGGGTGGACTTCACCAGAGAGGAAAAGTCCTACGATGACTACGAGGAAACAGGAGGCCTCTTCAGCCTCGACGTCGACCGACAAGATAGCGCCGCTTCTTGAACAATATGGGTGCGGTCCCATCCAGTTCTCCGGTACGCACGATGCCCTGTATGAACGGCATCTGATCTTCGACCGTGTGATAGATCCGAAGAAGGCGGAGCCGAGGGGTCAGTTTGAAGCGGTGGCCCGTTCGCTCCGCGACGTTGTGTCGCAGCGCTGGCTTCAGACAGAAAAGACCTATGAGCGGAAGAATCCCAAGCGGGCGTATTACTTGTCGATGGAGTTCCTCCTCGGGCGGTCGCTCACCAACAACATGACCAACATGTTATTGACCTCATTAGCGTTTGAGGCCATGCAAGAGCGGGGTGTCGACCCGCTGGCACTGATCGAGATGGAGCCGGATGCCGGATTAGGAAACGGAGGGCTTGGCCGGTTGGCGGCCTGTTTCATCGACTCAATGGCGACGATGCAGATTCCGGCATGGGATATGGGCTTCGTTATGAATACGGCATTTTCAAGCAGACGATCAGGGATGGCTGGCAATTCGAGCAGCCCGACAATTGGTTGCGGTGTCCCGATCCTTGGGAAGTCGCGCGGCTGGAGGAAGCGGTCGAGGTCAAGCTGAACTGTTCATTTGAACTGCGCGCGGGGATGCTGCGCCCGGTCATCGGACAGCCCTCAATTCTGCTCGGCATTCCTTTCGACCGGCCGGTGATTCGACTATGGAGGCAAGACGATCAATACGCTCGTCATGTCGGCGCGCGGGACGGCTAACTAATTTGATTTCCAACAATTCGGTCGAGGACGAATTCGTGGGGGTGTTGGCGGAAACTCTCACCGCGGAATCGCTCACGCGTGTCCTCTATCCCGATGACTCGACGTCCATGGGACAGGGATTGCGCTTCTTGCAGGAATATTTCCTCGTCGCCTGCTCGCTGGCCGATCTCGTGCGGCGGTTCCGGCGAGGTAACCTCGACTGGAACGACGTCCCTGAAAAAGTCGCGATCCAATTGAACGATACGCACCCGACGATGGCCGTTCCTGAACTCATGAGGATTCTGCTGGACGACGTGCGCCTCGGTTGGGACAAAGCGTGGGATCTCACGCAGCGGACTCTGGCCTATACGAATCACACTCTGCTGCCGGAGGCGCTGGAAAAATGGCCGCTTGCCTGGTTCGACGCCATGCTGCCTCGTCATCTTGAAATCATCTTTGAAATTGACCGTCGTCTGCTCGATGTGGTCCGGACCCGTTTCCCAGGGGACGAAGGGCGAATCACACGAATAAGCCTTGTAGAAGAAGGAGACCAGCGCAAGATCCGCATGGCCAATCTGGCCATCGTCGGATCGCACAGCACCAACGGCGTCGCCGCCATTCACTCCGCGCTTTTGCGCTCCATGACGGTCAAAGACCTGGCCGAGCTGTATCCCGAGCGGTTCAACAACAAGACCAACGGCGTCACGCCGCGACGGTGGTTGCTGCTGGCAAACCCCGCACTCGCTCAAATGATCACCGACGCCATCGGCGACGGATGGATTACTGATCTTAGCGAGCTGAACAAGCTCAGGAAGCTGGCGGGCGACACTGCGTTCCGCGACTCGTTCCTCAAGGCCAAGCGAGAAGCGAAATCGAAGCTTGCCCAGTGGCTCAAGACGACCTCCGGACAGATCGTCGATCCCGACAGCATTTTTGATTGCCAGGTAAAGCGCGTCCACGAATACAAGCGACAGCTCCTCAACGCGCTGCGCATCATTGTGCTGTACAACCGATTACGGGCGAACTCGAAGATCACGATGGCCCCACGGACGTTTTTCTTTGCCGGTAAGGCGGCGCCGGCCTATCACCTTGCCAAGGTCATCATCAAGTTCCTGAACAATCTGGCCGGCGCCATCGATGGAGATCCGAGAGTTCGCGGGAAACTCAAGGTGGTCTTCTTGCCGGAATATTGCGTGTCGCTTGCGGAGCGGCTGATTCCGGCCGCCGATGTCTCGAATCAGATTTCCACGGCGGGCTACGAAGCCAGCGGGACGAGCAACATGAAATTCATGATGAACGGAGCGCTGACGTTGGGGACACGTGACGGCGCAACGATCGAAATGGCACAAGAAGCCGGAGAGGAGAATTTCTTCCTGTTCGGCCTGACAGCGGACCAAGTGGCCGACAGTCGGGGCTGGTACAGTCCTCGCTGGCACTATGAAAACGAAGCGGAGACCCGCGCGGCGCTGGACTTGATCGCTTCCGACTACTTCAGCCGTCATGAACCGGGCATCTTCGAGCCACTGCATCATACGTTATTGGCGGGTGGGGACCACTACATGCACCTGGCGGACCTCATGTCCTACCTCGATGCTGACCGGCGGGTCTGCGAACTTTATGCCGATGCAGATGGCTGGGCACGCAAGGCGATCTTGAATATCGCCGGCTCAGGAAAGTTTTCCAGCGACCGCACCATCGCGGAGTACGCGGCGGATATATGGGGTGTAAAGCCGTGCCCGGTCGCCTGACGTCGTGACGATGCGTCAAAGAAAAGGATGGAGGCGCCGGGCAACAACGCTTCGATCGGCGAGAGGTGAAAGCATCTTCTGCATCGCAACGAGGCTCCTATGACAGACACGAAACGCGATCAACTGTGCATCAGCACCATTCGCACCTTATCGATGGATGCGATCCAGCAGGCCAACTCCGGTCATCCAGGGACACCCATGGCCATGGCTCCAGTGGCCTACAGCCTGTGGCAGCGATTTCTCCGCTTCGATCCGCAAGACCCGATTTGGCCGAACCGCGACCGCTTCGTGCTTTCGATCGGACATGCATCCATGCTCTTGTATTCGCTCCTCCATCTTACCGGTGTGAAGGCTGTCAGTAAGGATTACGAAACGCTCGGCGAACCATCGGTGCCGCTGGATGCCATCAAACAGTTCCGTCAATGGGGCAGCCGCTGTCCTGGGCATCCGGAGTACCGCTGGACCTCCGGCGTCGAAACGACAACCGGCCCACTCGGGCAGGGACTCGCGAACAGTGTGGGCATGGCGCTGGCCGGCCGCTGGATGGCAGACCATTTCAATCGGCCCGGCTTCGACGACCTCATCGATTTCAACGTGTACGCTCTCTGTGGGAGATGGTTGCATGATGGAAGGGATCTCTCACGAAGCGGCCTCGCTCGCGGGGCACCTGAGCCTCTCGAACCTGTGTTGGATCTACGACAACAATCACATCACGATCGAGGGGAATACCGCGTTGGCTTTCTCGGAAGACGTGGCCACACGGTTCATCGCCTACGGGTGGAACATCACCCGTGTCGGTGATGCGAATGACTTGGAGATGCTCGAGCGGGCGTTCCAAACCTTCCAGAAGACGACGGATCGTCCCACGCTGATCATCGTGGACAGCCACATCGCCTATGGAGCGCCCCATAAACAGGACACCTCGGCCGCTCACGGCGAACCGCTCGGCGAGGACGAAATCCGCCTGACAAAGAGAACTGATGGTTGGCCGGAGGACGCAAAATTCTATATCCCATGGAGTCTACGATCACTTTCGTCAAGGAATCGGTGCTCGGGGGAAGATGCTCCGTGACGGATGGTTCACTCGCCTCAAAGACTACCAGGCCAAGTATCCAGACCTGGCCAATCAATTGTATCGGGTGCAGCATCGACAGTTGCCGGACGGATGGGACAAGGAGCTGCCGGTCTTTCCGGCGGACGCCAAGGGCATGGCCACGCGGGTCTCATCTGGAGAGGTGTTGAACGAAGTGGCAAAGCGCGTCCCTTGGTTGATGGGTGGTTCGGCGGATCTCGGCCCATCGGCGAAAACGCGTTTGACCTTTGAGGGGGCCGGCGATTTTTCCGCTGACAATCCAGGTGGTCGTAATCTTCACTTCGGGATCCGAGAACATGCCATGGCTGCGATCCTGAACGGGATGGCCCTGATAAAAGTCCGGCCCTATGGTTCCGGGTTCCTGATCTTCAGTAACTATGCTCGCGGCGCGATCCGCCTCAGCGCACTCATGGAATTGCCGGTTATTCACATCTTCACGCACGATTCGATCGCCGTCGGGGAGGACGGGCCCACTCATCAGCCGGTCGAACATCTCGCCTCTCTGCGCGCGATGCCCGGATTGATCGTGCTTCGACCGGCAGATGCCAATGAAGTGGTGGAAGCCTGGCGGGTGATCATGAATTTGCATCATGAGCCGGTGGCGCTCATCCTGACCCGACAGGATGTTCCGACAGTGGATCGGAGTAAATATGCCCCCGCCTCGGGCCTGGCTCAGGGAGCCTACATCTTGGCCGACGGCTCGGATGGTCGGCCCGATGTGATCCTCATCGGAACCGGCAGTGAGGTTGCGCTCTGTATCGCGGCGTATGAATATCTGAAGTCCAACGGCGTCAAGACTCGGGTGGTGAGCATGCCTTCGTGGGAGCTGTTCGAGCAGCAGGACCAATCCTATCGTGACCACGTATTGCCGCCCTCTGTGAAGTTCCGCGTAGCGGTCGAGCAAGCTTCGACATTCGGATGGGCGCACTATGTCGGCACTGACCGGCATCATCATTGGGATGACGACGTTCGGGGCGTCTGCCCCCTTGAAAGTCTTGCAAAAGGAATTTGGGTTCACGAGAGAGCGTGTGGTCGAAGCCGTGATGGAGCAGTTGAAGCGATCGGGGTAGTCCCTGCGCGTCGTCCTCGGTCAGCCGAATGCTCTCAAGGAGTGGCGAATCATCGAGCAAGGGGTTGCTTCCGATTTGGTGGAAGTCGAGTGTCTGCGCACGCTGGACCGGTTGCATCTCGCTGAAGGGTTACGAGATTGAACGGCGCGCCTTCTCCTTTACCGTCATGTCATCTCCTTCAGATCGCGACGACGATCGAAGCTATTATTCCCCAACTCTTAGACTTTCTCATCGGGAATGGCAGAAGCGCCGTCACAATTGCCAGTTGTTTTCCCGGGAGCGCGTGTGTTGTGTTAGCAGCTGGCGGGTCATTCTTACCACGACAAGACGCTTACCACGGCAAGAAGCATCAAGTCATAGATACATAACACAAGAGAGCCGTGCTACACGGCCCACCAATTCCCAAGGAGGCAACATGAATGATAGAACGAGGCGGAAAACAGGTTCGATAGGGGCATTCTTCATTCTCACCACCGTATGGGTTGCTGCGCTGGTTGGCTTTCCATCAACGCCGGCAATCACGGCAGACTTTTCCGAACAGCAGCAGCTCATCGATAAGGCGAAGCTGACCATGGAAGCCTTTGGCGCCGATCCGGGCCTGAAAGCGTCACTCCAAACTGACGTCAAGGATCCCAAAGGCATCTTCATCGTCCCCCAGTTGCTGAAGGGCGCGTTTATCTTCGGCGGCAGGGGCGGGAGCGGCGTCCTTCTCGTCCGCGATGAGAAGACGAAGGCCTGGTCGCAACCGGCTTTTTACACGATGGGCTCGGTAAGTTTCGGCTTGCAAGCCGGCGGGGATGCGTCCCAACTGGTGTTCCTGATCAGGACAACAAGAGGTCTCGAACAGTTCTATCGGAACGACTTCAAGATGGGCGTCGACGCGGGCCTCTCGGCGGGCCCTGTCGGCGGAGGGGGAGCGGTCACAGGGATAACGGCCGACCTGCTCTCATATGCCAGCAGCAAGGGCATCTTCGCAGGCATGCAACTGGACGGGGCGTTGGTCGCTGTGTCGAATGATTCCAACGCGGCCTACTACGGGAAGGACGTGCGGCCGACGGACATCCTGGTCAAACACAGCGTCGAGAATGCCAAATCGGCCGATCTGCGCGCCGCCGTGGCTAAAGTCATCAAGTAGGAGACGCGCCGCGGGATGCAAGGGATGCCAGAAAATCATGGGAAGGTTCGACTGCGGCCGGCCGGGCTCGCCGGTCTGCTTATCAACCTGCTGCTCGCGCTAGGTCCGACCCAGTCTTGTCCAAAATAAGTTTTTAAAATGCCTCCGGCGTGTGAGTAGGATGGGTTGTTCACCAACACCCGTCCACGGCGTACCCGCGCCGTGCCACCCACAAGCCGGAGGTATTGTATGGTAGCCGTTGCGAGTTGCTTTGCGCAAATCCTGGCCCTGATTGATCGCACGGAATTCGCTCACGCCGTTCGGCAGCACGCCGCTGAGCGAGCAGCCAAGGGGTTCAGCTGCTGGGATCATTTCGTCGCGATGCTGTTTTGTCAGATGGGCAGCGCGCACTCGCTCCGAGAGATCTGCGGCGGGTTGGCCACCGCCCTCGGCAAGCTCGTTCACCTCGGCGTGCAACGGACGCCGACTCGCTCGACGCTGGCCTATGCCAATGCCCATCGGCCGTGGCAGTTGTATGAGACCCTCTTCTACCAGGTGCTCACCCGGTTTCAGGCGGTGGCGGCTCTGAAACGACGGCGGTTCGCGTATCATCCGACTTTTCCCGCCTGATTCGCAAGGGGTTGCCCCACCTGTCATGAGTTTGGACCCTCGCCCATGAGTATCTTGACAAGGGCCGGGAAAAGAAGGTAAGTAAAGCCGCCCCGTAATCCTTCCTGAGCGTGCTAGGGACTGCCCACCCCGGAAGCAAGTCCTATCACTTGGACGAAGTGCGGGAGAAGCGATCGCCTGCCTCCTGCTGGACACCACCAGCTTGCCGCGAATGACCGGCGTACAGGTGCAGCCGGCTGCAAGAGCGCGGAATCCGTTTGCCCGTCATTGTGGCGTCGGCGTGAGTTGAAGGGAAGATCCGTCGCGCGGCGCGTGCTCTGGGGGCGCAGCCCTTTGCGGGCTTTGAGCGCACTCGGTGAAATATTTGCTAATGGCCTCGGGAAGAAAGGAAGAATGATATGAAGACGCAGACGCCGACAGACGGGCGCACGTTGCCCGAAGTCTGGAGCGACCTCTACCAGACGTGGACTCAGACCCTCTTCTCAACCCGGAACGTCCCGGGCGCATCCGACCAGAAGCCCGCCGAGCCCCAGGGCCTGGCGATGCAGAACCCCTGGCAGGCCGCCTGGGACTACTGGGTGGACGCCTGGCAGCGCACGATCCTGTTCTGGGATGTGCTGCGGCAGCGCAGTGACCAATACTACGCGCAGAAGGCGAAGGCGGTACCGCACGTGCTCATTTTCGACGCCGAACTGGTGCTGGACGGGCGGACCTTCGACCGGCCGGTCAACTATGGACTGGTGAGGATCAAACCGCCGCAAGGGGTGGTCATCGACCCGAAAAAACGCCCGTTCGTCGTGGTGGACCCGCGCGCCGGGCACGGGCCGGGCATCGGCGGCTTCAAGGCCGACAGCGAACTGGGCGTAGCGATGCACGCCGGTCATCCCAGTTATTTCGTCGGCTTCTCCCCCGACCCGATGCCGGGCCAGACCATCGAAGACATCATGCAGCGCCGAGGCGGTGTTCTTGGAGAAGGTCATTGACCTCCACCCCGACGCCGACGGCAAGCCCTGCGTGATCGGCAACTGTCAGGCCGGCTGGGCGGTGATGATGGTGGCCGCGACCGGCCGGATCTGTTCGGGCCGATCATCATCGCCGGCTCGCCGCTGTCCTACTGGGCGGGCATCGAGGGCCAGAACCCGATGCGATATACCGGCGGGCTTATCGGCGGAAGCTGGCTGACCGCGCTGACCAGCGACCTCAGCGCCGGCAAGTTCGACGGCGCCAATATCGTCGACCAACTTCGAGAATCTCAATCCCGCCAACACTCTCTGGACCAAGAATTACAACGTGTGGGCCAAGGTCGATACCGAGGGGGCGCGCTTCCTGGAATTCGAGAAATGGTGGGGCGGCCACGTCAACCTCAATGCCGAGGAAATGCAGTGGATCGTCGATGAATTGTTCATCGGCAACCGGCTGGCCACCGCCGAAATCGTCACCCGCGACGGGATGCGGATCGACCTGCGGAACATCCGCTCGCCCATCGTCTGCTTCTGCTCCAAGGGGGACAACATCACCCCGCCGCAGCAGGCCCTCGGTTGGATCTGCGACCTGTATCAGAATGACAAGGATATCCTCGCCCAGGGTCAGACCATCATCTATGCCATCCATGAGAGCGTCGGCCATCTCGGCATCTTCGTCTCGGGCGGCGTGGCCCGCAAGGAGCACGATGAATTCGCTTCCAACATCGATCTGATCGACGTGCTGCCGCCCGGTCTCTACGAGGCGGTGATGACCCGCAAGACCGCGGACGCGGTCCATCCGGAACTGGTCAGCGGCGACTGGATCGTCCGCTTCGAGCGGCGTACCCTGAATGACATCCGGGCCATCGTCCCGCCCGATCCCGAGAACGAGCGCCGGTTCACGACCGTGCGGCGCGTGTCGGAGATCAATCTCGGCCTGTACCGCACCCTGCTGCAACCGTTTGTTCGGGCGTTCGCCAGCGAACAGATCGCCGAATCGCTCCATCGACTCCATCCCTCCGAACTGCCCTTCGAGCTGTGTTCCGACCGCAACCCTCTGATGCGGCACGTCGCCCAGCTCGCCGAGCAGGTCCGCCAGCAGCGCCGGCCGGCCTCGCCCGACAATCCCCTGGTCCAGATGCAGACCATGGTCTCGGAGGGGATCATCGCGGCGCTCGACGGCTGGCGCGATCTGCGCGATCGCAGCCTCGAACAGATGTTTCTGGCGATCTACAGCACGCCGCTGCTCCAGGCCCTGGTGGGGCTGAGCGCCTCGGACGAAAGACCACGTCGGCTTCCGGGGATCGAACCGGAACGGATCGCCTTCATCCAGCAGACGCATCGCCGAACTCAAGGCGCGGATTGCCGAAGGCGGGATGCGCGAAGCAGCCCTCCGCAGCCTGCTCTACATCGGCTTGGCGGGACCGGGGGTGGACGAGCGCGCGTTCAACCAGTTGCGCCAGATGCGTGCTAAACACGGTGGCCTGACGCTGGAGGAGTTCAAGCAGATGCTGCGCGAACAGTTCCTTGCCTTGATGCTCGACCTGGACGGCGCGCTGGCCGCGATTCCAAAGATGCTCCCCGACGCAGACGCCCGGACGAAGGCGCTGGCGGCGATTCGGGCTGTCGTGTCGGCGACCGGTGAGGCGAAGGGCGAACGGGCGGAGCGTCTGGCACGGATCGAGGCCATGCTGGGAGAGCCACCCTCGTCGTCTCGGTCGGGGCGTAGGAGGGATCCATGATGACAGGAGCGACCGAGAACCCCGAGCGCCGGGGTACCGGCAAGTATGAAGCATTATTGTCCCGCTGCAAGCAGACATGGCGCCAGTCCCGACGGCGGTCGCCCACCCATGCGACGACGCTTCGCTCGGCGCCGTGGTCGAGTCGGCCCGGGCTGGAATCATCACCCCTATTCTTGTGGGCCCGGCCGAGAAGATCCGCCGGGCGGCGAAGGAGTCAGCGCTCGACATCTCGCCCTACGAGGTTATCGATGCCCCCCATAGCCACGCCGCTGCGGCGGGGGCGGTCGAGCTAGTCCGGCTGGGCCGGGCGGAGCTCCTGATGAAGGGGAGCCTTCATACCGACGAGCTGATGGGCGAAGTGGTCAAGCGCGAGACAGGCCTGCGGACCGCGCGGCGGATCAGCCATGTCTTCTTGATGGACGTCCCCACCTACCACAAGGTGTTTGCCATCACCGACGCCGCCATCAACATCTTCCCCGGCCTCGTGGACAAGGTGGATATCCTGCAGAACGCCATCGATTTCTTCGTGGCGCTGGGCCGGAAGCAACCCAAGATCGCCATCCTCTCGGCCGTGGAGACCATCAATCCGAAGATCCCGTCCACCATTGAGGCGGCGGCCCTCTGCAAGATGGCGGAGCGGGGACAGATCCGCGGCGGAATCCTGGATGGACCGCTGGCCTTCGACAACGCCATCAGCGCCGAGGCGGCCCGGATCAAGAAGATCGAGTCGTCCGTCGCCGGCGACCCCGACATCATGCTGGTGCCGGACCTCGAAGCCGGAAACATGCTGGTGAAGACCCTGACGTTCCTCTCGCGCGCCGACGGGGCCGCCGTGGTGCTGGGGGCTAGGGTGCCCATCATCCTCACCAGCCGCGCCGACAACCAGCGGACCCGTATGGCCTCATGCGCGGTCGCCGCGCTCTATGCGAACGCGCAGTCCGCCCGGGCCGGGGTGGGAGAGAGGTAGGCTATGGCCGATATGATTCTCGTCATCAATGCCGGTTCCTCCAGCATCAAGTTCTCGGTCTACGGCGTGGGAGGGGAATCCGACCTTGCGCTGACATTGAAAGGTCAGGTGGACGGGATCGGTACCCACCCGCGCCTGCGGGCACGCGATACCGGCGGCCATCTCTTAGTGGATGAGACGTTTCCTACCGTGGAGATCCCGGACGTGGCGGTCGCCACTGGACGTGTCGGGGCCTGGCTTCGAGAGCACTTGCCCGGGATGGTACCGGTGGCCATCGGGCACCGCGTGGCCCACGGCGGTCCCGACTATTCGTCGCCAGTAACGGTAGACGACGACATCCTGGCGGCTCTGGAGCGGCTCGTCCCTCTCGCCCCGATGCACCAGCCTTACAACCTCCACCCCATTCGCACGATCCAAAAGCGCTTCCCCGGCGTCGTGCAGGTTGCCTGCTTCGACACCGCCTTCCACCGGGGACATCCCGACGTGGCGGACCGGTTTGCCATCCCGGAGGCTCTCTACGACGAGGGCGTTCGCCGCTACGGGTTCCACGGCCTGTCCTATGAATACATCGCGCGAGCTCTGCCCAGCGTGGCTCCCGAGATCTCCCAGGGATCCGTGGTGGTGGCCCACCTGGGCAGTGGCGCCAGCATGTGCGCCATCAAGGGCGGGCGGAGCGTGGACAGCACCATGGCCTTCACGGGGCTGGACGGCCTGCCCATGGGGACGCGCTGCGGCCAGATCGATCCCGGTGTCTTGCTGTACCTCGTGTCTGAGAAGGGGTACGGCGCCAAGGAGTTGGAACATCTCCTCTACCACGAGGCCGGGCTGCGGGGACTCTCGGGCATCAGTAACGACGTGCGCGATCTGCTGGCGAGTGAGGACCAGCGGGCCCGGCTCGCCCTGGACTACTTCGTCTACCGCGTGGCGCGAGAACTCGGCGCGCTCGCGGCCGCCATGCAGGGTATCGATGCCGTGGTCCTCACGGCCGGCATCAGCGAGAACTCCCCCGAGATGCGTGCCCGCATCTGCGCAGGCGCCGCGTGGCTAGGTCTCCGACTGGACGAGGCTTCCAACCGCGCGGGCGGCCCGCGCATCTCGACGCCGGACTCAAAGGTCTCGGCGTGGGTCATTCCGACGGACGAGGAGCGGATGATCGCCGAGCATACCCTGAATGTCTGGCGGGAGCAGGCGGTCCAAAAACGGTGAAAGAGGTGAGGAGGAGGCTACGTTCCTGGGGCTGTGGAGTTGTGCCACGTTGCAGGTTGTGACGACAGAACATCTGAACGGGCAACAGCTCGCGCCCAACGCGGCGCCGATCGCTCATATCTATGCTCGTTGCGGACATCCTCGCTCGCCTTGTGGTAATTGCACCTAGGGAGGCTAACCGTGAAAAACGGGCTTCGATTCTGTGTGTTGATCCTCCTGCTTCCGGCATTCGTCGGCTGCGAATACGTCCGTCCCACTTTGAACGCGCCGCTCGAACAATGGAAACCAGGCGGAGGCTATCGGTTCAGCAATTTGGCCCCACCCGAGGCCGACAACACCGATGGTCTTTTTCTTGTGACCTCCTTCTCCGGCGGCGGGACGCGAGCCTCGACACTGGCCTACGGCGTGTTGCGGGAGTTGGCGGGCCAGCCGATCACCTGGGACGGCAAGCGCAAGCGTCTGCTCGATGAACTCGATGCGATCTTTGCCTTGTCCGGGGGCACCTTTACGGGTGCCTACTATGCGCTGTATCGCGACCAAATCTTTCATGACTTTGAAGATCGCTTTTTACGGAAGGACTGGGAGTCTGAACTCAAATCACGGATCCTACGGTCGCCCAGCAATTGGATTCGCCTCTGGTCTCCCTATTTTGGCCGGGCCCATATCATGGCCGAGCTGTTGGATGAAGCCCTGTTTGATCGGAAAACCTATGGCTGACCTGCTGGCGCAGCACCAGCGTCCTATGCTTGTCATCCACGCCTCCGACATGGCCACGCTGTCGCGCTTTGAATATAACCAATTCCAGTTCGATTTCCTCTGCTCGGACCTGAGCCAGTTACCGATTGCGACGGCGTCTGCCTCATCAGCGGCGTTGCCCCTCGTCTTGAGCCCGATGTCGCTCAAGAATCATGCGGGGACGTGCGGATTTGAGGCCCCGCCAGACTTGGCGCAAGCGAAGAAAAATGGCGGAATCGGTGGCCAGCGAGCCAACGAGTATCTGTCCTACCTTGATGTTGAGAAGCGCCCCTATGTGCACCTGCTCGACGGCGGCCTTTCGGACAATCTCGCGCTCCGCTCCCTCATGGAAGCAAGTGGCACCATAGGGGGGCTCGAGCAATTACTGAAGTTCGTGCGCGCCAAGAACGTCCGGAAGTTTGTGATCTTGACGGTCAACGCCGAGACGACCCCTGATGTGCTGGAATACCGGAGTGATCAGGTCCCGACGATGTCCAAGGCCATGAGCGCCCTGATCGACGCGCCGATCAATCGCTATTCCTTTGATACGATCGAGCTCATGAAAATCGGTGCGGCCAAGTGGCGGCAAGAACTTCGTACCAAGCCACGGGACCCCGACAGCCCCTTTACCCAGGACGCCGACATCTATCTCATTAACGCCAGCCTCGCGCAGATTGCCGATCCGGATGAGCGCGCTGCCTTGATGAAAATCCCGACGACCCTGTATCTCACGGATCAGCAGATCGAGGCGCTGCTGGGGGCCGCAACGCGCCTGATCCACAACGACCCGGAGTTCCAGAGGCTGATGCGAGACTTACAATAGAGACGCCGTCAAGTGGCGTTGAACAACACTCCGTTGTAAGGTGGTCACATCCCTGATACATCGAAGTCATTTCTCCGATCTGATAGGACAATTTGAAGAGGGTCTCTGAAATCATGGCATGCAGGCAGCTACGGCCTTCCATCCCTAAGCGGAACGATTCCTCAACGTGTTCCTCGATCTCTGTGCGTTATCCATTGGGGTGAACGGCAAGACAGCGACCGCCTTCCTGTTCCTATATGTCGCACAGGCCCAACCATAGGCAGTGACGATACTTGCTCTGGCGGCATCAAACCTCATTGCTCCACGGATACTCGATCCCAGAACATGGAGCCGACGCGCACCCAACCATCTCTCGTAGGATTTCTAAAATCCACATAGGCCAAGGAGAAGAGAATGACGAAAGATAAGGGACAGAAAGGCAGCGGCAAGTCCAAACTCAAGCGCAAAGAATACGAGAAAGAACTGCGTCGGCTTCAGGCCGAGCTCTGCCACCTTCAGGCCTGGGTGAAACACAAAGGCCTGCGGGTGGTGGTGCTGTTCGAGGGACGCGACGGCGCCGGGAAGGGCGGCACTATTCGCGCCATTACGGAGCGCGTGAGCCCTCGCGTGTTCCGCGTCGTGGCGTTACCGGCTCCGTCGGATCGCGAGAAGAGCCA
The DNA here is from genome assembly GCA_963795615.1 of uncultured Nitrospiraceae bacterium. Taxonomy (GTDB): domain Bacteria; phylum Nitrospirota; class Nitrospiria; order Nitrospirales; family Nitrospiraceae; genus DASSBQ01. Next base: position 277,225 of record CAWCIJ010000011.1, read on the forward strand.
AATGTATATGCAACGTTACATGCCCTACTTCCCGGCAGCCGGCGAAATCGTGATCTTCGACCGCAGTTGGTACAACCGTGCCGGGGTCGAACACGTCATGGGCTTCTGCACCAAGGAACAGTACGAAGGCTTCCTCGAACATGCTCCGATTGTCGAAGGGTATATCACGAGGGGCGGGATCGTCCTGATCAAGTACTGGCTCGAGGTGAGCAACAAAGAGCAGGAGCGGCGTTTCGAGGCCCGCGTCCAGGATCCGCTGCGCCAGTGGAAGCTCAGTCCCGTGGACCTGCCGTCACGCGAGAGGTGGTACGACTACTCCCGCGCACGCGACCGCATGATGGAGGCCACGGATTCGAAGCATGCGCCGTGGTACATCGTACCGTCGGATGACAAGAGACGCGCGCGACTGAACTGCATTACCCATTTGCTGTCGCTGATTCCGTACAAAAAGCTGCCGCGTGAAAAAGTCAAGATTCCCACGCGATCGAACAAGCGCAGGTACGACGACCACGCGACATTGCAAGGAAGGAATTTTATCCCGGAGGTGTGTTGATGCCTGGCGTACCTCGATTTGCTCAAGGAGCAAGAGCTCCCTGGAACAACCTCTACCTGAATTGCTCGCCGGCCGCCTTTCGCATCTCCAGCGTGTCCAGTTGCAGCCGGTAGGCGATATAGTACTTGTAGATATTCCGCACGTATTGGACCGTTTCCTGGCCGATACGCCGCGCCGCCACCATTTCGACATTGTTGAACCACGTGTCCGGGTCGAGCCCCGCGAGTTGCGCTTCTCGCCGCAGCTTCGCGATCCGGCCGGGACCGGCGTTGTAGCTGGCGAAGGCGATCAGCGTGCGGTTCTGTTGGTCGAGGTCGGCGTCGCGGAAGTAACGGTCCATCAGGCGTCGCATGTACTTGATCCCGCCGTGGACGTTCGGTTCAGCCAGAGTGATGTCGCCCACCCCCAGCTCCTTGCCCGTGGCCGGCATGATCTGCATGATGCCGATGGCCCCCACATGACTACGGGCGCTCTGGTCGAGCCGCGATTCTTGGTAGCCTTGTGCCGCCACCATCAGATAGTCAAAGCCGTACTGCTCGCCGTATCGGCGGAACAGAGCGATGGTGTTCTCAAACCGCTTCCACTGCGGGCCTGCGGTGGCGTTCTTCATCTGCTTGAACCGACGTTGGTACGCGACGAGACGCCTCGCTGCGGTCCTCCCGCCTTTATGCGCCGAGGCGATGAACTCGTTCACCACCTCGGCAAGCTTCGGTGTGCCCTTGCGCATGGCCCACGCAATCCTGCCGCCGGTCCGGACCGCGAGTTGCTGCACCTTGATCTTGGGAAGCACCTGAGCCCACAGCTCGGCCTTCCAATGGTCCACAACGATGATCTGAAGCAACCCGGCGTTCAACATCTCCATCATATCCTCGTCCTCCAGAGCGTCGGGCACGAGGCGAAGGATGATCGCCGGCTTGCGGTCGGATTTGAAGCGCTCGTTCAGAGCGGTGAGGCTCTCATAGTAGCTGCTCGACCGGCGGACGTGGACCTCTTTGCCTGCGAGATCATCGAGGGTGGCAAGGGGCGGCGACGCGGGGCCGGTCACCACGACCTCTCGGATTTCCTCGGCCACGGGCCGCGAGAAGTCCACCTCTTCTTCCCGCCCTTCGGTGATGGTGAGATTGCCCGCTGCGATGTCGCCGTAGCCGTCGACGAGGTATCGGAAGATCCGGTCACGGGTCGTGGGGATCGCGACGACCGTGATGGGGCGACGGCCGGTCTTGAACTTTTTGTTCAGCCATTGCTCGAACTCGTGCATGGCATCGGCGGTGAGACCACGCTGGCTGCCACGATCGTTGAAGAACAGGGTCCGGCTGTACGGGACCAGCACGCGCACCACTCGCCACTCGAGCATGCGGTCGAAATCATCCTTGAAGACTTCGCCTTTGAGGTCGAGGGCAGTGAGCTTTGGCTGTGACGTGGGCTTGGCAGCCACCACCGGCGATGCGATCGCACTCAGCATCAGAGAAACGACCCCTGCCACCATCAGATAGAAAACGTATGTCCTGGTGCCCATTTTGACCTGTCCTTTTCCGCCGGCCCGCGCCGTTCCTCCCTGCGATGGTGTGCGTCTACCCGATTCTCCGAGGTCCCTTAAAAAAAGTAGAGGGTCCCGTAGAAATAAGCCAAATTGTAGGCGAGGTTGAACTCAAACCCGCTCCTGGTGGTATCTTGCAAATTCGTGGCCAGCCGGTCGTAGGCGGCGCCTAGCGCGAAATGTCGGAAGAGCCGGTACTCGAGGCCGACATACAACTCAAACATCGCGCCCTCGTAATCGCCCACATTGACATAGAAAAAGTCGACACGGGTCTGAACCTGGAAGCGCGGCGTGACGTTGTAGTTCATGAGAAAGCCAACCGACGGAAGCGGAACAGTCAACTGCTCCTTCACATCTGTTGAGGTGCCGGGCTGGTTGTTGGGGAGTAGGATGTTTCCCTGCGCAGTGAGATTGAACTTCGTGCCCGCCATATAGAGCCCGGGCGACAACGCCAACTCCACCTTGTCACTCCGGTAAAACGAGTAATTGTAGACCAGCCTGTAGAGATTCAGGTTCAGGCTCGAGTTGACGGTTGCGTTGGCGTTAATGGTGTTGTCGCCGATTTGTATTTGCTGGTCGAGCAGCGTGTTGCTCCCGCCCAACCCGATCCGATACCATGAAAATCCAAGGGCATGCCGCTCGTTGAAACGGTAGAGGGTGTCGATTCTGAACGAGTCCGTGCTGGTTTCCCCGCCCAAGGTCTTCCCGAAGTCCACGCTCGCACCGATACCTGTTCTGTCGCCGCGAAGCGTGACGTCCGCGTTGACCCCGAAGACATAGGCCCAGCCGCCGCGGATCATGAGCCGGTCGCGAAACTCCTCCTTTGCCGGTTCATCCTCGGCCCGCGCCGTCCATGAACCCCCGAGAACCAGGACCACCACCATGGCCGTCACCAACGATATCCAAGGGCCCCAACTCCATCCCTGCGATTTGCCTGATAACAACCTCAGACATTTTTCCCAAGGGACCCGGAGGCGCACCCCTCGGACATCGAGGGCAGTGAGCTTTCCTTGGGAGGCAGGCTCGGTCATCGCCGACGGCGTGACCACGCTCAGCATGAGCAAGCTTTGCACTGCTGCGAGTAAGGTACGGGGACATGCTCTGGCGCTCATGTTGATATCTCCTCTTTCTCCGGCCCGCGCTAGAACAGGTAGAGTGTCACGTAGAAATAGGCCAGGTTGTAGCTGAGGTTGAACTCATACCCGCTAGAACTGGTATTCTGCAAACTGTCGGACAGCCGGTCGTAAGCAGCGCCCAGAGCGAAGTGTTTGAACAGCCGGTACTCAAGACCGGCGTAGAACTCGAACATCGCGCCTTCGTAATCGCCTATGGCGAGATAGAAGAAATCGCCACGGGTCTGAAACTGAAAGCGTGGGGTGATGTTGTAGTTCACGACAAAGCCGATCGACGGAAGCGGAACAGTCAGCTTCTCATTCACGGTTGTTGAGTTAGAAGGCTGGTTGTTTGGGCTTGTTATGCTACCTTGCGCGGTGAAAGCGAACTTCGTGTTCGCTATGTAGAGCCCGGGCGACAACGCCAACTCCGCCTTGTCGGTCCTGTAAAACGAGTAATTGTAGATCAGCCTGTAGAGGTTCAAGTTCAGGCTTGAGTTCACGCTCGCGCCTGCGTTGATGGTGTTGTCGTCGATTTGTATTTGCTCGGTGATCGTTTTCTGCGCGCCTAATCCGACCCGATACCATGAAAGCCCAAGGGCATGCCGCTCGTTGAAACGGTAGAGGGTGTCGATTCTGAACGCATCCGTGCTGGTGTCCCCGCCCAAGGTCTTAGAAAAGTCAATGCTCGTTCCAACACCGGTGATGGGGCCGGGAAGCGTGGCCTCCACGTTTGCCCCGAAGACGTACGCCCACCCGCCACGGATCATGAGCCGGTCGTGAAACTCCTCCGTTGCCGGCTCATTCTCGGCCCGCGTTATCCAAGGCGCCCCGAGAAGCAGGACCATCACCACCGCCGTCACCAACGATATCCAAGGACGCCAACCCCATCTCTGCGCTCTGCCTGATAACAGCCTCAGACATTTTTCCCACATGATCGCCTCCTTAAGAAGTGAGATCGTCTGCGGGAAAGAAGGTTCCGATCGAACCATGGCGTCCTAGGCTCGTGCCGGAGAGTAGTGCGGTGATCCCTCGGGCGGGTAGTCCAGCGATCCCTTGACCTCGGCGATCTTCTCCTTCGGGAAGTTCGGGAGGTACAGCGCCCGCTTGGTTTTCCACTCCTTCACCTGCGCGGCCACCGCCTGCGCGCGCTCGTCGTCCAGCGGTTTCCCGGGCAACTCATACTGAATCTGCGCGGGAAACGCAAAGTCCGAGCCGGCGGCGGCGATGATCTCCATGACCCTGAGGTTCAGATCCTCCGCGATCTCGAGCGACTCCGTATAGTCGGTCACTTCGATATAGGCGAAGACCTCCAGGTTGAGAGAATACTCGCCGAAGCCGGAAAAGCGGACGTGCAGCGGCTCGGCCAAGACTTTCGGGTGGGCATAGAGCATCTTCCGGACTTCGACCAAGATGTAGCGGATTTGATCCGGCGTGGTCTCGTACCGGAGCCCCAGTTGCGGGTGATACCAGAAGCGGTCGCGCTTCGACAGGTTGTCGAGGTGCATGCCGGAAAATTCGGCGTTGGCGATCGTGATGACGCTGCGTTCCAGGGTGCGGATCCGGGTGGCGCGCAGCCCGATCTCTTCCACGGTCCCCATCTTGTCGCCGAACCGGCAGAAGTCTCCCACCCGGACCGGTTGGGCGGTAAAGAGCGTGACGGCGCCGAAGATGTTTTCCAGCGTCTTCTGCGAGGCCAGCGCCACGGCTATCCCGCTGATGCTGAGACCGGCCAGCAGCGTGGTCACCTGGTAGCCGAGATTGTCGAGCCAAAGCAGGACGGCACCGGTGACAAGCAGCAATTTGATCAATCTGGTTATCGGCCGTAATAAGAGCACTGAGCCAGCCAGTCCCGACCGATCAAGCCGAACGGCGGTGCGAGAGGACAGGAAGTCCAAGCAGCGGAGGCCTATCCAGGCCACTGCCACGATGATAACGGTGTACGCCTGGGCCATAGACTGCATGACGATAGAGCCGCCGGTGAATAAAAACAAAGCCCGCGCAAGGACTGCCCAGAGGAGAAGCCTGACTGGCCCTATGAAGAGCCTCATATCCTGAAGCAGGTCGGGACGGAATCGCCCGATGACGTATGCGATTCCAGCGGTCAGGAGGAAGGCCAGCGGCATACTGATCAAGACAACGACGACCGCGGCCGCCCATAACCAGACCTCGATGCCCCAGATCCGGTAGTCGAAGAACCAGGGCGGCAGTATGTTCTCCAGTGGGCCATAACCAAACTCGCTGTAAAGTTGAGGAATATCCGCCACAGTCGAACCCGCAAACTTCCAGATGTGCACGCCATCCTCGCGCGGCACCCGTTGCAGCAAAATATCGTAGGCCTTTGTCTGGCCGGTGATTTGTCCCACCCGGTCACGCCCCTCAGGCAGGAGATCGGCCGTGTCTCCTTCGGGACTATTGCTCAAGCGGTCTGGATCAACATATAGCTTCCGGCCCGCGGCAATCCGAAGCTGCCGCGCCAACTCTGCGCCGGTATATCCCTCCAGTTCGGGCGGCAAATTGCTCAGATCCAGATATTGAGCTGCCTGCTCATAGTTTCGTTCCCGGGTGGCTTTCGCGTAACCATGCACAGAGGAACGTGGGGTTCCTCGATTGAATTCATCGTCGGGCGCGCCGGCAGGTGCTGGGGCCGGTGCAAGGAACTTGGCACGGCGTTCCATCTGTTCCTTCAATGTGGGGGGTTTGCTCTCGGCGAACGAAGGCATCGCCCATAGCGTTCCGAAAGCAATCATGACTGATCCCACCATTGCGGCAAGTCGCCGACTCACACCTCGTCTGTTCATGGTCAACCTCCTCAGCTGATGTAGATGATTCCGTGGTCTTACAACCGGTGCTGCGGTCTGGTGCTTGTGACCTGAGAAACCGTTCAGTCATGACCGGTATGGGGAGCGGCCCCGATGATTACCGCAAGGAGAGTTCGAGAGATCCATCCGCGACGAGCAGAATTTCCACACCGCCCGGCGCCGGATAGATCGCGCGTGGCCCCAGATTCGTCACGGTTCCTTCTAGCCAGGTGCCGGGAGTCAGTTCGCGGGTCAGGTGTCCTTGAGAGTTGTCGGCGAAACTCCTCGATGCGATGAGAGAGATCGATTCTCGTCCGGGGTTCGAGACGAGCCAGCAGGTCGTCGTAGAACAGCCAGTTGGCCATGCCAACCAGCACGTTCTTCGTATTCACGGTGAACTCGAGCTGGTAGAAGCTCAGCGTCTGGGTGGCTGCGTCGAAGACCGGCTTCCCGGTGGCGTACAAATTGCCGTTCACCGCTCCGGTCACGCCAAAGTTCAGGATCAGGTTGGCCCCGCTTCCGTACATTTGGACGGAGGTGATCGTCAGCGGTTCACCCAGGGAGGTCGGAAATTCTTGACCGACCAAGCGTTGTTCAAGCCGGCGGTTGATGACGGAGTATTCGGCCAGCAGAGGCACGGCGAGGTGAAAACCGTCCTGCTGGTGAGAAATCAATTCCAGCGGCGGCAGGGGTCGATCGCCGCTTGTGGGCTTGGACCCGACCTGTGCTCTCGGCTCGAGAATGAGACTCACGGATGTCCGGATGGTGTGATCGCCTCCGGCGCTGATGGGGCCGGCTTGAGCGCCGACGGGATTCAGGCTGAGCCAGAGATCGTGCTCGAGCTCAGCCGGTTCTTGAAGCCTCTGCCAGATCGCACCGGCGCGCTGCCTCGCTTCGCCCCTCTCGCGGACTTTCGTATCGATGGCCTCTGCCACCGAGCCAAGCCGCTCGTTCATGAGGGACGTCAGAATCGGAGTCGCATCAATGCCGAGGTTGGTAAGCCGGCAAGGCTCAAGGAACTCCGGTTGGTCAAACGACGTGTCGGATTTGAGGGTCCACCGGTCCGTCCAGCTCAGGAGCGAGTGAGCCGTCAGCCGTAATCGCTTGGGAGGATCATCCCCGTATCCACACCGACCTTCCAGAACCTCGCCTTCAGACCGGATCAGGCGGACGGCGATACGGTACTGGATGTCGGGAACATGGGTGGCAAGCCGATTCTCCGCCATCCGCCATTGGAGCGGGCCTCGCACGATCCGGTATTGATATTGGACAGAGCCTGGATACGGAAGGCTTCCACCCTTCAGCCATGCCTCTTCCTGCCCTGCTTCAGTGGGGAGCGCCGCGTCGGCCGCTATAGCCAGCTCGTTCACGGGAACGCTGACCTTCAGGTGCACCACCGACTGCTCGATGGACGGCGTAGGTGGTGGTGGCTCCAAGACATCGGTGGGCTTGGGAATCTCTACACGAGTGCCTCCACAACCGGCGATGATGCATGATACGAGCATGAGGGCCATGGTGTGGGAGAAGATCCAGGCGGAGCGATTCATGGTGGGGGAAAGGCGGGTGGTGACGGAGCTTCAAGGCCTCGCATGATCTGCTTTTGTCGAGAATCTGGCAAGCACGCCATACCGTACCAGCCGAGATGGCCCCACATGGTCATTCACTGGCGGAGAGGGTATGGCTGGGGTTGAACTCGCCGCGTGGCGTCAACGCGACCCCGCCGCGATTAACTCTTATCGAGTTTGATGAATTTGGAGCCTTCCAGCGTGAGGTTGTACATCAGGCCCTTTTGACCGAAGACGAATCCGACGATCGGATCTTTGATTTTGGTGGTATCGATCGAGCCTCCGGCGCCGGCCGTCACCAGCGCGACCGACCCGTCGACGCCGGCTTTCCAGCCCTCGCTCATCCGAAATCCCTTGAGACTTTCGTCCTGCATGAAGACCAGCACCACCGTTTTTTCCTGAGCGCCGAACTGAAATCCGAACGACGCCGAGGCGATGCTGTAATAGTCCACAGATTTCCCCTCGAGGCGTAGCGCCCCCTCGCCGTACTCGCCCCCGAACCCGAAGCCTGCCTTGAGGACATGGGGGAGTACGAGCACAGCTTTACCGCTCGCCAGGAATTCCTTTCCGCCGGGGATTTCCTGCTGCAACTGCTCCAACGCCACATCGACGCTCACGTCGATCTCTTTGGCGGTCTTGGCCTGACAGATCACGGTGGCGGACAGCGTCAGGAACAAGGCCAACCAAAACGGCCATGCCATCCCGGCACGCTCACCCGTCACGGTCCCTCCGGACTTGTCATCCTTAAACTTCTCCGCTCCTCCCTTGCCCGTTTGCTTCACCTTTGTCGAACAAAAGGATTTGCCCGAAGCCGGATCGCTGGCCTTTAGTAGTTGCTGCCACAACCTGCGGCCACGAGCACCAGGCCGAGTCCGCACCACGTCATCACTGTCACGAGGTAGTTGCGCATGGTATCTCGTCTTTTCATGTCATTGAGATTGTGCTGTCTTCGATCCATCAACTGCACACCTACCGGATTTGGCGCCTAATACACAAGCGGAATTTGCGCGGCAAGCTCCGCCTTCACCGCCGCTCGGATCTTGTTCTCGATCTGGATGTAGCGCGCGACCTTCGTCGTCGGCAACACCTGGCCCATCTTCTTGGCGTACGAGCGCTTCAGGTTCACCTCCGCCTCCTCAATAGCCAACGCCTCGCCGAGCAGCTTCTTTGCCAGGTCGTTCGAGACCGTGCCGTTGTTGTACGCCTCGGCGTATTGCTTGATCGTGTGGCCGAGCTGGCGGTTTACCTGATCCAGCTCTTTCTGATAGGCGTCGTACATCGGCCAAAAACTCTTGCGTTCCGCGTCAGTCAGATCCATGTTGTCGGCGACCAAGAGCTTCTTGTCGGCCTTCATCTTCTGGACCAAGATCTCCATGTTCGCGTCGGTGGCGCTTTGAGCGATCGCCGTCGTAGCGAATAAGACAGTCCCGACCAGGACGAACGTTGCCAGTCTTCTCATGAGATGTCTCCTTTCTATATGGTTGCAAATCCCTATAGCACTCTTTGTCCGGGGAATACTAGCAGGCTGTTGAAAAACGATTTTGCGTCGTGAGGAAATTGCCTGCTGGAATGTCGCGCATGACAAGAAATAACTTCGCAGGATGTTCAAAATGGCCGTCCAGCGCGGCCGCAGCCAGGTCCGCGACGCGAAGAATAATGAGCGTTACGTTTGCGGACGCCGGCGAGGCGGTGAGCCGGCAGTGTCTTCGGGGGCGAATCGTCATCATTTTCACCCGCCCGCCCCGAGCCTGCCGAGACAAGCTCTTTTCCCGTGGCCGTACGGTGAGCCTCTAAGGTTCACGACGCGCTGAATAAAGCGCGTCACGTTTGTGAACGCCGCCGAGATAGTGAGGCGGCAGTGTCTTGCGAGAACAAAGCTGGCGGACCTTTTCAACATCCTGCTAGGCCAAGTGACTGTGAGGGGGATATGACGCGTCCAGGCAAGTACCACCTCATTCAATAGACCCAGGAGGGCGTCAGGAGACGCGGCAGATGATTTTTGCAGCGATGGGATGGTCTTTATGGTAAATGAAGCGGCAATCGCGCTGGATGTCTGTGTCTACCGAGGAGGGCCACCAAAAAGCAGCATGAGGCAAGCCACAATGGATACCAGCGGGCCCATTCGGCTTGCATGACCGGACGCGGCTGCGGCCGCGTCTGGGCCGCATAGTATGGAGCGCGATGGCACAGGACTGAATGGCGGTGCGAGTCTTTTGGCGGAGCCTGGCGTTTCTGTCGGCCGTTGCCTGCCCGGCGGCGGCTGAATGGTCCGCGAGCGCTACCGGCAATCTGTTTTATACCGACGATGTCGCGCTGTTCTCGGCGACGCGCCGCCTCAATCTTCACGGCGATCCGACGCAGCCGGTATTGGATACGTCGTTGACCGGCCAGGGATCGGATATGGTGTTCGAGCCGGACGTCACTGTCACGAAATCCCTGACCTCGCAGCTGGGACGTACGGAATTCTCGTTCCGAGGCCAGGCCTTTATCTATGCCGTCGATCCGCGGTTCAACCACGGCAGCTTCGGCGTCCAGGCGCTGCATCACATTGATCCGGCTACGAGGGTCCGCCTGCGCTACTACGCCACACCGAATCTTCTGCTGGGCGACAATGAAAGCCGGCGCACCGAGTCGATTGAAGAGGAGCGGGTAACGAGCCACATCGGATCCCTGAGATTGGAACGCAATCTGTCGAAACAGTGGGAAGTCCGGTTGCTGACCCGATATGGCGCCCGGATATACAACGACGAATGGGAACAACGTGATACGACGTTTTGGACGATAGGCCCGCACGTCCTCTGGCATTTCATGGAACATTACGCCCTCGTCGCCGGCTATCACTACGAGAGGGGATTGGCGGATGGACGATACCAGCCGCAGCTGAAGGACGACACGTCCTACATCAACCACTACGTCATGATCGGACTTGAAGCGGAGGTGACCGAGCGGCTCTTAGTGGAAGTCGGTCTGCATTTCGAGCGCAACAATTGGACCAGCGGGATCGAAGGGGATGAGCGCAAAGGCGGCCACGAAACCATCTGGCAGGGCGAGTTCACTCTCCGATATCACGTAGCCGACCGGGTGGCTCTTTTGGCAGGATTCCAGCGGGCGCAGCGAAGGCAGAGTTTCGAAGAAGAAGTCGTGCACAATACCAATTTCTCGATCGGCGCAACCTACGCGTTTTGAGGAGGCGTGATGCGTACCTGTCACTTTTGACAGTGTGCATCCCTCCTGCCGACTTGTAATATAGGCTGCCCGCTTTCAGGAGGACTGCCGACCATGAGCATTTTCTAAGGAGACGCAGGTGATCCATGCCAGATGAGCATAAGAGCCATACAGATCGAGAGGCAGTCTTTACGCCGGAAGGATCGCGACGTCGGTTTTTTCAATGGGTCACGAGAGGGGTGATGGGTGTCATTGGATTCGCCCTAGGCATTCCGCTGATTGGTTATCTAATTTCTCCGGCACTGAAACGCCGCGAGAAAACGTGGGTTGATGTCGGAAACGTGAACGAGGTGCCGGTCGGCGAACCAGCGCAACTTGAATACATCGCGACGATTCGCGACGGGTACGTGGAAACCAAAACTCATAAAGCGATCTGGGCGATGAAACAGTCGGATGGACAGGTGACCGCCTATTCTCCGATGTGCCCCCATCTTGGCTGCGGCTACGCGTGGGACAGAGGGGAGAAGCATTTCAAATGTCCCTGCCATGGCAGTGTGTTCGATGCGTCGGGCCAAGTGTTAGGCGGGCCGGCACCTCGCCCACTCGACCGACTGCCGTCCAAAGTGGAGAATGGGCGTCTCTTCGTCATTTACAAAGACTTCAAGTCCGGCGTCCGGGAACAGACCGAGCTGTAAACGCCTGAGGTATTCGAGAGAGGGTAGGAAGACAACCGGCAGCGGAGGACAATGTGGAGGACAATATGGATGCCCAGGAGGAGACATTAAGTTCGGCATTATCGCATGATGCCGCAAGAGTCCCTCAGCCAAAGTTCTGGAAGTTCACGGCAATCTTGGTCATCGCATCAGCCGTGGGGATCGGTGATCGATCCGCCCCAGCGGCTACGCCATTGCCATCCACGAAAGCGGTCCTGACCGATGCGCCGCTGGTCCCGCCCCCTATCAAGCGCAACAAGTCTGCGAAGGTCATCGTGGAATTGGAGGTCACGGAAGTCAATCTGCCCATCTCCGAGGGAGTCGAGTACACGTTTTGGACCTTTGGGGGCAAGGTGCCGGGAAAGTTTATCCGTGTGCGGCAGGGCGACACGGTGGAGTTTCATCTCATGAATCATCCTGACAGCAGATTTCCACACAACATCGACCTCCACGCCGTGACTGGTCCCGGAGGCGGAGCGGCCAGCAGTAATACGCCGCCCGGCCATCAAACGCAGTTCACCTTTAAGGCGCTCAACCCCGGACTCTATGTCTACCACTGCGCGGCAGCGCCGGTAGGTGAGCATGTGGCAAATGGAATGTATGGGCTGATTCTCGTCGAGCCGGCGGGTGGCTTGGCGCCGGTAGACCGGGAATACTATGTGGTACAAAGCGACTTCTACACGGTCGGGAAGTACCGCGAGCAGGGGCATCAGCTCTTTGATATGGTCAAGGCCGTTGAAGAGCATCCGACCTATGTCGTCTTTAACGGGGCAGAAGGGTCCTTGTTGGGCGACCATGCGCTTAAGGCCAAGGTTGGGGAACGTGTCCGCCTCTTCGTGGGGAACGGAGGACCCAATCTGGTGTCGAGCTTCCACGTCATCGGCGAAATCTTCGATCGTGTGTACCCCGAAGCCGGGACCCGTCACCAGGAAAATGTACAGACCACGCTTGTTCCGGCCGGCGGCGCGACCATCGTAGAGTTCAAGGTCGAGGTCCCCGGTTCCTATAAGCTCGTGGATCACTCCATTTTGCGCGCGTTCAATAAAGGCGCGCTCGGAGAATTAAAGGTGGAAGGTTCGGAGAACAAAGCGATCTACTCCGGTCAGCAGGCAAAATCGGAATACCACGCGACGAAGACGTCCGTCACCCCCACCGCGACGTCGATGTCCACGAAGGCGCCTCCCACTGATGATCCGTCTGCACGTCTGGCAGCAGGGGGAACCCTCTACAAGACCTACTGTATGGGGTGTCATCAGGCCGAAGGACAAGGAGTTCCGGGGACGTTCCCACCGCTTGCCAAGTCGGATTACTTGATGGCCGACAAGTCACGAGCAATTGAGACGGTCTTGAATGGTCTTACCGGACCCATTGAGGTGAATGGGCAGCGCTATAACGGCGTGATGCCTCCCATGGGGCATCTCAAGGATGACCAGATCGCCGATATCCTGAGCTACGTTCGTCACTCATGGGGGAATGAAGGAGATGCCGTCTCGACGGCCGACGTTGCTGCGGCACGGGCGAAAACTTCGTACTGACGAGAGGACAACAATGAAGTGTTTAGTGAAGATGACGGGTCTCTTCGCCGGCATGATCCTGGGAATGCTCTTTCTGCGACCGCTCTCAGCGGATGCCGCGGGAGATTCTGCAAAAGGAAAAGCACTCTATGAAAAACACTGCATGGCTTGCCACGGGCCACAAGGGAAAGGTGACGGGCCGACCGGAAAAATGCTCAAGCCTCCGGCCGCCGACTTTTCCAGCGCGGTGAGCAAAAAGAAATCTGAGGCTGAATTAAGGGAAGTGATTGAAAACGGGAAGCCCGGCACAGCGATGGGGCCGTGGAAAAGCCAGCTTTCTCCGACCGACCTGGACAATGTGCTCGGGTACGTGATGGCCTTGCGGAAGTAATTCGTGAATTAGCTTCATTCAGGAGGATCATGGTGGGTTCTCGTCTATACGCATGGTTGGATAGCCGTCTCAACTTGAAGTCGATTGAAAAGACGTTGCTGGATGAACCGATTCCCGGTGGCGCCAGTTGGATCTATGTGTTCGGGTCTGCCACGCTTTTTCTCTTCGGGCTGCAAGCCCTCACCGGCATGTTTCTCGCTATCTACTACGCGCCGACACCCGACCATGCGTATGACAGCGTGCAGTTCATCGAGAACCAGGTGACGTTCGGCTGGTTCGTTCGCGGCCTGCACCATTGGGGCGCGTCGGGGATGCTCATTGCCGTCGGCCTGCACATGCTGCAAGTGTTTCTGTACGGAGCCTACAAACCTCCGCGCGAGTTGATGTGGATGGTGGGCGTGCTCCTGCTGTTGATCGTCCTGGCCTTTGCGTTTACCGGCTACCTCCTGCCGTGGGACCAGACTGCCTATTGGGCCACGCAGGTCGGGATCAATATGGTCGGCACCGTGCCTCTGGTAGGTGATTTTCTCATCAAGGTCTTGCGGGGCGGCGAGACGCTGGGGGCGCTCACCCTCTCGCGGTTCTTCGCGGTGCATGTCTTGTTTCTTCCGGCGGTGATTGTCACGGGAATCGCACTGCATATGGTGATACTCCGGCGAGTGGGACCGGCCGGCCCTTGGGATGAACGGAAAGCGGCTTCACGACGCGAGACCTTCTATCCTCGGCAGGTCTATATGGATGCCGTGGTGATGCTTTGTGTCTTCCTTGGGCTGGCCGCCTTGGCAACATGGGTGCCGTTCCCGCTGGCGGATAAGGCCAATCCATCCGACACCAGTTTCGTGCCGGTTCCGGAATGGTACTTTCTCTTCTACTATGAATTACTCAAACACATCCACGGACCCTTTGAGCCTCTGGTCACATGGGTGCTGCCGATCGTGTTCGTGCTCATCGTCCTGTTCTGGCCGTTACTCGATTGGAAAAAAACAGTTCGCGCCCCGGCATCACGTCCGATCGGCATGACCCTCGGCGCCGTGTTCTTGCTGATTGTGTTCTCGTTGCTGGGCGTGTCTTTGAAAAATCTGTATGCAGTGAAGCGTGCCGATCCAGGCATCGCCCACGGCAAGGTGCTCTATACGCAATTCGGCTGTGCAGGCTGCCACCGGATTCACGGGGAGGGCGGAGCCCTGGCCCCGGACTTGTCGTATGTCGGCGACGCGCGCTCCGATCGCGAATGGCACGTGAAACACTTCCGCGATCCGCAGTCGGTTTCACCGGGCACTATTATGCCGAAATTTCCTCTGACCGAGCCGGAGCTGAACGACCTCGCAAGCTATATGCTGAGCCTTAAGCGCTCTGCCTCTTGACGGCCCCTGACAGCGTGGTCGGCATCAGTCTCGGCGCGGGCGTGAAGAAACGCTCTTTCCCCGTGCCCCGCGCAGGCACACGTACCTGTCAGTTTTGACAGTGTCGCATTCATAGAAAAGCCTCTATGCTCAGCATGGGGCTGTGGTCGGTAAGTTCGGAACAGGGAGAGGTGGAAGGAGCATGCAGGAGAAAGTGGGTACGGGAGGTTTGCTTCCGGGGAAGGTCAGCGAATGAGGACTACAGAATCAAGGTAGGTTCTTCTCACCAGAAAACGAGATTTTGAGGTAGTCTCCACCGCGAACACTGCCCAGCGCGTTCAGGATGCTGTCAAAGTGGTTTTTGGCAAAACCAAGATGGCCAACTGTCTTACAGTGAGGTTTTGCTGATAGCGCAAGTTCTGGTCCGTAGTAATGAACACATCGAATCGTTCTTCTGCAGCTCGCAGGAGATCTCCGTTGCCCAAATCAGACCATCCCATGGCGACAGTATGACCGCTCAGAACCTGCCGCAGAGGGACCGGAGTACCTTGATCGAAGAGGATTCGCAACGCGTGAGGTTTTCTATCAGGTCGTGCTCACATCTCGACTAGACTGTGTTCAGCGTGCTCCAACACTGCGACGACCTGTTCGTGCGTGACACCAGGAAACCATTTCAAAAAGTCGTTCACGCTGGCCCCACCCTCGAGATTCTCGAACAATGCACGCACCGGCGCGCGGGTTCCCTTGAACACCCAAGCCCCGCTGACCTTCCCGGGAACTCGTTCGACAGCGCTGCACTGGCTCCAGTCCAACATCGGCGACATTGTAGCTTGTTGATAACCGCCGAGCAAGGGTTCGGACACGGTGTCGAGTCGGACGTCCATGTCATGAAATCCGTTTCCGCCTGTGTCTCGCCAGGCTCTTCCCCACGGCCCGCGGCATGTACGTACCTGTCAGTTTTGACAGTACCTGCCGTTCACGTATGCGTATATAAACGGGACTTGTCGAGTATATGGACGACACGCCAGCGGATGCCGCCACATCAGGCGACACTATACGGCATGAGCCGGGATGGGCAGGACATGAATCATGCAGGAATGCCGCCTTGCCTGCCAAAGATCAAAGGCGTGTTGCCGCCTGAGCCAGTGCTCCGCGTCGGTGACGGACAAGCCCAAAGAGTCAATCACCAACTCCTTCAGAATTTCGCCCGGATGGGCGGGGTTGTGCATACCCATGGTCTCTCCTCCTCAATGGTAATCCCTCAAAGGTGAGAAGTGCTTCAATAAATCAAAGGAGCCACACACGATGCGATCCCCAACCATCTGGAAAGCGCTGTTCCTCTCTCTCATCATCCTCTCCTTTGTCCTTGCCGGGTCACCTGCCGAGGCGGGGAACAAGCAGCCCAACATCCTCATCATCTGGGGCGACGACATCGGCTACTGGAACGTCAGTGCCTACAACCAGGGCATGATGGGTTACAAGACGCCCAACATTGACCGCATCGCGAAGGAAGGCGCGTTGTTTACCGACTGGTATGGCCAGCAGAGCTGCACCGCCGGCCGCGCCGCCTTCATCACCGGCCAGGTCGGTTTCCGCACCGGCCTGCTCAAGGTCGGCCTGCCCGGCGCCAAGGAAGGGCTGCAGGAGCGAGACGTCACACTCGCCCAGTTGCTCAAAGGCCAGGGCTACATGACCGCCCAGTTCGGCAAGAACCACCTCGGCGACCGCGACGAGCATCTGCCCACAGCGCACGGCTTCGACGAGTTCATGGGCTCGCTCTACCACCTTAACGCCGAGGAAGAGCCGGAGAATGTGGACTACTTCAAGGATCCGGAAATGATCAAGAAGTACAACACACGCGGCGTCATCCACACCTGGGCAAATCCTGACGGCACGCAGAGGATCGAGAGCACCGGGCCTCTCACCAAGAAACGCATGGAGACGATTGACGAGGAAGTCACCAACGTCTCGCTGGACTACCTCGAGCGCGCGAAGAAGGCAAACAAGCCGTTCTTTCTCTGGTGGAACTCGACCCGAATGCACATCTTTACCCACCTGAAGAAGGAAAGCGCAGGAAAAACCGGCCTCGGCATCTATCCCGACGGCATGGTCGAACACGATGCGATGGTCGGCCAGCTCCTTGACAAGCTCAAGGAACTGGGCCTTGATGAGAATACCATCGTCATGTACTCCACTGACAATGGCGCCGAGTCGTTTAGCTGGCCCGATGGCGGCACGACGCCGTTCCGCAGCGAGAAAGCGACCAACTGGGAAGGCGGCTTCCGCGTGCCCTGTGCCATCCGCTGGCCCGGCGTGATCAAGCCAGGCACCATCAACAACGACATCTTCGCCCACGAGGACATGATCCCCACTCTCCTCGCCGCGGCGGGCGACCCGGACGTGAAGGAAAAGCTCTTGAAAGGCATGAAGGTCGGCGACAGAACGTTCAAGGTCCACTTGGATGGTTACAACATTACCGATGCGCTCGCCGGCAAAGCGCCCGACCCCCGTCATGAATTCTTCTACTTCAACGACGACGGCTCGCTGGTCGGACTGCGCTACAACCAATGGAAGCTCGTGTTTGCCGAGCAACGGGCTCATGGGTTCGATGTCTGGCAGGAGCCGTTTGTTACGCTGCGGTTACCGAAGCTCTTCAACCTGCGCTCCGATCCATTCGAACAGGCCGACCATATCGGCATGGATTACCCGCGATGGAGGGCCGAGCGCGTGTTCCTTCTCGTGCCGGCGCAGCAATACATCGGGAGATTTCTGGCCACGTTTAAGGAGTTCCCGCCTAGCCAGAAAGTCGGCAGCTTCAGCCTCGACCAGGTGCTGGAAACGCTCCAGCAGGGCGGCGGAAAGTAACGCGCGCTGGATGAGAAGGTGAGAATCGACTCAGGCCGCACGCGCCGCACGTAGTACACATACGAATTTCTCTGTAGACAAAACGGCCTGTCACTTTTGACAGTTGTGGTCTTCCGCCGGATGATCCATTGTGCCCCTCGTCTCGAACAAAGCCAGTCACGCATTGTCTTATGGTTGCCGACATGGAAGAGGAGGTCTCACTATGAACGAGAGATTGCGACCGGGAAAAGTGGCCTTTTATGGAACGATGCTGATGTTGTCGTGGAACCTGATGCCTATGGTGTTGCCGGTTGCCTATTCGCAACCGGTGCCCCCACAGCCCGTCCCTGGGCAGCCGTCGCCGACAATGACGCCGACAGAAGCCGAACGGGCCAGGGAAGCCGAGCAGGCCAGGGAAGCGGCCGAACGGTTGAGCCCGGCCGAACGAGCGCGAGCGGCCGAGCCGGAAACGCGAATTGAGCGGAAATTGGTGCGCCCGAGCGAAACGTACCTAGCAGGATTCGGTGGCTATACATTCGGCGGTAAGATTAATAACATAGAAGGCACTGGATTCCTGTCCGGACTCAATCTCGATGATCGTGATCTCGCGGATTCGGGAGTCTATGGCGGAAAGCTCGGCCATTTCTTTGGCAATCGAATGGATTGGCTGGGCGTGGAGATGGAAGCGTTCAACACAACGCCCCATGTGGAGCAGCAAGGACTGGTGCCCGGGAGCCATTTTCGGGTCACGACCTTGGCCTTCAATCTCATCGGTCGGCTGAAATTAGGTTGTAAGACGAAAACAGAGCGAACGGAGACACGGACGGAGCGAGACATACGCTATGAAACCCGATATGAGCGGGAGTTCTGCCGGCTGCAACCCTATGCTGGGGTAGGGCTTGGCGTCTTCTTTGCCAATCTATCGACCAATGGCAATAGTGTCTCCGACAATGGCGTGCCGGGCCTCAATGCCTTGGGTGGTGTACGCTTTTACTTCACCGAACGTATCGCACTGTTTGGTGAATACAAATACAACTACGCGGTGTTCGATGCGTCGACGAGTGGCCCCTTCGGAGGATCAGGAGGATTCAAAGGCGATTACCAGGCCAATCATCTGGTCGGGGGGCTATCGTTCCACTTCTAAATCCTGCCTGAGCAGTCGTCGTCGGTGAAAGGAAAAATCGGTCAGGTGGTAAATGATTCCACGCCCGATTTTCCGCAGCCGGTCAAGGCGCCGAAAGAAGCCCATCTTGGCTGTCAAAAACTCAAACCACAAACCAAAAAAGGAGACTGAACCATGAGAAAACTCATACTCATAGCCAGCATAGTCGCGTTCTCAACGCCGGGAGAGTAGTGAACCTGATCCACTGAAAATAATAAAGCCCTCCGTGGCGGCAGGTATCGCCTCATCTCGAGAGCGTTCAGGAAGGCCGCGGGCGGACTGCGGATAACGCTCTTTCAGACAAACGGCAGATCACTAATCTCTTCCACGCGTACGAGTCTGGCCGCAGGGAGTGGCACGAGCTATGAAGGAGGTTTTCTGATGCAGAAGACTGCGACGCCATTGGGCGCATCGGATCTGATGCGACTGCAGGTGCTGGGGCGCTGAAGCCCTACATCACGCAGAACTGGCTCAATGCAGGGGGCTCGAATCTGCTCGCGGGCCAGCCGGAGTTCTTGAAACTGCGCCTCGACAAAAGAAGCCGTCGAAAACTTGCTGTTCTTCCGCTCAGTCTCGTGCCCGTTCACACCTGACGCGCTTTGTTCAGCTCGCCGTAAACCTGCCGAGACAGGCTCTTTTCCCAGGCTCTCGCATGACCGTACCTGTCAGTTTTGACAGTACCGCATTCATGGAGAGGGCTGTATGGTCACCCAACGGATAGGTTCAACCGTCGCCTTGTGAACGGGCTGCATAGGCTGGCTCATCGAAGCAGCCCGGAACGTCAGTTGGACCCATCGAAGCATCGCAAGTAGATTCGAAACGATACCAACTATCGCTGAGCTGTCAGAGTCGAAGGAGGAGCCATGAAATCTATCCACTGGTTCGGTGCGCTCGTGTTGTGTTGTTCGCTCTCTCCGGCTGTCCGCGCCGAGGAATCTACGATCACGGTCATTCGCGTGACACCGGTTCTCGATACGGAACTGCTGGAATATATCCTGTCCCATGAGCGAGCGGAGGTGTTTGAACGGGCCATGACGCTCGACTCCAAGCAGGGCGACGCGTTTTGGAACGTATACGACCAGTACGAGCAGGAAAAGGAGGAACTCGACGGGAAGCGGCTGCGGCTCTTGGGAACCTATATCGGCAAGCACCACAGCCTGTCCGGCGAGGAGGCCAGCACGTTGATGGAACAGGCGGCGGCCAATCAACAGGCCGATCTGGCCCTTCGCCAGAAATACTTCAAGCTCATGAGTGAGCAGGTGAATCCGATCGCCGCCGCCCGGTTTGCGCAACTCGATGACCTCATCGGGATGACGACCCGGCTTGCCATTCTCGGGAACGTCCCATTGATCGGTGATACCACCGCGACGGGTCAACCCGAGAAGCCCTCGGAGGCGCCGACCCCGTGAGCATCGGAGCGATGACGCACTGCATGATTTCCACATGATCTGTATGGAGGGCACCATGCGTTACACCCGTTCGCTTGTCATCACGCTGGCAGTGACGTTTCTGGTTGGAGAGGCATCAGCCGCGCTGGACGTCTTTGTCTATCCCAGCAAGGGGCAGACGAAAGACCAGCAGGAGCAGGACGAATTCGCCTGCTACAAATGGGGCAAGGAACAAACCGGGTTCGATCCCACACAAACCGTGGAACATGCGGCCTCCCCGCAGCCGCAAGGGCAGGTGATCCGAGGGGCAGCCGGAGGCGCCGCGTTGGGCGCGATCGGCGGCGCCATCGCAGGCGATGCGGGAAAAGGCGCGGCCATCGGCGCCGCGGTCGGCGGCGGCGCAGGCATGATGAGACGGGGGCGCTCGAGACGGCAGGCCGAGGCGGCTGAACAGCAAGCCGAGCAGAAGTACGAAGCCAGTCTTGCCGGATACAAGCGCGCGTTCACGGCCTGCATGACTGGTCGAGGGTACACAGTCAACTAATCCACAGACTTCAAAGGCCTTGTCGAGTGTATGGCAGAACGCGAGCCGATGCCGCCACATCAGGCGACACTATACGGCATGAGCCGGGATGGGCGAGACATGAATCATACGAGAATGCCGCCGTGCCTGCCAAAGATCAAAGGCGTTTTGCAGTCTGAGCCACTGCGCCGCGTCGCAACGGACAGAAGGTCGCCGAAGGACGGATCGACCGGACGCAGTGCTGCGTCTTCTCGGCCGACGAAGGCGTCGCGACGTGGGAGTGGACGAAGGCACACCGGTCTCAGAGGAGTACAAGGAACGCGACAACCAGTTCACCGGCAAGATCGTCAAGGTCACGATCGACCTGAAGGAGATCAAAGCTGCCAGCGCAGAGGTCACGGAGAAGGTCGTGCGCGAAGCCTCTGCGCGCAAGCGATTGGCGAGTCACCTCGCGGCGGCCCCATCACGGCGGGAGCACCGTTTTCTGCGTCGAAGGGAGAAGCAACGGTGTCGTTGAGACTGTTGCTGACCTTGTCCAGGGTTATCGCGCCAGAGAGCTGGAACGATTCCTCTACCACGAGACTGGGCCGCGCGGGCTCTCGGGCATCAGTAACGATGTGCGCGACCTGCTGGCAAGTGAGGACCCGCGGGCCCGGCTCGCCCTCGACTACTTCGTCTACCGAGTGGCAGATGGGAGTCGGAAGGAGGCCTTCATGCTCCCCTTTGGCGGCTCCGAGCCTCGTTCTACCTCGGAGCGGCCGGTTGCGCCGGCGCCTCAGCCGGAGCCATAGTGCTTGCGTGGACGCCCGCCTGGAACTCCTCTTCGGAAAGCTCCTTCACTGCAGACGATGGAATCGTCACCGTGCTCTTTGTTCTCGCGTCCTCGAATGTGACGGCGCCAGTGCCACCATGCTCCTTGACTTTCGTTGTGTAATAAGTATTGCCTGTAGTCGGATCAGAGACCTTGTAATAGGACGTGCAGCCGGCCATGCCCATGATCAGTCCGAATACCATCCACATCGCAAGATGCTTCCTCATTATTTTCTCCCTTCTCGTGAATTGCGCCGCACCCATTCGTGGGGCGCGAGTCTACTACATTTCCGGGAGTCACACAACTGGCACAACACGAATCGGCGCGACCCTCAATGGCAATTGGCCTGCGGTGACCCTATTGGGCGTCGGATAACTTACCGCAACGATTACTCCACGTCTCCGCAGTTCAGAAATTATTCCTGCCCGAGCGAACTGTCACTTTGACAGTTGCTCCGCACCCCGCCCTCCTATATAAGGATGAGCCACCAGCGCGCCGAACACCTGGCCGATTGAGCGAGCGTTGGCGAATCACCTCGCGGCGCTCCCGTCACGGCGGGAGCGCCGTTTTCTGCGTTGAAGGGAGAAGCAACCGTGTCGTTGAGACTGTTGCTGACCTTGTCCGGTGGCATTGAACTACTCACGGGACTGCTGGTGCTGATCAGCCCGGCGACGGCGGTGGCGTTGCTGCTCGGAGGGGCGCTGGACTCGATCGCGGCAGTCCTATCGCGACTCTGTGGCGCGGGGATGTTCGCACTCGGGTTGGCCTGCCTGAAAGCCCGTGATGATGTCGGGAACCCCGCCGGTCTAGCCGTGAGCATCGGGATCACCAGCTACAACGTGTTGGCCGCCGTGGTCATCATCTGGGCCGCGGCAGGGTTGGGCCTGGAAGGGTTGATCCTATGGGCTGCGGGGATCACCCATGCCGTGCTTGGCGGATTGTTTGTGTCGGCGCTCGTTGCGTCGAGTGAGTAACCGGGCAAAAGGGCAGATCGGTCGGCGCGGCTCTGAGTGTGGATCGGCACCGACCTCGGCTCGCCGGTGTCGTTGGATTACTTGTAGTACATGCAATAGCTCACGCAGGTGCGGGAGTCAGCGGTAGCTAGACCTGCTCATCACTCTCTATAAAAAAAGGAGGTTTGCGAATGAACAGAACAATGATCAAGAAAGTTCTGATGGCGGTCGCGATGGTCACGACCGTTCTCGGTGTTACTATTTCGGCCTTTGCGGTGCATCCTCACCGATGAAGACGGCAACCGGGTGTACGCCCGGTTCACCTGCACCGGCGACCTGGAAGGCTGTCGCGGGCCATTCACGATCGAAGGAGGCACCGGCAAGTTTGCCGGCATAACGGGCGAAGGCGAAATGATTTCGCGAATTCAGGTGAACCAGTTGACGACGGTCGCGGGATATGCCACGGCCGAACAGCACGGCGAAGGGGTGGCCCTATGGCCCTCGCTGAGCTACCAGATTCCTTCTGCGAATAAATAGACGGCCGAGTCGGACACAAACCATTCAGTCAATTGGAGGTCACACAATGCGTAAACCGGTTCTCATAGGTCTAGCTCTTCTCCTGAGCGGGGTCCTCCTCTCGAGCGGAGGACAAGCCCAGATGTTCATCTACCCCGAGCAGGGGCAGAGCAAGGATCAACAGGAGTTCGACCAGTTTACCTGTTACAAATGGGCGAAAGAGCAAACGGGCATTGATCCGAACCAGACGTCAACGGCCGCGGCACCCGCGCCTCCCCAACAAGGGCAAGCCGTGCACGGCGCGGCGCGGCCATCGGCGCCGCGGTCGGCGGCGGCGCAGGCATGATGAGACGGGGGCGCTCGAGACGGCAGGCCGAGGCGGCTGAACAGCAAGCCGAGCAGAAGTACGAAGCCAGTCTTGCCGGATACAAGCGCGCGTTCACGGCCTGCATGACTGGTCGAGGGTACACAGTCAACTAATCCACAGACTTCAAAGGCCTTGTCGAGTGTATGGCAGAACGCGAGCCGATGCCGCCACATCAGGCGACACTATACGGCATGAGCCGGGATGGGCGAGACATGAATCATACGAGAATGCCGCCGTGCCTGCCAAAGATCAAAGGCGTTTTGCAGTCTGAGCCAGTGCGCCGCGTCGGGTTTACCGAACGTCATTTCAAGCCGAAGTGCCATCTCCGGCGTGACCGTCCCGTGCCCGTTCAGCACCTTGGACAGTGTCTTGCGGCTCACACCAAGATGGTGGGCCGCGTCGGTGACGGACAAGCCCAAAGGGTCAATCACCAACTCCTTCAGAATTTCGCCCGGATGAGCGGGGTTGTGCATGCCCATGGTCTCTCCTCCTCAATGGTAATCCTCGTAATGCACAATGTCGGCATCGCCATCCGTAAAACGGAATGTCATGCGCCAATTGCCGCTGACTTTTACCGCCCAGATGCCTTTGCGTTCACCCTTGAGTTGGTGCAACGCGAGACCCGGCAAATCCATGTGCTCGGCAGATTCGGCCTGATCCAAGTTGGACAGGATCAGGCGCAGCCGATCTGCGTGCTTCGCTTGAATTCCCGCTTTGATCCCGGTGCGATAGAACCGTTCCAACCCCTTGTGCGTGAAGCGTCGGATCACAGGCGAATTGTAACCCATGCGGTTACATGTTGCAATGCGCGACGCGAATTGAATCCGCGTGCCCAAGCAACCTACGACCGCACATCCTCGGCCGGCTCGACAAGGCGCTCGACGAAGCCAATGCAAAAGGTTGGCCGGTCAGCCGGCTTGATTTTCGAGACAGTTGCTGACCCTTTTCCCTTTATGCAAGATTGGATAATCGCAGCGCCATGAAAAATATCTCGCTTTCGTCATCCCGGCTGAACCTCACTCGGCGGCAGATGGTGGCCGCCGGCGCCGGCATTGCCCTGGTCCTTGTGTTGGCCGTGTTGCTGTACAGATCCCTGCCGCCGGGCAGAGTGGTGATCGCTACCGATCTCAAAGATGGAATGTATAGCCAGATTGCCCAGCGTTACCAAGAGATCCTCGCGCGCCACGGCGTACGACTTGAGCTCTTGGCGACCAATGGCTCGGTCGAGAACGTCGAGCAGCTCCGTGACTTGCGCGCTGGAGTCAGCGTTGCACTCGTGCAGGGCGGCGTGACCAACACGGTGGAAGCGCCGGAGCTGGTCTCGCTCGGCACGCTGTTCTACGAGCCGTTCTGGCTATTCTCGCGCGATCCACAACCGGATCGGCCAGGGAAGGTGGGCGAAGGCCTGCGAATGTCGCTCGGCATTCCAGGTAGCGGCACCTACAAGCATGCGCGCGAACTGGCGGCAGCGGTCGGTATGGACCTGAGTCGAGCACGGGTGCGCGACCTCGATGCGGTGCAGGCGGGAGAAGCGTTGATGAAGGCAGAAGTGGACATGATTGCAATGATGCTGCCCCTGGAAGCGCCAATTGTGCACCAACTATTTGTGGACGAGTCCATCCATGCGTACGAATGGCTGCGTGCAGATGCGCATGTGGCGCTACGCCCGTATCTCAGCAAGCTGGTGCTCCCGCGCGGCGTCGCCGACCTCCCGCGTGACCGGCCGGCCAAAGACCTTACCTTGGTCGCGACAAAAACCAGCCTGGTGGTGCGCAGGGATCTGCATCCTGCAATCCAGTACTTGCTCCTCGAGGCGGCCTCGGAGGTGCACGGAGCGCCTGGAGTGTTCAGTAAGGCGGGCGAGTTTCCTGCCGCCGAGCCCATCGACCTGTCGCTGAGTACCTCCGCGCGCGAGTATTACAGAAGTGGGCAGCCGTTCCTGCAGCGCATTTTGCCATTTTGGCTCGCCGCGCTGGCATCACCGCTGATGATTATGGTTCCGGCACTCGGACTCCTCTATCCACTGTTTCGCCTGGTACCCGCAGTGCTTCAGTGGGTCGTACACAACCGTATCTTTCGCGTCTACAACGAACTCAAGTTTCTGGAGGCGGAATTGGAGGTCAGCTACTCCGACAAGACCGCAGGAGCGTTGTCCGAGCGCCTAGATCGACTGGAAGAGCGTGCCGATCACTTGAGCGTGCCGAAAGCGTACATGCACATGCTCTACACGTTGAAGCATCATATCAGCCTGGTGCGGCAGCGCTTGCGAGACAAGGGGACCGGTCACCAGCCCCGAAGCCCCGTCACACACAAGGAAATGCCATAGCCCGCATTATTCATGACGGTTCGTGGCGAAATCGTGGAGTCGCGTGGCGAGGTCCACGGCGCGAAGAATAATGAGCGGCGAGCACGCCCGCCGATAGGCCCGTCGCAGCAGCGAACCCGCGATTGCAGCAGAAGTGTTCATGAATAATGCGGGCTGGGAGCCTGTCCCACATTGCCGTTCAAGATTGCAGGAGTAACACGACTTGGGACGGAGAACTGTGAACGCTGGACCGTCTGCTCGACGACAGGCTCATGAGACGCACACCTCTTGCCATCGTATCTTTGACGATCGCGCTGCTGGTCGGCTGGGTCGCAACCGGGCCCGTGTTCGCGTGGGTCTACCCGGAGCACCGCGATATCTCGATCCTGGCGGTGCAGAACCTTGACCCGGCGCGTAGAGCAGTATTCGATAGTCTGTGGCGGCAGGCTCGCCGGACACACGAACACCGTCTCTGCGAGCAGGGGGCCGACGTTGCACAAGGTCTCAAGCCGGCTTGCATCGACTGGGCAGCGCTGGCAGCGATCGCCGGAGATCATTCGTGCTCCAGCCGGGAGATGTCCGACATTGTGCTCGAATCGGAGTGGATCCTCGCGGTTGCCGATATCGGGGCGAAGCTCAAGGTCGATCTCTCACGCATCGACATTCTTCCGCCCGCCAGCCAGGTCCCAGGCGATCAGAGCCCGATCCTTGATTTTCAGCGCCGGATAGAAAGCGAAAGCGCGCGGGCGGCTCGCATCAACTCGCTGCGTAGCCGCCGACATCAGGCTGCAACGTGCCGATCGCGACTATGCAACCAGGGCACAGTACAACAATGCCCACTTTCTGCTCGCCCGCCCGCGCACTGATATTTCGCCGCAGGAATATTTCAAGCTGACAAATCGTCCCGGGGCGGAACTCAACGCGGTGGGAGTCTGGGGGGAGTATCACTTGAGCGCCATGCAGAAGGCGACCCGCCTTGCGAAAGATAAACTCGCGCCCGAGGAGCGACAGGCGCTGGCCCTCTCTATCCTATTCGACGAGGCCTTCGCGCTGCATTTCTTGCAGGATATCTTCTCCGCCGGCCACGTCGCGGGCGTCCTGGGGCAATCCCGCTCAGCGCAAGGGCACTCATGACCTCTATAACGAAGCCGGCCTCGAGGTCTTTCTCTGGCTGGCCGACAAGCAGTCGATGGTGTTGATGGGTGACGCCCACATGCGCCCGGTGGATGCTGAGCATGCCGCAGTGGCCATTCGCACCAGCCTCGAGCAAGTGCTTGACACGGCCGCCGGCTTGTCTCGAGTCATCGATATGCCATACACACCGGCTGCGCCCATCGAGTCGGATGCCTTCGATGTGTGTAAGAACGACACCCTGGTGGCACGGCCGGAAGGATTGCGCGCCCGCCGCCGGAGGCACGTCAGCCTGGGTGCTGAAGTTGTGCGGCCGACCCCCATGCCCGGCCTGGGGCCCGGGCTCGGCGCCATGCCGCGGTTCCGCAGCGAACTTGGACGCTTCATCGGGCTTGCGGGCATGACCGACGTCCGACATATCTCCAGCGGATTCACCGGCTCAGAGGGGGGCGGCTTCATAGGAGGACTCGATCTGTCCGTACGGGTCGGCATGGGCTTGGAGGGCGTGCTGGATGAATCAGGTGACGGATTGATCTTCCTCTCGGTCGGACTGCGCGGCGATACTTCGTCATCGAATCGGTACTCCGAGTAGTGCTCTCGCGCAGCAAGGCGGTAGCTTGACGGCCGCTATCCCCTCGCACACGGGGCTTTCTACCCGCGTACGAATGCCGTTCTTCCTCATCCCAGGCGACCTATTCTTACTTGCGCCGTTATACTTCATCGCGCCGGACCGATACATGCAAATGGCAGTGACTGCGAGCAATGGGGGCTTCCTCCGTTGGCAGTCCGGATGGGCAACGCCGATCGGCCGCTTTCAGTTCGTGCTCGGCCGGGAGCTTGGTGTGACCTTCTTTGGCCTTGACGAAGCGGATCGATTGTTCATGCCGAGCGCTAACTCCGGGCGGCAGCGACCGAGTAGTCGACTTACAAGTCACATGTATTTTGATCTGCCGGTCCTGGAGTACAGGCCATTCCGGGCGTTTTCCAGCAACCAGAGTGCAGCGCTGATGATGCAGCTTTTCACCGGGTGTCACGGTTCCGTACTCCACGAGGGTGATCCTGCCTGCGGGCGCGCCAGGCGTGGATCTCGACCCGATCTGGTCCGTCGGTCTGCGGCTCGTCCTCGATTGGAGGTACTATCCATGACGGCATTCGCGACGCGCAACAAGAAACGGAGGAGAAATGAGCACATGCGAGAACGCTGCGGATTCTGACCCTGGCGACCCTGACGATCGTTCTGATACACGGGGCTGCGAAGGCTGCGGAGGATCCACTCCCATCGTGGAACGATGGTCCAGTGAAGAGCGCTGTGGTTGACTTTGTCGGCCATGTCACGACGGAAGGCGGCCCTGATTTCGTCGCCCCCGCCGAACGTATTGCCACGTTCGACAACGACGGGACCCTGTGGGCCGAGCAGCCGATTTACTTTCAGGTGCAGTTCGCGCTCGACCGCGTGAAGGCGTTGGCTCCAAAGCATCCAGAATGGAAGGAGAAGCAACCGTTCAAGGCGCTGCTCGCCGGTGATATGAAGGGGTTCGTCTCAGGAGGTGCGAAGGCGTTAGCAGAAGTCATGGCAGTTTCTCACTCGGGCATGACGACGGGGGAATTCGATAGGATCGTGAAAGACTGGCTTGCGACGGCGAAGCACCCGCGGTTCAAACGACCCTACACCGAGGTCGTGTATCAGCCGATGCTCGAACTGCTCGGTTATCTGCGCGCGAACGGATTCAAAACGTTCATTGTCTCAGGAGGTGGCGTGGAATTCATGCGCGCCTGGGTCGAATCGGTCTATGGCATTCCGCCCGAGCAAGTGGTCGGCAGCACAGGCAAACAGAAGTTTGAGATGCGCGATGGAAAGCCTGTGCTGTTGAAGCTGCCGGCGGTGGATTTCATCGACGATAAGGAAGGCAAACCCATCGGCATCCAGAAATTCATCGGCCGGCGGCCGATTTTTGCGTTCGGAAATTCCGACGGCGACCACCAGATGTTGCAATGGACGGCTGCGGGATCGGGACCGCACTTCATGGGCCTGGTCCATCACACGGACGCGGAGCGCGAATGGGCCTACGATCGCACATCGCATATCGGAAAATTGGATAAGGCGTTGGACGATGCCAACGCCAAGGGTTGGACGGTCGTGGATATGAAGAAAGACTGGAAGAAGGTGTTTCCGTTCGAACCATAGACCCCGAGTACGGTCACGAGCGAGACTCGTCGAGGAGATGCCAACCATTCCGATCAACGATGATGAAAACCGAAGACGCGGAGCGGAAGCTGCTTGAAAGGCCGGGAATACGTAAAAACATTCGCTACGGCCTACCCATTGCGGAGCCTCTACTTCCAGCGCGAGCCACTTACGGGTCACGCAAGCACGATCACACACCCCGGCTCGTCAGGGTTCGGAGCGATCGCAACAGGCATGGAACAGGATGTGCTCACCCTGCAACGGATCCTCAACGCCCACATGGAATACCTGCCCTCCATCGCGCTGCCGCATTTGCGAATTTATGCGCTCTCAGTGCCGGAGTTTTCCTCGTGCTGACACGTCGCAGGAATGTTCGATGATCATTCGCGCCTAATCTTAGTTCAATTTCGGACACACCCTCCCTGCGGCCTGTCAATTCTGACAGTATCCGAGATGTATGACACTCTATTAGTGGAGGCTTTTTCCTAGTGGGGAAAGCGGTATAGAAATCAACCTAACCTAACGAAAACTTTCCAAGATTCGGGGTGGCGATCACGTTGTCAAAGACCAGAGAGCGGCCTTGATCGCCTTGTCGCGGCCTTCCGGGCCACGTAGGCTGTTTTTTGCCGCTTGTCTGCCGAGTCTTCTCTCCGCACCCTGTCAAATTTGATAGTAGCGGGCTGGTGTCGCCCAGTGATATAAGAGAAAAGCGGATTTGTCTCGATCGAAAGAGTACCTCCGAAGCTGTTTCATGGAGGCTGCGCATGACACACGCGGCGGCATGGAAAAAATGGGGACACTAGCAGGGTGTTGAAAAACAATTTCGGAGGCCTCTAAAAAGCAATAGTTCGATTGTGTGGAAACACGAGGAAAACCCTGCAGGATGTTCAAAATGGCCGTCCAGCGCGGCCGCAGCCAGCGAAGAGGCGAATCGTACTCTTTCCCGTACGGTGAGTCCTCTGAGCGTCGCGAGAACAAAGCTGGCGGACTTTTTCAACATCCTGCTAGGACTAGAGCGACGACGATCAGGTGAACATCAACAACACGGAAGGAGGCATCTATGCCTGGTTTAACTCATCATATGCTCGTTTCGATAGCCACAGGATTGGTCTTGCTATGTAGTACCGTAGCTCTTGCGGAAAAAAAGGACACCATCATCGCGGATCCTAGTGTCCAGCGGACCGATGCACGAAGTTCAGACTTGAAGAACAGCGGCCTCACCGGCGGATTCTATGCCGACAAGTATAAGGGTGACGATTGGTACTATGACTTCTATGAAGGCCCGTCAGCCGGGAGGAAAGAAGCCCAGCCAGCCGGGAGGAAAGAAGCCCAGCCAGCCGGGGGGAAAGAAGCCCAGTCAGCCGTGGGGAAAGGCGACCCACACCAAGACGTTCCCGGCTACATAGATCGTGAGTGTCGCGCCGCGCTTGAGAAACTCTGCGCAGGGCGTTGAGCCTGGCAGCGGTCGTATCCGAATGTGTTTTGAAGCCAACGAAGGCAAGCTCACACCGTCATGTCGCGAGCAGGTTTACGAGCGAAAGTCGGAAGCCGCTGCCATTATGGGTATGGCGCCAAGGAAGGAAGGCGAGCCGAAGAGCAAGATCGAGCCGAGATCGAGCCGAAGAGCAAGATCGAGCCGAAGAACAAGATCGAGCCGAAGAACAAGATTAGGCCCGACGCGATTAGAACTTCGGGGAAGGTTCAGTTCGTCGATGCGGCGAATCCCGTCGATGCTCAATCATCCAACCCTCATAGCCAAGGGTCGGCCTTCAATCAATATTATGACGACCCCTGGTACTACGAGGAGCGGGAAGCATCGTACACGATGACATCCAGACCGGCGCCCGATGATCCGCATCTTCGTTCCACCGAGGTTGTCAAGGGAGACATCACGCACGTAAAGCAAGTGCGGAACGTGACCAGGGGAGGTCAGAATACGGTCGTCGAAATCAAGCCTCCGAAGGGCAACCTGACCATCGTCGATCTCGGTCCGACCCAGCCCCTCCTCGATATGGCCCTTATAAAAGAAGATAGCATCGCGGTCACTGGACCAACCGAGCACATCGGTCCCTATTCGGTCCTGATGGCCAATCAGGTGAGGTCCGGGGCCCGCAACGTGACATTGGATAGAGCGGAAGCGGAAATGGCACTTCCTCGCAGAATGGCAGAGGGGCGGCTCGATCGAGTCATGGATGTCCGGATTCGCGGCACTGGACAGAAACATAGCGTCGCCGCCATTAAGAGCGAGACCGGACGCATGATATTGATCGATCTGGGACCTGCAACAGCGGAAAACGTTCCCGCCAACGCCGCTCCCGGTGATCACGTAGTCGCGAGCGGGCCGGTGGCCACCGTCGGAAACTATCCCGTGCTCTTTGCAGAACGAGTGTCCATCGCAAATAATGCACCGATGAAGGTCGCCAGGCCGGATGGCAATTACCCGGGGGCGTCCCGCAAGGACATGGAGGCATCTCAAATTCTCGACAGTGGGGGCACCGCGCAGCCAAAAAATACGCCGCAGGCCCGATAATCCAAAGCGGATCGCAAGGGCAGCGGGAAGAACACTCTTCCCGCTGCCCGTTGGTTTGTTTGCCGCACAGCGGTATCCTTCCCGGCCATGAAGGAATCTCAACCATGGCAGCTTGACCGATACTCCCGCCGGGCATGGCCTTCGAGGCCCGGGGACCATGGGTGCTCTCATTCAGTTATTCTCCTGCCAATGAGTCGCCGCCTCGGATCTTTGTCCTTGTCTCTTTGGTGTGCATCCTGGCTTTGCTGAGTATCCGTAACTGTGAATATGTGCGTCCGACTCTCAATGCGCCATTGAAGCAGTGAGATCCTCGGTACGGCTATCAACTCAGCCGGTATTCAATGGATACGCTCTTGATCCTTCGCTTTGTCGTCGAGACCTGGCGCAAGGAACTTCGTAGCCGGCCTCGCGGCACAGAGACCATTCTGACACCGGACGCGGAGGTGTATTTCATCGATGCGAGCCTCGGGGCGTTGGACGACACGGTCGAGCAGGAGTACTTGATGAGGATCCCCGCGACGCTCCACCTGACGGATGAGCAGGTTGATCGGCTGCTGGCTGCCCCTTCGCGATTGATCACCAAGAATCAGGATTTTCAACGGCTGATGAAGGATATTGGAACGGGAAAATAACGGACTCTCGACGGCGACTACCCGCCACGCTCTTCGTATGTCATGTCGCGGAGGCGCTCCCACGAAGCCCCCGCTGCTTCCTGTTGTAACCCAGTTCCCTTGATTTCAACTTTCGGCTTGTGCGGGCCGTCGGGACAATGCCATGAGTCAAGGGAGAACCGCCGGTCCACTTGCCGGCTTGACCGGGCGCGTCCAGAAAGTGAGGAGCGAGACAATGTGAGGAGGGCGGACGTGTCACATGAGTTCGATCCGCGCGTGATTCGCGGGAGCAGAGGCGAGCGCCGCATCACGAGTCAACAGCGGTGCCCCAAGCGCTTCGGCGAGGGCGATGTAAACGGCGTCGTACGCTGTGACATTATGACGCAGTTCCCAGATCCTCAACAGAAAGAGATCATGAGGGTATCGGGTCAGTGGAAAATCGGCAAGATCTTCGAGCGCCTGGAGCCCCCGAGCGGCGTCAAGTTCACCGGTCCGCGTATATCGGCGAAGGACCTGTGCGACCTCGACATCGAGAAGATGGGGTGTATGAAGGGTTTCATCGGGGTCGAAAAACCGTTCGGCCATCCGATTTCCGGTAGGAGTATTCAGCAACACCTCGATGACGGCCGAGGCATCAACGACGATCACCGACCTTCTCGCTCCGCTCTGACAGCCTTAGCCGGAGAAACCGTGGGTTTGATAGACGGGCGCTGGGCAAGACGACTTCTCAATTCAGCGATTGTCGGCCGCTCCGCGACGCGCCGGACTTCTTGAAGGAGGTAGTCAGACAACGGCAACCCTGCGAGAGCCGCTCGCGCCTTGAGTTTCCGATGCAAGTCATCCGGGACGTGACGAAGTTGAATCATCTTAGGCATGGCCACAGCATATCTGCATGTGCACCACATGTCAACGGCATAGAAGCCCAACGATAAGCCAATTCCCTTCGCCTAGCAGGGTGTTGAAAAAGACCCGCCAGCATCGTTCTCGCATTGCTCAGAGACACTGAGCGCTCACTATCTCGAGCGGCGTTCACAGACTTGACGCGCATACTC
This sequence comes from uncultured Nitrospiraceae bacterium, assembly GCA_963795615.1. Lineage (GTDB taxonomy): Bacteria > Nitrospirota > Nitrospiria > Nitrospirales > Nitrospiraceae > DASSBQ01. The sequence goes on from CAWCIJ010000011.1 coordinate 310,297, forward strand.
GGCGCGTCTGCCTCGAGGCCTCAACGTACGGCCACGGGAAAAGAGCCTGTCTCGGCAGGCTCGGGGTGGGCGGGTGAGATCGGGGTTACGATTCGCCTCAAGACACTGCCGTTCGGGTCAAACTTGACGTGCATTATTCTTCACGTCGCGGACCTCGCTCCGGCCGCGCCTGCGGAACGGCGCGTCTTGGCGCGCCGGGGTTGGGCGGGTGAAAAGGACGGTCTTTTTGAACACCCTGCGGGCATCTCCAGTAGGCACCACGGCCAGTTCCACTTTCCCTACCGAGTAGGTTCAGAATAGTTTTTCAACAGCCTGCTAGGGCTCGACGGCCATGGAGTGCGCCGCTGGTGAAGCAGGTTAACTGACTGCGCCAGCATATCGGGGAATTGGATAAGGCGCTCGACGAAGCCAATGCGAAGGGAACACTTATGGAACGGGAGTCGCGAGACATCAGTGTGTGGGCAGCTCTCTTAACATCCGTTCGGCCTCCGGCTTGTATTTCCGTTCCCAGGTGTAGCGATAGTGCGGGTGTTCGGCTTGGATCACAGCGGTCAACTGTTTTCTAGCCTCTTCGACCCTGCCCTGTTTCTTGTAGAGTGTAGCCAGCATCATGCGCGCATTCGCAAAGTTCCCGTCAACGGTGATCGCCAGTTCCAGATACTCTTGGGCTTTCTTCTCGCTTCCGCCGAGGAACCAGGGAAGCTCCATCATGAGACCGCCCATCATCTGTAACGCTTGGGAATGCTTGGGATCTAATTCGATCGCGCGCAATGCACAGTGCTTGATGTCTTTCACCGTCAGCGCGGCGTTCGTGACCCCCTGGAGACGCGCCGCGCTTCCAATATTCACTGCATGGAAAAAATGTGCGTCGGCATTGGCATCGTCGATCTCGAAGGACTGCTTGGCCGCTTTCGCGCCCGCGTCGTATGCCGCCAGCCGTTTCGCCTTGTCTGTCAGCAAGTCGTCGGCAAGATCGAAATACGTTTCCGCCAGTCGGACGAGCAACTCCGGTGATGGATTGCCTTCCTGCACTCTGCCGAGCAGCGCCCGCAGATCTCCTTCAAGCGACTGTGGATAGCCCGGCGGCATCTCGTTGCGCTGCGCGAAGGCATGATCTGATGCGATGATGGTACCGAACAGGAGGAGGCTTGCCCCGATTACTGCAGTCATAGCCATGTCACGCGCGCTATGTCTCCAATGTTCCCACCCATGTTACTGTAAATGGTACATCTTCGTTTGTCACGCGCCAGCCAACCCCACTGCCGGAGGTTGCCGATGACGACGGTGCGGGCGGTGAGCAGCGATCTTAGAAGCCGAGCCCTTTCGCTTTCAGCCGGACGCGCATCACGTACATGTCGGCGGTCATGTACAGCGTATGGCCATCGTCTCCGAATGCGCAATTCCCCGTGGCCTGCCCGGTAAGGATCGTCCCCACGTGTCTGCCGTCGGGTGTCAGGATCAAGACGCCGCCCGGACCTGTCGCGAACAAGTTGCCCTCCGTATCGACCTTCAGGCCATCGGGCAGTCCGTGGCGAGTCTTCGCCAGCGAGTGTGCATCGAACAGAATGCGGCTCGCTCCCAGCGAACCGTCCGGACGCACGTCAAACGCACGCCAGATGGGCGCGGCCGGATCGGACTGCGAGACGTACAGCGTCTTCCCGTCGGGCGAGAAGGCCAGCCCGTTCGGTCTCGTCATGTCCCGCGTGAGCAGACCCACCGAGCCGTTGCGATGCGTCCGAAAGACACCCTGATACGGAATCTCGCGCGCCGGGTCCTCGAACTGCTTCACCATCCCGTACGGGGGATCGGTGAAATAGAGGTCGCCGTTTCGGTGGAACGCTGCGTCGTTCGGGCTGTTCAAACGCGCTCCTTCGTACCGATCCGCGATGGTCGAGAACCTCGGCGCCGGCGCCGACAGCGGCGCCTCCATTCGCGCGATCCGGCGATCACCGTGCTGGCAGATGACCAGCCGTCCCTCATGGTCAATCACCAGGCCGTTGGAGCCCAGCTCGGCGCCGCGTGGTTCACGGCCCGTGTAGCCCGACGGCTTCAACCACTCTCTCGCGCCTTCGCCTTCCTTCCACCTCACGATCACGTTCTGCGGGACGTCCGAGAACAGCAGGAAGCCACCGTTCTTCACCCAGACCGGACCTTCACTCCAGTCGTAACCCTGCGCAAGGATCTCGATCTTTGCATCGGGTGCAATCAGCCGATCCAGCGCGGGATGGAGTCTTTCTATCTTTGGCATATCATGGCTTGTCTCTTCATGTTGCCCTCCACATGGTCGATCAGCACTGACTTGTAGCCGTAGTCTGTCCAAGTGCTCGTCAGCATGCAACTGTCAAAATTAACAGGTGTATAGCCGACAGATTCGTCGTGGGTAGTCCGCCGGGAACTGGATCCAAACAAGATAATTGCTCAACCTCCTGCGTCGGACCGTACGTTCTCCAAAGGCTCGGATCAGGAATTTGAAAGGCCTCAAGCTTGCCATGCGGATGCGACATTCGGGATCCGGCTTCACCCGCACACCTGTTACTTCTGACAGTTCCCTAACGCGGGTGGCGTGTGAGACTATCCGATCGTTTCCTGTTCGCACTCAAGAATTTGGTTGTCATGCTGGCCATCACAGACAAGCTATGAAAGCGTGCGCCGGAAATCACCTGGCCACGCGGATGGCTTTCCCACACTTCCGATCGGCAGGAATGGCCGGCCTGGTCGCAGTGATGCTGATCTTCAGCGGCTGCTCGAGTTCTCTCTATGGGGGCTGGCTTGTTCGTACCAATTCGACTCAGATGTCTCCAGGGTTGGATCCCGACAACCTGGAACAGCACCCGGTGGCCGTGTTCTCGGCCCTGGGCCCTCCCGCCTTTCGAGGAAATGAGGTCGCGTTAACCTACTATCTCGACGAGATTCTTCACAAGGTCGGGCCGGACTGGAAGATTATTCCATCGCGGGAAGCGGCGACACGCATCAACCGGCAGGGATTAGCTGCAGAATACAGCCGAATGCGGAGCGATTACGAGCTGACCAGCATCCTCGATCGCGATTCTCTGCGAAAAATCGCTGCCGCCATCGGCGCGCGCTATGTATTCCAACCCCGCTTGGCGGACTTCCACCAAATCATGCAGGACCGCTGGACCTTCCCCGCGGCTAATGTGCGGGTTACGCAGACTCGCTCGAGTATCATGCGGCTGTCATTGTCGATGTGGGACGCCGAGACCGGCGACCTTGTGTGGGCCTCCATGGCGGAGGCCACCATGGAAGGCGAGGCGGTGTCGCAAGACCCCGTGTACCTGGAGGATATCTCCCGCGTTGCCTGGGGCAGCATCCTTTCGGATTTCTTGCATAGGAGGACGGGCTCCAAATATACGCCGGTGAATCAGTTTCTCAACAACCTGATTCGGGAAGCCGTTCCGCAAGAAGACAAGGAAAATACTGGAAAACCCATCAAGCCGGAAAAGACCCAGAAGTAATCATTTTGCAGTGTAGGCTGCACCGAGGCGAAACCCCTGACTATTCCTTTCAATCGGAGGCAAGATGGATGAGAAGACTTAGAACCATAGGAGCCGCAGTTGTCGCAATACATCTCGTGTTGGGTCCAGTGAATGTTTCCGCCCAGGCGACGGAATCCTACCGGAAGGGACTGTGGGAAATCATACTGTCTCCCCAGTATACTCTGACGAAGAATCTCGGGTTCGAGGGGGGAACCACTGCCAAGATTGAAGACACCTTCGGCTTTGGGGTTCAGATCGGCTACAACCTGAATGACCATTGGAATCTGGCGGGCCTGTTCTCCTGGAGCCAGCCCGACTACCAGGCCCTCGTCCAACCGGCCGCCGGCAATGCCTTGCCGGCCAGGTCGATTAGCGGGACGATCCAAACCAATACGTTCGCCTTTGCGGTGACCTACAACTTTCTCGAAGGTCCACTGACCCCGTACGTCGATGCGAATGTCGGCGGAACTCACATCAACACCGATATCGCCTCTGGCCCTCCCGTCATCGGGTGCTATTGGGATCCCTGGTTCGGCCAGGTATGCGGCGGGGTTCAGCCGACTAAGTCCGACACATTTCTCAGCTATGGGGTCGGCGGAGGTCTGCGATGGGACATCAACCGCTCGTTTTTCTTGCGCGCAGGCGTGAGACAGCAGTGGGTGGACCTCTCCTACACCGGCACCCCAGGTTTCACGACGGTCAAGCTGGATATCGGGTTCAAGTGGTGATTCAGAAACAGGTGGCATCCAATTGAAACCAACGAAAAGGAGGACGCAATGAGACTCATTAGGTTTGCAGCGATCTTTATGAGTGTGGTGTTGTGCCAGGCCTGTGCGTCAGAGCAACAGCAGGCCAAGCCTAGCGGTACCGCGACAGCGGCCAGCAAGCCGAGCGCCCGTGTTAGCAATCAGCCTGCAGGGACAACGAATATGCAGATCCTGTTGGACAAGGTGAAAGCGGATAAAAAGCTGCTCGTCGCGCAAAACATGGATCTTACGGATGCCGAATCCGCAAAGTTCTGGCCGCTGTACGAGGAGTATCAACGGGAGCTGGATCAGCTCAATCAACGCCTCGCGGGCACGATCACGGAGTACGCGGACGCCTATAGGAAGGGGCCCATCCCCGATGAGACGGCGGCGAAATTGCTCGACGAAGCCTTGACTGTGGAGGAGGGGGAGGTGGCGTTGAAAAAATCCTATGCCGGCAAATTCGGCGAGGTACTGCCGGCAACGAAGGTTGCCCGCTATCTGCAGATTGAAACGAAGATCCGATCTCTCTTGCGGCTCGACTTGGCCCGCAACATTCCGTTGGTCTCTTGAAACAATCGAGGGAGGCCAGTCCTCTCGATGAAGGGGTTCATTCAGCTAAATCGTGATCGCCCAGGCGCCTTCCGGTGAGGTGTTCAATGACTTGAGGCAAGGTGATGGCACAATATTTGGGGACGAATGTTGAGGCTCCTGCTGCCAGCATCGCTTCATTTACCATGGGGTGATTTAGGGCAGACATGCCGATCACGCATACCTGAGGGAGTTTGTCCTTGATGCGTCGGGTGGCCTCAATGCCGTCCAGTCCAGGCATCTGGACATCCATCACGATGATGTCGGGACGGAGGGCGAGCGCCATCTCAACGGCGGAAAGCCCATCGGCGGCCTCTCCGATCAGGTGGAGAGACGGAAATGGCTTGAGCATGCGCTCTACGGTCCGTCGGAAGGGATGGAAATCGTCCACCAGCAAAATGCGAAGTGGTGGGACTGTCCCGGGTGGGACCTCAGCGTTCATGGACACAACCTTTCGTCGAAAGTGTTCTTTCGGTGGGTAGTAATCAAGGCCAGGGCTGGGGCTTCACTTGCTTCACATGGAGGAATCTCTGGTCCGCCATCGGTCGCCAGACATCATGATAACGGTGGGCTGAAAATGCCGGAGGCATTTTTCCTGTAACAGAGCGGTGTCGAACGGCTTCACAATATAGTCGCGGGCGCCCTTTCGAACCGCCTCTTCCAACTGCTCGCGAGGTGACAGGGAGGACATGACAATGACGGGGATCTCGACACCCTGTTCGTGGAGTCTTTCGAGCACGGCCATTCCGGGATGGTCCCGCATGTCGAAATTCAAGATGATGCCCTCGAATGTGGTTTTCTTGAGCCATTCATTGCCTAGGATAGCCACAACATTGGCCCAGACCACATCAAACCCTATAGGAGCCAGGCCTTCGCGCAACACTCCCGGGAGCTGGAACTCATTGTCGATCACTAAGATGAGATGTCGCATTGAAGCAGTTTCCCAGGCGAAATTATCAGGGGGATCTTCGACTATTCAGGGGGCAGACCCGTCCGAGCCATCAGCGCCCAAGCGATACGGTATCTGAGAACATGGGCGAATGACATCTGGCAAAAGAGGAGGCATCCTATTCCGCCGTACGCGATCGGGAGAGACGGCCTGCCATTTCGCTTTGGCACAGCTGCGGCGCGATCCGGTGCCGGACATCATGATGACGGTGGGCTGAAATGCCGAAGGCATTTTTCCTGTAACAGGGCGGTGTCGAACGGCTTCACAATATAGTCTCGGGCGCCCTTTCGAACCGCCTCTTCCAACCGCTCGCGAGGTGACAGGGAGGACATGACAATGACGGGGATCTCGACACCCTGTTCGTGGAGTCTTTCGAGCACGGCCATTCCGGGATGATCCCGCATGTCGAAATTCAAGATGATGCCCTCAAATTGGGTTTTCTTGAGCCATTCATTGCCCAGGATAGCCACAACATTGACCCAGACCACATCAAACCCTATAGGAGTCAGCCCTTCGCGTAACACTCCCGGGATCTCGAATTCATTGTCGATCACTAAGATGAGATGTCGCATTGCAGGCTGTCTCCTAGGTGAAACTATCAGGGGATTTTCCACCATTCATGAGCCAGCCCCTCAGATTCAGACCCAGGCGACACCGTATATGAGAAAATCGGGGAGTGACATCTGTCAAAAGAGGAGGTATCATCCTCCGGCATAACCGGCATAAGAGGAGGTAGGGATGAACCCCGGCTCTTTTTCACCAATCCCGACTGCCACGCGAGGCCTTCAACGGCATTCCCGGTCTTCTCAGCACACGGTATCCCTCCACGAGCTGAAGGCCTCCGCAGCTCGATGCCGTACACCGAAACAATTTCGTGAGCTTCTTGCTTCGCTGGAGACCCTTCTCCCTTATAAGAACCTCCTCTGCGGATGGGGGTATCCCTCGAGTGCGACCATCGGCTTCATCTTCAATCATAGTTTCCCCGTCGATCTCCTGCGCTGGTTTCTCGCGAGGGGCCTGTTGTGGAAGAGCCCGGTCTTCAAGGAATGGCTCCGAACGAACAAGACTCAAGTCTGGCTCGATGTCGCGAGGCGAGCGAGAAACCAGTTTGATCCTGAACTCCTCGTGCGGCTCAAAAGCCTGAAGCTGGAATATTCATTCTCCGGGGGGTTACTCACCCAGGACCTGTGGATCTATTTTGTTCTCAACATGGCGTCCGAAGAGAGCTGTCGCGCGCACGTGAAGCGATTCGAGACCATCGTGCCCTTTCTGGCACAGGCGCTCAAGCGAGCGTGCCCTCGGCCTCTGCTTACGGAGCGCGAGCGAGCCATCCTGGAGCGTCGCGCAATGGGAGAGCTCATCAAGCAGATTGCCGCCGCGCAGGGTATCAGCGAGCGCACGGTGCGGATGCATCTGCAGCGCATCAAGAAGAAGCTCTACACCGATGACCTCGTGAATGCCGTCGTGATCGCGGTGAGAAGCGGCATGCTTGCTCCGTTGTGGAAGGAGTGGCGCTGGCGAGGTCCCTTACAACTGCAGCGAGCCGAGGCGACAACCTCTGCCGTGTGACGATCGTCAATTGCCCCCCTTCGAGTGCGTTCTCGATCGTGACCCGCCCGCTGTTTTCATGCGCTGCACATCGTCAACAGCGACGTTAACCCGAGCAGGCACAGACCGAGGTAGATGCGGACGAAGAGACGTTCGTATTCATCGGCCACGTGCATCATAGTTGCACCCTCCCTTGCTGCGAAGGTGGCTGGCAGGGCGTCGCGTCCGGCACCTGGAAATGTCGAAGGCATTTCTCCCGCAATAGCTCGGTATCAAACGGGCTCACAATATAATCGTGGGCGCCCTTTCGAACCGCTTCTTCCAACCGCTCGCGAGGTGATGCGTGGGACACGACAATCATGGGGGTCTCGACACCCTGTTTGTGGAGGCTTTCGAGCACAGCCATTCCATCATGATGCCGCATGTCGAAATTCAAGATGATGCCCTCGAATTTGGATTTCTTCACCCACTGATTTCCTAGGATCGTGACGACATGCACCCAGACGACATAGAACCCTATCGTATTCAGCCGAGCGCGCAACACTCCCGGGATCTGGAAATCATCGTCGATTATCAAGATGAGACCACGCATCGAACCGCCTCTCCGGACGAAATCATCAGGGGATCTTCGACATCCATGAGGCAGCACCCAGAGCTGCCGACTCGCATGACACGGTATATGAGAATATCGGCAAATGACATCTGTCAAAAGAGGAGGCCTTGTCGATTCTCTTGAAGATCGATTCTTGAAGAATTGGTATGGTGCACCTCGTGTATGCCGTGTTCAGCACATCACGTGCTGCTGTGTACTGTGACAAGATCGCCCATAGACGATCGCTAACTAGAAAGGGATTGAGCAATGAACTACGTGATGGTCATTACGATGACCCTGAGCGCAGCTGCAGGCATTTTCTTAATCAAAAAGCTCTGGCCGTAATAAAGGCACGAGATGTCCTAACTAACTTGGGGGTTGACGCAATGCACGTACCAGATTCTTAGAACAATGGAGCTCATCGTTACCCTGAGATGTTCAAACCGATCTTCTCATGCACGCAATTCTTAATAGAGTCTGAGAGCAAGTGTCCCTCCGTAGCGCAACGGATACCATGCGCTATGCATGCTGATAACGGACCCGTCGCCCTGATGCGGTCTCAGTTCGTTCCCATCAAGACCTGTGTGCTCTGCGGCATCAAGGTCCCCCGCCTATTTCCATGATGGACGGCTGCCTACACGTGTCTCCAGCTCGCAGGCGTCGTCATCGCGCAGCGGTGGTGGAATGCTGACAGGCCAGCCAGGGCAATCTGCGTGGTTATACGCTCCCATCCGGTGGGTGAAGCCAGCAAGATGGTCGCAGGGGCCTTGAAGGCCCCTGCGTTTCGATGTCGGTCGAGACAAAGGGAGTGGTTTCGCCCACCTGTCAATTCTGACAGTTCCCCTCTACGGTGCATGTGTACATAATGGACGCTCTTGATGGGGATTCGTTGCAGGGTGAGGTTCACCAAGAACCGGTTGCCGCGTGCAACAACCAGGAGGGAGATCCGATGCTGAACAAAATATCCATGACACCGGCGGTGGTCCTTGTGGCATTCCTCGTGTCCGGTTGTGCGGAGATGCAGTCGATGGGCGGGTCGGATGCGCTGATGAAGATGATCACGAGCCAATTGGGAGTGACGAACAATCAAGCGATGGGAGGGGTCGGGTCCGAACTCACGTTGGCGAAGGAGAAGATGTCGAGCATGGATTTCAACGCGCTGTCCAAGGCCATTCCGGGATCCGATACCTATATGAAAGCGGCGAAGGACCTTGGGGCCGTCACCGGGCCGATCGGCGATAAGGCCGGGTTACAGTCCGCCTTCCAGCGCCTGGGGATGCAGTCTGGGATGGTGGACAAGTTTTCCAGTCTCCTATCGGACTTTGCCGGAAAGATGGGGGGCGATCCGGTCAAGAATGCGCTGGCGGCGGTACTGAAATAACCAAGACCATCCAGCGGATGCAGGGTGCGGTTACGACGCCTGAAAGGTGACAGAAGATGAACAAGCCCACACGCGCAGGTAGATTCTCCAAGTGGTCACTCCTCGTCGCGGGGCTGCTACTGGCGGCCTGCGCGACCGTGCCGCCCGAGATCGAGCCGCCGAAGATTTCTATTGCGAACATTGCGCCGAAGGACTTCGCTATTTTTGAACAGCGCTTCGACGTGCAGCTTCGTATCCAAAATCCGAACGAGAAGGATTTGGGCATCAACGGAATACGGTTCGACATCGATCTGAACGAGCGGGAATTTGCAAATGGGATGTCAGGGGAGAAGGTCACCATTCCCCGGTTCGGCTCACAGGTCATGAACGTCGAAGTGATCACCGGCATCTCCAGTTTTCTCCGCCAGTTTCAGGAACTGAACAAGGCGGGGGCCGGCAAGATTCGTTATCGCCTCAAAGGGACTGCCTTCGTGGAGGCGCCCAGCAGCTTCAAGTTGCCGTTCGATGAAAAAGGCGAAGTCGACCTCGGCCTGGGCGAGGCGCTCGAGCAGCCGCAATAAGTCACGTTGGAACACAGGCGACGGGGATGTTCAACGGAAAGTATGGAGTCTTGGCAGGTTGTGGCGCGTTGATGCTGGTGCTCGGCAACCAGCTGATGGCCGCCGACTGGTCGAGTATGGAGTTGACGCGATCGGCCGTTCAAAAAGAGAGGCAGGCGATCGTCGCCAAATTCATGGATCTCAACGAGTCGCAGAGCCATGCGTTCTGGCCCGTCTATGGGGACTATCGCCATGCCGTAGCGAGGGCGAGCGATGGCATGCTCACGAACATGGAGACCCTGATCGAGAGTCACGGCATTCTTTCGGATAGTCAAGCCAATGATTTGTTGGATGAATATCTGAAGTGGCAGCAAGAGACCATCCAAACTCAGTACGCGTACCTGAAAAAGTTCCGGCAGATCCTGACGCCGAAGCAGGTCGCGAGGCTATTCCAACTGGAAAACAAGATGGATGCCGTCGTCCGCTACGATCTGGCCGCCAAAGTTCCGCTGATAAGATAGGTGATGGTCGTGACGATGCAGTACGGGTCTCGTACCATAATAGTGGTCGGTGTCTTCTTGACGGGGTTGTTTTCCTGGAGCACCGCGCTCTCGACCGAAGGGGCCAGTCTGTTGGATGCCAAGCGAGCGAAAATACAGAGCATGCATGTAGAAGCCGTCCGCGATTTCCTTTACTTGGCCCCTCACGAGGAACAGCCATTCTGGTCCCTGTACGAAGAGTATCGTGCAGATACCGCCCGGATGAACGACAATTTGGTCCGGTTGCTCAAACACTATGCCGCGAATTCCGACAATTTGACCGATCAGCAGGCACGGGACCTCCTCGATGAATTTCTCCAAATCAAGGAGGCGAAGGTTCAGCTCCTATATCTGTACGTGGCGCGGTTCCGACAGATCTTGCCCGGTAGGTCGGTTGCCAGATTGTTCCAACTCGAGCAGAAACTCGACGCCGCGATCGAAGCCAACCTGGCCGATGTCGTGCCGCTGGTCAACTGACCGATGAGTGACCGATTAGGCCAGCTCAACAAGATTCTTGACAACCTCATACGGGGGGAGCGATACCAGGGGAGAAACTCGGTTATGAAGTATATGGACAAGCAACTAATCGATGGAAGCCAAACCGGTAAGCCAAAGGAGAACTGCCATGCCATTTACTAGAGACACCATACTGCACATGATCGGTATTCTATTGGTGAGCTTCTATTTCGGTGGGTGCACTGTCACGGAAACGGTGGAGAAATTTCTGTCTTCAACAACTCCCGGTGACTGGTATGGCCGCGACGGGCTGCCTAAAGCGGAACACAAAGTCGACGTGTTCGTCGCGACCAATATGGACAACTTGAAGGTCGACCTTGCGAGGGGCCAGGGCGAATACCTTGAGGCCCTTAGCGTTCTGCTCGCGGTCGCTCCTGATCGCCGACAGGAATTTTCGATGCTTGCACAGAAGGAATACACTCTTCTTGCAGACCAGGACAGGAACACCGTCGGTAAATCCTTGATCGCGTTATCGCAACCGCTGCGTGCCCCCTAACGCCGGTTCACGCAGATTCGTTGTGAGGCAGTCTGGGCACCGGTGAAGCCCTTCTGTCCCCTCTCCGTACCTGTCAGATTTGACAGTAGTTGATTACTCAATCTTGTGGTAGAAACTGGCGGTGGCCGTGGAGCCAATGATGGTTGTACTCGGTACGCAGCCAGGATGGATCCACGCCTGACTGAGCGGTGCTTGCACGTGTACAATCCGATGCAAATCCACATCAAAATATAAACAGGGGAATGGGCATAAGGGAGGTATCGCATGACACAGACGTCAGAACATCGTCGTCTAGAGGAAAGCAAAATGCAGACGGCTGCGTGGAAGAAATGGGGTCCGTACCTGAGCGAGCGGCAGTGGGGGACGGTACGAGAGGATTATAGTACAGACGGCAACGCCTGGGATTACTTCAGCCACGAACAGTCCAGATCTCGCGCCTATCGCTGGGGCGAAGACGGATTGGCAGGGATCTCGGACGACCATCAAATTCTCTGCTTCGCCCTTGCGCTCTGGAACGGAAAAGATTCTATCCTCAAGGAACGAATCTTTGGCCTGACCAACAGCGAAGGCAATCATGGAGAGGACGTCAAAGAATACTATTTTTATCTCGACAGCACGCCGACGCACTCCTACATGAAGTACCTGTACAAATATCCGCAGGCCGCCTTTCCCTATGGCGATCTGGCCGCCACAAACCGCCGCCGGTCGCGCCAGGAGATGGAATATGAACTGCTCGATACCGGCGTGTTCAACGAAGACCGATACTTCGATGTCTTTGTGGAATATGCCAAGGCCGCGCCGAACGATGTGCTGATTCAGGTGACGATCCACAACCGCGGTCCTGAGAAGGCTGCGCTGCATGTCTTACCCACACTCTGGTTTCGCAACACCTGGTCCAACGCCGAGGGCGGGATGAAGCCGGTACTCAAATCGGTGAAGGGGACAAAAGGCGCTGTCGTTCATGCCCACCATACGGATCCGCTGTTCCAGGAATCTCTCCCTGACTATTATCTCTATTGCGAAGGGGCAGGTCCGCTGCTGTTTGCCGAGAACGAAACCAACAATGCCCGCCTCTTCGGCGGTTCGAATCACGGACCCTACGTCAAGGACGGGATCAATGACTACGTGGTCCATGGTCAAAAGACTGCCGTGAATCCCGAGGCGACAGGGACAAAGGCCTCGGCTCATTACCAATTGGCCATCAATTCGCGCAGCCAGCAGACGATCCGCCTCCGGCTGACCGCAGCCGCACCTACCGAACTGCGAGATCCATTCGGGGAGTTCGACGCCCAATTCAAAACACGCCAAAAGGAGGCGGATGAGTTCTATGACGCCGTGATCCCGGCCTCCGTCAAGGCCGATCCGGATCGCGCCAACGTCATGCGCCAGGGCCTCGCAGGAATGCTCTGGAGCAAGCAATACTATTATTTCGATGCCGACCGGTGGCTCGAGGAACATCAAGCTCATCCGTTACAAAAGGGGACGAATGTAGTCCGGAACCGCGATTGGTTCCACATGGTGAACGAGGACATCATCTCCATGCCGGACAAGTGGGAATATCCCTGGTATGCCGCATGGGATTTGGCGTTCCATACAACGGCCTTATCCGTCGTCGATCCTGACTTTGCTCGCGACCAGTTGAAACTCATGCTCACCGGCCATTACCAGCACCCCAACGGACAGGTTCCGGCATACGAATGGAATTTCAGCGACGTCAACCCTCCGGTCCATGCCTGGGCCACGCTCTTCCTCCACCGGCTGGATGTCGGACGTCGCGGCGAAGCGGACATCGAATTTCTCAAGACAGCCTTCTCAAAACTCACGCTCAATTTCACCTGGTGGGTCAACCGCAAAGATCGCAATGGCAAGAACGTCTTCGAAGGTGGGTTTCTTGGCCTGGACAACATCGGCGTGTTCGATCGCAGCGCGCCGCTGCCGACGGGCGGCCATCTGGAACAGGCCGACGGCACGGCATGGATGGCCCTGTTTAGCCAGAATATGGCGGAACTGGCTGTGGAGCTGGCTGCTCATGACTCCATGTACGACGACATGGCCGCCAAGTTCTTTGAACATTTCCTGTGGATCGCGGCTGGCATGAATGGCGCCGGGCGGGATGGGATGTGGGATGAAAAGGACGGCTTCTACTATGATCTCCTCCGTCTCCCGGACGGGAGCGCGACCCACCTGAAAGTACGGTCGATGGTTGGTCTGTTGCCTCTCTGCGCGACGACGGTCATTGAGCCGTGGCAACGCGAGCGGGTACCGCATGCGCGACGGCAAATCGGGGAGCGAACCAAAAGGATGCCCGAGTTGTTGCAGTGGATTCATCCTACCGGGCCGGGACATCTCGGGGTGGGGGAACGGGGAATCATGGCTCTCGTCACTCCGGAGCGCCTCCGCCGCATCCTCAGCATCATGCTCAGTGAAGACGAGTTCTTGGGTCCCTATGGGCTTCGTTCGATTTCAAAGCTCCATGACCGGAACCCCTATGTGTTTCACGTGAACGGCCAGGAGTATCGGGTCGGGTACTTACCGGCTGAATCAGACACTGGCATGTTCGGCGGCAACTCCAACTGGCGGGGACCGGTCTGGGTTCCGGTCAATGTGCTCATCATTCGAGCGCTCGTTCAGTTCTATTTGTATTATGGAGATACGTTCAAGGTGGAATGTCCCACCGGCTCCGGTCGTCTGATGAATCTGTTCGAGGTGGCCAAAGAGATTTCTGAGCGGCTCACGCGGATCTTTCTCAAGGATGCCAAGGGTCGCCGTCCTGTATTCGGCGGGGCGGACAAATTTCAAACCGACCCTCACTGGCGTGACAACCTACTCTTCTATGAATATTTCCATGGCGACAACGGCGCCGGCCTTGGCGCAAGCCATCAGACCGGTTGGACCGGTTGCGTGGCGAAGCTGATCGAACTGTTCGGCATGATCGATCCGAAGAAGCTTCTGGAAGGCGGAAAAACCTCTGCGTACCATCAGGACAATCGGAAAGGTTGAAGGGAGGGAAGGCGATGGCTTGGTCTGCACATCCGCGCATCTATGAAATCAACACGTGGGTCTGGCTCGGCGAACTGAGTCGGAAATCCGGCCGTCCCATCACGCTGAAGAACGTGCCGAAGCAGGAATGGGACGCGATTGCTCGCCTTCGCGTCGATGCCGTCTGGTTCATGGGCGTCTGGGAGCGGAGCCCTGCCGGTCTGGCGATCGCGCGAGCCAATCCTTCTCTGATGACGGATTGCCGCCGAGCTCTTCCGGATGTCATGGACCGCGATATTGTAGGGTCCCCCTACTGCGTCCGCCGCTACGTGGTGGACGCAGGCGCTGGGCGGGCCGGACGGGCTGGCCGAGGCGCGGAAGCAGCTTGCCGGACGGGGGCTCGGCCTCATGCTCGATTTTGTGCCCAACCATGTGGCTCCCGATCATCCCTGGGTCGATGAGCACCCGGAATACTTCGTGCGCGGCGACCGTTCGGATCTGGAACGAGACCCCGCATCGTTTCTGGAAAGAGCCGGTCAGGTGTACGCGTGCGGTCGAGATCCATACTTCCCGGCCTGGCCGGATGTTCTGCAGCTCAATGCCTTCGATCCGGGGTTGCGCCGGGCCGCGGTCGAGACCGTCTCGAATCTCGCGGATCAATGTGACGGCGTCCGTTGCGATATGGCCATGCTGTTCATCAACTCGATCTTTGAACGGACCTGGGGAAAGCGGGCTGGTTCGAAACCTTCGACCGAGTATTGGACCGACCTCATTGCCACGGTGAAAAGAACACATCGTCAGTTCGTTTTCATGGCCGAGGCCTACTGGGACCTCGAGTGGGAGCTGCAACAGCAAGGATTCGACTATTGCTACGACAAGCGTCTCTACGACCGGATGGAGCATGGGGACGTGGAGCCGGTGCGGCAGCACCTGCAAGGTGATCCGGAGTTCGAGCGTCGGCTGGTGCGCTTTCTCGAAAATCACGACGAGCCCAGAGCTGCTGCGACGTTTCCGCCGGACAAGCATCGCGCGGCGGCGGTGGTGGTTCTTTCACTCCCTGGCGCCAAGCTGCTTCACGAAGGCCAATTCCAGGGGCGACGAACGAGAGTCACGGTGTTTCTCGCGCGACGGCCGGAGGAAACTCCGGATCTGGATCTGGAACACTTCTACGAGACGCTTCTTCAGCAGACGGCAGAGGAGCCATTTCGGAGTGGCGAGTGGATGATGTGCGAATGTACCGGTTGGCCGGACAACATGAGTTGCGGGAATCTGCTGGCCTGGGGTTGGAAAAAACAGGACGCGCGGTGCCTCGTGATCGTCAACTTTTCCGGCGCCTCCGTCCAGGCGCGCGTCCGGGTTCCATGGTCCGAGGTGGCTGCAGGAACATGGCGTTTGGCGGATGCTTTTTCGGAGCAGCGGTATGACCGAAGCGGAGGGGAAATGACCGGGTCGGGAATGTATGTCTCGCTTGACCCCTGGCGCTGGCACGTGTTCCATCTATCAAAAAGCTGACAATCTGGACCTGAGAAGCATTGCAAGTTTCGGCAGTCGCGGACGCCGGCGAAACGGTGAGCCTGCAGTGAACTATCCAAGAGATTCCTCTCGTGTATTGACCTCATGGGAAAGCGATCAATGACCGCGGTCCTTCTCCCGGAACAGATGTGTCCGGGGGAATCCTTGCTGTCGGGCGTCCATGCCATGGCCAAGGCCCTTCAGGGGGCATTCCCCCGATCACGATGCGCATGAAGACGGCTACGTCTCCACCTCGCCGGTGAAAATCTTCCCTCCGATGATCAGGCTGGAGCCCATACAGCCGATCTCCCCGTCTTCGCTCAAGAAAAATAGTTCCCCGCATGGCCGGCCAACTTGGTCGATCTTTAACCGGGTTCGATCAGTGCTGTACGAGAACACCTTTAGCAGGATGTTGAAAAAGTCCGCCAGCTTTGTTCTCGCGACGCTCAGAGGCTCACCGTACGGCCACGGGAAAAGAGCTTGTCTCGGCAGGCTCGGGGCGGGCGGGTGAAAATGATGACGATTCGCCCCGAAGAACACTGCCGGCTCACCGCCTCGCCGGCGTCCGCAAACGTGACGCTCATTATTCTTCGCGTCGCGAACCTCGCTGCGGCCGCGCTGGACGGCCATTTTGAACATCCTGCGGGGTTTTCCTCGTGTTTCCACACAATCGAACGATTGCTTTTCAGGGGCCTCCGAAATTGTTTTTCAACAGCCTGTTAGTACGGAGAAGGAGGGATGATGATGAGGAATCACGCGATTATTTGCCGGCTCGCTTCGCTGGTGATCCTATCCATCGTTGGACTAGTGATCGTGTGGGAGGCGCCGCAGACCTTGGCTGAGACCAGTAGATCGGAGCCGACCATTCGAGACCTGCTTCGAGGCAAGGCCAAGGAGGGACAGACGAAAGCGGCCGAGCCTAACACTGCACAACTGGCCGCTCCCGATGATCCGTTAGGCCGTGGAGCGCCACGGTCGAGTGTACGCGGGTTTCTGACTGCGGCCAGAAATCGAAACTATGCGCAAGCCGTTGAGTATCTGGATCTGAGGAATCTGCCGGTGGAGATGGAGCATGAACAGGGAGAAGAACTGGCGCGTCAGTTGAGAATTGTGCTCGATCGAGTTCTGTGGATCGATCTCGATCTTCTCAGCAGCAGCCCGGAAGGCAATCTTGATGACAATCTTCCCGTGGCGCGTGATCGTGTCGGACGGATCTCTACCGACAGAGGCAAGACCTATGAGATCTTGCTCCAGCGGGTGCCGCGCGGAGATGGGGTCGATATCTGGAAGATATCCAGTGCCACCGTAGCCGACATTCCGGAGCTCTACCATGAGTTCGGCTATGGGATGTTCGAGCGAATCTTTCCTGCATGGCTGTTCGACGTGTCCGTGCTGGGATCCACCTCTGGTTGTGGGGGATGTTCATTGCGCTTGGCATGGTGCTGTACCCGGTGGCCGCGTTGATCACGCGGTCGGTCGTCTACGTGGTGAGTCGCTTCCACGCCGAGCGTGCCAAGACTTTCGCGAGATTCTTCTCGGGACCGTTGACGCTCTTCCTCTGGGAGCTGCTCGTGAGGACTACTGGCGAGATGGTGGGATCCTCCGTTGCGGCACGAACCATAGGACAGGCTCGACCGGTCCAGGTCATCGCTCTCGCATGGTTCCTCGCGCGGCTGGTGGATTGGGTTCAGCATCGGGTCGGCGTGAACCTGGACCGAAAAGGCTTCAGTGGAGCGAGCGAGTCGTTGGTGCCTGTCGCCAAGGTGGTCAAGGTCTTGGCGCTGGCAGGCGTCATGTTCCTCTGGCTTGATAACATCGGTTACGAGGTGACGGCTCTGCTGGTCGAGTTCAGCATCGGAGGGATTGCCGTGGCGCTGGCCTCCCAAAAGAACCTCGAGAACATCTTCGGCGCGGTGACTCTGTTTATGTCCAGGCCGGTCAAGATCGGCGACCTGTGCCGGTTCGGCGACAAGATGGGGACCGTGGAGGAGATTGGGCTGGGCGCCACGCGAATCCGGACATGGGAGCGGTCGCTCATCAGCATTGCCAATGCTAAATTTGTGAGCATGCCCATCGACAATCTCTCCGCGCGCGACCGCTTCTGGTATCACCCTCTCATCAAACTGCGGTACGAAACCACGCCACGCCAGCTCCGCTATATTATTGTCGAAATCCGCAAGATGCTGTATGCGCATCCGAAGGTCCTTGAAGAACCGCTGCATGTGCGATTTCGGGGGTTCGGGGATTCTTCCTTCAATGTGCAAGTATTCTCCTATATCGGCGTGACCGACTATAAGGAATCGCTGGAAGTTGCCGAGGATCTAAACTTTCGAGTCATGGATCTGGTGGCAGAGGCGGGATCCGGCTTTGCTGTTCCCGCAGCGATTGAATATCAATTGCCCGGCCCGCCCCTTGATGAGGAGGGGGCGCGAGCTGTCGAGGCCAAGGTCGAGGACTGGAAATCGAAACAATCCCTGTATTTTCCGAATTTCCCGAAGGATAGGATTGCCGAGATGAAGGACTCGTTGGATTATCCCCCCTTCGGGTCGCCGGAAGCGGCGGTCCGTCCGTGAAATCGTTCCCGTGTCGCGAGAACAACTGCATGGTTATGCGAGCAGATGGAGGGTGCCTGTCACTTCTGACAGTAAGCAAGCTTCTCGAACTTTGGTATAAGGAGACCATCGTAGCGGATCTGCTTCTTGTCGCCACGGTTACAGCCAAAGCGCAGTCCCATAGCCGGTGGTAGGAGGTGTCAGATGAAGGCGCTGGCGGTGTTTCCCTCGGAACGGAAAGTCCGGCTGATTGAGCAAGCTCAGCCTGGCACTCTCGGCCCGACTCAGGTGATGCTGCATATTCGAGAGGTGGGGATCTGCGGAACCGACCGGGAGATCTGCGCGTTTGAGTATGGAGCGCCTCCTCGGGGGTCGGACCGCCTGGTCATCGGACATGAGGCCTTGGCTGAGGTGGTGGAAGTTGGAGCGGACGTCGAGAGTGTGAAAGCAGGCGATCTGGTTGTTCCCATGGTCCGTCGTCCTTGCACCCATGCGAAGTGCCTTGCCTGTCGAGCCGGACGACAGGACTTCTGCCTATCCGGCGACTTCCAGGAGCGCGGCATCAAGCATGCCGATGGTTTTCTCACGGAGTTCGTGGTTGAAGAACAGCAGTATCTCATTCCAGTTCCCCGAGCGCTGGCCGACGTGGCCGTATTGGTGGAACCGCTGACCGTGGTCGCCAAGGCGGCCTTGCAGATGCGCGATATCCAGCAGCGGTTGCCGTATGAGTTGAGTCACGTGCGCGGTCTCGTGCTCGGAGCCGGCCCGGTCGGACTTCTCGGAGCGATGGGAAGTGTTGCACTAGGATTTGAGACGTACGTCTACTCGCGTGAACCGTCGGATAGCGAACGCGGGGAACTCGTTCGTTCCTTTGGCGCGACGTATTTGTCTGCACAAGATCATCCCATTGGAAAGATCGGCGCTCAGACCGGTAATATCGACATCATCTTCGAAGCGACCGGTGTCTCACCCCTCGCCTCCGCGGCTCTGGAAGCGCTGGGACCCAACGGCACTCTCATCCTCACTGGTGTGCCGGGGCAAAGGCCTCCGACCGAACTGGATACAGATTCGATCATGCGGAACATTGTCCTCAGGAATCAACTTGTGTTCGGAACGGTGAATGCCGGCCGCAGCTCCTACGAGGCGGCGATTCATAAGCTTGAACAGTTCATGACGCTGTTCCCTGCGAGCGTGCGGCGTCTGATCACCGGACGAAGTCCTCTGGAGGAGGCAAAAGATTTACTCACCCGGCGCGACGGCATCAAGCAGGTCGTGCAAGTATCGACGAGGGCTGCATGAATGTGACGTGGCCGGACAACCCCCTGTCCGTGTGACCTGCGTCCAAGTTGACATGTAACCTCAATCCAAAAATAATCTCTGCTGAAAAGACGATTTCAGGAGCGTCAATGCTGCTTCCTCGCCCTCCCAGGGAGGGAGAGGAGTCACCCTGCCTCTCCCGCATGGGGCGAGGGGAACAATCCTCTACCGAGCGCGCTCAGACCTGTCAGTTTTGACAGTATTCGATGGCTCCCTCACCCGGTAAGATGCCAATACTATCCGCCGTCTCAGTCAACACGATGGCGATCCGGCGGGGCCTCTGTCCGGAACGCCGTGACGAATGAGATATGGGCGGCATAGGGAATGGATGACTAGTCACCACAGGGAGGGGTATGCGATGAGGACGATATTGAAGGTAGGTAACGGGTCGAGGTACATGCTAATGGTTGCAGTCGTACTGGCGGGGACGATGACCGGCCTGCCGAAAGCGGGGGCTGTGGACAGTACCGAGGAAGCTAAGACGGTGACAAGCCAGGCCCTCTCGACATTCAATAACTTTATGCAGGATCCGGACTTTTCCGGCTTCCGCGAGCATATTAAGGAAGCAAAGGGACTTCTGATCGTCCCGAAGCTGTTCAAGGGAGCGTTCCTGTTCGGTGTCGAAGGGGGGAATGGTGTCTTATTTGTCCGGGATGAAAAGACCGGGAATTGGAGTGAACCTGCCTTTCACGAAATATCCTCTCTCAGTTTCGGCCTGCAGGCGGGGGTGCAGCAGGCGGAGGCGATCCTCGTCATTCAGACTGTCAAAGGTATCGAGAGCCTCTTGAGCAGCACCGTCAAGCTAGGCGCAGATGCGTCGGCTGCCGTCGGCGCGAAGGGCGGGGGAATGAAAGGCGCAACGTCCGCGAATCTGGGCAAGGATTTCGTCACCTATTCCCGTTCGAAGGGCGTGTTTCTCGGCGTGTCATTGGAGGGCGCCTCCATTCGGACACGAGATGATCTGAACAAGACCTACTACGGATCCGCAGTGAGGCCGAGCGACATCGTGCTCGTTCGAAACGTGACACCGAATCCTGATGCGAAGCCGTTGCGTGAAGCGGTGGTGAAGGCCGCCGGCGGAAAATAGGCAAAGTCTTCGAGATATTCGATCGACGCTGTCGGTCGTCAGTGAGGCGTAATGGCTCAATACCTACATGGTATCTTTTGCCCGCTGTGACGCGAGCAAGAGCGCAGAGTGAGGAATTGAGTCGTGCATTGTCGTCATCATCTCGGTATTCCAGCCGTCACCGTTCTGGCTCTGAGCCTGTTGGCGATGGGCTGTGCCCGCATGGTGGTGCTCAAGTATGAGCCAACCAATCCTTTGAAGGGCCATGGGGCCCTGACGGTATTGCCGTTCCGGTATGAAGCCGCCGAGAGCAATCGGGTTCGACCTCGCGAGGTAGAGACGAATCGAGCCTCCCGGTCGGATCTGTTTCTTTCTCAAGAGATCAACTCATTTTTTACGGGGGCGCTTCAACGGGAATTGGTCCACTCCGGCTATACGATAGAGGAGTCCAGCCCTCTCACTATTTCAGGGACCATCACACGCTTTTATGTCGATTGGAGTAGTGGAGCGGATCGATCCTTTGAATTGCATGCCGTGTATTCGGTCCGGACGGGCGAACAGACGGTATTTGATTGGAAGTGCTCCTCCGTCCAGCAAGGACCCAATACGTTGCCCCAAGACGGCATCTTGATTCGCATGGGGACGGCGGACTGTATGCGACGGTTCATCCAAGCGGCGCAGGAGGCTAAGGTTCTGTAGAATCGTCGGCAATCGGCGGCAGAGCAAGGCATGAGCATGCCTATGATCCTTAGAAAGGACGCGTCATGAGAGTCGTCGTAGTCGGAGGGGGGCCGGCCGGCATGAAGGCTGCGGTACATGCGCGCCGGCTGGGTGCGGAGGTGATGTTGCTCGAGCGCAATCGGCTCGGTGGTGTGTGCTACAACGAAGGCCCGGTGCCGGTGCGAACGCTGGCACGTGCGGCACGCATGGTCCGCGATGCCGGTGCGTGGGCCGAGTTCGGACTGGTCGGCACCGCGCCCCGTGTCAACCTACGCGCCGCACTTGCGAACGCGGGGAGGGCCGTTGGCTATATTTACGAGCTCAGACATGCCGCCGACCATTTATGCGCCGAAGGCATCGAGGTCCGCGAAGGGATCGGATCCGTTCGTTTTGTCGACGCCCACACACTGATAGCGGCCGACGGTAGGACGGTCACGGCCGATCGCATCATCCTCGCCGTGGGCGGACACGATCGACGCCTGTCGCTTCCCGGCGCAGAGCTGGGGTTGTCCTTTCGCGATGTGCTCCATCTCGAGACCCTCCCTGAGCGGATTGTCGTGATCGGCGGTGCCTCCACCGGCTGTCAGCTCGCGTCGATCTTCGCGGACTTCGGCGCGCACGTGACTTTGCTTGAGACGGCCCCACGGCTCATCTCCCAAGAGGACGACGATCTCGGCGACGCGCTTGGTCGAGCGTTCGCCGAGCGCGACATCGACGTGCGCACTGTTGCCCTGACGCAACGCCTCGAACGCACCGCCGGCGGCATCCGCGTGCACCTGTCGCACGGGCAGCGGGATGAACAGGTGGAAGGGGATGCGGTCTTCTTCGCCGTCGGCTGGCCGGGCAACTTGAAAGAGCTTGCCCTCGACGCAGCGGGCATCGAGACCGAGCACGGTTACATCAAAGTCGATGCATACCTCCGAACCAACCAGCCCCACATCTTCGCCGTCGGCGACGTCAACGGAATCCGGAAGTTGGTGCAGACCGCGACACAGCAGGGACGGTTGGCAGCGGAGAACGCGGTGCTCGGTCAAGACCGCCGCTACGAAAGCTCCATCACGCCGTCGGGAAGCTTCACCGACCCGGAGTACGCGAGCGTCGGCATGACCGAAGCAGCGGCGCGCGCGACGCGTGACTGCGTCGTGGGGCGGCACGACTACAACCTCTTGACGCGCGCCGTGGTCGATGGGCGTGTCGATGGATTCTGCAAGCTGATCGCCGAGCGTGATAGCGGCATCGTCGTCGGTGCGCACGTCCTCGGCGAATACTCCGCGGAGATCATTCAGGTGGCGGCCGTCTGCATGGAGGCCAAAATGACCGTGCTGCAGATCGCCGAGCTGCAGCTGGCCTATCCGACGTTCACGCAGGCGATCGGACAGACAGCGCTGCAATTGACGCGGGAGCTGGACCTGCAGCCGGGCGCGCGCCGTTCCATGGCGATGAGCTGAGAAAGCGTGAAGCGTAAACAGAAACATCTGATGATCTGTTGATGTGGCGATCTGATGAACGTCTGACATTCAACAAATGAACAGATCAACAAATCATGAATTTCTTCAGGGACGAGATACGATTCACGAGGTTCACGACGCGAAGAATAATGAGCGTCACGTTTGTGAACGCCGGCGAGTCGGTGAGCCGGCAGTGTGAGGGAGCGACGAGAGACGAGACGAGATACGCTTCGCGAACGACGAGTATACGAGCGTTCGAGCGATGAGCGCGCTTGTGGAGGCGGATTCCGATATCCCGAGCAGGGGCAGCCTCGCCGCGATCCTTCGCTGCCCATTCTGAGCCTTCGAGCCGCGCGTGGTGTGTCGCGGCGGTCCCGTAGGTGTGGGACTCATCAGCGGTAAGCGCGGACCCGCTCGCGCCGGAAGTTGGAGGCACCATGCCCCCGATTGGTCAGACAGATACCATCGCTTCCGTCTCTGGTGCCGGGCTGTGCGGCCTCTCGCGCCGGACACGCCTCGCCGTACTGTGGACCGCGGCGGCGACGACGGTCGGCGCGGTGTTCGCGCACCGCATGAATGCGCCCGCTTACAATGTCTTCGCTGACCACGTGACCTGCCTGGGGATCCCGAACTTCACCAACGTCGCCTCGAACCTCGCGTTCGTGGCGGTGGGCCTGGTGGCGCTCGTCTGGCTCTGGGCCGAGCGCTCCCGGCTCCTCGGCACGCGCTTCCGAAACCGGACCGAGATCGCGCTCTACGCGAGTTTCTTCGCGGCGGCCATCCTGGTCGGGCTGGGTTCCGCCTATTACCACTACGCGCCGACCAACGCGACGCTCTTCTGGGACCGCGTCCCGATGACGTTCGCCGTCGCCGCTCTCACGGGCGCGTTCCTCGCGGAACGCGTTGACTGTAGGACAGGGGTGGTCGTGGGTATCGCACTCGCGCTGTTCCTGCCCGGAACGCTGGTCTACTGGCTGGCGAGCGAGGCCCGCGGCGCCGAGAACCTTTGGCCATATCTGGCGGGTCTCTATGGGTCGCTCGGGGTGGCGACGCTCGTGCTGGTGCTGTTCCCGTCGCCCTACACGCACGGTGGCCAGGCGCTCGTCGCCCTGGGGTGGTTCGCACTCGCCATGCCGTTCGACAAGGTGCTCGACGGGTGGGTCTACTCGCTCGGCGGGGTCATAGGTGGCCATGCCGTCAAGCACCTGCTCGCAGCCTTGGCGATGTTCTGGATCTTCTGGTTCATGCTGCGCCCCCGCCGGCCGCACGTCGCCTTTGCGTAACGCCACGAGCGCTCCCGGCGTCAAGGAGAGGCTAGACGCAGCAGGGACTGAGGCGTACTGACAGTACGGTGAGGGACTGAGCAGCGAGCACGCCCGCCGACTGGCTTGTCGTAGCGGTGAGTCCGCGATTCAGCAGAAGCGTCATGAATAATGCGGTTACGTAACGCCACGAGCGCTCCCGGCGTCAAAGAGAGGCTGATGAGTGAATGGCTGAATGGATCCTTCTAACAGTCCTGCCCGATGCATCACTCCTGCCTGCGACCTATTGATTCAGAACCACCTTCACTGGCGCATGGCGGTGTTCTCCGCATTCCATTTTCCAGCCGGGACACCCGACGGCTTGTATCCCTACATGCTGTCCCGTAGAGTGACGGCTCGATCGTCTACAGCGGCTGAGGCCCTGTGCCACGTTCCCTGAGAGCAGCATATTGATGAACGAACGGAGGTCCAACTACCATTCTCAGGCGATGAAGGGCAGGGCGGTTCTCATCCTAATTCTCTTAACCGGTTCCTTCATTGCAGCGGCGCTCGTGATTCCGTTGGTCCTCAGCATGCCGATGGTCCGGGATGCGTTTCTCCATGAGTTTGGGCAGCGAACCGGCCATAGACTGACAACGGAACGCCTGGATTTTCACCTGTTGCCCCGTCCTCGGCTGGATCTCCGTCAGGTGGAGCTTTTTGATCGAACCTCTGAGGCGCCCCTGTTTGTCGCTGACCGCTTGGATATCGCGCTTCAAATCTGGCCCTTGTTGGAAGGACGGGTCGTGGGGGAGTACGTGGTTGTCGAGCGTCCGCGGATGTTGATACGGCACGATGAAACGGGACGTTGGACGGTCGGCTCCAGGGTCCTGGAAGCATCGCCTGCAAAAACCGCCACGCCGTTCTTGCCCGTTACCGTGGTCCGGAATGTGCTGATTACCGATGGGCTGGTCACGATTGCGGACGAGGCGAGATCTGCTCAGGTGGAGCCCTTGCAACTGGCTTCGTTGCAAGCCACCATTGCGGAAGAGATACCTGGACGCACGGCCCGCATACAGATATCCGGAAAGATCCCCCAGGGCGCCGGCAGCGCATTCTTCAATGTCGATGGGTCCCTTGTGCTGCTCCATGGCGCGGACAGTACGGCTGAAATCCCGGAATCGGCTCAGGGGGTCCAAGTTGAAGGGAGCGTCCGGATCAACCAGCTGGATGTGCGCCACATGGCCGGCTGGCTTGGCATGCCGCCGATCTCGACAGGATTCGCCGCACCGGCCCAGCTTGTCGCACAGGTACGATTGGTGCCCCGGCCGGCGGGCTATGATCTGATCGTGGGCGAATGGAGAGCCGGGCTCCTGGACATGTCCTTCCAGGGAACCGCTTCTCTGACGGATCTGGGTACCGCCACGCCGCGCTTTTCGGCCTCGTTTTCCAGCCTGCCCATGACACTCAAACACGTCTTGCGTCAGGTTCCTGAATCGTGGATGCCTGCATGGCTGCGAGCGACGGTCGAAGAGCATGGCATCGATGGGCTGATCATCGTCCGGGAGAGTCAAGCAGGCGGCTTCCTCAAGGACGACATGCAGCTCTGGGTGAACGGTTCGCTAGACATCCTGGAGGGACGATTTTCGCCGGGGCGCGACTCTCCAACTATCCGCGAAGTATCTGCAAAAGTCCTCTATGACCTCAAACAGATCCGGATCGTGGGGTTACGGGCAAATTACGGACCTGCTCGATTTTCAGAAGGTACCGTTGTCATCACCGACTGGAGCAAGGACCCTACGGCCGACGTGCGGATCTCGGGAGAAGGACCGGCGGCCGGGTTGCTGTCGTTGCTCACTGACCGCATGAGGGTTCCGCAGCTTGCGCAGAGCGTCGATCAATTTGAGCAAGTGACGGGAGAGGTGCTGATGGTTGCGCATGTCGCAGGGCGGCCGATGGAGGCCGACGGGATGAGGCTGGTGAACGCTGATGTGATGATACGGAATGTGGGTTTCCGCCATCCAGTTCTCCCCGTCCCAATCCGACAGATTCATGGCACGCTCAAGGTGTCACCCAGCGAAATCCGCGTGGAGAGCCTGCATGGACTGGCGGGTCCGGCGCAGGTTGAAGCGCGAGGAGCGGTGACGTTGACCGGTGGTCAGGCTGTTCAGGTTATGACCATAGAGGTCTCCGGTGAGGGAGAGGACCTGACATCGTTCCTGCATCTCATCAATGGAGAGATCTCCAAGTCAAAGATTGAAGGTCCCGTTCTGCTCAGCGTCCGGACAACAGGTGATGTGTGGACGCCCCGGTTCAAAGGAACTCTGACTCTGGATGGCGCGGCTTTGGAAATTCCGAACATGTTCTCTAAGGTTCGCGGTG
This sequence comes from uncultured Nitrospiraceae bacterium, assembly GCA_963795615.1. GTDB lineage: Bacteria > Nitrospirota > Nitrospiria > Nitrospirales > Nitrospiraceae > DASSBQ01. The sequence continues at coordinate 336,905 of CAWCIJ010000011.1, forward strand.
CGCCGACGGGATTCCAATTCGACGCGCAACTTACTCGCGATCTCATTCTGGTGGTCCAACGGTGTGAGCTGGTGATCCCTCCAGTTCGGTTCGCCGGTACCGCACGTATCCGATTGTCTGGTGGGATGGAATTTGAGTCGACGATCTCTTCAGGTGTCGTGTCCCTCAATCGGCTCCCGGAGGGAGTGACCCTTGGACCGATCAAAACAGGAATCCTCAGAGTGGGCCTCGAGACAAAGGGCAAAGTCGGTGACCTTGCGTCATGGGACACCACTGGACGACTTCGCTTCAGCAAGGGCACCGTTAAGATGGATCGGCTTCTGAACCCGATCCGCGATATGTCCATGGTGCTGCATTTCGACCGGCAGAATATCGATGTGCGACACGTGATGTTCAACATCGGCGACAGCGACATCCGTATAACCGGCTCGATTGACCATTGGCTGGCTGCGCCCCGCGGCAAGCTCGTCGTGCAGTCCTCCCAGGTCGATCTCCAATCGTTCCAGACCACGGGAAAAACGAAGGCATCCTTTCCAGTGTTTCCCATCCTGACCTCATGGTGGGCCGGCGGGAGGGTCGATGCGACTCTGTTCATTGACCATGTGTACTATCAGCGGTTCCTTCTCTCTGGCTTCTCAAGTCACGTCAGCTTCGAGCACGGTGTGCTGAGGGTAGATCGGATCAGCGCCGATACAAGTGAAGGTCATCTGAAGGGACGTGTTGTGGTGGATCAGCCGAAAGCCATGACAGGGCAAGTGCGCAGTTACTTTCGCGGCAGTGGTATTCCCGTGGATCGCCTTCTTAGCTTCTTTGACAAAGAAGTGCTGCTCAGTGGTTGGTTGAGCGCGTCGGGGAAAATTCAAGGAGAGTTTGAACGGAATCGTCTTCTTCCCTCGTCGCTGGCAAGCCAGCGACCGATTCAGGTCGTCATCGAAGAGGGACGCATCTTCAATGTCCCCGTCATTTCCAAACTCTTGTCGATCATGAATCTCCCTGCGCTCCTGCAAGGCAAGATCGACCTGATTAAGGAGGGCATGCCGCTGGATCGATCGAAAGCAGTCATGGCGGTAGAGAACGGGAGCATCCTCATCAAGGAGCTCTTGCTCGACAGTCCTGTCCTAAAAATCAGCGGGACCGGGCGATATGACTATGTGGATGATGAGTTCGATATGCTGTTGGTGACGAGTCCTCTGGGGCATTACGCGGCAATGCTGAAGACCATCCCGCTTTTCGGAACACTATTTGCCGGGGAGCGGCAAGGGCTTCGATACGGCGATATTCGAAGTCAAAGGTCATGCGAAAGATCCCGATCTTCGTTTCCTGCCGGCGGAATCGTTGACGACCGGAGTGAAGGGAACAGCCCAATTGGCCTTTGATCTCCTGGTGAATGCGATTCTGCTTCCCAAAGAAGCTTATTCGATGACCAAGGACTTGTTCGTGGGCGATGAGGAGCTCTCAGAGAAGACAAGTGGTTCGGAGTTCTGAATTGCCACCGATGCATCAGCGCGGGCATGCCTTAGGGAAGCGGGAATGGACCGGTCATGGTGTCGCGTACATCACTCGGGCGCCTTCCGGCCAATGTCGAGATTGTTCTTCACACGTTTGACCCCGTTCACCTGGCGGGTCAAATCTGCGGCTCTTGCTTTGTGCTCCGCCTTTTCTACCGTACCGAGCAACGTCACCACTCCGGATTCCGTCGTGACCATGATGCCGGACAATCCTCCAAACTCATCACTTGCCAGCTTGGCCTCCACCGCCTTTGAAATGGTGCCGTCGCGCGGGCTGTCGGAAGGACCAGATCCGCCTGAAGATAGGCAGCCTGACCACAGGATGGACGACAATAACCAGATTATGTGCCATGGCTGCACGTGAAGCATCCATTGCCCCGATCAATGATGACACGGCCAGGCGCCATGCGTGCCGCAGCTTACATGCCGCAATCCGGCTTCTTGTTCATCTCTTCAAGAAGAGCCTCAAGTTCGGCCACGGCTTCCAGATCCCGAGGCCGACCGGCTGCACGCTTGACCTCGATTAGGCGCTGCAAGTCGAGACACCGGCAGGAGGTTCCAAATAGGTCCAGAATGATGGTGTGAGGAAGGAGATCCTCATAACCCCCGCCGCCTGTAATCTCGCCCAATAGATCAAGGGCGCCGACATCCGTGATCAAGGTAAAATTCAGACCGCGCGTGAGGGTTGCGGCATCCCAGCGGAATGGAAGCCCTCGAGGGGCCCCGCGCAGATAGGGTTTGTAGGGCGCGAGACAGTTCGCTAGCCTGGTGACGTTCTCGGAGGTGCGACGGTAAACAATGTCCAGATCCTCGGTAAGTCGTGCCGACCCATGAGCGGTCGCCGCCGCCCCCCCGACCAAGACGAACTCAACGTGGCTCCGAGCGAGAACCTGTAGCAGAGTGGCGAAGTCGGTCATGAGGTCGCACGGCGACCGGCTTGACGTAACTCCATCGCAAACTGCTGAAGCCTCAGCAGCTTAAGAAACCGGTCCTCGACTGTCAGCTTGAGATTTTCGCGAAGTAATGTCCGATCGATATGCTGCTTGTACGTATCGATGACCGGGTCCGGCGCAAAGACGGCAACTTTGGGTTGCGGCTTCACTGGCATATGCTCTCGTCACCTCGAATGTCTTGCCGGAGTCTAGCATTTTACCCTAGTCGGTCTCAACGCAATCATCGAGGACTGCAACTGCATCCTTGACACCACATCCGACATTCCACAGAATCCTTGTCCGGTCCCTTCACCAGGAGGCTTGTTATGGCGCCGTCGCAGCGACTGTTTACCGCTCACTCTGATTGGCGACAGGGTTCTGTATCGCTGTCTCCGATCCCGATGCGCGTCGTGTCGAATGAGGAGTTTTCGCCTCATCCACAGACTGCTGCACAGGCGCATGTCGAGCATCTGATCGACTCAATAGGAACCAGCTCCGCTCAGCAGCTCGGCATGACGCGGCGGAATTTCCTGCGAACCACCGGCGGGATGGCCGCGGTGTTGCTGGCGATGAACCGTGTCTTTGGGAGATTCTTCGACGTGCTCGATATCGAAGCCGTCGAGGCAGCGGCCTTTGCCGAACGGCAGGGTCCGCCTTTCTTCATCTTCGACGTGCAAACGCATTACGTCGGGTCGCACTACGACCAGCAGGGAGCCGAATCTCTTCGCAAGGGGGCCGTGAGCAAAGAGGGATTGTTGGCGCTGCGCCGGCGAGTCCGCGAAGCCGGATGGAATCCGGCGCTGGTGGGAGACCACAATACGATCGACGATCTGTCATGGCAGAACTTCTTGAAAGAACTTTTTCTCGACAGCGAAACGAGCGTGGGGTTGATCAGCACACCGCCCGGTCCCTATCCGCAAGAAGCAGTGGTGCCTCCGAATGAGATGGTCCATATCCGCGACGAAATCAACCGGGTCGCCGGCTCGCAACGCATGCTGGCCCATGGATTGGCCACACCGCAGCTGGGACGGTCCGACTTGGACTTCATGACGATGCAGGCGGAGACGCTCAGGATCGATGCGTGGAAATGTTATACGGGCTCATGCCCGGTGGGGTTCGAGCACGGCTGGTGGATGGACGACGAGAAAATTGCCTATCCGATGCTGGAACGGGCCAGGAAGTTGAACATTCCCCGTGTCTGTGTGCATAAGGGGTTGCCACTGGGTCCGGTTGCCGAGTACAACCATCCGCGGGATCTCATCAAGGCCGCCAAGGATTTTCCCGATATCCGGTTCCTGGTGTACCATTCCGGGTTGCGCAGTTCCGCATCGATTGAAGATGAATTTGCGAAGACCGGGCAGGTTCCCTGGACGACGGAATTCTGCCGGATGAAGAAAGCCGAGCCTGGCCTACACAACATTTATATGGAATTGGGATCGACCTTCGCCCAATTGGTGACGAGTCAGCCTGCCGTCTGTGCACATCTCCTCGGCCAGATCGTCGACGCGTTCGGGCACGATCATGTGCTGTGGGGAACCGATTCCATTTGGTACGGCACGCCGCAGTGGCAGATCGAGGCATTTCGAAGATTTCAAATTCCCGAGCAGCTCATCGAGCAGTATCGATATCAATCGTTGACCCGCGAGATCAAGGAGCAGATTTTCGGACTGAACGCAGCCGGACTGTTTGGTGTTGATCCCGTCGCAAAGAGGCAGGGATTGCCGATGGACTATCTGGAGCGAATCAGAATGAGCTATCTCCAAGAAGGACCTCAGCCGAGCCATCGGCTGTATGGATGGATCGTGGGGTGAGGGCGAAGCAGCTTGAATATCCGGGCTGCTTGCGGAGCGCGCATCGAATATTTGGTGGGGAGTAGCCAGGATACTCTTCCTGCTCGCAGACCGCGCACGAGAGGTCGATTGCAATGATAAATTGCGGGCGGTGCTCGGTCGATGCGCGCAGTGAAGAGTATCCTGGCTACTCCCTGAAGCCACACTGCCCTCCTCAAACTTCGTTCGGCGATCCTCAAAGGGCTGTTCAATTGAGGTATTTGCGCTGTTTCGACCATGGTGGAGTGGAGGACGAAGAATATGGCCAAAGGCGCATAAGAAGCGCGGGCGTTAACATTACAGAGGCAATCACAGGGAGATTGAACGTATGAAGAGCGAAATTCTGTATCCGGGCGCATTCCCAATGGTGCGGGTGTATTTGGCTGAAGGTGAGACGGTGAAAGCCGAGTCGGGGGCGATGGTTGCCGCGTCACCGACGATCGACATCGAAAGCAAGATGGAAGGTGGATTCTTAGGCGCCCTATCTCGAAAGATGCTCGCGGGCGAGAAGTTTTTCTTTCAGACGTTGCGGGCGAGTCGCGGGGCGGGTGAAGTGCTCCTGGCTCCGACGGTCCCTGGTGAAATCGTGATCATGGACCTGGATGGAATCACCGAGTATATGGTGCAGAAGGACGGGTTCCTCGCGGGGGCTGAAGGCGTCAAGATCGAAAGTCGAATGCAAAGCCTGACGCGTGGGTTGCTGGGCGGAGAGGGGTTCTTTCTCCTCAAAATCGGCGGTACCGGCCCGTTGATCCTGAACAGCTTCGGCGCCATTCATAAAGTCGAGCTGAAGCCGAACGAAGAGTATATCGTCGATAACAGCCATCTTGTCGCCTGGACGACGACTACCACGTACAACATCGAGAAGGCGTCGTCCGGATGGATCGCCAGTCTGACGTCGGGGGAGGGACTGGTCTGCCGATTCCGTGGCCCCGGCGTCGTCTACATTCAAAGTCGTAATCCCGGGAGTTTTGGGAGTTGGATTAGGCAATTCATTCCGGTCTCCGAATAGCATGACGCTGAAAAGCGCTTCCAACTGCGTTCTCGGCTCGAACGGAAGACACTGGGCGCTCACCGACTCGCGCCCGTGCGCAGGCTTGAGGCGACTTATTCGTCGCCTCGCGCACCTCAACGTACCAGGGACAGTACGTCTCGGGGGGTTCGCTTCCTGCGGTCTTGTTGGAAGGCTCTTTTGAGCGTCATGCCGTCGTAGCGTGCGTCCTGCGACCTCGTTCACGAACATTTTGATCAGCCGCTACTCCGAGACCGGAATGAATTGATTGGTTCATTGCAACATTGATCCAATGGATCATTGTGATCGGTGAAAGGGACAATGATCTGGAATCCGAGCATTCGATTCCTCAATGATCCAATCGTCAATGGATCAATGATTCAATCCAACGTCTGCTCGCCTGTGAGCCAATCGCCAACAAACCAATGAATCAATCTCCCAACGCCCTCTGTTTTGGCGAAGGCTTCCCGGCCGCTGGTGCGCCATGCCATGTCGAGGTGACGCCCGAAGGTCTTCGTGTCACTGCGAAGGATCAGATACACCCTGAGGAACAGGTCCCATATGCTTGGATGACGGTTGCGCCGGGTGGCCTGGAACACGATCAACTGGTGGCGAGTTGGGGCGCCGGCGCTTCCGCGCGGAGCCTCTATTTGAAGGATCCCGCACTCATTGTCGCATTTCGACGCTATGCTCCATCCGACTTGGCCACCCATCTCGAACGCACGGCCCGGCAGGTGCGGCGCTCGCGCCGGCAGCACAGAACGATCTGGGCGGTCGGCATAGGATTCCTCGTGGGGCTTGGACTCTTTTTCTGGTTTGGATCGGATCTGCTCGTGCAGTGGGCCGTCAAACGAATTCCAGTCGAATGGGAAGAGAAATTGGGAGCGGTGGCCTACCGGGAGGCGCTGGCGGGCAAAATGGTCGTGAAGGAAGGGCCTGCTGTCGAAGCCGTGCAGGAAATGACCCGGAGATTGACGACAACCATCGTGGACAATCCGTATACATTCGAAATGTCGCTTGTCTCACACGATGTCGTGAATGCCTTTGCCTTGCCTGGCGGTCATGTGGTCGTCTTCACAGGGTTGCTCAAGAAGGCGGAAAGCGGCGAAGAAGTGGCGGGCGTGCTGAGCCACGAAATCAGTCACGTGCTGGAGCGGCATGGAGTCGAACGCATCGTGAAGCAGTTGGGCATTGTTGCGGTGGCTGCCATTCTATTCGGAGATCAGCAAGGACTCATCGGCCTGGCTCAACAATTGGGCGTGGAACTGCTGACCTTGAGGTTCAGCCGTGAACAGGAGACCGAGGCCGATCTCGTCGGCCTGCATCTTCTTCATGACGCGAGGATCGCGCCGGACGGGATGATCCGGTTCTTTGAGCGCCTGTCGGAAACGGACAGGGACCACGTCGAGTTGTTTTCGACTCACCCCATGAGCGCCATCCGTGCGGCGCGGCTCAAGGCGGAGATCGGGTTGATTCCCAAGCGGGCTTCCGAGCCGTTTGATTTCCAATGGAGTGCAGTGCAAGCGTCGTTGAGCCACTCCCCGGTGGCGAAGTAGGATATGAAGCCTAACTGGTGTTGAAGAACGATTTTGTGCCGTGGGGAAATTGCCGGCTCGAATGGTGCGGATGACGGACATCACCTCGCAGGATGTTCAAAATGGACGTCCAGCGCGGCCGCAGCCAGCGAAGAGGCGAAGCGTACTCTTTCCTGTACGGTGAACCTCTGAGCGCCGCGAGAACAAAGCTGGCGGACTTTTTCAACATCCTGCTTATGAAAATCGGCGTCATCTCGGACACGCATGGACTATTGGATGAGGCGATTCTGCCTTATTTCGAGGGTGTCGAGCATATCCTGCACGCAGGGGATATCGGCCGCCTCAGCATCATCGAGCGACTGAAACGTATTGCCCCGACTACGGCCGTATCAGGCAACGTAGACGGATTCGAAGAAAGCGGGTTCCCGCGTGAGAGTGTCATCGATTTGGCAGGATGCCGGATCGCGCTTTGCCATCGACTGTACGAAGGAGGCGCCATGACCAGAGAGGGGGGCGCATTCCTGGAGCGAGTCCGACCACGGGTCTGTGTCTTCGGCCATACACACCAGCCGATAGCCAAGTGGGTGGATGGAATACTGCACTTCAATCCTGGCTCGGCCGGGCCAAAACGCTTTTCATTGCCGCGTGGGATAGGATTGCTCCTTATTCATGACCGGACTATCGAACCGGTGCACATCGTCCTCCCGGACCGAGCGCAGACCGTTCGTGCGTAACGAATCTGGTACGCAAAATTACTCTTCTCTAAGGTTACCCTATTGGCTATAATTCGACTCGTGACCGATAAGGATTCGTGGTACATGGGAGTGAACCTCAATCATCTCTTAACCAGGAGGATTTATGCTTAGACAGGTCATGGTACTCGCAGGTGCGCTCGTAGTTGCGACGAACGCTGGATTGGCATTTGCCGCCAATCCGGATACCGGCCCCGGTTGCGGTCTTGGGAAATTGGCATGGGCCGATTTCAAGAACCAGAAGAATATTGCACCGCAGGTTCTGATGGTCACGACGAATGCCACCGGATTGAACACCTTTGGCATCAGCTCAGGGACCTCGGGATGCACCAACGATGGGCAGATCTGGGCGGAGCATAAAGTAGGGGTCTTCGCTTCGATCAACTTTGAAAATCTTTCCCAAGAGATGGCGCAAGGCCATGGTGAGCATCTGACATCACTCGCCACGCTGATGGGTGTGCCAGCGGAACGTCAAGAAGCATTCTTGTCCATGACACAAGAGCGCTACACAACGCTCATCCAAGAAGGCGAAGCATCACCGGCCGCGTTCGTTAAAGCATTGAATGACGCCATCGCCAAAAATCCTGTCCTCGCGCAAGTCTCCTACCGCTGATGATCGTCGAAAGGGCTTCAGTCGTGAGGCTGAAGCCCTTTGTCTTTTCTCTCCTTCCCCGCACATTGTGAAACTGTTCTTCGCCACATTGGTGTGGTATCTCAGTTTCGTCGCAGGCGGAGGGGCGCAAGAACCGTCCAAGAACTCCTACGCAGACGAGCTCATCATTCAGGCTTCTCACATGAAATTGTCCGAGGAGCGTGAGTGGCGCCTTCTCTTGCACTATCGGGCCAATCTTTTCGAGGGCTATACCAGCGAACAGGACGAGCCGGGATTTTTCATGTCGCCGGAGGGGAAAACCGACCCGGCAGCGGAACTTGCCGCCACGTTGCGGCAATTTTTCTCGACCGAGTTTGTCGGACGCTCCAAACAGCCCGCCCAATGCGCCTTTGTCGCCCGGTACCATTGGCTGAAGGAAAGACTGTCGTTCGATGATACGAAGCTTCCTCCGGTGCAATGCGAGCGATTCGACCGGTGGTTTGCCGAATTCGATACCGACGCCATTTCGCTGATTTTTCCGTCGGCGTTCATGAACAACCCGGCCTCGATGTTCGGCCACACCTTTCTCCGCCTGGATCAACGGGGACAGACCGAGCAAACCAGGATTCTCGCCTACACGATCAATTTTGCCGCCGAAGTCCCTCAAGGGAGAAATCTGGATTATGCGATTCGAGGAATTTTCGGCGGGTATCGCGGATATTTTTCCACCGTTCCGTATTACATCAAGGTCCTCGAATACCGCGATATCGAGAATCGAGATATTTGGGAATATCGGCTCACCTTCACGCAAGACCAGATTCGTCGGCTTCTGATGCATGCCTGGGAGATGGGCAACGCGTCCTTTGACTATTTTTTCTTGAAAGAAAATTGTTCCTATCATCTTCTGGCACTCCTGGAGTATGCCGATCCCGGTTTGCGTTTGACCGATCAGTTTCTATTTTGGACCGTGCCGGCCGATACGGTGCGTCTGATCACCAAACAGCCCGGGCTGGTCGGCGATATCGCCTACAGGCCATCGCGCGGCACACTGATCCGTCGAAAACGTGAATACCTCTCTTCGCCGGAGCAGGCGCTTGTACGTCGTCTTGTCGGGGACGTGTCGTTGGTTCAATCGTCGAATGAGCTCAAAGCCTTGCCGATCAACCGCCAAGCGTTCGTGCTGGATGTCGTATCGGACTACCTTCGATACAAGGGGGAATCCGACAAATCCGAACAGTCACCCTATCGGGAACAGAACCGGACGGTGTTGGCCGCCCGAAGCAGTTTGAGGATCCCGTCGGAGGATCTTGCCATTCGACCATTTGCGATGCAGCCCGAGATCGGACACAGCACCTCGCGGGCGAGTCTGGGCGGCGGATGGCGGAATAACGATACTTTCGAAGAACTCACGGTTCGAGTGGGATATCATGATCTCCTCGATCCCGAGCCCGGCTATACACCGGGAGCGCAGATCGAGGTCGGGTCCGTGAGCCTGCGCCACTACAACCGGGCCAATCAGACGCGCGTGGAACGTGCGACTATCCTCAATATCCTGTCGCTCTCTCCGATCGATTCGCTCTTTATGGCGCCATCGTGGAAGGTGAACCTGGGCATGCAGACGATCCGGTACGGCGGATGTCAGCTCTGCAGCAATTGGAATTTCAACACCGGGGTGGGGGCATCGGCAGAGACGAATCTTCTTCGGCGTGAGGTGTATTTTGCGTTCGCCGAAGCCGACGCGAATTATAGTCAGGCGTTCGACGAAAATCATCGTATCGGTGGAGGTGGAACGGCGGGCATGCTGGCCGATCTCACCGAGCGCTGGCGGATCCTGCTCTCGACGAGCTATTTACGGTATGCCTTAGGCGACAAGTCGGATGATTTTCGCTGGTCGGTGGGACAACGCTATACCCTGGCTCAGAACTGGGCATTGCGGCTCGAATACAACCATCGGGACCACGACAACGACGTGCTCTTCACGGTGCAGGCGTTTTTCTGATTTTCTAGAGGGCAGTGAATAGTAGCAACCACGCCGGGGTGGGCAGAGGTTGTAGCGTTACGGCAAAATCTTCCAGTAAACTGCATCGTGCAACCTTTAATCCATAATTCAGACTTCAGACCTTACTGATGAGGCCAGCAAATAGTGCATCCCTGCCCTTCGACAGGCTCAGGGCGAACGGGCTTTAGGGTCACCGTTCGTGGTGAGCTTGTCGAACCATGAACGGTCGCATACGCACTATTTGGTGGTCGGCTCAGTAACTCAGCACCCAGCACTCAACTCACCCTATCTGTGCTCAGGGTTTGTACGTTCCCCAGCCGGATCGAGTCGTTGACGCGCGGCTTTCGGTTGACAAGACTACGGGCCTTACCTATACTCGCCCTCAATCGAAAACCCCAATGTGGTGGAAATCGTTGTTGGGGTTCATTAACCGTAAACTTCGAAAGGGAGGAATCATGAGGAAGCTGAATGTTATGTTGTCGATGGCGATGGTGAGCGCCGCATGTCTCAGCTTGTATGGGTGCATCATTGTGGATTCTCCTATGAAAGGATGGATCTATACTGAGACCAAGTATGGGGATTTCGCGACAACTCACGACGTGGCGACGAAAGAGGGGAAAGCCTGTGGCCAGTCGATTTTAGGATGGGTTGCCAGCGGTGACGCCAGCGTGGCGGCTGCGAAGGCTGCGGGGGGTATCACCCACGTCTCGTCCGTCGATCACACCGCCAAGCAGATCCTTGGGATTATCGGTGATTGGTGCACGATCGTGAAAGGCAGCTGAGTTTCCTCACAAGTCTGTAACAAGGGTCTTTGGGATGAACTCCCAAAGACCCTTTTTTATTATGCGATGACGATCGCCAAAGGGGCATATGCGGATTCGTTGACACTGTTCATGGTTGTTCTGGCAGCGACGTTTATCTTCAGTACCATGAGCTTGGCAAGCCGCGCTTCTGCGGCGGAATTCGGCGACATCGAATTGAGCTTCTACGCGCTGGGAAGCTGGCCGCGGGACGAACCGATTTTCAACCAAGGGACCACCGTGCCTGCTTCGGTCAAGAGCGGCTTTGGCGGAGGCCTGAAGGTCGGCCTCTTTCCTCATTTCACCAAGCGCATGATCGGCCTGGAGATCGACTCGAACGGCCATGGCGGAGCTATCTCGTTCCCGAACACAGCCAACGGCCAGAACGGCGGTACCGGACGATCGAATTTGGTGGTCCTCAACACGACGGTCAACCTCATCTTGCGCTATCCAGGCGAAGCGGTCCTGCCTTACGTGGGAATTGGCGCAGGCTGGAGCCAAGGAGTGTTGCCGAGTCCCGACATCGTCGGCCGGTCAGATCAAGACTTTGAAACAGCCAACGCCTTCGGGTACCAGTTCCTCGCAGGAACCCAAGTGATGCTGTCACAGAAAATTTTTCTCTTCGGAGAGTATCGATACTTCTCTACCAACTATCATTGGGAAAGCTTAGCCTTGGATTTCCGGGCTCACTATGGGCTGGCAGGATTCGGTCTTCGATTTTAAGCAGGATGCTGAAAAAGTACCTGATCACACCCGCCCAACCCCGGTGCGCCGAGACGCACTTTTCACCAGGCGGCGTTCTCGCATCGTTCAGAAGACACTGGGCGCTCACCGCCTCGCGCCCGTCCGCAAACGTGACGCTCATTATTCTTCGCGTCGCGGACCTCGCTGTGGCCGCGCCTGCGGAACGGCGCGTCTTGGCGCGCCGGGGTTGGGCGGGTGAAAAGGACGGTCTTTTTGATCATCCTGCGGGAGTGTTCTTCTGTCGCGCTATACGTGAGGACCATCGACGTCTGGAGTGCCAAGATAGGTTTTACGTAGTCTGCGAGCATCCCATGACCGCTCTCCCCATGTGTTATAGTTTTCAGTCCGCTGCCGTGTTCCTACTATGAGCCTCATCGATCGGATCTTCGTCTACCATCCTCAGGCATGGGATGACCGGAACTGGGCCAGGATGAGCGGCCTGCCGCTGGAAGACGTCTGGTTCAAGTCTGCAGACGGCACGAAGCTATTCGGATGGTATGTCGAGTCAACGTCGGCGACACCGGTTCTACTCTGGTGCCATGGCAATGCGGGTAACATCACACACCGGTTGGATAATTTGCGGGAGCTCTACCGGATCGGTCTCTCCGTGTTCCTGTTCGATTATAGAGGGTACGGAAGAAGTGAGGGTCTGCCGTCGGAGGAGGGTCTGTACATGGATGCGATGGCAGCCTACGAGCATCTGACCCAGACGCGCCGTATTCCTCGCGAACGTGTCGTCATCTTCGGGCGGTCGTTGGGTGCAGCCGTGGCAGGAGAAGTGGCTGCGAAAAAGCCGGCCTCCTGCTTGATACTCGAAAGCTGCTTCCCCTCCATAGAAGCAGTGGCCAAGCACTATTATGGAGGACTGCCGGTGCATTGGCTGCTCAGTTCGTCGTTCCGGCTGGCCGATCGATTGCCGCACCTCTCTCTCCCGAAGCTCTTCGTCCACGGGGACCGCGATGAGATCATTCCTCTCGCCTTGGGGGAACAAACCTTTCACGCGGCGAAGCCACCCAAAGAATTCTATGTCGTGAAAGGGGCGGACCATAATGATCTCCCCTCCGTGGGCGGCCGTGCCTATTTTTCCAAACTGCGCGACTTTATCCTCATGGCAGCTCGCGGCTAAGCGGATGATGCTTGCTCATGATCTGCATGTTTTCTGGCACCGCGGGCCGCGTGTTATCTTGTGCGCCGAGAGATCTGGATTGAAAGGCAAGCAGCAACCGCTCTCCGATAGATTTGCCGGATGCAACCCGGGCACGTCCTGGCCATTGCTAGATCGATTTCTTCAGATAACTCCCAAATCATCACCATAGCGCACAGTGGCCGGACGACGTTGGCGAACCCCACCATGCTGTTAAAATCAGCAGCCTGGATCCGTATGAAGCTATCGAGTTCTCCTACCCAATCCTTCTATACGTATGCATGTCCTGGGCGATGGAGTCCACTCACTTCATGCAAGTTCATCCGCGACGACACGGAAATAGAGCCCGAGAGGTGGCGGGACTTCAACCATTCTGGTAGAGTGCGGCGGTTTTGTCCTGACCATTCGTGCGGTCAGGGTACCTACTGATAGCACATGGTCAAGATGGTCAAGGAGGCATTGTGCGCGTGAAGAATCGGTCGGCCTTGGTTGGGCTGGCTCTCAATCTTTGTCTCACAGGAGGTCTCGGTGGATGCTCAATCCTGGACTCATCGACCGTGACGACTGAGCCCGCCGCAACTCGACAGATTCCGATGCTCGATACAGCGGATGATTTGCTGATGCAGCCTTCGCAACCTGTATTGGAGATCGCACAACCGAGTCCTCCACCGGCGCCTACAAAATCGGATCCTAAAGAGAATCCCCCGCCGGTGGAGGAAGGTTTTTATGATCCGTTCGCGAAGGAAGACGAAGGCGTCGTCGAGGAAGACTATGACCCATGGGAACCATTTAACTCCAAAATATTCGAGTTTAACCAACAGCTCGACAAATGGGTTCTGAAGCCGGTCGCGCAAGGATATAATTTTATCATGCCCGATCGTCTTCAAGTCGGGATCCACAATTTCTTTTATAACGTTCGCTTCCCGCCGCGCTTCTTCAATAATCTCTTCCAGGGCAAACTGAAAGGTGCGGGTATCGAGGTCGAACGATTTCTGATCAATTCAACGGCCGGGGTGGGCGGATTCATCGATGTCGCCGAACGGATGGACATCACAACACCGGAAGAGGATACGGGGCAGACGCTGGGATTTTATGGAGTCGGTCCCGGTCCCTATCTTGTGGTGCCGTTTTTGCCGCCCTTCACAGTCCGCGATTTTGTCGGTTACTTCGCCGACATCGCGTTGAATCCGATCAACTGGCTGGTCCTTCCCATCATCGAAGTGGATGGGATTCCGTCGGTGATCTCCCATCCGAACCGAAACACCACCACCATTATCCAGCTCAGTACGCGGGTAGGAGATATTGTGAATGAGCGGTCACTGAGTCTGGAAAAGTTCCAAGGAGTTGAAGAAGCGACACTCGACCTCTATGCGGCGGTACGCAATGCCTATCTACAGGCCCGGCAGAGGCAGATCAGAGAATAACGCGTGAGGGGTGAGGCGTTAAATCACATTGAGTTCCCGGCCGACTTTGGCGAAAGCGGCAACGGCCAGCTCCAGCTGCGGTCGGGTGTGGGCGGCGGACACTTGTATGCGGATCCGCGCGTGGCCTTTGGGCACGACCGGGTAACTGAATCCTACGACGTAAATACCTTCCTGCAAGAGACGATCAGCCATCCTGGTGGCGACGGTTGCCTCTCCCAGCATGACCGGAATGATGGGGTGCATGCCGGGCACGATGGTAAAGCCCAACCGCGCCAGTTGCCTGCGGAAAAATACAGCGTTCTCGAGTAATGTCGCGCGCAGGTCTTCGCCTTGCGCGACCAGCTTGAGGGCCTTGAGGGAGGCCGACGCAATCACCGGCGGCAAGGAGTTCGAAAATAAATAGGGGCGTGATCGCTGGCGCAGCAGTTCGATGATCTCCTTTCGCCCGGTCGTAAACCCTCCCGTAGCGCCGCCGAGTGCCTTGCCCAGTGTGCTCGTGATGAGATCCACACGGTCCGCCACTCCAAAATGGTCGGGTGTGCCGCGTCCGCCTTTGCCCAAGACACCGGTCGCATGGCTATCATCCACAACCACCGCCGCATCGTGGCGGTCTGCTAGGACGGCGATCTCGTCAAGCCGGGCGAGATCGCCGTCCATGGAAAACACGCCGTCGGTCACGATGAGCCGAAGTCGGCTTCCGGCACTTTCCTCAAGTCTGGTTTCCAGTTCCTTCATGTCGGCATGGGCGTAGCGGAGGCGGGTCGCTTTGCAGAGGCGAATGCCGTCGATGAGGCTGGCATGATTCAACGCATCGCTGATGACGGCGTCGCGTTCATCCAGCAACGTTTCGAAGAGGCCGGTATTGGCGTCAAAGCATGAGCTATAGAGAATGGTATCGCCCGTGTTGAAGAACGTGGACAGGGCTTGTTCGAGCTGTTTGTGAAGGTGCTGAGTTCCACAGATGAAGCGCACCGAAGCCATTCCATACCCATATTCCTTCAGGCCCTCGGCGGCCGCCTGCCTCACCTCGGAATGATTGGCGAGGCCGAGATAGTTATTCGCACACAGGTTGATGACCTCGCCGTGGGCGACACGGATCTCCGAGCCTTGCGGACTGAGGATGTGTCGTTCTGTCTTCAGCAAGCCGGCAGACCGGATGTCTGATCAAGGTCTGCTCTACCGCTTTCTTGAAGGAGGAGTACGCCATGATCGTGGGGAGATTGAATCGATCTCTTGATCTGATGATCTGTTGATTGAGTGGATCGGTCGGCCTTTCGGTGCGCTTCGATCCGGACAATCTGCAGATCACCCGATTAACAAATCAACAGATTCTTACGAGGGAAACAGAACCACTTTGCCGCATTGACCGGATTGAATCAACTCGAATCCTCTGGCGAAGTCCTTCAGCGGGAACGTGTGGGTGATGACGGGCCTGATATTCAATCCAGCTTTGAAGAGGCCTGCCAATCGATACCAGGTGCCGAACAAGCGCCGCCCGGTTATCCCATAGACCCGGATGCCTTTGAATATAATGTCGTTGGCTAGGTCGCACTGAATCGGTTTTGTCGGAATTCCGAATAGCGTGACGCGTCCTCCGTTCTTCACCGATTGGAATGCGTGGTGTATGGCCTGGGGACTACCCGACATTTCCAGGGAGGCGTCCACTCCTTCACCACTCGTCATGTCTCGAATGGCTGCGGCAATAACCTCCGGCCGGTCCGTCTTCGCGTTCAAGACGTGATCGACGCCGAGCCGCTTCGCAATGCTCAAGCGATACTCGCTCACGTCGGTGGCAATGATCGTCGATGCGCCGGCGATGCGCGCGACTGCCGCAGCAAAAAGCCCGGTCGGCCCGCACCCGGTAATGAGCACGGTCTGACCGGTCAGGTCCTCGACCAGTGCGGCATCCACCGCATTGCCGAGTGGTTCCTGGACCGATGCCAACTCGGGCGGAATGTCGACGGATGTCTTCCAGAGCACACTTTCCGGGAGGGCCACATAGTTCCGCGAAGGACCCATCCCGATCGACGCCCAGGATGCGGTAATTCTTGCACACATGCGCTTGGCCGGTTCGGCACTGAAAGCAGGCGCCGCATGTCAGATGGGACTCGGCTGAAACATAGTCTCCGACCTTCACCAGCGTGACATCCGCCCCTATCTCCACCACTTCGCCGCACATTTCATGCCCGATGATTCGGGGAGGGTGTATACGTGCAAACGCCCACTCGTCCCAATTGTAGATATGCACATCGGTTCCGCACAACGATGTGGCTTGCACGCGGATGACGGCTTCGTAGGAGGTCGGGCGAGGATCGGGACAGTCGATGAAGCTGAGTCCGGCCTGCGGCGCGGTCTTGACTAAGGCGTGCATGACAGCATTATAGCAAGATCATTCATTTGGCATAGCGTTGAGCAAAAAACGAGTTGAACTCGACCAGGCAGCTCAGTAGGATGCCTGCATGACCCGTCGGCGACAGAATGGAATCTTCCCGCGTGCTGTAGGTACGTGCCTGGCTCTGACAAGTCTGTTCGCGACCATTCCTTGCCCTTCGGATGCCGCCTCTCCGACGGCGACGCCTACGCCCAAACGGTGGATTCAATTTGAGTTGATGGAATCCGAAGAGAGCGGAGTGGTCAGGGTCGACAAGGATCTCGTGCTGTCGATTACCGTCGGAGGAGTTCCGACCACCAGTGATTCTCTTCTCGCCATCATCGAGTCGGTCGCTTTCCAAAGTCAGACCGTATCGCTGAGTCAGGATTCTGCCCCCATGACCTATCAGGGCACGGCGATCCTCGAGCCGAATCTGCGTCACAAGAGTCGGACGACCGTGCATCCCAAAGCGACCCGTTTGCGGGTGACGCTGGCTCGCGCCAAAAGTACCGGGATCGAGGAATTCATGAAACGCGATGTGTACATTACGCTTGGGGAGCCTGCCTTGGAGGAAGAACCCGCTGACGCGTTGTCGAGTGGCGTGCCGGACAGTTCCGATGCGGATACCTCCGGCAATCCAAAACCGTCCGAGCAGGATTTGGCCGTCAATGTCACGATCGCCGAGGAGGACCTGTTGCCGCTCCCGGCTCCCGGCGAATCAGAAGCCTATTGGAAGCAGGTCAGTGGGTTGATCAGCCGGAACTGGAGCCGGCAGGTGCGTCAGATTCGAAGGGCTCCGAGTGGAGAGACCGTACGGGTCCGGTTTAAACTGTACGAGAGCGGCGTGGCCCAGTTGATACAGATCGAACGGGGATCGGGAGCCAGGGATATCAATGAGGCCGGGATTCAAACCATCATCCACGCCCATCCGTTCCCTCGTCCACCGGCTGACATGAGCGGGGAATTGGTCGATGTGCATGTGCGCATGCGAACAGGCGTTCGCGTGGCGCCGGGGGATGTCGAGACCACGGTCGAGAAGAAGCCTGCCAAAAAAACGCCGCCGGCCCAGGCTCAGTGATCTGCCTGTGGTCGGCCAGCACCGTCATTCACTAAAGGGGAAACATGCATGAGAAAGACATGGGTGGTGTGTCTTATTGGATTGATGGGGTCCGGTCTGTGGGGATGGACGCTCCCGGCGCAAGCCGAGATGGCGCGCTACGATGTGGATCCTGAGCATTCGATGATCGAATTTCGGGTAGCTCACATGGTGATCTCAAAAACGACCGGCCATTTTAAGGACTATTCTGGAGTACAAGACCGGGGACCACTATACTGCCGTGGGAGATTTGACGCTGCACGGCGTCACGAAACCCATCACCCTGGTCGGGAATTTTAACGGTGTCACGAAGGACCCAGGGGGTAATATTCGAGCAGGGTTCAACGCGGAGGGCAGCCTCAATCGCAAAGATTTTGGAATGGTCTGGAGTAAGGCGTTGGATAGCGGAGGCTTGGTTGTAGGAGAAGAAGTGCAACTCAAGCTGGACATTGAGTGCATCAAGGCCAAATAGAACGGGCGGTTTCATGAAGATGGCCCAGGGCTTCGGTCGATGCCGGATTGACGCCGGCGATGCACGAGGCTGGGCGCAGTAGGTTGTGAGCGATGTGATGATGCGAGCCATGGTCCTGCCGCACAGTGGGGATGTCGCCACCAATCCTCTGATTCTTCGCGAGGTGGCCCGGCCTGACCCGGGGCCTGGCCAGGTGAGGGTTCGCATCCATGTCTGCGGCGTCTGTCGAACGGATCTTCATGTCGTCGAGGGCGAGCTCCCGCACGTCAAGCCTGATGTCATCCCCGGCCATGAAGTGGTGGGGGTCGTGGAACGGTTGGGCCGCGACGTGCAGGACCTGCGTGAAGGGGATCGGGTCGGCATCGCCTGGTTGCAGAATACCTGCGGCCAATGCGAGTTTTGCACCAGCAGGCGTGAAAATCTCTGTGTGGGCGCCACATTTACCGGGTATCAGGTGGACGGCGGCTATGCGGATTATGCCGTGGCGGCGTCTCGCTATGTCTATCCAGTTCCGTCGTCCTTTACCGACGAGGAAGCGGCTCCATTGCTCTGTGCCGGGATTATCGGGTATCGCGCCCTAAGACTGAGTGGAATCAAACCTGGTCAACGTCTGGGCCTCTATGGATTCGGGGCAAGCGCCCATATCGCGATTCAGATTGCGCGTCATTGGGGTTGTACAGTCTACGTGTGCTCCCTCACCCAGGAACATCAAGCGTTGGCGCGCGAGTTGGGGGCTGCCTGGGTCGGAGGTGCCCTGGATGCCCCTCCGGACAAGCTGCAAGGGGCCATCATCTTCGCGCCCGCCGGCGAAATCGTCCCGATGGCGCTTCGTGCCTTGGAGCGCGGTGGAACGCTGGCGCTGGCTGGGATACATATGACCCCGATCCCGTCTCTGGACTATGATCGTGAGATCTTCGGCGAACGGGTCATCCGAAGCGTGACGGCGAATACCCGCCAGGATGCATTGGAACTCCTGGGCGAAGCGGCCGCCATTCCGGTTCGCACGCACACGCGTCGGTTTTCGCTCGCCGATGCGAACAGGGCCTTGCAAGCGTTGAAGGGGGGAACGATACGTGGCGCCGGTGTGTTGACGATGGAGGGAGGTCCGCGACGCGAAAAAGGAATAACGAGCGTCAGGTTCGCGGACGCCCGCGAGTGGTGAGCGGGCCGTGTCTTCTTTGACCGCCGGCAGTGTCTTGAACCGTTTGTGGACGCCCGCGAGGTTCACGACGCGCCGAATAAGGCGCGGCACGCTTGTGAACGCCGATGAGACGGTGAAGCGGCCGTGTTCGGTGAGCGCCCAGTGTCTTCGACGGCTGTGAGATGAACGCGTTCCGCCATGGGAGGATAACCGAAATGAATCCAGTGGTCCTCATCGGTGTGACCCTCACCCTGTGGTTGTCATCGCTCGCGTCCGCCTCTGCGCTGGAATTCACCGCCGATCAGATTACCAAGACCGATGGCCGGACCTATAAAGCCAATATTTATTACCGCGACGACCGATGGCGGATCGAGCATCACAGCCTTGGACCGGTCAACGTGACCATCGTCCGGAAGGACAAACAGTTGGTGTGGATGCTATTGTCTCGGATGAGGCATTTCAAAACCATGTCCTATGCTCCCGACCACGATCTCAACGTGACGGAAGTGCTGGACGGGGAACTGTCCCGAGAAGAAATCGGCAAGGAGACAAGGGAGGGGCATCCCACGACCCTGTATGAAGTGACGACGAAACATGGGGAACGCACGGAAGTCTATTACCAGTGGGTCGCAACGGATATTCATTTCCCTATGAAATTGGCCCGCAAGGATGGCAGCTGGATCGTCGAGTATCAACACGTCAAGCTCCGATCTGTATCGGACTATTTATTTCAGCTTCCCGTGAATTTCGAACCATTGGAGGAGTTCGATCGGCCGATCGACCCGCCGCCGGATCTATCCCGGCCACACAGCTAGCCCGCATTATTCATGAAGGTTCGTGACGAAACCGCGGAGACGCCATGCGAGACGGACGCGCGAGAGCTGGGAGGAAGGGAGGCATCCTTAATCAGGATGTCGATCGACCGAGCGGCGAGCCCGTCCGCCTGGACGTGTAGAACTGACGGCCAGGCTTGTCGCAGCGGCGTACCTGCGGTTGGAGTAGAAGCCTTCATGGATAATGCGGGCTTGTATCGACTGCTGCATGCAGGAACAGAGGAGGAACCACTACCGTGCGATGCATGAGACTCGTTGGATGCGTCCTGATATCAGGGATGTTGGCAACAGGCGGAGTGAGCCAGGCGTTGGACGTCAGTGATGTGACCAGGGAATGGACTCCCGAAGGAAAGAAGATTGCGGCCGAGCGGGTGAAACTACCGGCGCATGATGAGATGATCCGCATTCCGGCCGGCTCCTTCATCATGGGCAGCGACAAAAAGGTCGATCGAAACGCCTACCCAGCAGAGCTTCCCCAGCGGAAGGTCTTCCTCGATGCGTACGATATCGACAAGTATGAAGTGACCACGGTGCAGTTTCTCAAGTTTGTCCTCGACAGTAACCGGGATCCATTGATCGACTGGCAATACGATGGAGGGAATTTTCAAGAAGTCATGGCAAACCATCCCGTCATGCACGTCTCATGGTTTGACTCTGACGCCTATTGCAAATGGGCGGGGAAACGCTTACCTACTTCAGCAGAATGGGAAAAGGCCGCCAGAGGCGAGGATGGACGCATCTACCCCTGGGGCAATCAGCCGGCGGGATTGAGCCGCGCCAACTTCGGTCGCACGGGATTGTCCGGACCGGTGCGTGACCGGCCGGAGAGGCTGTTGCTCTATCCGCCGATCGTTTCTGTGGATAAGTACGAGAACGCATTGAGCCCCTACGGCGTCTATCAAATGTCCGGCAACGTAGCCGAATGGACAGCCGACTGGTACGACCCGAAATATTACAAGACGGCAGCAGACCGAAATCCCAAGGGACCGGAACGCGGGACACAGAAAGCCTTTCGTGGAGGTGGATGGGTTGACAGCACGCCTTCCGTGCGGCCCGCTCAACGGAACGGGGCCGATCCCAATACGAAAATGAATTGGCTGGGTTTCCGCTGTGCGCGCGACGCCAAAGAAGGAGGGGAAGAACAGCAGCCCGATGGAAAGAAACGGCAGACGAGCTTGCAGTAGAGCATGATAACATTTGCTGACAGATGCGGCAGATGAACAACCGTAAGCTGTTGGCCAAGGCTCTCAGTGGGACCAAGAATCTCCGCTTCGCGGAAGCTTTAGCCTTGGCAAAGGCATTCGGATTTCGGCTGTCCCGTGTCAAGGGAAGCCATCACATTTTCGTGCACCCCCAGTTGCGAGAGCTGATCAATCTTCAAGAGGTCGGTGGAAAGGCCAAACCGTACCAGATTCGCCGGGTGAAGGATTGTGAAGGACTACCACATCAATATCTTTTTCAGCGAGGAGGACCGAGGATACATTGCGGACATTCCCGATCTTGGGGCCTGTTCGGCGTTTGGGAAAACCCCTGCCGAAGCACTGAAACGCGTCCAGCTTGCGAAGCGTCTTTGGTTACAGGCGGCCAAGGCTGAACGGAAGCCTATTCCCAAGCCGCGCTACCGCCCAGCCATTTACCAAACCGCTTCGTGACGCACGTTTCTACCGGGCTTTGTGCCGTGGGCGCGAAGCCCAAGGTAGGTGGAAGGCTGGAACCCGCCGAGAAGAAACAGCAGACGAGCTTGCAATAAACAAGCGGTGGCGGGTCCTGTCGCCGAGCAACCCAACCGTGCCAAGACCTCGCCGTCTTTCATCCTTTGCCTTTTTCCTTTTTACTTCGCAAGATCGCCTGCACCTGCTCGCTCGTTTCCTTGACTAGAATGCCCATCTTCGGATGAGACGGCTCCAGATCGACCGGTAGACTGTGGCTGCGCAGGCGTTCACTGGCGGTGGGACCGATGGAAGCGACGACCATCTTCTTGCAAGCTTCGCGAAACTGATCCACCGTTCCTTCTTCTTTCAATAGTTGCATCACGTGATCGATCTGTGCTGCGTTCGTAATCAGCATCACGTCTACTTGTCCCGCGATAATCGACCCAAGCACCCGCTTGACCGGGCCCGTGTCCTCCGGCAGCGCCCACCGGTACACCGGTACGGGGAACACATCGGCGCCGCGTTGGGTCAGTGCATCCAGGAGTTCCGTATTTGAGACGCCGTACTCTTGGACAGCCACACGAAGTCCTCTCACCGGACGATATTCGTCCAATGTCGCGAGCAGGTCATACCAGGTATTCGGTTCCGGCACGGTCAGGGTCGGGGTCAACCCGAGGGTTTTCAATGCAGCCATGGGTTTCGGCCCACGGACAATGAGCGCGGTGTTCTTGAGAGCTGCGATCAGATCGCCGAGGGCGTGACGGGTTTGCAGAATATCAAAGAGCACTTTGGTCCCGACGCCGGTCAACAGAATGAGGATGTCGATCCGTTCTGTGAGCAACCGCGCCCCGAATCGGAGCGCGGCGGAGTTGTCCTCAAGAGGAATCTCGCGAAGCGCGGGAGCCACAAGCGCGCGACCGCCATACCGTTCGATCAGGCGGGTCATTTCTGCGGCCATACGGCTCTCGAACGATGCAACGCGCAAACCCGCATATCCAGGTGAGGTCATTGGGGTTATCTGTTGATCTGATGATCTGGAGATTTGTTGAATGAGTTGTTCAGTAATTAACAAATCAATAGGTCATCAGATTACTACATCCTCTTCGTTTTCGCGGTTCGTCTTGACGCAGAGAAGATTGCGAGCAGCTCGTGTGCTTCCTTGAGCAAGTCGTTCACCTTGTTTCGCTCGACAATCTCTGTATCCACTAGAAGCTCCAACCAGAATACAGTCTCGTCTGCTTCCTCAACGACGGTCCCCAGCTTGGCGATAAATTCTGCCCGTGAACGCTCTGCAGGCTGCCCGGTAATTTGCGGCCAGTGACGTGCCAGATCTCAGTACTTGCGTTCCAAGTACACGGGCTTCTGTTGTTTTTGGCAAGGCTACGGATAGCTTTACCATCCGAATCGCAAACTGCTTGGTTCTCCCTTTTAGGTCTTCTGCACGGTCAAAGTTCTTCATTCAACGCGACTCAATCAACAGATCATCAGATCGACAATAAACAGATGCAACAGATCAACAGATTGCTCACTTCGCGTCCATCGCGCAGCGAAAACCGGTCGATTCGTTTCTGACGGTCGGATCGCTGTCGACGCGGGTAAAAATGCGAACCGTCGGCGTCTCGTTCTGCCAGCCTGCGCCGCGGATGACCTTCTTCGTGCCCTGTTCCGGACCTGTGGCATTTTTGGCCGGGCTCTTCTCATAATATTGTGCGTCGTACCAATCGTTGACCCATTCCCAGACATTGCCGGCCATGTCGTAGATTCCATAGGGGCTCTTGCCCGCTTCATAGCTCCCGACGGGCATCAACGTCTTTTCGCCGATCCACTGCTGATTGTAGTTGAGATGCTTGGCCGTGGGCTCGACGTTGCCCCAAGGAAAACGCCAGTCATGATTGCCCTTCGCAGCCTTCTCCCATTCCGCTTCCGTGGGCAGGCGCTTACCGGCCCATTTGCAAAACGCATCCGCATCGCTCCAATCCACATTGACGACCGGGCGATCGGTCAACGAATCCGGAATGGAGACGCCTTCCCACAGATTGCGGGTCGCATTTTTCGGATTCTGCGGCACGCGGTGATTGGTAGCTTTGACAAACTCCAAGTAGCGACCGTTGGTGGTCTCGTACCTGTCCATGTAGAACGCATCAACGTCCACCTCATGGCGCGGATACTCGTCCCGCCCTCCGTCGCGGTCGCCTGGTGGAACGCCCATCGGAAAGGGCCCGGCCGGAATCAGCACCATCGCCGCGCCGTCTTTCCCGGTGCGTTCTGTGGGCAGGGGATCTTTTGCCGAGGCGAATGCAAACGAGGAAACCAAGAGAGCACACATAAGGAACATCAGAGAGACGTGTCGGAGAACCATACAACGAGACTCCTTCGTTAAGTAAGCTGTGAGCCTGTGACTGTACCATAGGGCATGATCCAAGTGACACGCAGAGGGCGGTCGCATCATGGGGAACGTCAAGAAGGGAAGCCGGGATGCACGAGGTCCGCGACGCGAAGACTAATGAGGTTCACGACGTGCAGAATAAGGCACGTCACGTTTGTGAACGGGCGCGAGACGGTGAGCGCCCAGTGTCTTACGTTTGCGGACGCCGCCGAGGTGCGCGAGACGATGAATAAATCGTCTCACGTTTGCGCACGGGTGCGAGTCGGTGAGTACCCAGTGTCCCCGTGAGCCGGCAGTGTCCCGGGAGCGCGCAGCGTCTTAGAGCTGGCGGACTTTTTCAACATCCTGCTAGTATACAGGCATCTGACTATGACGACCCCTTCCCACAGCGGCTTGCGACACCTGGCACTACGCGTGACCGATCTGCGGCGATCCCGTGCTTTTTACGAGAGATTGCTGGGGATGAAAGTCATCTGGGAGCCGGATGAGGAAAATGTCTATTTCAGTTCAGGGAATGACAATCTGGCCCTGCACCAGATTCCTGCCCCAGAGCTCAAGACCTATCGGGCCGGGCCTGGGCAGTTGCTCGATCATTTTGGTGTGATCCTTGAGAGCCCGCAGGCGGTGGATGAGATGTTTATCGACGTGCAGCGTGCTGCTGCGCAATATGGCGCGACGATCACGAAGCCTCCAAAGCAGCATCGGGACGGCAGCTACTCGTTCTACTTTACCGATCCGGACGGTAACCTGATCCAGGCACTGTATGAGCCCACGATCAGCAACCTCCAATGGGTGAGGCGTGACGCATAGACCGTCAAAGCTCTCCGCCTCACGCCTTACGCCTCACCCCTCACGATCATGAGTGTTTGGGACAGCTTACACCGAGATACGTATATCGGACTGGTTCCGTGGGTGTGGGTACAGTTGGAAAGCAACCAACCCCCCGGCCCTTTCCCGTACATCGGGGGCGTGGCGCCGGAGGTGGTCGCGAGCCTGCATGAAGCGCACTCTCTTTTCTTAAGCTGTGTCGAAACAGCCATCAGCGACATCTTTTCACGCCGGGCTTCCCTTGACGATCCTGAGACCAAGCGCAGACTCGAGGACGCCTATGCCGAATTGGTGAATTCCCGACCGCAGCTGAGCCGGCATATCAAGTGCTGGCGTAATCCCGATGGATCCTTTCATTGGGAGTTTCCCTTCGATGCCACCAAATCGACGTCCGTCATCAATACCGGTTTGCGCATCTTCCACTCCGTGAAGCGTCAGGCGCTGCCGGTCACATTCGATCGTCCCATGGGGCCGGTAGTGGGGAAGTTGCTCGGGATGCTGGACGGCTCCCATCAAACCGGGGCGATTCGGACGGTCGTGACCTCCGCCGGACGAGAGGCGGAACGATCATTGACGCGTGTTATGGAGCTCCTGGTCCAGTATGACTGTCTCATGAAGTCCGAACGCGCGACGGTCCGCGACCGATGGTCGCAGCTCACCAAAGACAAGGATACGATTCATCTCGGCCATGCGGTGGTCATGTATCGACAACGCGAGACGTTCCTCCTCTTTGACCCCTGGCTCCTGCCCTGGTTTGCGGAATCGAACGTTCCGTCGTTATGGGGCTCACTCCTTCCACGACCTGCCGCGATCTTCCTGACGCATGACCATGACGATCATGTTGATCCGCGTACGCTCCTGCATATGCCCAAGGACATTCCGGTCATTATTCCGAGCCGGCGTAACCGGAAAAAACTCTTTTACGACTACACCCCGTTGCTCAAAGAGTTGGGCTTTTCACATCTGATCGAATTGGCGCATGGAGAAACATGGACCTTTGACGGGGGTGCCGTCGTGTCCGTCCCATTCTATGGGGAGGATCCTTGCGACCTGGAGATGCCCCGGAACTGTTACTTGATTGCGGATCGAACGCACAATGTGCTGGTGCATGCCGACAGCGGTCCGACAAACAACGGCCGATCTGCCATCAAGGACGGGGTGATTCAGGGACTCGTGCAGAAATATGGCCCCATCTCTCTGGTGCTGGCTTCTCAACAGCAACTCCGCGAAATCCGCTCCTATGCCGCGCACGCGGCGCTCTCAAATCCCGGCCAGTGGCTTTCGGTCGGAGAAAACGGCTATCTGACGAATGGGTACCTCGATGAACTCTGCGCAACGGCGCGGGCGCAATTGTTTGTCTCGTATGCGACAGGGGGGGCCGACTGGTACCCGGACCATTTGTCCTTCATGTTCAGTCAGCGCAATCCCGCCAGAACGGCACTGCTTACCGCCAATTGGGAACGGCCGGAGAAATTGAACGATCTTCTCGCGACGCGAGGGTGCGGCTATCATTACTCCCACGCGCTGGATCTCTTCCGATTTCCGGATGGCGGCCGGGTGCACATATCATCTCTCGCAGAACCCCTTGCGCCGCTCTCCCTCTACCGACTCGATCATGGAGATCCGCCCTTCCTGAAACAGAACGGACGTGGCTGAGTAGGATGTCGACACTGTGAAGGGCGTGAAGCGTGAAGCGTGAAGCGTGAAGCGTGAAGAAAGAGGCTTGCACAACTGCTAACGATTCTTTACGAGATACGCTTCACGAACGACGAGCGACGGAAACCGCACAGCGGCGGGGCGACGGTTGAAGTAATAGCTAGTGCAGGCTAGCACTACGGACGGCTGGAAACAAAGACAATGGGTCACAACAACGGATCGATCCTGGTCACCGGTGCAGCG
This sequence comes from uncultured Nitrospiraceae bacterium, assembly GCA_963795615.1. Taxonomy (GTDB): domain Bacteria; phylum Nitrospirota; class Nitrospiria; order Nitrospirales; family Nitrospiraceae; genus DASSBQ01. Next base: position 363,854 of record CAWCIJ010000011.1, read on the forward strand.
GGCTTTATCGGGTTCCATCTTGCCAAACGGTTGCTTGAACGGGGAGAAGACGTCGTCGGGCTGGATAATCTGAATGCCTACTATGACGTACGGCTCAAGGAAGCCCGCCTTGCACAGATCCGAAGCCACGCCCACTTTCAATTCGCCAAGCTCGACCTCGCCGATCGTGCGGGGATGGAGGCGCTTTTTGCGCAGCGTCAATTCCGGCGCGTCGTCCATCTCGCCGCGCAGGCTGGTGTGCGGTATTCGCTCACCAATCCGCATGCCTATACCAGCAGCAATATAGACGGCTTTCTCAACATCCTCGAGGGGTGTCGGCACAACGAGGTGGAACATCTCGTGTATGCCTCTACCAGCTCCGTCTATGGGGGCAATACGCACATGCCCTTCTCGGTACATGACAATGTGGATCATCCCATCTCGCTCTATGCGGCGACCAAGAAGGCCAATGAACTCATGGCCCATTGCTACGCTCACCTGTACCGCGTCCCATGCACGGGACTTCGATTCTTTACGGTCTACGGCCCATGGGGCCGCCCGGACATGGCCCTGTTTCTCTTTACCAAGGCGATTCTCGAGGGCAAACCGATCGAAGTGTTCAATCATGGCAAGATGCAGCGCGACTTCACCTATGTCGATGATATCGTCGAAGGGATTGTTCGCGTGCTCGATCGTCCTGCAGAGCCGAATCCGGCGTGGAACGGCGATCATCCCGATTCCGCGACCGGTTCCGGGCCCTATCGTCTGTACAATATCGGCAATCATCAGCCGGTCGAGTTGCTACGCTTTATCGAGGTGCTGGAACAGGAACTGGGAAGGAAGGCCGAGAGGAAGCTGCTTCCGCTACAGGCCGGCGACGTGCCGGCAACCTATGCCGATGTTGCGGATCTTACGCGCGATGTGGGGTTCAAGCCCGCGACGCCGATTGACGTCGGCATCAAGCGCTTCGTGGAATGGTACCGGACCTACTACAAAGTATAGTAATCAGTCGTTGGCAATCTGCCACAATGCGGAAGACAGCGAGGGTTCTGTCAGAACGATGTGGGCACACATCAGCCCACGGATCGTTTGATGGTTTCGGTCACGAACCCTGTCTGATAGCGCGAGAGAAACCGGCAGAGCTGCTCAAACGACTGCATGCCGTCGGCGACATCCATGCATAACGGATGGGCCAGGACCGTCGCAATTCCCTCGTGATCTTCGATAGCCGCAACCTTTTCCTGAACGGTCATCAGCCAGTCCTGAAGACTCACCCGGCTTGCCAGCCGCTCGGGGTCCGTTCGCCCAGGCAGGTATTTGCCATGGAGCAAGTGTTCATGATCCGGTATGGTGTTGATCGGCAAGGACAACAGCAGTTGGCTGTACCGTTCGGGCGCCGTCGCCATGGCCGAGAGATGGTCCGATACGACCTCGATCCCGGCGTTCGATAACAAACCATACGTATGCTGGTCGTGCCGGTAGGCGTGATTCCGCCAGGTACGAATCCGTTTTCCCGTCAGCTGCTCGATCGCACGCACCGTCTTGGCGATATCGCGGGCTTGAAAGAAGGCGGGTCCCATGATGCCGAAGCCGAGGCGTTTCCATATCCAATGCAGGGGAGAACGAAAGGCACAGTATGTGTGCCCGCCGATCTCGCAATTCGGCATCTGGCTCAACTCCGCAATGAGGGCCGGTTCCTGCCGGCATGTCTTGCCTGTGATGAACAGAGTGATCTTGACGCCGTAACGGGCGGCGATCTCGCTATAGCGCAAGGCCAGCCGTGCCTCGGAAAACGCCGAGTACCACGTATCGACGCCGCGGTAGGAGTGATGGAGCACATCACCGGTCAGACAAATCATGGAAACTCCTGATACATACTCGTGGTCCGCTCGATGATCCGGTCCAGCGTAACGTCCCCCACGGTCACGGTTCTCCCTCACTCGGCCATACGGCGCGCTTCGGGTGCATGATCCACGAGCTACTCGACCGCCGCGCACGGTCCTATGCATTCTGCGGCTCAAACAAGCAGACCCATCTCACGGTCGACAATCAGGTTTGGAATGCCGCCGCCACGCGTGGCAATGACTGGTTTTACCATAGCCGGGGCCTGCAGGAGAACTTGAGGGGTGTCTTCGATCGTGAAGGACGGGAAGATGAGGCAGGTCATGGCCGCAGGGGCTTGAAAAAGGTCTCTAAACCTGTTGAAATGCGACATGTGAGTTGGTTCCAAATGAATGCGCGTATAACAGGCGGTAATGGCGTGAGGCAACGGATCACAGTCCTGTTCATGCTGGCAGTTTCCTGCCTCACCGTGCAAAGCCTCGCGTTCAGTGAAGAGTTCACGATTGACTCACCGACATGGACCGCCCTTCGCGGTCAATCAACCCCGGCGGCGCCGATCTACACTCCGCCGCTCGATCCCAATCGGAATATCATGCGACAAGCACCTGCACTGAGCGGGCGGTTTCAACTGAAAGACCAGACCTTCATTCCATTCATCGGCGCCGGATTCGGCGGAGGGTATACCACCGACCGAGACCGGGCGCTTGGCTCGAACTGGCCTCAACAAAACCAGACTCTTTCGGGCGACACGTTCGGCAAGAACATGATGCCGAACGAGGTCAACATGGGATTTCGCATTCCGTTCTAGCCGTTCTCGTTTGGTTCCCTTGGCTCGCGATCTCACCCTACCTTTTTTCCGATCGGCGCATCGTCTGCCTAGACGACTACCATCATGACCACCGTATCTTCGGCTACTCGAGGCAATGGCCAGGCGATAGTCTCGCGCCTGCTGGAAGCAGAGCACATGAGGATGGTCATCGTCTACGATGACCCCGTTGAAATCGAACATAATCTGCGATGGTAGGCAGATCAAGATCCTCGTGAGTCGAGGCCACACTGTAGCGGAGAGCGTTCCGCGAGGCAAGCAGAGCCTGCTTGTTCAGGGGTACAGGCTAGGGTATGCTGCGGACCGTCCTCTCCGCACCTGTACGCAATTTATCCGATCGCATGATGACCGATTACGAAGTACTGAGCGACCTCCTCATTATCTTCTCCGTCTCCATCGTGGTCGTATTCGTCTTTCACCAATTCCGGTTTCCCTCCATTGCAGGTTTTCTCGTGGCCGGAGCCCTGATCGGGCCGCACGGGCTCAATCTGATCCCGGACACGACGAATGTGCAGGTGCTCGCCGAGATCGGCATTGTCTTGTTGCTGTTCACAATCGGCATTGAATTTTCGTCGGTCCACTTTGCGTCGGCACGGCGAATTCTGATGATCTCAGCGCCGATTCAGGTGGGAGGAACTCTATTATTGGCGTTGCTGGGAGCGTTAGCCGCCGGCCTGAGCTACCAACAGGGGATTTTTTGGGGATTCCTGCTCTCTCTCAGCAGCACCGCCATCGTCCTGAAGAGCTTAGCCGAGAGGGGAGACAGCGACTCATTGCATGGCCAAGCGACCATCGCCATCCTGATTTTTCAAGACTTGGCGATGGTGCCCATGATGCTGGTGACTCCGATCCTTGCCACTCAGAGCGGGAGCGCAGCAGGCGGGGTCGTCCTCACCCTTGTCAAGGCGCTGCTTGTCGTTGGATTGATCGTCACAGCCGCATGGTACCTCGTGCCGCTGCTCTTGCAGCATATTGTCCGGAGCCGTAGCCGGGAGCTGTTTCTTCTTTCCATCATCGTATTGTGTTTAGGCATTGCCTGGTTGACATCCTTGGGGGGTCTGTCGCTCGCCCTCGGAGCGTTCATTGCCGGACTGGTCATTGCCGAGTCGGAATACAGCCATCAGGCATTGGCCGAGGTGCTGCCGTTTCGAGACAGCTTTAACAGCTTGTTCTTCGTCTCGATCGGTGTCCTGATGGATCCGCGTGTCCTGCTCGACTATCCGCTGCTCGTGCTGGGACTATCGGGCACCATCATTCTTGGAAAGTTTTTGGCAGGCACCGGAGCGGTCCTGGCGGCGGGATCGGCTCCCCGGGCCGCAGTCATGGCGGGAGTGGCCCTGGCGCAGGTGGGGGAATTCAGCTTCATTCTTGCGCAACAGGGACTCGAGGCAGGATTGCTCACGGAAAAACCGTACCAGGTGTTCCTCGCGGTATCAGTTCTCACGATGATCATTACACCATTCTTGATGCAATGGTCGCCGCATTTGGCTCGCCGGGCCGAAGCCGTTCAGCGTGCGCACCATTGGTTCCAAGGGAAAACCGCGGCTCATTTGTCGCAGGCGCAAGGCAAACAGATCCGACTCAAAGATCACGTCATCATTGTCGGGTATGGTCTCAATGGAAGAAACCTGGCTCGGGTATTGGGAGAGACGGAGATTCCCTATCTGGCTCTGGATCTGGATGGAGACATTGTCCGGCGCGAGTCCAAGCATGGTATGCCCATTTATTATGGGGACGGAGCGAATGCCAACGTGCTGCGACACATGAGGATCGACGACGCCAAGGTGCTGGTCGTCGCGATTTCCGATCCTTTTTCGGCGCGACGCACCGTGCAAGTCGCCAAAGGACTCAACCCGAATCTTCATGTGGTCGTGCGGACGCGGTATCTGCGCGAGTTGGAAGAACTTCATCAGCTCGGTGCGGACGACGTGGTACCGGAGGAGTTTGAAACGTCGATCGAGATTTTTGCGCTCGTGCTCCGAACCTACAATCTTGCGCCGGAGTTTGTCATGCGTAAGGCGGAGCAGATTCGCCGGGAAGGCTATGCGCTCTTGCGCCGGAGCGAAATGCCGGAACTGGCCCATCACCTGCGCGGAGGGACGTTGACGGACGTCGAGGTGGAAACCTGCCGGGTCGATGACGATTCTCCGGCCATCGGCAAGTCGCTGGTGGACCTCTCGATCCGGCCAAGAAGCGGGGCGTCCGTCATTGCCTGGACCCGGAACCAGGTCACCCAGTCGAATCCCTCCGAAAAAATCCGTCTGCAAAGCGGCGACGTACTCACCTTGCTGGGGTCCCGCGATCAGATCAGGCGCGCCATTGCTCTGCTGATTGAATCACCGCACGATACTCTCTAGTGTAGTGTCCCGCAAGCTCGTTGGGATTGATCCGCCGGCCAGCTTCCCCTCTCCCCTACCCTCTCCCCCTGACGGGGGAGAGGAGGCGGTGAGGGGGCGAACCGGTTCGATCAACTTCTCCAACGCAGCGTGACTGGTTCCTTGAGCGGATGGTCTAAAGGCTGTCCCGTCTGGAGGGACGTCAGGTAGGCCGTCTTCAGTTTGTAATACCACTTGATCGGCGTATCGGCGTCATCGATCAGCATGAGGGGCGGTTTATAGCGCAAACCGACCGCTTGTCGCTCCATGGCCCGCTTGTCCTGCTTCAGGAAGATGTTCCCGAAATACCGGAACAGTGTCTTGGAAAACGGCAGCCAGCGCAGCGCATTCCACGCGGCACAAAAATCGATCCGGCACTGCTGCTCGGCAACGGGTGTGACGATTCCGCGCATCGAGACGAACATCGACCCGCACTGGACGAATTCAAACCGCTGGTTCGGCAGGACGAAGTCGATCGTGGTCGTGAGCGGCCCTCCGTAGAAAAGATTCAGCACTTTGTAGGGCCCGCTGTTTTTTGACGGGGCGTGTGCAATCATGCGAAAGCCGTTCGGGGTCGGCTCGAATGTTTTGACCTTCTCGTGCATGCTGGCCTGCGTGCGCCACCAGGAACTCTGATGGACAAAGGGGCCATGAGCCGGGTCTAGGAAACCCACAATGGCGTCGTCGATCGCGCAGTTCAATGTGCTGGAGATCTGAATCATACGGTAGGTTTCCGATGGGAGCGGTAGGCGCGGCACGTCCGGGAGTGCGCGATTCTGGTCCAACGTGTCCGCAATGAAGACCCAAATATAAGAGTCGACCTCCCGGCATGGATAGGTCGCCAGCCCGATTTTTTCAGCATTCAAGGCGGAGCCGTTGACGAGGGAGGGAATGTTCCGGCATCGACCGGTCGTATCGAATTGCCAGCCGTGATACGCACATTCGACCCGCTCTCCATCGAAGCGGCCGAACGACAGTGGCATCCCCCTATGGGGACAAATGTCCCGCAGGGCGGAGACCGTTCCCTCCCGGTGGCGACAGATCAAAATCGGCAGCCCTAACATGCTCACCGGATACATGTTCCCGGCCGCTACAGCCGAACTTGTGCATGCCGGATACCAGAACCCCGGCAGAGCGTTCTTGGTCGGCTTGAACTCGGTACTCTCGGCGATCATCGTGTGAGAAAAATTGGTGAGGGTGCCACGTGGTTAGAGATCGGACTATAACTGCCACCTGGGTCAACGTCAAGCGACCGGAATGAGTCGAGGCGCTGCAGACCCTCGATCCGCTGCGACCGGCGCCCTGCGTGATCCCGATCGTCCGTCGCTGCCTTGACAAGAAAAAGAAACGCATAATATAGTGATTTTCCGTCTGTTCTTCAGATCCTCTTATGATCCAGCGAGGTCGCTCATGACAACCACTCAAATCGAACCGGCTGCCACTCTCGCGGAATTGCGTGAATCCAAACCTGACCGGGTGACGATCGTGCTGCTGAGCGGCGAATTGGATAAAGCCATGGCTGCGTTTATCATCGCCACCGGGGCCGCTGCCATGGGAATGCAGGTGACGATGTTCTTTACGTTTTGGGGTCTCAATACGATCCGCAAGAAGGGTGCGACCAGTTCCGCAACTGATTGGCTCCGCCGGATGTTCGGGGTTTTGAATAGAGGCGGTGCGGAAAATCTTCCGCTGTCCCGGTTTCATTTCGGGGGGCTTGGCACCAAGATGATGCAGAAGGTCATGAAGCAGAATCGCATGCCGGGCGTGCCGGAATTGATGGAGACCGCCAAGGAACTCGGCGTGCGCTATATTGCCTGTACCACGACATTGGGCCTGATGGGCATATCAAAGGACACCCTGATCGAGGGCATCGATCAGTTTGCAGGAGTGACGACGTACCTGGCCGAAGCGAGGCAGGGAAGCGTGAACTTATTTATTTGATGAATTGGCGATTTGGAGATCTGTTGATTGGACAGACCGATTAATCTGCAAATCGATAAATCATCAGATCAACAGATCATCAGATCGAAAGATGTTCGATTGAACGAGGTTCCATGATACCTGCGGATGTCAAACTCGATACGCTCGGTTATTTTTGTCCGATGCCGATCATTATGACCTCGAAAAAAATCAAAGAACTCCATATGGGACAGGTACTGGAAGTGGTCTCCGACGACGAGGGAATCAAGAAAGACATGCCTGCCTGGTGTCAGACCACCGGTCATGAGATGGTGGGAATGGAAGAGGAAGAGAGCCAGTCGAAGCGAATCTATAAGGCATTCGTCAAGAAAACCAAATAGCGAGATGCTTCCTTCAGCGGGAGGCCATGGTATTGAAGCCGGGGTGTCGTCAGCGTACCTCCGGCTTTTTTGTTGGCAACGGCTGCGGTCATCAAGAATGAGACCGGCGCTATGAGCGGGGCCTTACAAGGATCTAGATGAATCAGGTCGTCGAATGCGTGCCGAATTTCAGCGAGGGCCGCAACCCCGAAACGGTACGAGCCCTTGTTTCTGCGGTCCAGTCGGTGGCGGGCGTGGCGGTGCTGCATGAAACCATGGATCCCGATCATCACCGATCCGTCCTGACATTCGCCGGCAGACCGTACGCCGTCGCCGAAGCGGCCTTCCAGGTCGTGCAACGAGCAGCGGAGCTGATCGACTTGCGCGACCACCGCGGCGAACATCCCCGCGTCGGCGCGACGGACGTTGTGCCGTTCGTACCTATTCGCGACGTGAGCATGGACGAGTGCGTGCAGATAGCCAAACTCGTGGGACAGCGGATCGGGAATGAGCTGAACATTCCTGTTTTTCTGTATGAGGAAGCGGCAACAAACCAGGATCGCGTCAATCTCGAATCAATCCGGCGTGGTGGGATCCAGGGCCTGGCGGCTCGTATGGAAACAGATGCCCGCTGGAACCCTGACTTTGGCCCCAAGCGATTACATCTCACGGCCGGAACAACGGTCGTCGGCGCCCGGGTTCCGTTGATTGCCTTTAACATCAATTTGAATACGAACGATCTGACGATCGCGCGCGAGATTGCCAAGGTCGTGCGACAGTCGAATGGCGGTCTTCCATATGTGAAAGCCATCGGAGTGGCGCTGGCCACCCGCGGCTTGGTGCAGGTCTCCATGAATTTGACGAATAGCGAAAAGACATCCATGCATGCTGCGTTCGAAGCCGTTCAGCGTGAGGCGCAACGCCGAGGCGTGGAGATTGCCGACAGCGAAGTGGTGGGCCTCCTCCCCCAGCAAGCGCTGATGCGGGTGGCCGAACGTGTGTTTCGTCTGCAAGGACTGCATGCCAACCAGTTGCTGGAAAGTCGATTGGAACAGCCAGAAGCCAGGGAGACGATGGGCCGCACCGCGACGTCGACTCACAAGCCATTGGCCGAAACACTGGCCGAGGTATCCAATGCGGTTTCGGCAAAAGCGCCGGCGCTCACGGGCGCCGGCGCGGCGGCGCTGGCAGGCGGCTTGGCGGCAACGCTCGGCGTCATGATCGCACGGCTCAATCGGGCACGAGTGCCGGAAAAACGGCTCAGGGAGATCCGTACAAGGCTTCATGAATTGGTTCAGGTCGATCGCGGGGCCTATGCGGCCGTCATGCAAGCTGAAAAGACTGCCGATGCCGGTGCGGATCGACTGGTGGCCGTGGCCGGAGCGCTGCTCGCCGCCACGGACGTTCCTTTGGAGATCATCAAGCTCTGCAGTGAGGTTGTGTCTCAGCTACGCGCTCTGCTTGATGAGGTCAGATCGGATGTGCGGCCCGATCTTCGGATTGGGTTACAGCTTGCGCGTGCGATCATCGACGGCTGTATGGATATTGTCGCTGAGAACATAAAACATCAGCCAAATCAGCAGCTTATAGATTCATTTCGAGACCGGATCAAGGCAGCGGAACAAAAACTTGTGGATCTAAAAAGCCTATGTTACACTCCGCCGTCTAAGCCCTGGCCCAAAAAACTCCTGAATAAACTGAAACTTCGGTGAAGGGAACGCGAAGGTCGTAGATATGGAAATCAAGGTTTTCAATAACAACGTTGAAAAAGCTCTGAAGGTCGCCAAGAAAAAACTCGCGGGTGAAGGACTGTTCCGGGAATTGAAGCGCCGGCGGTATTACGAGAAGCCCAGCGTACGCAGGAAAGCCAAGGAACGGGAAGCTCAGCGGCGTCGTCAGAAGTGGTTGGCGAAACGTCGGCCCGAGTGAGAATCCTGCCCCGCATCGAATCCTCCCAGTAGCGATCTTTTCCTCCAACGGTCACCTAGTTCAGTCGCCTCAACATGCGACCCAGTGAGATTCATCCCGCCATCCGCATTCTCAAGCGAGAAGTGCGGCAATGGCAGGAACCGGTGGTCGGTGTGGTGGCGCGGGAGTCGGGTCGCGACCCGTTCAAGGTGCTCATCTCCTGCCTGTTGAGTCTTCGGACCAAAGATAAAACCACGAGCGAGGCCAGCGCACGGTTGTTCGCATTGGCCGGCGATCCGGCCTCAATGCTGAAAGTGCCGGCGAGTCGGATTGAACGGGCGATCTATCCCGTTGGCTTTTACCGTACTAAGACCACACAGATTCATAAGATCTGCCGCCGATTGCTCGATGACTATAATGGGCAGGTGCCGAATTCGATCGAAGCATTGCTGACCCTGCCGGGCGTCGGGCGAAAGACGGCCAATTTGGTCGTCACGGTGGGGTATGGCAAACCGGGGATCTGCGTCGACATTCATGTCCACCGGATCAGCAACCGGTGGGGCTATGTCAAGACCAGAAACCCGAAGGAAACCGAAGAGGCCCTGCGCAAGAAGCTCCCTGCGCGATACTGGATCATCTACAACGATCTCCTCGTCCCCTACGGCCAGAATCTCTGCCAACCCGTCTCGCCCTTTTGCACCCGCTGCAAACTGGTGAAGTATTGCGATCGCGTCGGTGTCACCCGGTCGCGGTAGAACCGACCCTAATTCGTACATTGCTCGAATAATAAGGCCGCTTGCACTCTAGTATAGTGACGGTCTACGGGCAGCAGCCGTAAGTGTAAAGCGACACTTTACAGACATGGCATATTCCGATATGCTGGGAAAGTGATAGAGGGCTTTCGGCACAAGGGCCTAAAGAAGCTATTCGAAGAGGACGATCGGCGAAAGATACCGGCAGCCCATAGCGACAAGATAGCGCGCATTCTGGCGCGTCTGAACGAATCGTCCAAGGTGCACGATATGGGGTTGCCGGGATATCGGCTTCATCGGCTAAAGGGCGAGCTGGAAGGATTCTGGTCTGTCTCAGTGTCGGGAAACTGGCGGATTATTTTCCGGTTTGAAAATAGTTCGGCGTCTGACGTGGATCTGATTGATTATCATGAGGAGAAAAACGATGCGTATGAAAAATCCTCCCCATCCGGGATTGTCGGTGCGGCATGATTGCCTTGAGCCGCTGGGATTGTCCGTGGCCGATGGCGCGGACGCCCTGGGAGTGACACGGCAGGCATTGAATAACCTTGTCATGGGCAGGGCGGGAATTTCCGCGGAAATGGCTATCCGCCTGGATAAAGCGTTCGGCGGAGGCGCGGAAACGTGGCTGCGGCTGCAGGTCGCCTATGACCTCGCCCAGGCTCAAAAGAACGCTGGAAAAATAAAAGTCCGGCGGGTTGCGGAACGGACCGAACAGATTCCTGCTTGAGGTATACCTGCCGGAGCGTGATCACCCGGAGCTACGCGATGAGCGTACTTTGCAGTGATCGCGGCCGTCAGAGTTGTAGACTTCCGACAAATAGCCATGGAGTCGTTGCGAGCAGAAGAAAGAAAAGAGGTCGGGAGTTTTTCGTGCTCCGGCTATGCGTGTAGGGAGGCCGAACGACCATTCGGAGACGAGCCATGACTCAACGGATGAGTGAGCGATTTCGGCTGGAATCCAAGCCGCGCCCGGGGCGTCCCAAGAAAAGAGTCCCGACCCCTATTGCTTTCCCCTGCCAACCCGTCTCGCCCTTTTGCACCCGCTGCAAGCTGGTGAAGTATTGCGATCGCGTCGGAGTCACGAGGTCGCGTTAGGGTGAAGTGTATGGATCAATATCTGATGATTTGCTGATTTGTCGATCTGAGGAATTCAATCAAGAAATCATCAGATCAATAGATCCGACATTCGGGGCGAGAGACGAGCGACGCTTCACGAGTAACGAGCGACGTTTTTAAATGAAGAGCTTGGTTTCCGCTTGTGCGGTGAGAGCGAAGATGGCGGGCAGACCCAGGACTTCATCGACATTTTTCTCAACAGCCTCGGACTCGACACCCATGTATTCCAGGCCGGCGCTGCAGGCGATGAGGCGAAAACGTCCCACCAGGCGAGCTTCCTGAAACATCTCGGAAATCTTCGGCACCTTCTTTTCTTGAAGAAGGCGACTTACTTGTGGCGCCGAGGCCGCGTATTCCGGAGGAAAGTCCAGCATATCGATTTTCCCTTCGGCGAGCTTTTTAATGGTCCAAAACAATAGAATGACGATGACATCCTTGCCCATTGCCGCAGCGGTCAATCCCAACGTGGCGACCTGGTGCAGCTTATCGTACGTGGCATTGTGGGCGAAGATGACGAACTTTGGCGGGTCAGCCATGCCGGTTACGGTTTCTGTCGCTTCACTTTGACGTGATTGATAAAGTCGGTGATGGCGGCATCGACTTCTACGGCGGTCATCGACCGATCGTGGGTTTCGCTCTCGTCTATGAGGTATCGCTCGCCTTGTTTCTCCTGTCGCACCACGACGGTGTTTTCCGGTGTCACCTCCACCCGCATGAACCACTCCATCGAGCCTTCGGTCATCACGACTTCCTTACCCAGTCCGATCTTCGTGATTTCAATCTGGAGCCCCTCAGTCCCGATCGATGACTGCGCCAAGGTGAAGGTCGGGATCAACGAGGAACTCCAGAACAGGAGACTCAGGGCGAGCCAGGCGGGTCCACCATCCCTTTGCCATCTGCGGGAGAAGAGCGAGCGCGTCGCCGTTGTCGAACCGTTCATCATATGCCGGCATTATAGCCCGATGACTTTCACGAGGTAAACCAGAGAAGACCGGAGACTCTTTCCGCAACCGTGGAGGCCATGCTAGGATGCATCGCCGATGACTGACTGGCTCGCGCACATTGCCTCCCTGTTCCCACCGCAACTTCTCCTATGGCTGGCCGTTTCCTCGCTGTTCATGTTCGTCGGCACATTGATCGCCATCCCGGTCATTCTGGTCCGGTTGCCCGCCGATTACTTCGATATCCGCAAGCCCCGTCCCTGGATGGAGGCCCATCATCCCATCCTGAGAGTTGTCGGCCATCTGCTGAAAAACTTGGTGGGGCTGGTTTTTGTGCTCGCGGGGCTGGCCATGTTATTGCTCCCCGGGCAGGGGGTTCTGACTATCTTGATCGGTCTCTCGTTGCTGGAATTTCCAGGGAAGCGTCGGCTGGAAGCAAGACTCGTCGGCCAACCGACCGTCTTGAGCACGATTAACAAGATGCGGGCCAAGTTCGGAAAGCCGCCGCTGATCCTCGCGCCTGAATGACAAGTTCAAAGTAAAAGTTCAAAGTAGAGAATCGGTACTTTTACCTTTACCTTTTTTACTTTTGCCTTTCACCATGCCGACTCTTTATCTCATCGATGGCAGCGCCTATATCTATCGCGCATTCTTCGCGCTCCCGCCCCTGTCCAATTCCAAAGGCCTCCAGACCAATGCCGTGTACGGCTTTACGACCATGCTGCTCAAGATCCTGCGCGATCACAAGCCGGACTATGCCGCGGTGGTATTCGATGAGCGCGGGCCGACCATGCGTCATGAGGAATACAAGGAGTACAAAGCACAACGCCCGCCCATGCCCCAGGGGATGAGCTCCCAGATTCCTTACATCCACCGGGTGGTCGAGGCGATGGCGGTTCCCTGCATCCGGCAGGCCGGCTATGAGGCGGACGATCTCATCGGCACCCTGGCCAAAAGGGCGGAGGGGCAAGGGCTCGCGGTGGCGATCGTCACCAGCGACAAGGACATGTTCCAACTCCTGACCCCGCTCACACGTATTTACGATCCCGTGAAGGATAAATGGTTCGCCGAAACCGACTCGCAGGAACGATTCGGGGTCGAGCCGGCACGGGTCGTCGAGGTGATGGGGTTGATGGGTGACGCGACCGACAACATTCCCGGCGTGAAAGGGATCGGAGAGAAAACCGCACTCAAATTGATCGCGCAATTCGGGACCATCGAAGAATTGCTGAGACGGATCGACGAGGTGACACCGACAAGGATCAAGGCCTTGCTGGCGGAGCAGGGGGAGAATGCGCGACTGAGTAAACGTCTCGCCACGATTCAGCTCGACTGTCCGGTACAGTTCGAGCCAGAGCAATTCAGAGCGAGATCTCCCCACACGGACGAGCTTGCCGGTCTGTTGCGAGAACTCGAATTCATGACCTTGGCCAAGGCCTTTCAGCCGGCTGCGGCGCAGGACACGTCGATCGTCGAGGACGTGGAGAACCTGCACGAGGACGCTCGGGCCACACAGTTTGTGCGGTCTTTGTCGGATGAGAACGTGATCGGTCTGCATTGCGTATTTGCCGGGGAAGCAGGCGTTCGCGCCGAGATACAAGGCATCGCCATCGGCACGGCAGCCGCCAAGGCCGCGTTTGTGCAAGGTGGCCGTGTGGACTGGCCGGGGCCGGTTCTGGAGTTGTTGCGCAAGCCGCAGCGGACGAAAGCCATGCACGACCTCAAACCGGCCCTGCTCGCCTTTCACCGCCAGGGTTTGATCGTGGAAGGGCCTACCTTCGACACCATGCTCGCCGATTATCTGCTGAATCCGAACCGTCGTGGACATACGCTGGAAGCACTGGCGATGGATATGCTGGGCCACCAACTGGGAGCGGCTGACAAGGCGAGGACGGATAGCCCGCCAACGACCTTGTTCGAGGCCGACGAAGGACTCGTCCGCCAAGCCGGCGAAGCGGCCGTTGTGATCGCGAAATCCGTTCCGATTCTGACCGATCGCCTCAGAGAACAGGGGAGTCTCACGCTTTTTGAAGACGTCGAAATGCCGCTCGTTGCCGTGCTGGCCGAGGTAGAGCGCAACGGGTTTCTGCTGGATGTCGCAAGCCTCGAGGGATTGAGCAAAGAACTGGAGCGTGAATTGGAGCGTATAGTCGGCGGCATTACCACGCTGGCCGGAGGAGAATTCAACATCAACTCACCCAGGCAACTGGCTACGGTGCTCTTCGAGAAGCTCGGCCTCAAGCCGGGCCGCAAGACCAAGACCGGTTACTCGACGGATGAAGAGACGCTGACGTTCCTCGCGACACAGCACGAACTGCCCGGGCAAATTTTGACCTGCCGGACACTGACAAAGCTGAAATCGACCTATGTCGATGCCTTACCACAGCTCGTCAATCCTGAAACGGGCCGGCTGCACACCTCGCTGAATCAAACCGTGGCGGCGACCGGGCGGCTGTCCTCCGCCGATCCCAATCTGCAGAACATCCCGGTCAAGGGCGAGTACGGCCTCCGGATCCGTGAAGCGTTTATCGCGCCTCCTGGCCATACGCTTCTCTGTGCGGATTACAGCCAGATCGAACCGCGAATCCTGGCCCACCTCTCCCAAGATGAGCGCTTGCTCCGCGTCTTCTCTCAGGGCGAGGACATTCACATGGCGACAGCCACGGAAATCTTTCGGCTGCCGGCCGAACAGATCACCAAGGACATGAGGCGGGCTGCGAAGACGGTGGTGTTCGGGATTGTCTATGGCATCAGTCCATTCGGTTTGGCATCGAACATCGGCGTCTCGCAAGCGGAAGCGAAAAAATACATCGAGACATTCTTTGAGCGGTTCGCCGCCGTCAAAGCATTGATGGACTGGAATATTGCGGGCGCCAAGGAGAAGGGTTATACAACCACGATTTTGGGCCGTCGCCGGCCGATTCCGGAGTTGCAGAGTTCGGATCCCACGCAGCGGGGGTTTGGAGAGCGGATGGCGGTGAACAGTCCCATTCAAGGCTCCGCGGCGGACCTGATCAAGGTAGCGATGATCAATGTGAACCGCCGCCTGCACGAAGAATTGCCAGCCACTAAAATGATTCTCCAGGTGCATGACGAGTTGATTTTCGAGGCGCCGGAAGCGGATCTGGAAAGGGCCACCCAGCTCGTGAAGAGTGAAATGGAAGCCACCGGCACAGCACTCGGCCTATCGGTCCCGCTGAAAGTCGATGTGGGCGTCGGAAAGAATTGGCGGGTGGCGCATCCCTGAGGTCCGCGACGCAAAGAATAATGCACGTCACGTTTGTGAACGCCGCCGAGAAAGTGAGGCGGCAGTGTCCCGTGAGCGCCCAGTGTCGTGAAAGCTCGTAGGCACGTATCCTTGACGAAGCAGCTATGCAGGCATAGCATTGTTGAATATTTCAACAATGGAGGATGTCGATGGCCACGGTGAATTTCAGCGTTCCGAGCGAAGTCAAGGATGCCTTCGATAAGACGTTCGCGGGAGAGAATAAAAGTGCCGTGTTGACCAATTTGATGCGGCAGGCGGTGGAAGAGCGGAAACGTCGTCGTCGCCGGGCTCGAGCCATCGAGAAGCTGCTGGCCTTGAGGAAGAGAATCAAACCTGTAAGCGAGGGAGCGCTTCGAGCGGCTCGACTCAAGGGCAGACCATGAAGACAGTCGTGCTCGATGCGAGCGTGGTCTTAAAATGGGTCCTTCCGTCAAGGTTTGAGGAGTCCCATTCAAGAGAAGCGTTGGATATTCTCGACTGTATTCAGATGGCACGGCTGGACGCGCTTCAGCCACCTCACTGGCTTGCCGAGGTGGCGGCGGTTTTGGCGCGGCTCGTTCCGGAGCGGTCCGAAGAAGCCGTTGACCTGCTCTATTCGTTTGAACTCCCCGCAATGGTGGATCTGGCGGTCTATCGGCGTGCCGTACAGATAGCGGCATCTCTGCGTGAGCATGTCTTCGATACCTTGTACCATGCGGTGGCGTTTCAACAATCCAATACCCTATTGGTGACGGCGGATGGGCGCTACTATCGTAAGGCCGCCGGGCTAGGGAAGGTGGTGCGGTTGCAAGAGTTCGAATTGGAAGGGGCGTGAGTAACATTGGCGATAGAATCGTCGTCGGGTGTCAATGGCTCAGCGAGCACATACTCTGCTTCTTTCAGAGTCGGAATTTCAGGACTTGGTCCGCAAGGCGTTGGACGGCCTGCCTGAGCCCTATGCCGGATTGATGGAAAACGTCGCGGTCATCGTCGAAGAGAAGGCGCCGCGAGAGGTCCTGGAGGATCTGGACATCGACGACGAGAACGACCTCCTCGGCCTCTACCACGGGATCTCACGCGATCACGAATCCTTCTTCCAAACGGGCGGCAACATGCCGGCGCGGATTTCCATTTATCGAAAGCCGATTCTCCGTATTTGCCGCACGAAACAAGACGTCGTTCAGGAAGTCCGCGACACCGTCGTGCACGAGATCGGACATCATTTTGGGTTGGACGACGACGAGATGCCGTACTGAGGCAGAATGTCGAAGAAGGCCATCCTTCCCACCCGCCCAACCCTGGCGCGCCAAGAATCGGTCTACGTCGAAGAGTCTCCTGGTAGATAGCGTAAAACATGAGTCGACGAGCCATGACAATGGATTGATTGAAGTGGAGCTGAGAGAGGGGTTAAACGAGGGGTTCAATCTCGATCAGCAGACGTTGTGAGTCGTATAGTCTTTCTGGGCCGACTCAAGCCAAGGATTCGAGCAGTTCGAACTCCTTCTTAAGCAGTTGATTCACGACATCACCGACGGCCTTGCCTTTCCTTCGGGCAATATGCTCAAGTCGGCGTTGGATTTTCGGATCGAGATAAATAGGGAGGCGTAGTTCAGCGCTCTTTCGGTAGTACCTTCCTCTCATCCCTTTGGAAAGATCGTACTCTCGTTTCATTTACCGTCTGCAGATGAGAATGCAACGACTATTGTTGGTTTATCTGTACCGCTTCATGCCGTCTCATCAAATAATACGGTGTTCGGTCTGTGTCCATCAGGCGCGTTCTGTCGCCCGTGGTCAGCCAGGCCCAGATCGCCTTGATGGGCGGCGGCGCATACGCTACCCCGCATTCTTCGATCCCGCCCTGTGCTGAATCAGCCAATGTCTGCCTGATTTGTTCCGATCCCAGGATGACAGAGAACTGTTGCAGCGTCTCCGGACTCACGTCATGACGAAACTCCTGCACAACAAGCCGCCCGCCTGACATCAATCGAATCAGATTGCTCAGGGACTGGCGGACATCCACGGCGGCGATTCGCGAAGGGAGCGGGTCCAAGTCAAGAAGCCGGCGAGTGATCTCCCCGGCTGGCGATGTGAGGAACACCGGCTTGATGGCCTGTTCGAGCGTCCCAAACGCCGCCATAATCGCCAGACTTAATGCGATCAGAACAGGAACAAGGCGACGGTGGAACGTCATGCTGTACAGCGCCAGGGCGAAGGCTGCGAAGAGTAAGCCGCCGGCAAGTATGCTGGTGTCCAGGCGCAGACCGGCTGCCGCAACGATGATGCCCGCGCTCGCGCCTCCGATCACGATCCATCTGACCGTGCGTTCCAACAGATGGACTGCGACGCTGCTGCGAAGGCATTGCCTGAGCAGGTCGGCAAGCAGCACGGCGGTCAATGGATAGGTTGGCAGCAAATAGCGAGACCGCATCAGATTCCCGAGTGAAAAAATCACAACACTGACGAACAGCCATCCCAGAACGAACCAGACCAACGGCTTATGGCGCCCGACATACCCGACGAGCAGGTCGCGTTGGGCCAGCAGTGCAATCCCGAGGAGGACGAGCCAGGGCGCGAAAAATCGCAAGGGCGTCAGCAGGTACAGAGCCAGATTCGGGAGGATGAGCGTAGGAGCGCCTTCAAGTCGATCGCCGATCTGATCATCAAACAATGTAGAAATCGCCGCGCTGCCTTGCAAAAGCGTCGAGATGACGAACCAGGACAGTGGGATCAGAAGCCCCGCAGCCAGCCACCCGAGGTGCGTGAGAGGGATGCTCGAACGATCCGACATGGGCCTGAATCGGCCGAACGCCCACAGGAACAGCATGAGCATTACCGCCAGCATCCCCTTAGTCGCGATGGCGAGGCCGGCGCCCACATAGAGCAATGCATACCAATGCGACTCGCGGCGCTGCTGAAATATGATCTCGACGGCGCCCCAGATGCTGAGGGTCAAAAACAGACATTGCAGCATATCCGGCGTGGATTTCGTCGCCGACTCCATGAACTGGATGTTTGAGGCCAGAATTGCAGCCGCCGCTACGCCCGTGTGGGAATCGCCGGTGGCCGAGCGGCCGATGCGATAGGTCACCCAGAGTACGATGCAACCGGCCAGCAAAAACGGCAGACGCGACGCGACCAGTCCGATTCCCATGGTGGTGTAACTGGCGACCAGGACCCAATAGGTCACGATCGGTTTGCGGAAGCGCACGGATCCGTCGGCATACCGCGGGGTCAGATAGTCGCCGGTGCGAACCATTTCGATGGCTGCATTCGTGTACCAGCCTTCGTCGAAGTAATAGCGCGAATGAAGGGGGAGTGAGCCCAACAGGGCGATGAGAAATGCGGCGACAATGACGAGAATAGAACGTGAAGGATTCAGTCGGCCGGGAGCGGCATGAGAGTCAAGGCGGAGATGATCGGCGAACGAGTTCTCTGACACGGCACGAGGGTCGCACAGCGAAGAGGAGAGAGGCAAGCACTGATCGTCGTGTTCGCAGTTGCAGGAGAAGTCTTCATGAATAATGCGGGCTAGGAGTACAGACGCCCGACGATCTCGGAGTGGTTGAACAGCATCGCATCCATGCGGGTATAGGCGGCGTGACCGTAGTAGTGATCGCGCGCGTTCGTCGAACCGGTACAATCCTTATAGTCGACGAGCAGGCAGCTTCCCTCGCTGGGACATCGCACCGCCCTGCGCGCGCATTCCACCCATCGCTCGAATCCATCGTACGGTTCAACCAGCTCCCACACTGCTTTGTTTGCTGCCCTGGCGGATTCTGAGGCCGGCATCGCGTCCGTGCCGGCGACTGCGAGTTCCTGCACGTAATCGCCGCCCCACGCGATGGGCATTTCCATCGTAATCTGCGGCAGCTCCATCTTGGACAGCCAGGCCTTGCCGTCGGTTCGCAGGTTCCGGTGATTCACGACATGCAGCAGTTTGCCGATTCCCGACGGGTCCCATCCGTATCGGACCGGCGTCCCGAACGTGACGATATCCAGTGCGGCCCCCTTGAGCAGAGAGTTGGATGCCAGTAGCGGTTCAATCCGCTCAAGGATCGCCATAAGATCAGACCGTGCGCTTTGCTGAGCATACGAGCGCAGGATCTCGAGCAGCTTCTTACGACCTGTAATTTGCGAAGGACAGAGTAGGTTGGACGCCAATGCCAGCACGAGACCGGCCTGGCCATGTCCTTCGACGAGAATGCGATCTGTGGCGCCAAGTGCATGTTCGGCAACGAGGCCATGCACATGCTCTAGCAGCACGCATGCCGCGATCGCGCGTCCAAGATGATGGTTCTCGCCGGACCACAGTTCCCGGACGCAGGTCAGCGGCGGAGCAGCCTTTTGATTCGTCGCCTTTCGAAACGATTCGACATAGGCTCTCGTGAAATTCGCCGCGTCGCCGACCTGTTCATCGAGCAGTTTTTTCGTCGCTTCATCGTTCGACAACGGCGGGATCAGGCCTCCGGGTAACGGCCCGATGCCATTCGATCCCTCGCGCATAAAAGTTAAGAGGGAGTCCAGCCCCGAGATACCGCGTGAGTACCCGCGCTTGAGTCCTCCGACTTCATCGAGGCGCTTGAACCCAAACGCATCAGTGCCGAGCATCGACCCGTGCAGAAACATCACGAGACGAACGCTTGCCCGGGAGAGTTGCGAGCCTATAGCACCCATCGCCGCCTGCCAGGGCGGCGAGTCAGGCACTGCGACCCCCGATAGTTCACGGTAGGCAACCCGGTCGCCGGGATTTTTGCGCGACATCTCGTCGTGCTGGAAATTGTTCTCGATCGGCATGGCGGTGTACTTACCTGAAACTAGGCGTGCCATGCAATGGAGGTGAAGGCTCCTTCCAACTTGTCCAGGCCATGGCAGACGGGTTCAAGGCATTTGAGGAAATTCCACCGATCGGCTAGCATGTCCGAAGGGCGGAGAGGAACATGCCGTCCTCTTACGCTCCCGGGTACGGTCCGAACAAGGCCTTCAGCGCGCCGGTATGTGCGATCAGGAAGTTTCGACGTTCACGATTAGAGAGGAAGGCTCGGAGAAGTAACGGGACGTAATGGTGGTCTGCGTCTACGGCCTTATCAATGTTTCGTGAGCATCTGAAGTCTGTTTTGGTTGGATTTGACTCTTCGACATGACGGCGGTGGCGGAGCAGATCTTTTGTTCCTCATCCACGCGGTGATCCACGATCTTGACCCCTTGCAAATATTCCTGAACGATTTCTTCCCGGATGACTTCAATGTCCTGTTCGGGTTCGCGGCCCGTGCGTTCCCGTAGACGATCGCTCGCGTGCTCTTTCACGAGCACGCGAATCTGTTTCGCGAGATCAGCCCGCGCCGCAAGCTCGGAGACCCGTTGGCAGACGAGTCGACCCTTTTGAAGGTCGCCTTGTCCGTGACCGGTAAGAACCTCCTCGCCGGACGGGAGTTTCGCGCTTGGAGTGATCCCATCGCTTGACGGCGTTGCCTGGGACTTATGCGAAGGAGACACAACGGGATCGCCAGCTTTCTGCGCCTGCCGCTCCAAACGTTGGAGAGATTCTTCCGCGTGCCGGCGAACTGTTGCCTGGTCTGATTGTAAATCGTCAGCGAGGGCGATGTGATTCGTGAAAAAAGCGGTCGCCGCGATTACCCCGACGATCAGCCGTTCTCGCAACCGATCCCTCAACATCACTTCATTCCTTCGCTCGACGCGCCAGATGCGTTGGAGTGTTGCCTCTGCGGGGATTGCAGCAGCTGTTGGACCTGTGGAGCCAAACTCCGCGGCGATCGCGGCTGAGGACCCGGTTGCAGTGTGGCGCCTTGCGGAGGTGGGGCAGCGCCGGAAGAGGGTTGTCCCTGGGTCGAAGGTACGGATTGCTGCGGCATATGCGGCACTGTATGTAACGAGGGCGGACGTGCCGGCCGCGGCGACACTTGTTGGATCACGATCGGAGGACGACCAGGCGACCTAGGGTCGGGAGGTCTCGGCAACAAGGGGTTGAGTTGATACACGCTTTCGAGTCGGCGCGAGGCAGGCGGCTTGTTCCAGGATCCGGATGACTGGGCGGCCGGTGCCTGTGAGGCCAACGGTTGCTGGGGGACCACCTGATAGGTCGGCATGCGCGGCAGCACCGGCACCGTGTGGGGCATTGGGAGTGTGGGTGGTTGGCGCGGCGCGATCGTTTGCTTGGCAATCGCCTGCTGCATGACCTGAAGATGCGGATTATTCGGGTTCAGTTGTCCTGCGGCGGAGACCAATGCATGAATCTGCGGCAAACCGCCCCACGAAGAGGGATAGGCGAGGGGGGAAACCAGCACGATCCAATTGGTCCAGGCCTGAGCGACCAGGGCATTTGACTGCGCCTGGCTGAGCAACTTTTGTCGCTGAGCGCGGTACTGTTGGACCTGTTCTGATGTCGTTGCCGCGGCAAGCGCCTGGTTCGCAGCGTTGAGGTCCTGATGGAGTTGATCGAGCTCCTGTTTCAATGAAGAGAGTTCGTGACGTGCTTCCTCATGCTGCTTCACCGCAGCCAGCGCCTGCACGACTTCGTCGGTATCGACCTGCGCCGTGAGCGTCACGTGAATCACAATGGTCTCGTTCTCAAGCCTGGTGTGGGTCTTCTGATCCAGCACGACGGCCACTCCCGCCGTATAACTTCGGATCTCGTCCTGCGTCACGTCGAAATTCCTCACGACGGTGACGGCCTCCAGATAGGACGCCACCTGCTCCAGCGCATTCCGTTTCGCCTCTTCCATTGCCAGCCGGATAGCATCTTCTTTCGTATCGCGATCACTCATCCGGTATTCGCCTTCGGCTGTGACGGCGCGGATTTCCGCTGATGCCTGCGGCGAAATACTTATCAGGCCAAGGAGGAGGGGAACCGCTTTGAAGATTGGATCTGCTTTCATGAACTGAAGCAGGTTCAGGCAGAAGCGGGACGGATGCGCCGGCTTGAATCCCGTCGCTGATCGCACAGTGGGCATGTCGTTCACCCGTGCGTTGATGTGGTCCAAGCTCCTTGAGAATAACACTGTTCCGGCATCCGTGCCAGGCACAGTCGGAGAGCGCGAGCCTCGCAGCGTCTTGCCTTGGTGGAAAATGGCATGGTAACGTACCTATCCTCTTGCGAATGAAAGGAAAGACTCGTGCTGAAGCTCACCTCCCGCGGAACCGGTGTGCCCGCGCTCACTCGCCTTGCCATCTGCTTCTTGCTCGTTTTCCTCCCGTTTTCACTTGTCTACTCCGATGTATTCGGTGCACGCGGCGGCGGTGAGGTTCCCGCGACTTCCCCGAGTGCCGAGGCGGAATATGTCATTCTGTTCGTGTTGGAGGGGGTGGGTCATGACTCTCTCAAGAGCGGCCAGATGCCCGTGCTGAACAAGCTTGCCGCTGATGGGTCCACCACCTGGTCTGCCACCCTCGGTCAACCGGCACTTCGCTTGCCTTTGATGGCCTCTTTATTGACCGGCGTGTCGGCCGAGCGTCACGGAGTGACCTGGAATGTGTTCGAGTTCAGTCGCGGATATCCACGCGCTCCTACCGTCTTCGATTATCTCGATCTCAGCGGCGGTCGGGACAGCGCCATTTTTTTCATGGATGAATCGCTCTATCAACTGGCCAAACCGGAACCCTATACCGATTATCAGATGTGCGGGCCGCTCCGGCCGGAATGTAGCACCGCCAAGTTGATCAGCTATGTGCGGGACTATTTCAAAAAAGCTTCCAGCGGGCACGGCTATGGGCACGCGATTTTTTCGCTTCCGCACTTTCTCGTGGTGCATTTGCCAGCTCCCGGTCGAGCAGGGGAGGCGCAAGGCTGGAAATCAGCTGAATACCGCGATGCGTTGAAGACGGTGGACAAAGCAATGGGTGCGGTTCTGGATCTTTACCGGGAATTGAATCTGCTCAAACGCACGACCATATTTGTGACGTCTCTCAGCAACGTCGGCGAGTCTGGACTTTCGGGCACCGAGGCATCGGCGGATCATGCCGCGGAGGCCCCCCGCGTGCCCTGGATTGCGTCGGGGGTCGGTATCAAGAAGGGGCATGCGATTACCCAGTCCGTGTCACTCGTCGATACGGGAGCGACGGTCATGCGAGCGCTCGGGTTGGAGACGCATACCGAATGGGACAGTCATGCGATCGAAGAAATTTTTAAGACCGCTTCAACCAATGCGGTCTCATCGAAACAGCCCTGACTGTCTGTATGGCTTCTGTCACTGTGAGGATGATGGGGCATCGGTTCCGGGCCTTGATGGCTGTTGGGACGGCAATCTGCCTGTCACTCGCCGGGAGTTGGATTCATGCAGCGCCACCGCCTGCCTACACACGCGAGCATGTCATTACGTTCGACGCGACCGCGCTGACTCCTCCGACCTGGTGGCAAGTTCCTGGAATCACGCCGATGATCATGACCATGGATCCGGAAAGCTCCGATGCGTTTCGGACGACCGAACGGAGAGAGCTGAAATTGAAACCGGGGCAATACAAGTTCGGCACGTTTACGTTCGACTTCCCTTTCTCTGTGTCTCTCGAAGGGGCGGTGGATTTCTCAAAAACGCTCGATCAATGCGTCGAAGGACGGGGTACGCATACCCTGACCGTGCGCTGCAGTCGAACGTATCCGCATGGGGGGAAGCGGGACAATTATTACCAGGAAGGACCGAGGTGAATTATGGCACAAGCCCTCGATGATCTGCTGGAAGCGCTCGAAGACGTAGACGATGCGACTCGCGAAGAAGCGGCCAAGGCGCTGTCGGAGCGGGCCGACCCCAAAACGTTCGACGCCCTCTTCAGCGCGTGCGGGGATGACTATTGGTCCGTGCGAACCCACGCGGGCTGGGGTGTGGCGAAGATCGGTGGTCCGAAAGCCATCGAGGCGTTGATCGGCTTGTTCAATGACCCGATCATGGAGGTCCGTAACGAAGCCGTCGCTGGGGCCGCCCACATGGGGACGGGGGTCGTCGAACGGCTGATTACGACCTTGAAGGATGAGCGCTGGCGGGTGCGCGAGCACGCCGCCAAAGCCTGCGGCGACATCAAAGATGCCCGGGCAGTGGACGCCTTGATGTTTGCCGCTCGCGATCGTGACGGCGCGGTCAAAAGCGCCGCCGCCGAAGCCCTGGGGAAAATCGGTGATCCGAAAGCCATCCCGGTCTTGCTGAAACTGTTTCGAGATACATCAAAAACCGTGCGGGAGACCGCTGGGACTGCCTTGGTCTACATCGGTCAGCCTTCAGTCGATCCCTTGATCGAATGCTTGAAAGACAAAGACTTCGTCGTTCGGTGTCATGCGGCTCGTGCTCTCGGAGGAATGACTACGGACTACCAGATCGGCCGAAGCTGGGTGCGGGAACCAAAGGTCGTGAATGCCCTCATTGCAATGTTGAGGGACCCTGACCGGGCGGTTCGCGAAGATGCGACGATCGCGCTGGGCATGATTGGAGATCCTCTTGCTATTGATGCCCTCCTGGAGGCGATGAAGGACGGAGCGGTTAAACGCCATGCTATCGCTTCCCTCGGCATGATCGGCGATCCCCGCGCCCTGCCGGCGGTGCTGAATGCCTTGAAAGGAAAGGGGATCCCGCAAGCGGGAACCCCGACTCCGGGCTGTATCGTGAGTGAGGACGCGTTCATCAAGGAAGCCGCCGCGACTGCACTGGGGCATTTTCGTGATGCGCGAGTTATTCCTGATTTGATCATGCTCCTCAAGGACGGCGTCTTGCGCGAAAAGGCGGCCAGCGCGCTGGTGCTCCTTGGCGATACGGCTATCGAACCACTGATCTCATTTCTTCACGATCCGAAAGCATCCGAAGTGGAAAGCGAAGGCGAGCGCGTGCTCTCCTATGCGTCCGTGCGCTTGAGCGCGAAGGATTCTTTGCGGCAGCTTGTGATCGAGACCTTGGAACAGTTGGGGTGGACCCCTTCCGTTGAAGAGAATCCGGTCGACTCCAGCCTGACGGACAATCTTCGCGTGAATCAACCCCTCGGCGACACGGGGCGATTTGGGCCGAGCGGCGACCTTGCGCGCGGTGGCAGGTAGCTATGGCTGTGGTAAGGTCAAATGCTTCGAATACTTGAGGAATTTTGAATGCCTGATCCCGTGAGCGAGCAGATTGCGGCACTGAAGGATGACGATTGGGCAATTCGTGAGGATGCCGCCAAGGTCCTTGGGCTATTGAAAGACAGTCGAGCCGTGGTCCCGCTCATCTCGTTGTTACGGGATGCTGATCGCGCGGTGCGGCAGTCCGCCATCCATGCATTGATCGCTATCGGTGAATCCTCCGTTCCGGCATTGAGCGGCTACCTCGACGCTGGGTCGTTGCAAGTGCAGGAAGCCGTATCGGAAATTCTGGCGGCGGTCGGCGATGCGCGCGCGTTCGACTCGTTGGTCAAGGCACTCACCAGTGGTGATTGGATTGTCCGGATGCATGCCGCCAAAGCCCTTGGCCGGATTGCAGACCCTCGGGCTGTCCCCTCCCTGGTACCCCTGCTTCAGGATAAGGTCAAAGCGGTTCGTGAAGAGGCTGCCGGTGCGCTGGCCGCGATCGGGACTGCATCGATTCCGTCCCTCGTCCAGGCTTTGAGCCACACCGAGTGGCTTGTCCGGTTACATGCCGTCGAAGCGCTTGGCAAGCTCAAATCCGGAGAGGCAGTGGAACCGCTCCTGTTTGCGTTATTTAACGATCATGATTCGGCTGTCCGGGAAGATATCGTTCGAGCCCTCGGTGAGATCGGGCATGCACAGGCCGTCGACTATCTGTTCCGCATCGTCAAGGAACCGGGGTTACGGCCCCTCGTGGTCGAAGCCCTGGGAAAAATCAAGGATGAACGGGCCGTCCCCGTGTTGCAGGACATCGTGTTGGGCAAGAGCCGCCCTGAGATCAACCGCATGGTCGCCGGGTGCGGCGATGAATGGAATGAAGAGATGCTGACCATGGGGGTCGCCGTCCGGGCGTTGGGCATGATCCGCGACGATGGGACGATTCCCACGTTGGTCGCCGCGTTAAGGAATACGGTCACGCGAGCGGAAGCGGCCGTGGCCCTGACGAAGTTCGGACCAACGGTGATCCCCTCGCTTTTGCCGTTGCTGGCGCGGGAGCCGGATGAGAACATTCGCTATCATGTCAAAGAAACCCTCACGGCAGTCGGCTGGAGACCGGGACGAGTGTGACCAATGACGATTTCATGATCTGGTGATTTGGTGATTTGCCGGATGTGGCGGTCTTTATGTCCCGTAATCACCAGATCACAAAATCACTCAATCACCAAATTCTTTTAAGATGGCCAAAGAAACCATTGAAACGTTGGTTCTGGAGCTGACCCACGAGGAAGAGTGGCGGCGCATGCGGGCCACGGCCGCCTGTCTTGCGGGCGGGCCTCGAGCGGTTCATGCGTTGATCCATGTCGTTACGACCGGCGACAGGGCGCTGGCAATTGAAGCGATCGGTATGTTGTCGCGCATGAAGGACCCGGCTGCAGGGGTGCCCCTGGTCGGATTGCTCAAGCATACGGAGGAGACGGTTCGGCAAGCGGGGGTGGCCGCCCTGGAACAAATGGCCGGTGTGCTCGATATGGAAACCGCCTCGGCTCTCGTTCAGCATTTGTATGACACGCAAGATGAGGAGGTGCGCCGGCTGGTCACTCATTTGTTGGGAGTGATCCCGAATGCCATCATCCCCTTATGTGCGATGCTCAAGCATTCGGACCCCGATGCGCAGATGACTGCCGCGACGATACTGGAACACTTGCTCGACCCGCGTTCCGCCGACGGGTTCATCGATGCGATGGGAAGCACTGCCGTCCGCGACATCGCCGTTCGTACGTTGAAAAAGCTCGGCGCCATTCGTGATCGGATCGATACGTCGTTCAATGCGCTCCGTGATGTGGAAGGGGCCAGTGAACGCGAGGAAGCCCGAATGGAGACGATTATCGATTTGCTCCGCATCGGCCGCCCGAGCGTTGAGATCCTGATCGAATATCTCGAAGACGAGGATTGGGTCGTGCGTGAGGCGGCCGCGGATCTGTTGGGAAAGATCGGCGACGTTCGAGCGGTCGACCCGTTGATGAAGCGCCTGTCCGTCGATAAGGATACCGGCGTGAAAGAGTATGCCATCAAGTCGCTGGGGTTGATCGGCGATCCCCGACCCGCTCAGTTGTATATCGAAGCCATACCCATCCGGCCGTTGCGCGTGTTTGCCATGGAGGCCCTAGCGAAGGTCAAAGATGTCGAGGTCCTTCGCCCCCACGTGGCTCTCTTCGAGAAACTGCGGACCGATCGTGATGGAATCGTCGCCTATAGTGCCGGGTTGATTGCCGATAAGCTTGCCGCCATGGAAACGACGCAGCCGGTGGGGTCTCAAAGACAGGATGAACATGAGTGATGCTGAACGAATAGAACAATTGATTTCTGCCCTTCGTGATGAGAACGAAGCCTTACGCGATCATGCGGCGGCCAGCTTGGGGCAGATGGGAGCGGATGCCCTTCCGCAGCTCATCGGTCTGATGGCGGATGAAGATGTCGTCATTCGGGAGGCCGCAGCGAGCGCCGTGGTGCGAATCGGGCCGGTTGCCATCGACCAACTCCTGGAAGCTCTGGCAGACGATGAATGGGCTATTCGCGAACAGGCTGCGAACGCGCTCGGCAAGTTGCGCGATGCCCGGGCAGTCCCTCCGTTGGTGAAGGCGCTCGGGGATAAAGACGGGGCCGTGAGGACGGCGGCGGTATGGGCGCTTGAGCGGATCGGCGATGCCGGAGCCGTGCCGGGATTGGTGGAGGCTCTGGGAGACAGTACCGTGCGTGAGGATGTGGCGCGCGTCCTGAAAAAGATCGGCGATTCCCGAGCCGTAGATGCCTTGATCGAAGGATTGATGGGCAACAATTGGATGGTGCGCCGGCATGCCGCGGAAGCGCTCGGAAAGATCGGGGATACGCGCGGGGTTGACGCGCTGATTCATTCGTTGCACGACGAGGACTGGCTGGTGCGCCGGAACGCGGCCGAATCGCTGGCGCGATTGGGGGCGAGACAGGCGATCGACCCGCTGCTCCCGCTGCTGGAAGATGAAAATACGATGGTGCAAGAAACCGTGGAAGGGGTCCTGGCCAGTCTTGGCTGGAAGCCGAGTCCTACCAACTAACCGGGTAAAGGAATAGATCATGGCTGATGAAGCGCCGGCGAAACTCATTCAAATTGGTCCCAAGGGCGGTCCCAAGAAGGACGGATTCAACCTGGTCACCGAGCGGGTCGTGTCGGTGAATCCGGAAACGAAACAGCTCGAGGTCGAGCTGCTTGCCTATGACGGTAAGACGGTGGTGCTCGAGGTGTCCGAGGAGGCGCAGGAGGATTTCCTCAAACTAAAGCCCGGCGATGGCGCGACTATTCGCGTGGTCGAAGAGGGTGGTAAGCGGATTGCGAAGGGTTTTCGGATTCGAGCCAAGGATCCGAATGCGGCCAAAGCCGATGCCATGTTACTCGATCTGAAAGATTCCCATTGGCTCAACCGCAAATATGCCGCTGAAGTACTGGGAGAGCTGAAAGACGCACGGTCAGTGGGACCGCTGGTCGAAGCGTTGACCGATGAGGTCGGGGATGTTCGGCAACGTGCGTACGACTCCTTGATCAAGGTGGGAGGGCCGGTGGTGTCGTCGTTGATTCCTCTCCTCGTTTCCGAAGAAGATGAGCTGCGTCAATCGGCGACGGAGATTATTCGCAAGATCGGGAAGCCGGCAGTTGAACCATTGGCGACGGCATTGGTCGAGGCGGACGATCGTCTGAAGACGAGAATCATGAAAGTGCTCGACCGGATGGGCTATAAGCCCAAAAAGGTTGAGGAGAAAGTGGAAGAAACGAAACTCCTCGGTTGAGGAGCCGGCAATCGCGCTAGGCCGACGGCCCTCTGGTTGGACGGCCGACCGAAACGTGGTGAAAGCCCATACCCACCACCCGTTCCGAATCGTAGACATTACGAAGATCCAGTAAGAGAGGATGCCGCATCGATTTTTTCAGCCGATCAAAATCGAGATTTCGGAACTGATTCCATTCTGTCATGATGACCAGTCCGTCTGCTCCGTCTGCGACATCGTACGTGTCTTTGCAGGCAATCAAGCCCGGGAGCAACTTCGTGGTTTCCTCCATGGCGGCGGGATCGTAGGCTTTGACGACCGCTCCCTCCTTCATCATCTCTTTCAGGATGGTCAGTGACGGGGCCTCGCGCATGTCATTGGTGTTTGGTTTGAACGAGAGTCCCAGAATGCCGAACGTTTTCCCCTTCAGTCCTCCCGCAGCCTCTCGAATCTTCTCGACCATGCGTAGATGTTGTTCATAGTTCACCTTCGCCGCCGCTCCCGCAATTTGCAGCGGGTAGCCCACACGTTCACCCGTTTGGACCAGAGCGGCCAAGTCCTTCGGAAAGCACGAGCCCCCGAACCCGGGTCCCGCATGGAGAAACTTGGAGCCGATTCGGTTATCGAGACCCATTCCGCGGGCCACTATCTGGACGTCCGCGCCCACCCGTTCGCAGACGGTGGCGACCTCGTTGATGAAAGAAATTTTGACTGCCAGAAAAGCGTTGGAAGCGTATTTGATCATTTCGGCCGTCGGAATGTCTGTGACCACGAACGGCGTTTCGAGGAGGTACAGCGGTCGGTACAGGTCCTTCATAATCGCGACCGCCTGCTCACTATCCGCGCCGATGACGACGCGGTTGGGTCGCATGAAATCTTCGATGGCGGAGCCTTCACGCAGGAATTCCGGATTGGAGACGATGTCGAAACGATACCGACTCGATTGATTGGCCCTAATCACTTCCCGTAATTTTTCGCCGGTTCCAACAGGGACGGTGGATTTCGTGACAATGACTTTATACCCGGTCATGTGGCGAGCAATCCCTCGCCCCACCTCTTCCACGAAGGAGAGGTCCGCAGAGCCGTCCGGGCGTGGAGGTGTGCCGACTGCGATGAAAATAGCCAGGGCCTTATCGACGGCTTTGGCGACATCCGTGGTAAAGGTGAGCCGGCTTTCCTTGATGGCTTTGGCCACAAGCTCGGTTATGCCGGGTTCATAGAAGGGGACTTCGCCCTTCTCGAGCATCGCAATCCGGCGGGCATCAGTGTCCATGCATGTGACGTTGACACCAAACTCCGCAAAGCATGCGCCAGTCACCAATCCGACGTATCCAGTTCCGATCACGCTGATATGCATGGAACCTCATCCTCCCTCGATGAAAATAAGACGCACAATCGCAGAAAAAGCCTCGTCAGTATAACAACGCTGATCCTACCGGGCAATCAATTCCACCGATTCAACGGCATCAGAGGTGAATTGCAGATTCCTTGGGACTTCAGTAGAATTCGACCTTTCGCAGTCCATAGGCAGGAGGGCCGGACGTGGCGACGCAGATAGGTCCGATTCTTCGTCCACTTGCTGTCATGATGCGACCGGTCACGAAGACGATCCGCCCGGATGACACATTGTTGGTCGCAGCCCAATGTATGCGGGATGGCAGGATGGGGGCCATCTTGGTCATGGATCAAGGTTGTTATATCGGGGTGGTCAGTGAGGCCGATTTGGTTCGGAAGGCCATGGCAAATGGGCTTCATGCGGCCGATGTGTTGGTGCGTTCGGTGATGAGTGCTCCCGTCGTGACAATCGATATCGGGCGTTCAGCCCACGACGCAAGCG
This sequence comes from uncultured Nitrospiraceae bacterium, assembly GCA_963795615.1. Lineage (GTDB taxonomy): Bacteria > Nitrospirota > Nitrospiria > Nitrospirales > Nitrospiraceae > DASSBQ01. The sequence continues at coordinate 394,787 of CAWCIJ010000011.1, forward strand.
ACCTGATGGCGGAACACGGCATCCGACATCTGGTCGTTACAGAGGAGGGGCAGATCGTGGGCATGGTGTCAGTGCGCGACTTGCTTCGCTATTTCAAGAATTGGGGAACGTTGTGAGCGGCTGCCGGTTTCCTCTTCCTCCCAATTGCCTGCCGGTCCTTGTGTACTGCTAGAACCATTACAGACATGAGTCAAAGCGTGTCCTCGCGGAAAGTGTCCAGGGCGTTCCTTCTCCTGACGGCGGTTCTTACCGGTGCCGTGGTGATGGCCCTGGAAATTCTGGGAAGCCGGTTGCTTGCGCCGGTTTTCGGAAACTCTCTCTACGTGTGGGGAGCTCTGATCGGGGTGATTCTTGCCGCCATGAGCTCGGGATATGCATTCGGTGGCTGGGCCGCGGACCGATATCGCGTGGGGAGCGTGCTTGCGTGGTTGTTGCTCTGTTCGGGATGCTGGACCCTGCTCATCGCATGGGCCGGACAAGCAGCGATGTTCACCGTATCAAAGTCGATTGAAGATCCGCGTTGGGGGCCGAGCGTGGCAGCCAGCGTACTATTGGCTCCTCCTGCATTCGGTCTGAGTGGAGTATTGCCCGCCCTGTTACGGCTATCTGTCGCCGACATGGGCCATCTTGGACGACACACGGGGAGCATGATCGCATTGTCGACTTTAGGGAGCTTGGCCGGCACGTGGGGAACCGCATTTTTCATGCTGTCTTGGCTCGGGACTAAAACGTTGGTGGCACTATTGGGCGGCATTCAGCTTCTGCTGGGCTTCGTGTGGTTATGGTGCGGACCTTCGAGGCGGGTCCAAGTCATCGCATCCCTTCTCGTGGCAATTTTCCTTGCGGGATGGCAATGGTCTCTCCCACGTCAGATGGTGCAAGGTATCGTGTATCAGGAGGAGAGTCCCTACCAGCAGGTTCGGGTCAGGGATGATGATTTGTTTCGGTACTTGGTGCTCGACCGGACGTGGCATGCAGTCATGTGGAAATCCGATCCCATGACGTTGTTCTTACCGTACAGCCAACTCATGGTTGCCATACTCAGTCTGACCCCCGAACCCCAACGTGGGCTGATCCTGGGACAAGGAGGAGGATCGTTGCCGAAGTGGTTGGGGCAGCAATGGCCGGAACTTGAGTTGGACATCGTCGAGGTCGATCCCACGGTGGTTCGAATGGCGGAGGATTACTTCGACTATCGTGCGCCCGCGAACCATCACGTGTATGTCAAAGATGGCAGAGCCTTTCTGCACACGACGCCTATGAGCTATGACGTGATCTGGGTGGATGCATTTGCACGGCATCTTATACCATTTCATCTGACGACGAAGGAGTTCTACGCCGAACTCCGGTCACGGCTCAAGCCGAACGGCGTGGTCGCTGTGAATCTAGCTTCTTCCGGTGAAGGAGGCGATCTCTTGCGCGCGAGCGCGGTAGTCGAGACGATGAAAACGTCCTTCCCGCGTATCGAGACCTACGCCGTGAAGGGCCCTTGGCGGACTCAACAGCGGGGGGCGGAAAACTTGATTTTTCTGGGTGGGAAGCCGGTGGCAGAAATTTCCTACGCTGAATTCGTTTCGCGTATCGAAGCCCTTGTGCAAACGCGACGCCTTCCGTCCGAGGCAATCAGTCTTCTTGGATCGCGTCGAACTCAACCGTGGCCTACCGGCCTGACACTTACCGATGATCACGCCCCCTATGATCTTCTGATCGGTTCGCACCTCAGGGAGGCCATGCCAGACGTAACCGCTTTCCCACACTAAACCGCTGAGAGCATTCAAAAGTGATCGCCAAGCCATGAAGAAACAAGTGAAACTTGGGATTTCTGTCTGGTTAAGAACATTCTTGATTCCATTTTAACGCCTATGCTATAAGGTGTCCCTCATTGTCCAGGGCCATGATCAGAAAGTCGGGCTCGAAGATGAACATAAGCTCGACGCAAGCAGTCATGGAAAGTTCCTTCAGCATGGTGTTTATTATTCACCAACCTAATCACATCTCTTCTTAATCTCTTAAGGAGGTAGGTCATGGGTAAGACGACGTTGGCGGTTTTCTTCGGCCTGGGCATGCTGGTGGCTGGGGCGTCCGGCGTGTACGCACACCAGGCGGGCGGTGTCGAGGTCGGTGACTGGGAGTCGGGGTCGGTCGTAGGGCAGCCATTTAAAGAACTGGACGTCGATGCTGAGTTCTATGCCGTGGAAATCGGAAATATGAAGGCATGGTATCCACCTACGACCGTCGTTGATTTCAAGAACCGGCCAGGTCGTCCGGTCCTCCTGAAAGTTACGAACAACTCCACAGCAGAGCACGGGTTCTCGCTGACTGATACGACCGAACATGCAGGTCCGACCGTCATAAATGCGAAGGTAGTGTTGAAGCCCGGCGAAACCAAGTACATCGGTATTCCAACCAGCGACCTGTTTTACGCCACGACTGGCACGTTGTCCTATCGTTGCCATCTCCACCCGACGCACGTGGGTGGAAAGTTGGTGATGCTTAGGTAGGCGAGCGCCGCTCTTCACGCGACGGTTCGACAACGGAACACAAACGCCCCATCCACCGATCGGTGGATGGGGCGTTGCTCTTTGCTGCGAACTCAGTGAAATGGTCAGGATGACTTGGTCGGCCTAAGCTTCGTCGTCACTTCGACACTCGGGTTCGGCGTTCAAAGGAATACTCTGGACCGCCTCGAGTTTCCCTGCCACGATGAGCATGAGGAAACGATTGGAGACCGGTTCTGGTTGCTGGCGCGGAACCACGACGGCATTTACGTCCAGGATCATCTCATTTCCGTCCCATTGTGTACTGTTGACCACCCAGAAATGACTGGCGGCATCGGGAAAATGACGGCTGACGAAATTTTCAATGATCGTTCCGACATCCCCCGTGCTGGCGAGGGTCGGATAGGGCGCTAGAATCATCAAGACCATGATGGTGAGAAGACTCAATCGGAGCAGCATGGTGAGCACCTCCGTGCAGGGGTGGGTCTTGGCCATTGAGTCGTCACGCGTTCTCGCGCACCTCCCAATAGAGGATCCTAACTAACTAAGAGGATCCTAGGAAAATTCTACTGTGATCCGTGGAACAAAAGCTAGCGTTCGCGGATTTTGTGTACGATGAGGGGGTGCCTTCGAATCCTCCACAACCCCCGCGATGGCAATCCAGGAAACACTGTCGGACAGTTCATCGGTGGAATGCCTGGATTAATTCGGCGGCACGTTCTGTATAATGTGTGCGAGTGAGGAGAATAAGAAGGAGGCTGCGACGGCAGCCTCCTTCTTAGAGTGCAACGGAAGTCTTCTATGTTAGTTCCGCACGCCGCTCCACACCTTATTGGCGTCAATTTCTTTATCAGGATTCAGAGTCCTGGCCTTTTCCAAAAGTACGTCGGTCGTTTCGGGGTAGGCCGGATCTGAAATGCAGCAATTGTCCACCGGGCAGACCGCAGCGCACTGAGGTTCATCAAAATGTCCCACGCATTCCGTGCAGCGATCGTGCGTGATGACATAAATGTTGTCGCCCACGCCCTGACCATCACCCACGTGATTGCCTTTGCCTTCGGCGTCGCTTCGAGTTTCAAAGATAGCTTCGTTGGGGCATTCCGGTAGACATGCTCCACAGGAAATGCATTCATCCGTAATCAAAAGTGCCATGACCCGCGCCTCCTTCTCGTATCTCTTATGGACAGATAAACTGTTGACAATTCAGAGTCGTGACGACCATATTCCACGAAAGACAGACGCGCATTCTAAGCCCTGATTCTTCGCCAAGTCAACAGAAGTGAGGTCGTGCAGAAGGCCTATGGATATTAGGGGCCATGGGCCAATGGGCCCAAAAATTTCTGACCTCCACGAAGGTTTGTTGTGAGTGGAAACGCAGATCCAAAACGTAATCGGATCATCTCGCTCGCGCTCCTCGCCGTCCTCTTGATGAGCGTCAGTTTGTTTCTCGCGAGTCCTAAGGAGTCGGATACGATCGTGGTCACCTTTCCGAAGTGGAACGACGTTAGAAACAGAAGTAGCGGACACGCCGGAGAAGTTGTTATTCGGTCTGGCGTTTCGCGAAGGATTGCCAGCAGACGTTGGGATGCTTTATATCTTTGAGACGACCGGTACTCACCGAGTCAATACTCGGCAGTATAGAGCCCCCGTGGATATGATTTGGCTGGATGAGAGTCGCCATGTTGTGGAATTGATGCAGGACGTGCCTCCCTGCGTGGGGGATCCATGTCCCTCATACGGCCCGGCAGGAGAACCCGTTCGGTACGTCATCCAGACCGCTGCGGGGTTTGTCCTGCGCGAAGGGGTGTCATCCGGCGCGGAGCTGAAATTTGCACTCAGAATGTGACGGACGCAAGGATGCAATCGATGGAAGGGTTTCAGTCAGTCGCGCGAGTTGAGGATATTCCGCAGGGACAAGTCAAAGTCGTCTCCTTGAATCAGAAAGCCATCGCTGTGTTCAATATCGGCGGCACTTTTTATGCGATTTCCAACATATGCCCTCATGAGGGAGGACCGTTGAATGAAGGTCGGGTGAAAGGGCATGTGGTCGCGTGCCCATGGCACGATCTTGCATTCGATATTCGTAATGGGCAAGGCACTGATGGAGGAGGCTATTGCGTGGGCAGCTATGAGGTTCGGGTCGAGAATGGAGAGGTGTTTGTCGGAGGACGACGAAAGCCCAGCCGGTAGGGATGGTGCGCGGGGATAGAGGCCGGGATCGCCGGTTACAAGGATGTCTTCATTGACGAGTCAGGATAGGGCCGGAGCGGAAGGTGAACGGGAAGCGCGAGTCCTCACGGCGCGACTGAATATTCCTTTTCACCTTCATCTATGGGAAGACCGAACCAGAGGCGAACTGTGGGTGCCGACGTATGATCCATCCGGCCTCGTCCTTCTCGACGACGAATACCTCCGCATCGCGAATGGCAACGCTGTGGATTCGGGTAGACGGACCTTCGAGTTCAAGCCGGTCTCGCCCGGTACACATAGAATTCTGTTTGAGAAGCGACTAGGCTGGAAATTTACCGCAGAAGACCGCCACGTATATTACGTGACCGTATCTGATGCCGGTCCGATGTGAGGGCTTCCCAGTGCCGGACATCGCATACGTGAACGGACGATTTCTTCCCCTCTCCGATGCTGTCGTATCCATAGAGGACCGCGGCTTTCAATTCGGCGACGGGGTTTATGAAGTCGTCCGAACCTACGGCAATCATCCGTTTCAACTCCCCGCCCATCTTGACCGGCTCGAACGAAGCGCGAAGGCGCTGAACCTTCCCGTGCCTGTTTCCAGGATGGAATGGGATGAGGTGGTGGCAAAGGCGCTCTCACAAGCTTCCTATCCGGAGAGCAAGATCTACATTCAGGTGACGAGAGGTCCCGCGCCGAGAGATCATCAGTTTCCCGCCGATGCAAGACCAACCGTCGTGCTGACGGTGCGCGAAATGCGACCGCTCGCAGATGCCGTCCGTGTGAACGGCGTCGATGCCATCACGATGGATGATCTGCGGTGGGGACGGTGTGACATCAAGAGTGTGAATTTGCTCGCGAACGTACTCGCTCGTCAGCGAGCGAAGGAAGCGGGAGTCTTTGAGGCAATCTTCGTGCGGGGAGGACGTGTGACGGAGGGGTCGGTGAGCAATGTCCTGCTCGTGCGCGACAGGCAGTTGATTACGTCTCCTGAGGGCCCCGACATTCTCTCCGGAGTCACGCGCTCGCTGGTGCTTGATCTGGCTCGACGCGAGGGACTCAAGGTCATGGAGCAGCATCCTCTTCAAGAGGATTTGCACGCGGCTTCCGAAGTATTCCTGACCGGCACTACGGTGGAGGTGCTTTCAGTCGTCCGGGTCGACGGGAGGCCGATCGGGTCGGGGGTGCCTGGTCCAATCAGTCGATTGTTGACGAGTCGGTTTGAAACGCTCACCGCGTGACGCTCTTGCTTTGCCCGTAAATGACGTGGTATTGTGCGACCGCTTTAAGTGGGCCCAGGCCCACTTTTTTGTTTGAGCTGCTTTCTTGTCTTTCAGTATGATAGCTGGATCCCGAATTCTTGACTTGAAGCTTGACTTAAAGAAGGATTTGTCGCCGGTGGATCGGATGCAGGACGCGACCGACCGGATAGAACAGGTCGTCCGGCCCATACTCTGGTCGCTCGGACTGGACCTTGTGGAGATTTCTATTTCTGGACAAGGACCTCGCACCATCGTCAGAGTGTTCATTGACAAGCCGGGAGGCGTGACTCTTGAAGATTGTGAACAGGCCCACCGATCATTGAATCCTGCCTTGGATGTCGCCGACCCGTTTCCTCACGCGTACATGGTGGAAGTGTCGTCTCCGGGATTGGATCGCCCGCTCAGGCGCCCGGAAGAGTTTCGACGGGTACAGGGGAAACGCGTCAGTCTCAAGCTGAAAGAGCCGCACAGGGGTCAGTGGCGAGTCACCGGCGAGATTGTCGGTGTGGAAGAGCACGCCGTGACACTGGCACTGGAAGAAAAGAAAGTCATGGAAATGGTTCGTTTCGAGTTTGGGCGCATCGCGACTGCCAGGCTGGATGTAGGATTTTAGTCGCCCGTCACAGAGGTATCGCAAGTCTGCCTAGGCAGATGATGATGAGGTGGATAGTATGAATAGAGAATTAATCTCAGTCATTGATGAGATTGGTCGCCAAAAAGGAATCGACAAAGCCAGGGTGATTGGCGCCATCGAATCCGCCTTGCAGACGGCTGCGAAAAAGCGGTTCGGCCAAGCCGAGAACATCGAGGTCGAAATCGATCCGAAGACCGGTGAGATTTCAGTCGTCTCGAAAAAGATCATCGTCGATACGGTCACGAATCCAAAAGCCGAGATCTCGCTGAAGGAAGCTCGTGAATTCGACGACGGGGCGGAGGTCGGCGATGAGATCGGGTCGCTCATCGAGATGGACGAATTGGGTCGAATTGCCGCACAGACCGCGAAGCAGGTCATTTTTCAAAAGGTGCGAGAGGCGGAATGGGAAGCGGTCCAGAAGGAGTATTCGACGAGACAGGGTGACCTGGTCAACGGGATCATTCTCGGCATGGAACGTCGCAATTACCTGGTCGATCTCGGGAAGACCGAGGCCATTCTGCCCATTCAGGAACAGATACCCCGGGAGGCCTATCGCCGCGGAGACCGCGTGAAAGCGTTGCTGCTTGAAGTGCGCCGTACGCCCAAAGACGTGCAAGTCATACTCTCCCGGAGTCATCCGCAGTTCGTGGCAAAGCTGTTTGAGATGGAAGTGCCTGAAGTGGGGGAGAAAATTGTCGAAATCAAATCGATCGTTCGCGAACCGGGTGATCGAACCAAGATCGCGGTATCGTCCCGCGACAAAGCGGTTGATCCCGTGGGGGCTTGTGTCGGCATCAAGGGGTCTCGTGTCCAGGCCGTTGTTCGGGAATTGCGGGGAGAGAAGATTGATATCATCACCTGGACCTTGGATCCCCGGGTCTTCATCGCCGAGGCCCTGAATCCTGCGTCAATCGAAAAGGTCGGGATCGACGAAGACAAGAAGTCGGCTCTCGTCGTGGTGGCGGATTCTCAATTGTCCCTGGCCATTGGGAAGAATGGTCAAAATGTGCGGCTTGCGGCGCGTTTGACCGGATGGAAGATCGATATCATCAGTGCGACCGAATACGAAAAAGAAAAGGCCGAGCGAGATAAAGAAATTAAGGCGGCTTTAGCGGAGGAGACCGAGGCTCAACGACAGCAGGAAGCTGCCCGGCAAGAGGCCAGAAGTCAGGCCGAGCAGGCCGAGTAGGTGTAACGGCAGGGAAGCGAGGCGAGTCGAGCGCGATGCGTGTGTACGAATTGGCAAAGAAACTTGGAATGGAGAATCGCGATCTCATTCCCGAACTGAAGCGGTTGGGGATTGCCGTGGCATCTCACAGCAGCGCCCTCGATGATGACGCGGTGCGCATGGCATTGGAAAAACTTGAACCCAAGAATAAGGCGAGGCACGATGACTCCTCCGGAAGCCATGAGTCTCCCATCCATCCCCAGGAGAGCCGAAAAGTCATGAAGGCAGGCAGAGAGGTGGGAGCCTCGCACGAGACCTCCGGCAGAGCGCATCCGGCTCATGCGGATGAATCGCATAAGCCGGATAAGAAGCGAATCCTCATCAAGAAGAAAAAGGATGAGCTTGCCGATGAATTGGCGCCGATGGCCGCGGGCGAACCAAGCCAATCGATCGGGCCATGGGCCCAATCAACTCCTCCGCCGGCACAAGCGGCTCCGGTCTCCGCAACCCACACGGAAGAGCAGGTCCATCTCGATCCGGTATCGATTAGCGAGGCCGGTCCTGCTACCGGCTCCGCACCCTCTGTTCTAACCACGGAATCCGGTGAGGCCAAGGTGGGGTCGCCTGTCTCACCCAAGCCTCCGGCCATCGATACCCTGGCTCCGGTCGGAAAGAAAAAGAGCTTTTCCATCGAAAGCCTGGATACAGAGGGACGCGACAAGCTCAAAAAGGCCCGGAAAGCACCTCGACCGCGCGAAGAAGAAGATGTGCGCTTCCGGGATGATGCGACCCGCTGGGATGACCTGCGGGCTATTCCTGTTCAACGGCGTGAAGAGCGGTCCAAGCACGCACACCATAGTGCACCGGCTGAAATTACGAAGCCGAGAAAGAAAAGCGTGAAACTAACGGCTGGTGTGAGCGTCAAAGACTTCGCCGAATTGATCGGACAACGTCCTGCGGAAGTCGTAAAGAAATTGATGGACATGGGTCAGATGGTGACCTTCAATCAACCCATCAACCTTGAAGCGGCCGCGCTCATTGCGGATGAATATGGCGCAAAAGTGGAGGTAGCGGTCGAAAAGGTCGGAGACGATTTGCTCGAAGAAGCAGCCAGCACTGCGGGCGAAGAACAACATTTGCAGCCCAGGCCGCCTGTTGTCACGATCATGGGCCATGTCGACCATGGAAAGACGTCGTTGCTCGATGCCATTCGTCAGGCGAAGGTCGCGGAAGGGGAAGCCGGTGGAATCACGCAGCACATCGGCGCATACACGGTCAGCGTCCATGGGAAGCGCGTCACGTTTCTCGATACGCCGGGACATGAGGCCTTCACGGCGATGCGGGCCCGCGGGGCAAAAGCGACGGACATTGTGGTCCTGGTCGTGGCCGCCGATGACGGAGTGATGCCTCAGACCGTGGAAGCCATCAACCATGCCAAAGCTGCGGCTGTTCAACTTGTGGTCGCGATCAATAAGATCGACAAATCTGGCGCAAATCCCGATCGGGTCAAAAACGCCCTCTCGGAGCATGGGTTGATCCCCGAAGCCTGGGGCGGTGAGACGATTATGGTGGAGGTGTCTGCGAAGCAAAGAACCGGGCTCGATCAACTGTTGGAGATGATTCTCTTGCAGGCCGAAGTATTGGAGCTCAAGGCGGATCCAAACAAAATGGCCAGGGGGTTGGTTATTGAAGCCAAATTGGAACGAGGGCGTGGGCCGGTGGCTTCCGTGCTGGTGCAGAGTGGGACATTGAAGGTCGGCGATGCCTTCGTCGTCGGAACGTTCAGCGGGAGAGTGCGTGCTCTCCTGAGCGACACGGGAGGCAAGGTCATGGAAGCCGGGCCGTCCATACCGGTGGAGGTTGTCGGCTTGCCCGGAGTTCCCTTGGCCGGCGATCCCTTTATCATCGTCAAGGATGAGCGTGTGGCTCGTGAGATCGCTGAAGAGCGCGCACAAAAACAACGCGCCGCCGAATTGGCCGGATCGGCCAAGGTCAGCCTGGACGATTTGTTTGCCAAGATTCAGGAAGGCGACGTCAAAGAGTTGCCCATCGTGATCAAGGCCGATGTGCAAGGTTCTGCGGAGGCGCTTGCTGCCGCGGTGGAGAAGATGCCTGCAGGGGCCGTGAAGCTTCGGGTCATGCACAGTGGCGTCGGAGGGATTACCGAGACCGATGTCCTGCTCGCCGCGGCCTCCAAGGCGATCGTGATCGGCTTTAATATCCGGCCCGAGCCGAAGGCGGCAGCGCTTGCGGAACACGAGAGCGTGGACATCCGGCTCTATAACATTATTTACGACGCCTTGGCCGATATCAAAGCGGCGATGGAAGGTCTTCTCGAGCCCATGCTGAAAGAGCGGGTGGTGGGTCGGGCCGAAGTTCGTCAGGTCTTCACGATCCCGAAGGCAGGATTGGTCGCCGGCTGTTATGTCGTCGATGGCACCGTCACTCGTGCCAGTGCCGGAGCAAGAGTGATCCGTGATCACGTCGTGGTGTATGAAGGAAAAATCGGATCGCTTCGCCGGTTTAAGGATGACGTCCGCGAGGTGCAGCAGGGCTATGAGTGCGGCATCACCATCGAGAATTTTAATGATGTCAAGTCCGGTGACGTGATCGAGGCCTATGTGTTCGACAAGATTGCGGCGAAGCTTGAAACGGCCGGTCGCGCGTCTGCGCCACAAAACCAACGGGCATGATCGTTGGTGTTTGCACGATTGAACTATTCATTCCCGACGGCCATTCCCTCAAAGGGAAAAGACAGGTCTTACAGAGTTTGAAAAGTCGTTTGCGCGAAAAGTTCAACCTGTCCGTGGCGGAGATCGGGGACCACGACTTGTGGCAGAAATCGATTCTAGGGTTGGCCTGCGTCGCGAACGAATCCGCTCATGTCAGCCAGGTCATGGAGCAGGCCCTCAACCTGATTCGTGGCATCCCTACCATTGAATTGGTCCGGTCACACGTCGAATTGCTTTGAACGGAGCGCAATGGCCAAAACAGCGTACAAGAGGGCCGAACGGGTAGCCGATCAGATCCGGATGGAAGTGGCGGATATTTTGATGCGCAAGATCAAGGATCCTCGCGTGCGGTCCGTGACCGTCACCGATGTTGAACTGACCGATGACCTCCGGCTTGCGCGCATCTATGTGACGACGATGGAGCCGCAGGAAGGCGAACGCCAGGTGTTCGACGGATTGCAAAAAGCAGCCGGATTCATTCGGGCGGAACTGGGGAGACGCGTCTCTCTTCGATATTTACCGGATCTCATGTTCGTGAAGGACGTCAGTGGTCCGCGCGGTGACCGAATTCTGCAGTTGCTCGATAGTCTTCGTATAGAGGATCCCGAAGCTAATGGCCCGACGTCTGCATCCACCGCTCCGAATTCCGAACCCTGACTAGAGCCTCCGTCGTCATGGTGTCCTGAACACGTGTACCGGCGATGATGATTGTTGATGGTGTGTTGAACATCAGGAAGGCAGCGGGATGGACGTCCCATGACGTGGTCGCCCGTCTGCGGCGAAGTCTGGGAGGTCTGAAAGTCGGGCATGCAGGGACGCTCGACCCGGCTGCCACCGGAGTCTTGCCGATACTGATCGGTCGGGGCACTCGCATTGCGGAGTATTTGTTGGATTGGGACAAAGAGTATCGAGCGACCCTTCGGCTTGGAGAAACGACCGATACCCTGGATGCCACCGGCGCGGTGTTGGAACGTCGGTCTACTATCGGGCTCAGTGACGAGACAATCCTTGCCGCAATATCTCGTTTCAAAGGGCGTATTCAGCAGGTCCCACCGATGTATTCGGCCGTCAAGATCGGGGGCGTGCCTCTTTACAAGGCAGCCCGGGAGGGGCGGGTTGTGGACCGTGCAGCCAGAGTAGTCACGGTTTCACACATCGAGGTAGACCGAATCGATAGGGGTGATATTACCATTCGTGTGGTCTGTTCCAAAGGCACCTACATCCGAACATTGTGTGCGGATATTGGCCAGGTCCTCGGTGTGGGCGGACATCTCCTTGCGCTGGAGCGGACCAGGGTGGGATCCCTCACGGTGAATCTTGCGGCCACGATAGACGAATTCGAAGCCTCGTTGAGTAGCGGTCAACGGTCCGCATGCTTTTTGTCTCTGGATGCCGCGTTGCAATCGTTACCTGCGTGCATCGTCGACGATGAAACAGCGCACCGCGTGGTTCACGGCGTGGCTGTTCCCTGGAACTCTGTACTCGTTTGGGAAGCCCAGCCGGAGAAAGCAGACGCTCCCGGTCGGCGGGGGATTCGAATTAGGGATCAAGGGGGTCGTTTGCTGGCCATCGGTCGGTGGCCGGGTGATCGGGTGATGACGACCGGCGGAGCCTGCTCTCAACCGCCGATTGCCGTCGAGAAGGTATTGATGAGCGAAGAGACAGTACAATGTGGTTGAAGAATTCAATAAAGGAGTGGGGCATATGGCATTGCTGAAGGAAGCGAAAGATGACTTGGTGCGCCAATACCGGCAACACGATCAGGATACCGGTTCTCCGGAGGTCCAGATTGCGATTCTTACCAATCGGATCGGATATCTGACCGACCATTTCAAGATGCACAAGAAGGACCATCACTCGCGGCGTGGACTCCTGCAATTGGTAGGTCGCCGGCGGCGGTTGCTGGACTATCTCCGGCATATAGATGATGCGCGGTACCGGTCGGTGTTGGATCGGTTAAAGATTCGTAAATAAGGCAGAAGCGTAGTGTGCCGCTGCACATGGTGTCGGCGGCGATTCAGTCGCACAGGTGAACACGGACATGGGCTCACTTACGGGAAGGTCTGAGTCACGAGCGGTGAGTGATGAGTAGCGGATTCCGAACACTCAAGACTCGGCACGCAAAACTCGGCACTCAGCACTCATCGAGTGAGCCTATCTCTGTGGGCATCTGTGGGACACAATCGGAGGGAGACCTATAGATGATACACGTTGTTGAATTGAACATAGCCGGACGTCGATTACGTCTGGAAACCGGTCGGGTGGCGAAGCAAGCCGATGGCGCTATTTGGGCATCGTATGCGGACACGGTCGTATTGGCGACGGCGGTCGCGTCGCAGCATGCGAAACCCGGAATCGATTTCCTGCCGCTGACGGTAGACTATCAGGAGAAGGCGTATGCCGCGGGAAAAATTCCGGGAGGCTATTTTAAGCGGGAGGGCCGGCCTTCGGAGAAAGAGGTGTTGACCAGCCGCCTGATCGACCGACCTCTGCGCCCGCTGTTTCCGGAAGGGTACTACCATGAAACGCAGGTCATCGCATCAGTGGTATCCGCGGATAAGACCGGTGCCTCTGATGTGATCGGGATCATCGCGGCCTCCGCCGCATTGACCATTTCCTCCATTCCATTCGGTGGTCCTGTAGCCGCTGTGAAGGTCGGCCGTGTCGACGGACAATTTGTTGTCAACCCGGACCTGGATGTCTTCGAACGAAGCGACTTGCATCTGGTGGTGGCTGGAACTGCCGATGCCGTCATGATGGTTGAAGCGGGAGCGAACGAATTGCCGGAAACGACCATGCTGGAAGCGATTGAATTGGCTCATGCCGAGATCAGGAAGATCGTGGCCAAGATCCTCGAGTTGCAAGCGCTGGCAGGCAAGCCGAAGCGGGCGGTCGTGACCGAGCAAATCGATTCGGTTCTTGCTTCAGAAGTTCGCGCCCTGGTGGCTGGTCCCATCCGTGAGGCCATACTGATTCCCAATAAGACCGCGCGCCAAGAGCGGCTGGATCACATCTTGGGAGAGGCCGTCGAGAAGTTGAAATGCGATGATCCCAACCGTCAGCGTCATGTGAAACTGACGTTTCATTCTCTGGAATACACCGAAGTTCGAAATATGATTTTGGAGCGTGGGGTACGGGCCGATGGACGTGGGCCGTCTCAGATCCGGCCCATAACCTGCGAAGTCGGCGTCTTGCCGAGAACGCATGGATCGGCATTATTCACCAGAGGCGAAACCCAGAGTCTTGCAGTCGTCACGCTGGGGACGTCGGACGATGAACAACGCATTGATGCATTGGAGGGTGAATACTCACGCACATTCATGCTGCATTACAATTTTCCACCCTTCAGCGTGGGTGAGGCCAGGCCATTGCGCTCACCCGGTCGCCGCGAGGTGGGGCATGGCGCCCTAGCCGAGCGCGCGTTGAAATCGATTATTCCGGCCAAGGATAAATTCCCCTATACCCTTCGTATTGTGTCGGACATTCTGGAATCCAATGGCTCCTCCTCCATGGCCACCGTATGTGGTGGAACCATGGCCCTGATGGATGCCGGAGTGCCGATCACGGAGCCGGTGGCTGGTATCGCGATGGGACTGATCAAAGAGGACGATCGAGTGATGGTGCTCTCCGATATTCTCGGTCTGGAGGATCATCTGGGCGATATGGATTTCAAGGTCACGGGAACGAAGCGTGGAGTGACCGCGCTGCAGATGGATATCAAGATTGCCGGCATCACCTCCGCGTTGATGCGTGAGGCGCTGGAGCAGGCACGAGTGGGGCGGCTTCACATTCTCGACCGCATGCTGCAAGCCTTGCCTGCCGCTCGCACCAATTTCTCGCCCTTTGCTCCTCGGATCTTCCCCCTGAAGATCAAGCAGGACAAGATTCGCGACGTGATCGGTCCGGGTGGGAAGACCATTCGCGGCATCATCGCCGAAACCGGGGCGAAGATCAACGTTGAAGACAGCGGGGATGTCACCGTGGCATCCAACGATGAAGCGTCCGCGTTGAAAGCCATTGATATCATCAAGCGAATCACCGAAGAAGTGGAAATCGGAAAGATTTATCTGGGCACCGTCCGCAAGATTATGGATTTCGGCGCGTTCGTTGAGGTGCTTCCCGGCACGGACGGACTCGTGCATATCTCTCAATTGGCGCATCATCGTGTGAAGGCCGTTTCCGACGAAGTAAAGGAAGGCGACGAGATCATGGTGAAGGTGCTCGAGATTGATAAGCAGGGAAAAATTCGTCTCAGTCGCAAAGAGGCGATGCCTGCTCCGGCCAAAGAATCAACCACCGCTGGATGACCCGTCGTGTACCGTAAAATCGTTCTGGCTAATCGTCTTCGGATCGTCGCCGAACATATTCCTACGCTCAAGTCAGTGACCATCGGCATTTGGGTCAACGTCGGCTCTCGTGATGAGCAACTCGGGGAGGAGGGCATGTCTCACTTTCTCGAGCATATGTTCTTCAAGGGAACCAGGCGGCGATCGGCCATCCAGATCTCTCGAGAGATCGATGCGCTTGGCGGGGAAATGAATGCATTTACCACTCGAGAGACCACGACATTCTATGTGAAAGTTCTCGATCAACAGCTTGAAGCCGCGCTTGAACTCCTCTCCGATCTTTTCTATCACTCTCGTTTTGATTCACGAGAAGTGGAGAAGGAGAAGAAGGTGGTCCTCGAGGAAATCAAGATGGTTCAAGATGATCCGGAAGATCTGGTGCAAGAACTTCACATGAGGCATAGCCTTAAGAACCACCCCCTCGGTCGGCCCATTCTGGGGGAGGAAACCCGCATACAGAATCTCAACAGGCAGGATTTACTGAAGTACGTGCGGGCGCACTACGACCCCCGGCAAACCGTGATCGCAGTAGCGGGTAACTTTTCATGGAAACGCCTGGAGCAGTTATTGCTCCGATTTTTCGGCGACACACAGGTGATGACCGGCGTGACGCCACAGCGTTGGCCGCCGGAACTCACACCTGGACTACTCGTTCAGAAAAAGCCGCTGGAGCAGGTCCATTTATGCTTAGGACTGAAAGGCATAGCTGCGGGGCATAAAGATAGGTATGCTGCTCATGCGCTCAATGGGGTGCTGGGAGGAAGCGTCAGTTCGCGCCTCTTTCAGGAAGTTCGCGAAAAGAGGGGGTTGGTCTATTCGATCTATTCTTTTCTTTCCACGTATTCGGATGGAGGCATGATCTCAATTTACGCGGGGACGAGGCCGAAGGAAGTGCTCCGAGTGATCGACCTCGTGCGTCGCGAACTGAAGCGGATGCGAACGCACGGAGTGGATGCGAAAGATTTGGCTCGTGTGAAGAATCAAATGAAGGGCAGTCTGATGCTCAGTTTGGAAAGTTCACACAGCCGGATGAGTAAACTGGCCAAGGACGAACTCTCTCAAGGCTGTCATGTTTCTCTGGAACAAATGGTTGCCGAAATCGACCGTGTGTCGACCGAGCAAGTGTATCGCGTCGGTCGGGAACTATTAGGTCTCGATCGTCTCTCCATTACTGCACTCGGCCCCATCACGCAAAAGGCCGTTGAATCGGTTGTGGAATGATGGCATTTTCTCGCGAGACCCGGCATGGCCGACATCCGTGGAGCGAAGAGAGCATTTTTCTCCGGGCGAGAATGGTAGTAAAGCCGGCATAACGGGCTAATAACGTTGGGATTTTGTTTTAAATGACTCAGCCCGTCGTCAGCAAAACATTTCCTTGACACACTTCGGTGATTTCAGTACGATGTGCGCGTTTTTGCCGTTGAATCCGTATATTTTTCTGGTTCAGGAGAGGAAGCAGAGTGAAAGGGGGTGTCCGTCGCACTTCCTCCTACTTGATTGTTTTCTCAAAATGCTTTTTTGAACTTTTTGCGTCCTAAATTTGGTATTCCTGGTCATCATCTTTTCCAAGGAGGGACAGGGCTATGAATAGGGTCGTAGTTGGAGCCGCAATTGCCGTGTGTTCAGTAGTCGGCTTGCTGACGGCCGAGTTTGCCGCAGCAGCGGATGCCCCCGGGGGAGGGCCATCAGGACCTGCAGAAGTGACGACCGGTGGTGGTAAGAACTATAAAGGTGAAACGGTCAATACTCTCAAGGGGCGGGTGTGGTCTCAGTGGGCGGATAACCCAGACGGAGAGATCTTGTTCGGAATACAGTACTGGAATACTGGTGACCCTGCTTCCGGGACACCAGCCGGTCGTTCATCAAGCGAGATGGATGTGAAGCAACCAGATCCGTTATTTGTGTGTTGTTCCTGGGGATTTGTTGGTGGAACCGAAAAGAATAATACATATGCCGGGTGGTACAATGCAGCCACAACCGTTCGCCTTGCCGTCAAGGACAAGGCTCTCATGGATCAAATCATCAAGGCATCCCAGGAACTTGTGGCTATGGAAGTGACCCTTGACGGGAGAACCATCACCGGCTTCAAGGTTCTCAAGTAGGAACCAGAAAATTATTAACAAGCTCCTAACTCATTCATTGTTCGCGTTGAAGGAGGAGATCATTATGAAGCTTCATAAGCAAGGCTGGGCCTTCATGGCTGCCGTGGCTCTGGTGGTTGTTTTCGCCACCAGCGCACTAGCCATTGAAGCATTCCAGGAGCGTTTCGAATGGGGGGATATGAGCAAGCCGACCACGTTGCAGGGACGTGTGATCATTCTCGATCCCTACGATGAGGCAGTGTGGATCAACGTCGCAGTGTTCGGTGGAAACGCCGAGAGCGGGCTTTTCTGGCAGAAAATCCATCCCGGGAAAAACGTAAAACTCTATGCGGCTGACAAGAATGTGTGGGAGCAGATCAAGTCGATGGCTCGCCCGCATGCCGGACCAGCGGCCGCGAAGGAAGTGCCTCCTGCTTCTGCCACGATCCTGGTGGAGTTTACGGCTCAGGAGACCGAACAGAACCACCGCGTCATCACCGCGATCAAGAAACTCGACGAGAACGCCGGTACAATGGGTCACACCAAGAGCATCAGCGCACTGCGTCTGAAAGATTGCGTTGGTAAGGATGAGATGGATAAGGGCTGTGCAGCCGCTAAGCAGGGGCTTAATACTACTCCGAAAGGAGAAGGTTCACTTCCCCTTCAATATGATGTGTTGGCTCCTGGTGGGAAGCCGCTTGCCGGTCTGGTTCCCTGGACGGCTCAGTACAACATGGGTGGTGGTGCCAAGCATTAATCGTCAGAACTGAACCACAGCGGTATCAAGAGGCGGCGCTCCCAACAGGGCGTCGCCTTCTTGTTTTGTCGGTCTTTCAGATGAAGACAACTCAGAGGGCGCTTGCAAGCAGCGAGATTGGGACGAATTGATCATGTCCATAGGCTCGCGGAGAGACCGGCGAGCAGACCAGTGCGTACGGGATTAGGTGATCGAACTATCCTGCGCTGGTTCTAATCGGCGCTGTAGATCGGCTAACGTATTGAGGGCGTCCAGGGGAGTCATGGAAAACAAATTCATCTGCCGAACTTCTTCAAGAAGGGGATGCGGGCAGGGAAGCGAAGCCTCAGAACTTAATGACGGCTGTGTTGGCGAAGTGACGACCGCGGTATTGCTTGGTTGTTCCAATCGGAGAAGCACCTCTTGAGCTCGCAGGATGACTTCCTTGGGAAGGCCGGCGAGTTTAGCCACATGAATTCCGTAGCTTCGATCGGCTCCTCCCGGCATGATCTTTCGTAGAAACAAGACATCGCCGTCCCGTTCGTGAACAGCGACGCGGTAGTTTCTTACTCCCTCCCGCAATGTTTCGAGTTCCGTCATCTCATGATAATGCGTGGCAAAGAGCGTGCGGGTGCCTAACCGTTCAGGATTCTGGATATACTCCGCGACAGCCCAAGCAATGCTGAGTCCATCATAGGTGCTCGTTCCACGCCCGATTTCATCCAAGAGAATAAGGCTCTTGTTCGTCGCGCAATTCAGAATTTGAGCCGTTTCGGTCATCTCAACCATGAACGTGCTCTGGCCGGCGCTCAGGTTGTCCGAGGCGCCGACTCTCGTGAAGATGCGGTCGACCAGTCCGATATGGGCTTCCTTTGCAGGAACGAAGCTGCCGATTTGTGCCAGGAGCGTAATCAAGGCCACCTGCCGAAGATAGGTGCTCTTCCCGGCCATATTAGGACCGGTCAGAATCAGAAGCCGTTCTCCGGTGAGGTCCAACCGCGTATCATTCGGCACGAAGCCGTCACTGGAGTCCAGTCGTTCGACAACCGGATGTCGTCCTTCCTTGATCATAATCGTTCCTGAATCATCAACGGTCGGACGGGTATAATGATTCAGGGCGGCGGTTTCAGACAGCGACGCGAGGACATCAAGCGTAGCCAAGGACTCACTGATACTCTGGAGCCGTTGGGTCTCACCTAAAAGCTGCATCCGCAGATTCTCAAACAATTCGTATTCCAACCTGTTGAGCTTGCTTTCAGCACCGGCCACACGTTCTTCCAGATCCATCAACTCGGACGTCATGAACCGTTCCGCATTGACCAGCGTCTGCTTGCGAACGTAGTCAGTGGGTACTTTCGCGAGATTGGTTTTGGTGACTTCGATGTAATAGCCGAATATCTGGTTATACCGAATCTTCAGTGACTCGATACCGGTGCGCTGGCGTTCCCTGGCTTCCAGCGCTGTGATCCAAGCCTTACCCTCACGACCGGCCTTGCGCAGTTCATCCACTTCGGCGTGATAGCCCTCTTTGATCAGCCCCCCATCGCGGCTGGATAGCGGCGCCTCAGGGAGAATGGCCTGTTCAATGAGGTCATAGACATCCTGTGCGTTGTCCCAGGAATGCTTGAACCCGGCTAGGAGAGGAGACGCAAGGGTGTCTAGATATCGCAATAATTCAGGCAGGACCGCCACCGATTCCTTGAGCGCCAGTATATCTCTTGGAGTCGCGACCCCTAGGGAAATTCGGCTGCTCAAGCGACAGATATCTTGAACCGTGCGCAACAGTGATCTCATCGCCACACGCGCATCGGCGCGTTCTTTCAACTCTGCAACACTGTCCAACCTTGCCTGGATGAGCCTGGAATCTAGGAGCGGGCGGAGAATCCATTCACGGAGCAACCGAGTTCCCATCGCAGTGGCGGTACGATCGAGGACCGCAAGCAGCGTCGATTCACGTTTGCTACTATCCGGGGTTGATGTGTTCATCGGTCGAACGAGTTCGAGGTTTTGAATCGTCGCGCTATCAAGATGCATCGCGTCTTGCTGCCGTCTGATCGTGAGACGCTTGATATGATCGAGCCTTGCCGAGGGCTGTGTTTCTCGCACATAGCGCAGCACAGCCGCGGCTGCTGCGATGCCGACTGAAAAATCTTGGCATCCGAAGCCGTCCAGGGAATGTACCGAAAAATGCCTGTGCAGCAATGCGCGCCCATCTTCGAGATTGAACCAAGTTGCCGGTCGTTGACTCAGTCGAGGTCCGGGGAGGGATATGAAGTGCCTATTGACCTTCGGTTGCGGAGCATCAGAAAGGAGCAACTCTTTCGGCTGGAGACGAGCGAGTTCGTCGAGGCAACTCAGCGCTGCATGTTCACCAGTGAATTCTTCGATGGAAAAATAGCCGGTAGAGAGATCCAGTGAGGCAACACCAAGGGGCACGTGTGCGGGATCAGAGTTACTCTTGGAGGTCGACACGGCGACAGCGGCCAGAATGTTGGATTCTGACGGCGACAGAAACTCATGATCAATCAATGTGCCCGGGGTATACAGCCTGACGACCTCTCGACGGACCAACCCTTTGGCCAGCTTCGGGTCTTCAACCTGTTCGCATAAGGCGACCGTACGCCCCGCCCTGAGAAGTTTGGCGATGTAACCGGTCGCCGCATGGTAGGGCACTCCGCAGAGAGGCACGGGTGTCGCACTGCTCTTATCTCTGGATGTCAGCGCAATGGAGAGGAGACCGGCAGCTTCAACGGCATCCTCGTAGAACATCTCGTAAAAATCCCCGACACGAAAGAGGAGAATAGCGTCGGCATATCCTTGCTTGATCTCCCGATATTGACGCATGAGCGGCGTCAATTCCATGTCAGCCATCAGACTGCTCCGCGGAGAGCTTCGGGGTCTCAGGCGAGCTTGACCCACGGGTGGCTTTATCGACCGATTGTCGAAGGCGTTCGAGATCGACTTCCGCTTCCTGCAAGGCTTTCGTCTTTCGTCTGATTTCAATCCGGCCGCGAACCCATGCGGGGAAGAGAAGAATGCCTGACACGAAAAGGCCGATGGCGAATGCGGCGAGGATAGGCTTGTAAATGGGGGTTGAAGCTGAACGGAGCCCGAAGAAATAGCGCAGTGTGACTTCCTGCTCTTGATTCTGAAGGAAAAACGAGAGGGACAGCAGCAGTAACGTACCCACCAACACCAGTCGCATCACGTTCGAGTCCTCCGGAAAGGTCTCGATTCTACACCGTTGCGTTTTCCAGCTCTAGCAGGATGTTGAAAAAGTCCGCCAGCTTTGTTCTCGCGACGCTCAGAGGGTTTCCACACAATCGAACGATTGCTTTTCAAGGGCCTCCGAAATTGTTTTTCAACAGCCTGCTAGTAGATCGAGCGGCACGATATTGTGTCCGAATCGCTGTCAAGAGCTTCTCGGAACAAGACCCTAAAGCTCGAAGTGTCATACAGCGCGTGCGCGGGGTACGATGCTCGAGTAAAATATCGAGTCGGTCGATCGGCAATGCACCGGTAAATTTATCGGCCCATTCAATGGCCGCAACGGTTGTCTCGTTGAAATACTCATCGAGACCGATAGCGATCATCTCCCTTTCGGATCCCAGTCGGTAGAGGTCTGCATGGATGAGAGGCAGACGACCATGGTATTCATGAATGAGAACGAACGTGGGGCTCGTGACTCGGGCTGGTTCGGCATCAAGGCCTTCCGCTATGCCACGAACCAGGGTGGTCTTTCCAGAGCCAAGGTCCCCGCTCAGTCCCAAAACCTCTCCCCCTGATAGGGTTTGGCCGATCAGACGTCCCAATCGGCCGGTGTCCTCAACAGAACGGAGGACGAGAGTCCACTCACCTGATTGCGGTTGGCGCGCACGTCTCACCCGGTGAGTGTTGCCGTCCGTTCTGGATGGGTTACGCGAGTACCGTTTGCGAAAGGGCTTGGGGGATGTGCTCAATGAGATCACCTGCCGTCATGGCTGCTTGGCCCAGTGCTGCTGCCGTCAAATCGCCCGCGAGTCCATGGAAGTAGGTTCCTGCACATGCGGCATCCCATGGGACGAGTCCTTGTGCGAGGAGGCCTACGATCATACCGGTCAGAACGTCTCCGGTGCCGGCAGTGGCCATACCAGGGTTTCCCGTCGGGCAAATTGCCACCAGACCATCCGGCCTGGCCACGACTGTCCGTGCACCTTTCAGCACAACCAGGACGCCGCGTTCTCGCGCAAATCGTCCTGCCACTCCGATACGGTCCGCGTTGATTGATTCGGGAGTCGCCTCGATTTCCAACCGCGACATCTCGCCGGGATGCGGAGTGAGGATAGGTGGAATCTTGCATTCGGTGAGCAACGAAGCTTTGCCCGCCAAGGCGTTGAGCGCATCTGCGTCCAGGACACTGGGTTTGTCCAATCGTTTCACGATCTCCTGTATCAACTCCACGGTCTCATGATGTGTGGTGAGCCCTGGACCGATTGCGACCGCACTTCTCCCGCGAATGAAGGTAAGGAGGCGATCCAGTCCGGACCGGCTCAATGTGCGCGCTTTCGTTTCCGGCATCGGCGCCGTCATGGCTTCGAGCAATTTTGTTTCAAGCGTGTCGTTCACGCTCGACGGGACGGCGACCGTCACGAGGCCGGTGCCCACCCGTAACGCGGCCTTGGCGGCCATAGCCGCGGCACCGGTTTTGCCGACCGAACCGGCGATGAGGCCGGCATGACCGAAGGTGCCCTTGTGGGACGACTGAGCACGCAAGGGTAGAGACGCCTTCACCGCGCCATGGGTCATGAGAATTGTTCGACTTTCGATGGAGTCCACAAAGGATTGTGGAATACCGATGTCGACGACGTGTACCGTCCCGGTATGGTCGATGCCCGCCCCCGCATACAAGCCGATTTTAGGGAGCCCGAGTGTGACGGTGTGATCAGCGCGGACTGTGGGACCGAGGGTTGCTCCGCTATCCGCATCCAGTCCGGACGGAATGTCTACTGCAATGACTCGGCGTCTTGCACCGTTGATCGCTGCAATGGCCTCTCCGGAAAAGCCGGTCACCGTGCCGGAGAGTCCGATTCCGAAGATCGCATCGACGATCACGTCACTCGCGGCCAGAAGTGCCTGCAGCTTGTCGGTATCGCCTGAAACATGAATCGTTCCTCTCTTGGCCATGCGGACGAGCCGGCCATGCATGACTTTCGCATCGCGGCTCAGTTCGGTCGGTTTGGCCAAGAGAATGACATGGACATCGATCTTCTTTTTGGCGAGCAGTCGGGCAACTACCAGTCCGTCGCCTCCATTATTCCCTTTCCCGCAGACGACTGTGATCAGCCTGTTCTTCAAGGGTGAGGAGGCGCTCTCAATCTGCTGCACCACACCCAGACCGGCCCGTTCCATCAAGACTAGACTCGGGATGTGCGCCTCCATGATCGTCCGCTGGTCGAGCGCTTGCATTTGTGCAGCCGTTAATATTTTCATGGTCTCGGCGTACCGATGAGGGGCGTGCTCTACGACTTGCGACGGGAGTCTGCGCGAGTCTCTGTCCGTCGGATCATTGAAGGAGTTCTTTCATTTCCCGCACGGCTTGTTCGAGTCCTACCAGAATGGCCCGGGCAACAATGCTGTGCCCGATGTTATATTCCACGATCTCCGCGATGCGGAGCATGCGCCGCACGTTCTTGTAATTCAGTCCATGGCCTGCATTGACACCCAGCCCGAACTTATAGGCGAGTTTCGCGGCCTGAGTGAGGGCGTCAAACTCCTCATCCTCCTCCTTGGACCGCTTGGCATTGGCATACCGTCCGGTATGGAGTTCCACATACGTCGCACCAACCTTGTGGGCGGCCTTGATCTGGTCCAGGTTCGGTTCGATGAAGAGACTGGTAGGAATGCCTCCATCGCGTAACATGTCAATCACACGCTGAATCTTATCCTTGTGGGCGGCCACATCTAGACCCCCTTCGGTCGTCAATTCCTGCCGCCGCTCGGGAACGAGGGTCACGAGATCTGGTTTCACATTGACAGCAATTTTAGCCATCGTGTCGTCGGCAGCCATCTCCAGATCGAGTTTGGTTCGAACGATTTCGCGAAGAAGCGTCAGATCCCGGTCCTGGATATGCCGACGATCTTCCCGTAGATGGACAACCAACCCATCGGCTCCTGCCAGTTCGACAAGAACCGCGGCTGCGAGGGGATCGGGATCGGCACCGCCACGAGCTTGCCGTAGGGTCGCGACGTGATCAATGTTGACGCCTAAACGAGCCATGCGTGAGAAAAAACCACCGTGATTGGTGCCGGCGCAGGCATGCAGTCGAGCAAAAACAGGGGAAACCTACTCATAATCGTCGCATTCATAACAGAAACACCCGCACGTGAGCAAGGACCGGCCGGCAGGACAGTGCCTCCTCGGATGTGGTCATGCGTGCTGCTGGGAATGCCGGACAGAACCCCATAGAATCATACGGAAATTGACTCAATGAATAGCCTCAACTAAAATACGCTACTTCGAGAGATTTGTGTCCTTGCCGATGCATACTGGCGCCCTCCGACAGGAGCTCTGAATCGAATGGGAATGGCAGATGGATTTTACCGGATCAAACGACTTCCTCCGTATGTGTTTGCGCAGGTCCAGGCTCTGAAGCTGGAGGCGCGCCATCGGGGTGAAGACATTATCGATTTTGGCATGGGGAACCCTGATCAGCCGACGCCCGGCCACATTGTCGATAAGCTGGTGGAAGCCTGTAGGAAAGCGCAGAATCACCGGTATTCGGCGTCGAAGGGCATTACCAAGCTTCGTCACGCCATCGCAACGTGGTACAAACGGAACTACGACGTCGATTTGGATCCGGAGAGTGAGACCATCGTCACGATCGGATCCAAAGAGGGCATTGCCCATCTGGCGCTCGCGATGATCGGACCGGGAGATGTGGTATTGACGCCCACGCCGACATACCCGATTCACATGTATAGCTTTATCATCGCAGGCGGCGAAGTCCGTGGGATTGAGCTTCGTCAGGACAGCGACTTTTTTGATGATTTGATGCGGGTCTATCGACAAACTCTCCCGCGGCCTCGCATTCTCGTCATCAACTTTCCACACAATCCGACCACCGCCATCGTCGACCTGGAATTCTTCAAGAAAATCGTTGCGTTTGCGAAAGAGCACAATGTCATCGTGATCCACGACTTGGCCTATGCAGACATCGTGTTCGATGGATACAGGGCGCCGAGTTTCCTGCAGGTTCCTGAAGCCAAAGATGTCGGGGTCGAGTTTTATACGCTTTCTAAAAGCTACAACATGCCGGGATGGCGCGTCGGATTCTGTGTGGGGAATCGTGAAGTGGTCGGTGCGTTGGCAAAGATCAAAAGCTATCTCGATTACGGGATCTTTCAACCGGTGCAAATCGCCAGCACCGTGGCATTGAACGGACCGCAGGACTGCGTCAAGGAGGTCGTGCAGCGTTACCAGAGTCGTCGTAATGTGCTGGTGAACGGACTCAACCGGATTGGATGGCCGGTTGCCCTGCCTCGCGCGACCATGTTTGTATGGGCTAGAATTCCGGGGGCCTATCGCCATATGGGATCGTTGGAATTTTCAAAACTCCTGCTGGCAGAGGCGAAGGTCGCGGTCTCGCCGGGGATCGGCTTTGGCGAAGGCGGGGATGAGTTTGTCCGATTTGCGCTCGTTGAGAATGAACATCGAACCCGCCA
Organism: uncultured Nitrospiraceae bacterium; assembly: GCA_963795615.1. Taxonomy (GTDB): domain Bacteria; phylum Nitrospirota; class Nitrospiria; order Nitrospirales; family Nitrospiraceae; genus DASSBQ01. Next base: position 420,135 of record CAWCIJ010000011.1, read on the forward strand.
GGCGATCCGAGGCATCCGCAAAGCGCTGAAACTCGATGGTCCGCCGTGATGAAATCTGAAATCGGCGTCGGCATCATCGGATACGGGACGGTCGGTACAGGGGTCGCGCGCGTCCTGCTCGACAACGCGTCACTCATCCAACGCAGAGTCGGCATTCCAATCAAGTTGGTGGGCATCGCTGATCTCGATATCCTCCGAGACCGGGGACTGTCGCTTCCTCCTGGCATCTTGACCACTCGCGCGAAAGATATCATCGATAACCCTCATGTCGATGTGGTGGTCGAACTGATCGGAGGGTATGACGCGGCCAAGCATATCCTGCTCGATGCGATGGCAAAGGGAAAGCAGGTCGTTACGGCGAATAAAGCGCTATTGGCCGTGCACGGTGAGGAGATATTTGATGCGGCCACACGCTATGGCGTGGATCTCGGTTATGAAGCCAGTGTCGGCGGCGGGATTCCAATCGTCCGGGCCCTGACAGAAGGTCTGGCGGCCAATACCATTCAATCGATCTACGGCATCATGAACGGCACCTCGAACTATATCTTGAGTCAGATGACGAGCGAAGGACAACGCTTTGAGGTGGTGCTTGAGGAGGCGAAGCGTGCCGGGTATGCCGAGGCGGATCCGACCGTTGATGTGGCCGGCATTGATTCAGCCCACAAGCTTACAATTCTGGTGAGCCTGGCCTATGGTACGCCGGTCAATTTCAAGGATCTGTACACCGAAGGCATCACGGATCTGACCCCTCTCGATATTGCCTATGCGAAGGAATTTGGGTTTGTCATCAAACTCTTGGCGATCGCAAAATTTTCTGACGGCGAAATTGAAGCACGCGTCCATCCCACCATGGTCCCCGCCACGTCTCAAATTGCCAAGGTGGAAGGCGTGTATAATGCGATTCAACTTGTCGGAGACGCCGTGGAAGATGTGGTGTTGTATGGACGGGGCGCTGGGTCCAAGCCTACGGGGAGCGCCGTCTTGAGCGACATCATCGCCATCGCCAGAAACCTACTCAAGGGTGCGACCGGACGCGTTCCACCGGCGTCGTTTCAGCAGGATCAACGGCGGCCGTTACGCATGCGTCCGATGGACGAGATCTCGTCGCTCTATTACCTCCGCTTCATGGTTCTGGATCGCCCCGGTGTCCTGTCGCAGATTGCGGGGGTCTTGGGCCGGCACGGAATCAGTATCTCCAAGGTGCTGCAGCAAGGACGGCAAGAAGGACAAACCGTTCCGGTAGTCATCATGACTCATATGGCAAAAGAGCGTGATGCTCAAGGTGCGCTTCACGAAATCGACGCGATGCCGTGTATCTCTGAGCCCACCACGCTGATTCGCGTCGAAGGGAAGGACGAGTAAAGCGGAACGTCCCGTGAAAGACCGACTCTCATGAATCGCTGGCGCGGCATTATAGAAGAGTACAGGAAGTTTCTTCCGGTCTCGGCAAGCACTCCTATCATCACGCTGGGGGAAGGCAACACTCCGCTCATTCGTGCCGCGCGGCTTGCGAAGAGGATCGCGCCGGGTGTCGACTTGTACCTGAAGTACGAAGGCGTCAATCCGACTGGATCGTTCAAGGATCGTGGCATGACAATGGCGATCTCGAAAGCATTGGAGAACGGGGCGAAGGCGGTGATGTGCGCTTCAACGGGGAATACCTCGGCATCGGCTGCGGCTTATGGAGCGCGAGCGGGGCTGTCTGTGTATGTGCTGATTCCAGCCGGCAAAATCGCTCTCGGTAAACTTTCTCAAGCGATCATGCATCAAGCGACGGTGATCCAGGTTGAAGGCAATTTCGATCAAGCTTTGACGATCGTGAAGGAGCTGTCCGCCACGTATCCTGTTGAATTGGTGAACTCGATCAATCCATTCCGCATCGAAGGTCAAAAGACCGCCGCGATGGAAGTGTGCGATCAATTGGGGGATGCTCCCTCGCTCCATATACTTCCCGTTGGGAATGCGGGTAATATCACCGCCTATTGGAAAGGTTATACAGAATATCGTGCTGCCAACCAGATTACTCGTGTGCCGCGAATGATCGGATTCCAGGCGGCCGGCGCTGCTCCGATCGTATTGGGGAAGGTCGTCGAGGACCCTCAGACGGTTGCGACGGCCATACGGATCGGCAACCCGGCTAGTTGGCAGGCTGCGCTCAAGGCGGTCCAGGAGTCCTCGGGCTTGGTGGATATGGTGACGGATGAAGAGATCCTCGCCGCGTATGCTCTGGTGGCCGCTGAGGAAGGGGTGTTTTGTGAGCCTGCGTCGGCAGCCTCCGTTGCCGGAGCGATCAGGATGAGTCGAGCCGGTTCGCTGAGAGAAGGCGATACCGTCGTCTGTACGCTGACTGGTCATGGACTAAAAGATGCCGATACTGCGATCAGCGTTTCCCGCCGACCCCAGACGGTGAAAGCTACCCGCGATGAGGTCGCTCGCCTGCTCAATGTTTGACCACTCATGATACATCCATGAAATATGTGATCTTGCACGCCGACGGTATCGGCGACGTGCCGCGTCCTGAACTCGAGGGGCGGACACCTCTCCAGGTTGCTGCGACGCCACATCTTGACCGTATCGCGCAGAGCGGAGAATCAGGAGTATTGAGTCTTCCTAGCGACGGAGCGCGCGTTGGAAGCGAGGTGACCGCTATGGCGGTGCTGGGATATGATCCCCGAAAATACTATACCGGACCCGGCCCGCTTGAAGCGGCGAGCCTTGGCGTGTCGGTCGGAGAGCATGACGTGGTCTTTCGTTGTACCATGGTTACGTTGCGCGGTGAACCGCCACAAGGAAATTCCGGTCGGTATACCGATCTCAAGAAGCTTGGTCCCCATGTCATGATGGATGATGCCACAGCCGGTTTATTGCAGACCGACCAGGCTCGGGAGTTGATCGAAGCGGTCAATGAACAGTTGGGATCTGAAACGATCCAGTTCTATCCTGGTTCCGGGCATCGACACCTCATGGTATGGGTTGGAGGAAAGGTACGGTCGGTGTGCATGGATCCGCAGCAGGTGGTGGGTCGAGGTGTGGCCGACAGCCTCCCGAGCGGCGACGGGGCGGATGTCTTGCGGAGGTTGATGGAGGCGTCGATCGTGATTTTACGTGAGCATCCCGTGAACAATGAGCGCCAAGCGGAGGGACTGAAACCAGCCAACTGTTTGTGGCTATGGGGACAAGGACGAGCGCCGGCGTGGCCTCCGATCACTGAACGGTATCAATTGAGCGGGACCGTGATTGCATCGAGTGATGTGCATCGGGGGGTGGGCATCAGTGCCGGACTGGATAGCCTTGATCTATCGCAAGATGAGCCGTCAAGCTCATCTCCATATTCTCGGTACGGCGAAGGCTTGGCACAGGAATTGGCTCGGAAAGATTTCCTTTATGTGCATGCCGGGCTGGCAGACCACATCCTTCATAGCTCCGATGCAAAAACAAAAGTCCAGGCGGTCGAACAATTCGACCGTGACATGGTCGGGCCGGTCTTACAGGAACTGGGGAAGCATGAGGTCTTTCGCCTTCTCGTCATTTGCGATTCGGGACTGCCGGTCTCGAACGGGCACCCGATGGTTCCGCCGATGTACGCATTCAGTCACGGTCCGCTTCACTGGAGCGCCGGTGTGAAAAGGCTGGATGAGGTCACGGTGAAGGCACAGAATGGTCCTTCTCGGGATGCGACCAAGTTCCCTGCGAGGTTGTTTTCACGGGAGAGTTGATTGTTGTGGCGCTCATCGTACAAAAATATGGTGGAACGTCGGTAGGAACGATCGAACGCATTCATCATGTGGCAGATCACATTGAGCGCTCGCGTAAGGAAGGGCATCAAGTGGTGGTCGTGCTCTCGGCAATGAGCGGAGAGACCGACCGGCTTCTCAAACTCGCCCATCAAGTGACGGCCATCCCCGATGAGCGAGAACTGGATATGCTGCTGTCTACCGGTGAACGCGTCACGATCGCTTTGCTCGCGATGGACCTACGCGGCCGTGGTGTGAACGCATGCTCGTTCACCGGCCGGCAAGTCGGCATCCATACCGATAGCGCGCATACGAAAGCACGTATCTCGCGCGTGGCCGCCGAACGGATCAAGCACGCGCTGTCCGATGGCATTGTGCCCGTGGTAGCGGGATTTCAAGGCATCAATGAACGGTCTGATGTGACGACCCTGGGACGAGGGGGATCGGACTTGACCGCCGTCGCATTGGCGGCGGCGCTCAAGGCGGATCGGTGCATTATTTTCACCGATGTAGATGGCGTCTATACGGCCGACCCCAATATTGTCCCGGGAGCTCGTAGACTCGACAGGATCTCGTATGAGGAAATGTTGGAGATGGCCAGCTTGGGTGCCAAAGTCCTACAGAGTCGATCGGTCGAGTTTGCAGCCAAATTTTCGGTTCCGGTCGAGGTGAATTCCAGCTTCAAGGAAGGAAAGGGGACTCTCGTGACACACGAAGACGCGGACATGGAAAGCGTCATGGTATCCGGTGTGACGGGTGACCGCAATCAGGCCAAGATTACGATTATCGGCGTGCCTGATCACCCGGGCATTGCCGCGAAAATCTTCGGCCCCGTGGCTGAAGCGAGTATTGTGGTCGATATGATCATTCAGAACGTCAGCCAGGCATCATTGACTGATATCTCCTTCACCGTGCCTCGCACCGATCTGCGGAAGGCTGTTGATCTTGTTCAGCGCATCGCCAAGGAAATCGAAGCCAAATCCGTCGCTGTGACGGAGTCGATGGCAAAGGTCTCCCTGATCGGCGTCGGCATGCGGTCTCATTCGGGGATTGCTGCAAGAATGTTCGACATCCTGTCCCGCGAGGGTGTGAACATCATGATGATCAGCACGTCCGAGATAAAAATCTCCTGTGTGGTCGACGAGAAATATCTGGAACTGGCCATGCGGGCCCTTCACTCGGCGTTTGGCCTGGACCGGGCTGCATCGCCCGCTCTAGGATAGTCCACACTCGGTTCAGAAGACACTCTCGACAGGCCGGGGCTGATCCTGTTACCCTTCTTGACCATGGCACGAAAAGGTTCTTCCAGGAATTCCGGCAATAAATCTCTCCGCGCCGTGCCTCAGAGCGACAGGCCTCTTCCCTCTCCGCTTGAGATTTATGATACGACCTTGCGAGATGGCGCGCAGGCCGAGGATGTCAGTTTTTCAGCCGAAGATAAGGTGCGCGTCGCTCAGAAACTCGACGACTTGGGAGTGCAGTTCATCGAAGGCGGTTGGCCCGGGGCGAACCCGAAAGATATCGAATTCTTTCGCATCATCAAGACGGTTCCACTCAAGCATGCCAGTGTGGTGGCCTTTGGTTCGACTCGCAAGGCAAACAATCCTGTGCGGAAGGACGCAACCATCCAAGCGCTGTTGTCCGCGGAAACACAAACGATCACGATTTTCGGGAAGAGTTGGACGTTCCAGGTCACAGACGCGTTGAGTATCTCGCTGGCAAAAAATCTGGAGCTCATCAGCGACTCAATTCAATATTTGCGGTCGAAAGGTCGACGGGTGTTCTATGACGCGGAACATTTCTTCGACGGCTACAAAGCCAACCCTGATTATGCTCTGAAAACAGTTCGTGCAGCGATCGAGGCCGGTGCGGACCGGGTCATCCTCTGTGATACGAATGGCGGGACGATGCCGTGGGACGTCCGCAAGATTTGTGAAGCGGTCAAACAGGAGTTTCCAATCGCTCTAGGCATCCATGCCCACAATGACAGTGAAATGGCTGTGGCCAACTCGCTCGTCGCAATTGACACGGGCATTGTACAGGTCCAGGGTACGATCAATGGGATCGGCGAACGATGCGGCAACGCCAATCTATGTTCGATCATCCCGAATTTGCAACTTAAGATGAGCAGGCCGGCACTAGGCGAACGCTTACAACACCTCAAAGAAGTGTCAGGATTTGTCACGGAGATCGCCAATCTGATGCCGAACAAGCATCAACCGTTTGTCGGCGACGCTGCCTTCGCGCATAAGGGTGGGGTTCATATCCATGCCGTTTTAAAAAATCCCGCTACGTACGAGCATATTGATCCGTCCAGAGTGGGCAATCGACAGCGGATGCTGGTGTCAGATTCTGCCGGTCGAAGCGGACTGCAGGAAAAGGTTGAGGCGTTCGGGATCACGCTCACCAAAGACCATACGAAGCTGCAGGAATTGGTTGATACGCTGAAGCATCGAGAGAGCCAAGGGTATCAATTTGAAGGTGCCGAGGGGTCCTTCGAGTTGCTCATGCGAAAAGCCATGGGCACTCATATGGCTTCGTTTCAACTATTGGGATTTCGCGTGATCGTTGAGAAGAAACAGGACGATGGTACGCCATTGTCCGAAGCGACGGTCATGGTGCAAGTGGGCGATGTCATTGAACATACTGCAGCCGTGGGTACGGGGCCGGTGAATGCCCTGGACCACGCTCTGCGGAAGGCATTGGAAAAGTTCTATCCGGAACTCCGCGAAGTCAAATTACTTGATTACAAGGTTCGGGTATTGTCTGCCAATCAGGGAACTGAATCAAAAGTCCGTGTGCTCATCGAATCAGGCGATCACAAGGATAAATGGGGGACCGTCGGTGTTTCCGAGAACATTATGGAAGCCAGCTGGCAGGCGTTGGCCGATAGTATTGAGTATAAGCTCCTCCTCAAAGACCGCTAGGATCGATTCTCTCTGCCCGGCTCCGTGCACTTAATCCTTGACAGGGAAGGTAACCTCACGTAACTTATGAGGAAATTGTCCGTCACTCCGGCGATGGACAAGGAGGACTTCCTAAGCAACGGTTCTAGGGAGACGCCAGGGAGGAAGCATGAGAAAGGCGGATATCGCGAACGAGATCTTCAAGCAGGTCGGAGTCTCAAAGAACGAGGCGTCTGATATTGTCGAACTCGTGCTCAACCTTCTCAAGTCGGTGTTGCAGAAGGGAGACTCGGTCAAAATTGCTGGCTTTGGAAATTTTGTTGTGAGGAGCAAAGGAGCACGAAAAGGGCGAAACCCTCGAACTGGCGAAGAGATCGGAATCACACCCCGACGCGTCGTTACGTTCCGGCCAAGCCAGGTTTTCAAGAAATACGTCAATTCTTAACCGCTACCTTGGCACCATTGGTCATCTCATGAGGACCGGTCATGGGGAATGAACCCAGACTGGGCAGCAAGATATTTTACAAAATTGGAGAGGTCAGCAAAATCACCAAGCTGCCTGCGTATGTCTTGCGCTTCTGGGAATCCGAGTTCAGTTTTCTGAAGCCGAAGAAGAGTCGTGGAAATCAACGCGTCTATATACAACGTGACATCGAAACGATTCTTGAGATCAAACGGATGTTATATGAGGAAGGTCACACACTTGCCGGCGTGAAGCGCTATTGGACCCGTCGTGGACGTGCAGGAGGCAAGCATGGAAGCCGCAAGGAGCTGACCCAACGGGTGCGGGGAGACTTACAGGCTATTCTGCGACTGATCGATTCCCATTCGGCATAGGGATGTGTATTGCAGAGAGGCCAGAAGTGGCTCAGATTCTGGTCATGTCGGGGCGTAGCGCAGCCTGGTAGCGCACTCGCTTGGGGTGCGAGAGGTCGGCCGTTCAAATCGGCTCGCCCCGACCATTTTTCTGCCCGATGCAGGGTATTCCGCCACGATGCACGCACCACGGTTCTCCTTTCCCACCTATTGATTTGAACTCGGTGATGTGACAGCCATTCATCTCGCCCGCAGCCATGGACTCTCATCGTGATCCTACGAGAAAGGAAGGGTGTGGCCCGTATTAGAATTCTGGTCACCAACGATGACGGGGTGAGTTCCTCCGGCCTCCACGCATTGGCAAAGGCGTTACAAGGTCTGGGGGAAGTATGGGTCGTCGCGCCGGATCGCGAGCGAACTGCAGTCGCCCATGGGGTGACCTTGCACAAACCATTGCGCATTCATCAAGTGGAAAAACGAATGTACGCCGTCAATGGCACGCCGGTGGATTGTGTGAATCTCGCGTTCGCTAAAATTCTACCGGGCATACCTTCGGTCGTCGTGTCCGGTATCAATAAAGGCGTCAATCTGGGCGATGATGTGATGTATTCCGGGACGGTCTCTGCCGCTCTCGAAGGCACCATTCTTGGTGTTCCCTCAATAGCAGTCTCCCAGGAGGGTGATGAGCATTTCCGATTTGAGGTCGGCGCTCATTACGCACAGCGCGTGACCGCCCAGGTGATCAAAGAAGGACTGCCGCCAGAAACGATTCTAAACGTCAATATTCCTGATTGTGTGTTGAGAGCTGTGCGGGGTGTCCAGGTTACGTGTCTGAGCAGGCGTCGGTTCGACAATCCCATCATTGAAAAAGAAGATCCTCACGGGAGGAAATATTATTGGATTGCGGGAACCAGAGTATCCTGGAGCCGTGAGAAATGGGCTGATCACGAGGCACTTGAACGGAGAAAGGTCTCGATCACTCCCATTCATCTCGACACAACCCATTACGAATTGCTGGACCGACTTCGGGTCTGGGAGAGCATTTTGGCGAGGGTGAACAAACCAGCTCGATCTCGACAGCGGTCTGCCATTAAGCGAACGAACAGGATCTAATACATGACGACGCTCATCGAAGCACTGATCGCCGAATTAGGCCGCTTCGTGATAGCCATGATCTCAAAATTTGGATACACGGGCATTCTTATCACCATGGCTATCGAAAGCGCCTGCATTCCCCTTCCCAGTGAAATCATCATGCCCTTTTCCGGGTACCTCGTGTCGACTGGTCAATTTTCCATGCTCGGGGTGACGATGGCCGGCGCGATCGGGAATGTTCTTGGGTCCTTGATGGCATACTATGTGGGAGTATGGGGGGGGCGGCCCTTTGTAGAGCGGTATGGGCCGTATCTCCTCGTGTCACGTCGAGATCTGGAGATGGCGGATCGATGGTTTCTGAAGTATGGTGAGGCGGCGGTGTTGATCAGCCGGATGTTGCCGGTGGTCCGGACGTTTATCTCGCTGCCTGCCGGAATAGTTCGAATGAATGTGCCGAAATTTGTCTTGTTCAGTTTCATCGGAGCCGTTCCCTGGTGCTATCTTCTGGCCTATATCGGTCTTAAACTGGGTGAACGTTGGGATGGATTGCATGAATACTTTCATCACCTCGACGTTGTCATCGGTATGGTGCTCGTCCTGGGTTTCGTCTATTTTCTTTGGTCGCATTGGCCGCGTGCAAAACCCCAAGCACAATAGCTGCGGCGCATGAAGATTCATAACACCTTGACCGGCACGAAGGATTCCTTTGAATCTCTCGATCCGAAAGCCATCAGGATGTACGTGTGTGGCGTGACGGTCTATGACTACTGTCACTTAGGTCATGCCCGGAGCGCCCTGGTCTTTGATGTCCTGCGTCGGTACTTCGAACATCTGGGCTGCAGGGTCGAATTCGTGAAAAATTTCACCGACGTTGACGACAAGATCATTAAACGAGCCAATGATGAAAGCGTAACATGCTTGGAGATTACGGAAAGGTTTATCGCTGCGTATCACGAGGACATGCAACGGCTCGGCATTCGTCCGGCCTGGAGAGAACCCAAAGCCACAGAGCATATGGACGATATCATTCGATTGATCGACGTTCTTGTGAAGAATGGGGCAGCCTATCAGGTGGACGGGGATGTATATTTTTCTGTGCAGGCCTATCCTTCCTACGGGCGGTTGTCCAAGCGAAAGCTCGATGACCTCTTGGTCGGGGCTCGGGTTGAGGTGAACGAACGTAAGAGACATCCCATGGATTTTGCTCTGTGGAAAAGCAGCAAGCCGGGTGAGCCATCGTGGGAAAGTCCATGGGGAGGCGGGCGGCCGGGCTGGCATATCGAATGTTCTGCTATGTCCATGCGCCATCTTGGTGAGACATTCGATATCCATGGGGGAGGCATGGACCTGATTTTCCCCCATCACGAAAATGAGATCGCTCAGTCCTGCGCCGCCACGGGGAAAGAGTTTGCACGCATGTGGGTACACAATGGATTTGTTCAGATCAATCAGGAAAAGATGTCGAAGTCGTTGGGGAACTTCTTCACAATTCGAGATATCTTTCACAAATCGGAATGGCCGGAGTCTGAAACAGGTGAGACACTTCGCTATTTTCTGTTATCTACGCACTATCGCAGTCCCGTCGAATTCTCGGACCAAAGCCTTCATGATGCGAAGAGCGCATTGAACGGTTTCTACGATCTCTTCGAGCGCCTGAAAGAAGGAAAGCCTGTTAATGACGATGTTGAGGACAACCCGCTACAAGATATAGGAGAAAGGACACGACTCGTCTTCATGAAGGCAATGGCCGATGACTTGAATACCCCGGTTGCCATTGCCGAACTCCAAAAGCTTCGAGGTGAGATGAATAAGTTGCTGGAACGATTTCCTCTATCTCGATCAAAAGGAAGTGAAATGCGGGAAATGTTTCGTTCGATGGGTGGTGTACTGGGACTCTTTCAGTTGGATGAATGGCAGTTCAACCCCAGGAAATTCAGGTCATCAGAAGTGAGTGATATCATATCGACCGGACTCGAGGAAGCAACTGATGCGAAGAGCACGATCACGGATACTGACATCGAACAGCGCCTGATTGAGCGGAATGAGGCGAGGAAACGCAAAGACTTTAGACGTGCTGACGAAATCAGAAAGTCGCTTGCCGGTCAAGGCATTACAATCGAGGATCGCCCCGATGGCACGAGTCGATGGAAGCGATGACGAGAATTGTGTCCTGTACGGTCTGCATGCCATTCGTGAAGCCTTACGAGCCGGTAACCGTCCTCTTCAACGGCTATTGGTCTTGCGAACCGACGGACAGTTTGCCGATCTCGTCAGCCTTGCCAGGGTAAAGGGCGTCCCAGTGCACGTTGAGCCTCGTCCAGCCATCGACCGTATGGTTCCGCGTGGCAATCATCAAGGAGTGGTGGGAATCGTGGCGGCCAAGGCCTACAGCGAGGAGGATGACGTCTTGGCCTTCGCAAAGTCACAGCAAGACCCACCATTGCTGGTACTTCTCGACGGAGTGGAAGATCCATACAATCTCGGCGCAGTGTTGCGTACATCCGAGGCGGCTGGTGTACACGGCGTAATCTTGCCTGAACGACGAAGCGTAGGGTTGACTGCCCTTGTAGCCAAAGCATCTGCTGGCGCACTCGATCACATGCATGTCGCCAGAGTTCGAAACCTCTCCCGCACGATCGAAGGACTGCAGCAGGCGGGAGTGTGGGTCTATGGGTTTGTACCGGTGTCGCAAGAAAAGTATACGTCGGTGGACTATCGCGGGCCGGTCGCACTGGTACTGGGGGGAGAGGGAAAGGGAATTCGCCACGGAGTCTTGGAAAAGTGCGACGACACGGTTCACATTCCCATGAGTGGGCATGTCGCCTCACTCAATGTGTCGGCGGCCGCTGCTATCGCTCTGTTTGAAGTGGTCCGTCAGCGGGGTACACTGCGTCGGTAAAAATTGGTACGCTCACCGGAGCTTCAACATCTTGCCCTGGATGGCTGCCTTCAAAAGCTGAGCGGTGTTGGAGACTCGGATTTTCTTCATCATGTTGGCCCGGTGCGCCTCAACCGTCTTGACGCTGATTTTCAATCGTTGGCCGATTTCCTTGTTCTTGAATCCTGACCAGATCAGATCAAGAATTTCTTGCTCCCGACTGGTGAGGGCTTCCGGACGTTTCTTTCTGGGGAGCGGAGGCACTTCATGGGACACCTTTTTCACGCGCCCGCTTTTTGATACAGTCACTGTGGCCATTTCAACACCATGTAATGGTTATCTGATGACAGTCAAAATAAGCGTTTCACCAGCAGTACTCTCTCCTAGGTGAAGTATAAGAAATTGCCGCTATGATTGTAAATGGATGTGTTGCAATAAGAACGATTTCTTTTGAGGGTAAAACACTTACAGCAATAATGCTACATCCACCCGTTAACGCACCGTTTGTGTAGATAGTGATGACTCTCATGCCGGTCGTCGTGATAGCCTCTCTGGTCGGCGCGGTGATCGGCAGCTTCCTTAACGTGTGTATCTACCGCCTGCCTCGTCATGAGTCTGTCGTTTGGCCGGCTTCCCACTGTACAACCTGCGGAAGTCTGATTGCGTTTTACGACAACATCCCCATGATCAGCTACGGCATTCTGCGCGGCCGTTGCCGAACATGTCGTGTTTCGATATCAATCCAATACCCGTTAGTCGAGTTGGTCACCTCGATCGGTTACGGGTTGATATTCTGGCACTTCGGTTTGACCGCGGTGTCATTTGTCTACGCGCTTTTGTATTCAGCGTTGATCGTGATTACCGGCACAGATCTCTCGCATCAGGTCATCCCGGATGTGATCACCTTGCCTGGACTCGTCATTGGAATTCTCAGCGCTGCGATCATTCTTCCGCTGGGGATTATGAACTCGGTTGCTGGGGTCGTCGTCGGTGGAGGTCTTTTGTGGCTGTTGGCATGGCTAAGCCCGTATCTTTTCGGAAAGGAAGGCATGGGCGGCGGAGATATCAAACTCATGGCTATGGTTGGCGCATTCCTTGGCTGGAAACCAGTGTTGTTGGCAATCATGGTTGGCTCATTGATTGGATCCATCGTCGGTGTGAGTCTCATAGCGCTTCGGGTCATGCGGCGGGACGAGTATCTTCCTTTCGGTCCCTTTCTGGCAGTGGGTTCTCTCGTCGCCCTTTTTCTTCATCAACCGGTATTGAATTGGTATTGGAGCTTGTTTGATGGAATTCCGTAGAGTCCTGAAAAGCATTGTCTGGAGCCTGTTTTCAAGGTTCTATGTATCCGAATGGATGCCGTACTGTATCTGAAGCGGAACAGTTCAAATCTGTTCAACTGACCCCCCGTCGAGTCTTTCCCCGGTTGTCCGTACCAGACCCCTTCATATTCTGCTGATCCAGCGAGGCGTTGCGACTCCTTTGCCTTATTTTCTCGTCTCGGTGAACGAATGGTCGTGAAAGACGAGTGCGGCATGGAACTTGGAATCCCGTCGAGGCACGGAAATGAGGAACTTATGAATGAACGCGGAGCATCCCTTACAGAACTTCTTGCGGTCATGAGTATCATCACGATCATGTGTGTCCTGAGCGGCCCGCAATGGCTGGCGCTCGCAGGGCGGCTGGACGGTCGCGGTGTGACGGCTGAGATAGTTGGAGAGCTTCGACTGGCAAGACAACTCGCAATTGCCCGGCAAGAACGTATTCGAGTCGTGCTCGATGGAGAGCGCGCTGTGATGCGCATGGAATTGCACGACGGGCTGTCGACTCTGTTGAGAGCTCATCACTTCGCAGGACGAGGGACTGTTCTCGAATTCTCAAGCAACGGCCCGCAGATTGTGTTTCATCCAAGCGGGCGTTCGGCGACTGCAACTACGATCGTGCTAAGCGATCGGAACCACAAGAAGCGAACTATTACCGTCGGTATAACCGGAAAGGTCAGCGCATCATGAATACAAGGCACGGATTAGGATTAATTGGACCACGATGGAGGGAACGGTCCGGTGGCTTTACCCTGATTGAAGTGATGATTTCACTCGTGGTTCTTGGCATCGGTCTCATGGGGATTATTGGGATGTTGCAATGGGCCGAGCGTGGCTTGGCAATCAGTTCCAAGGCGACGCACGCACTTTCCCTGGCGGAGGCTCGGCTGGAAACCAAGCAAGCTGGACCATGGGAACATCTTCTGAGCGACGACCTCGACCATGATGGTGTACCGGAACTGCACATGCAGGACGACGGCATCATGGATGATCTCAAATCCACTGATGGGATCTTTACTGCGAGCCTCGACCAGGACGGCATTCATCTCGTGTGGACGGTCGAACTGAATCGTGTGGGTTCGCTTGGTTCTGCAGGAATGGCATGGATCGAGGCACGTGCGCGGTATGAATCGATTCCAGGACAGACCCGCGAGATCCGGCTGCGGACCCTTCGGGCCAACCCCCAGTACACCGGACCACACTAACTGTTTTTTTGGAGGCGAAACATCGATGTTTCACCGTATATGTCAAAGATCGGTGCTTCCAGGTGATTCACAAAGAGGAGCGAGCGTGCTCGAACTCCTCATCGCCATCACTATCACCAGTGTGACGTTTTCGGGAGTGTGCAGCATGATGGCGCAATATGGACAGCGATTCCAGAACCACCAGATTGCGAGCGGCCTCAAACAGGAATCTCGAATCGGCCTCGAAGTATTCACCAGTGAGCTCAAACTGGCGGGAACGGGGGGAGGACCAGGTGAAACGGCCCTTCTCAAAATCGGTAAGACCGACCTCTGGTTCAATGCCAATCTGTCTAGTTTGCAAACCGTGTTGAGTCAGCCGGCTCAAGCGGGAACACAGGATCTCATTGTCGAAAATGGGTCTGGTTGGCCGGATGGAAAACAAGTCACCCTGTGCTCACTGGATCGGTGCATGGCAAACCGATTGATCCGCGCCGGGCGAGCGAACGTCTTGAGCGTGGACCTCCCTTTGACGGCAGTGTTTCCTGCCGGGAGCGCTGTCTTTGTATCGAACCGCGTGCATTACTATCTCGGCCATGATGATCAAGGCGTCCCACGAGTCATGCGAGAAGTGGATGGAGGTATCGGCACGTTGATCAGCGGCATCAGTGACTTTCGGTTGGAGTATTTTGGAAAGAATGGGTTTCCTACGACTGATTCAGCGGTGGTCACCCGTGTCCGGGTGACCGTAGGTCTGAAGGACATCCACGGACTGATGATCCACGAAATCGGTCTTCGGACATGATGAGAACATCTAACTGTCGGTATAGGAGGATTGGACATGGGAATGCATCTGGACGTGAACGACCGTGGTTTCGCTCTTTTGGCTGTGCTTATGTTGGTGTCCATTCTATCTCTTCTGGGGATGACATCGTTGCAGCTTGCCACTCAAGAAATGACCGGAACGAGGGCTTTGCAGGAAGAGCATACGGCTCATCATGCAGCTGAAGCCGCGGTTGGGATGGTGATGGAATGGTTTCATGATCCCGCGGCTGCTGTACAGGGCGCGAAAACACAGCTGCTCTCAAAGCAATTGGTAGATAGGTACGGTCAGCCGGCATTTGTGGATGCGCATGGAGTTTCTCAGTTTAGGGGCACGGCGGACAGACCCGACATTCTTTTCGACGCCAGCATCCCACAGCATGATCTACTCTTGAACGATGCTGCAACCGGGTTGTTTCGCTCATTGCGAGGAATGGCTCGCATTCTTAAATTACAAGTCTATGGTCCGGTCCGCCCGGGACTGCTCTGCACCGTTGAGGTCGTCGCAGTAGCCGGACAGGGAGGACACATCAAGAAAACTGTCTCGGTGGAGTTCGGGGCCTATTCCATACCTCCATTGAGAGCAGCTATACAAACTGCCGGAATTAGCTCCAGTCCGCCATCCGCAAGTTCTTCATCAATGCTCGTGCATTGGGGAGATTTCAAGACTGGCGGCAACGTGCGATTGATCAGCGAAAAAGATGTGCCTGAAAAGACGTCTCAAGCCTCAGTTTCTGGACAGCCTTATGGTGAAATGAGTCATCCGCAGGACCGTTGGTTCGACATGTGGGTCGGTGGAGACGTGGTTTTCAATCGTCCTCACCCATCGGGAGTGCAAACATTGCCGGAAAATCTACACGTAGGTCAGAACCCCGTTCCCGGGTTGAAGATGGATCAGTGGCAGTATGAGACGCTCAAACGAATGGCGATCCAATTTGGATCCTACTACGGTCTGGACCGTGACGGTCGACTGCATCCGGGCGGAGTCATCCACCCGGGAGAGGGTGTTGCGGCTAATGAGGTACTGAGTGCTCGAGGAGCGGGCGACCACCATGGCCTCGTTTTCATCGACACGCTGGATCAACAACCTCCCCGGATCGACAACCTCGGGACTCTGACACTGGACAGCGAGTATTTGGAAGGAATGTTCGTCATGAATGCACATGTGATATGGAATCCCACGTCATCTACAAAATTCGTACCGGCTCTAAGTCCTCCACCTGAAGAACAGCAGTCGATGGGGCTTCGGATACCCGTACAACTCTCCGCCATCAATTTACGAGGAGTCCTCTACACAGCTGGGAATCTAGTCTACTGCGGTCGGCCACGGGTATTTGGCGGCATCATGACAGAAGGCGTGTTGAGCAGTTGCACCGATCAGCATGCCTTACTGGAAGTCTGGTACGACCATGACCTAGGGGAAGGTCTCCATCGAGGAGTACCGGTAGTTTACGTGGCACCCGGCACATGGCACGCAAAGCTATAGTGGTCCTCACGGGGTTGGGCGGAGAATACTCAGATCCTTGGCTATGAGGAGTGACAAATCACCGCTGTGATTGAGATAAAAGGAGATCATGTATGATGGCAGCATTAACTACTGGTCAGAATTACAGACCGTCAAGATCACAAGAAATCAGAAGTGAGCAGCAGTATCCACCAATCGAGGCCTTCGCTCGACTGGTGAGTCAGGGCTTCATGCAGAAAGAAGAACTTAAACTTGCAATCGCTGACTCCTTACGAAACGGGGTTGAAGTGGAACGCATACTGATCGACAGGTTCCGTGTTCCCAAATCGGTTCTAGGTACTATGCTCGGTGACTATTATGGATGTTCTTACAGAACCTATGACAGTGGGACGGTCATCGATCCCGACCTGCTCAAGAATCTCAGTCTTGACTATTTGAAGGGCAATCACTGGGTTCCTTTGCAACGCCGCGGCAAAGTCATTGATGTGGTGATTGATGATCCGCGGAATGTGGAAAAGCGTCTCGATGTTCATCGGGCGTTTCCCAGCGCGACTATTCAGTATATGGTCGGTCTACGGCAGGATATTGAACAGTTCATATCGGCAGGCAGTGGGCAGCCTATCGGGGATGCAATCACGGACATTCTGGGGGAACTCGTTAGTGAAACCCAGTGGGAGGAACAGCAAAATGCGAACATCGCGCAAATTACTGAGAATGATTCGGCCATCGTGCGACTCGCCAACAAGATCATTGCGGAAGCGTACCGTTTGGGTGCCTCTGATATCCACATCGAACCGTATGCCGATCGGAAAGAAACTGCAGTACGGTTTCGAGTTGATGGAACTTGCTTTACCTATATGAAGATTCCTGCGGCTTATCGGCGAGCAGTCGTCTCGCGCGTCAAGATCATGGCTAATCTTGATATTGCGGAGCGTCGCAAACCACAGGATGGGAAAATACGATTCAAGCTGACCACTGGGTCAGAAATCGAATTGCGCGTCGCGACATTGCCGACAGCCGGATTGAATGAAGATGTGGTGATCCGACTTCTCAGTACGAGTGGCCCCCGATCGCTCGACGGAATGGAATTTGATCCACGAACCCGTGCTGTTATTGCCGAACTTGTGCAAAAACCTCACGGAATCTTTCTTTGCGCCGGACCAACTGGGTCCGGAAAAACCACGACGTTGCATGCGATCCTTTCCTCGATCAACACTGACGAAAGAAAAATATGGACTGCGGAGGATCCGATAGAGATTACACAGGAGGGGCTTCGCCAGGTACAAGTACATCCGAAAATCGGCCTGACCTTCGCGGCGGCTATGCGGGCTTTCTTGAGGGCAGATCCGGATGTGATCATGATCGGCGAGATGCGCGACAGGGAAACCGCTGATATTGCCATTGAAGCGTCGCTCACAGGCCATGTAGTGTTTAGCACCATACATACAAACAGCGCAGTCGAGACGGTAATCCGCTTGCTTGACCTGGGATGTGACCCATTCAATTTTTCTGATGCCATGCTCGGGGTATTGGCCATGCGCCTTTGCAAACGTATCTGTCATGAGTGCAAAGAACCGTATCAGCCGACAGAAGATGAGTACAATGAGCTGAGAATCGGTTACGGAGCCAATGACTGGGCGGATTTACAGACGGAGTACAGTTCTTCATTGTGTTTCTATCGAGGACGCGGGTGCTCTTCGTGCGCTCAAACCGGCTTTAAAGGACGGCTTCCTCTTCATGAACTCATGGTTGGGTCAGAGCCAATCAGGGAGCTTATTGCCGGACGGGCGCGCACGGTGGAAATGCTGGAGGTTGCGCGTCAGGAGGGAATGACCACCTTGGTCCAGGACGGAATTCGCAAGGTGCTCCAAGGTCTTACTACATACAAGCAAGTGAGAGCGGTCGCGATTAAATAGCATCTCTAAGCTGGTGTAGGGATACGTTTGTATGTTCCATGAGCCGACTCGGCAACTGTTCGGAACAATGCTGCAGGGGAGTTGTTCTTTGCTGCACTCAAAACTGAATTGGTCTATGTGTGTCGATTTAAGACTCTTCCAAGACGCGAGGATGGAGATCCTTGAATATTTGGAAGGGTTCTACAATCGTGAGAATATCGGTATTCCACAGGATTAGCCATACATGGAGTCCGCTAAATCGGAGAAAGATCACTCTTTTTCTGCTGACATCCTGCTTAGCACCACCTTAGACAAGCCAGCCCCCGACTAACTACGGGCACACAACTGCCCGCCGTAGGGACGAAATTTGTCGCTCCTTCAACTGAAAAAAGCTCGCTTTTGTACCTCCTACGCCCATCGCGGACATCGACATTTCAATAAGTTCAGTGGCATTGCGGGGTTTTGAGTCGGCACGGCCCTTGCTCATTTCGAGGTCGCCATGGGTGTACGTTCACAAGAGCAACATCGTTCGGGATCGCCGAGACAGCGCGGGTTTACGCTGGTTGAGGTAATGACCGTGAGCGCGATTATCGGGATCATGTCAATGATTGCGATGCCCGCCTATGTGAAATGGAGTTCGCGCTACCAACTGCGACAAGCTACCACCGAAGTCGCCGGAAGTTTCCAGTTGGCCAGAATGGCAGCACGAAGCCGAAACTCCCTAGTTACTGCGACTTTTATAAAGGCTGCCGATGGATCCGTAAGTCTAGATTTTGGGGGAGTTTTGAGGGCGATAACGCTTCCTACCGGCATTGTAGACGGAAGCCTGGTGGTAACGAATCCAGGACCGGCAGTAATAACCACCCAATTCAAGCCGGCAGGTGTAGGTACCCTGGGTACCATTCAATTTAGCCAGCTCGGGCTTCGTGTTGGCGGCGGAATTGCCAATCAATTGGTCACGCTCGTATCGACCCAGGGACTGACGTTTTCGATTGTTGTGACACCTAGCGGGAAGGTCAATTGGTGTGCGACCGCGAGTTGCCCCTGATGTGTAGGCCTATGCACCAATTTAGACAAATGCGAAAGTGTGGGATTGAGAGAAATAGAAATGAGAATGGGTTTTCTCTGCTGGAGGCTATGGTGGCGGCGGGAGTGCTATCTGTAGGGCTCCTTGGTCTCGCCGGGTTGCAAGGGATGTCACTCAGCAAAAATGTCGACGCGAGCGAGATTACCCGTGTTGCGAACCTCGCCACCGACATTGTCGAACGCATACAGAACAACCGGCAACGCGTGATGGAATATAGCGGGATTGATACGAGCGTTGCCTGTCCTGGGACCTACAGTGATCCAGGTCCGTTAGGGTTAGGCAATACACTCACTGTGGGTGTGGGGGCTCAAGGTGATTGTAACCAATGGAGAACTGTGGTTGGTGGCTCAGCCTTAAGTGATGTGAGAGGGGTAGTACAGGTGGCGAGAGTGGATCCAAGTCCCACAGTGAACCCTCAAACCATGCATAGGGTTTCGGTAACCGTAAACCTCACCTGGGCGTCAGGTACGCGTACCGACATTAGCACTCGACGACAAAAGTCGGCCACCTTCGTCAGTATCATTGCTCCTGAGTAACCGAAAAAATAGTGAGAGAAATGCCGACCACAGGAGAAGAGCAAATGACGGCGGGTAATGAACGAGGATTTACCATAGTGGAGCTGTTGGCCGCCGTTGTCGTAACCGTTGTCATCGTTGGAGCCGCCATGGCTACGCTGGTTTCCAGTAATCGCACAAGTCACGTCAACAGTCAGGTCGCAGATACTCAACAGAATGTTCGGATTGCTATGGATATAATAACCCGCGATATCCGGTTGGCGGGATTTAACTACAATGCAACTGATCCAGCGACACCAACTGTCGGCGCATGCACTTCCGGAGGACGGCCCGTCGGGCTACTTCCACAAGATCAGAATATCGCAGGAGCGGATACTGGTCCAGACCGCCTCTCTCTTGTGGTTCCCGTGCTGAGCACTGCAACTACACCTTGGACCCTCGCCGCTGCGGCAGGATCTGTACCGCCGAACCCCGCGACCCCATTTACTGTGATCACAATGGCCGGTGCTGCGATTACAGACATGACCGCACAAGGCCTGGGGGTGGGTTCCGTTGTGTCTCTGGGCGGAGCTGTCTCAAGGCGAGTCTCTGCAGTAACGCCTGGAACTATGACATTTGATGCGTCGATAGACGGACAGTTTCCGATCGGCACGCCAGTCTATCTGATGCAGTGCGTTCAGTATCAAATCTCGACGGCCACGGCAACCTGCGGAGCGAACAGTGCCCCATGTTTGGTTCGTAACGGAACACCAATCGTTGACGGGGTGGAAGACCTTCAGTTCGCCTATGCTTGTGATGGTTGCAATACGGCCGCTCCGAATCCAGTGGCGCCCGATGGTGTGATCGACGAATGGGATGTGATGCCGAATGGGTTCACTGTAGGAGACTTCGTCTCGAACAGTACCTGGTCCGGGGCCGCTCCCCTGACAAACATGAGACCAAACACAATTCGCCTTTCACAGATCAGCATCGTCGCGAGGCAGACACGTATTGAAGAGGGCACGACCGAAAGCGGAAAACTCGCCATCAATTCCACGAGCCCGATTCTAGTCGGTGACCATGATCCGTCCACACCAGGTGATCCGGGATACAACCTTGCCAGTTACCAGCAGCAGCGGCGCCGTGTGCTAACCAGAGCTGTTCAACCGCGCAACTTATAGCGTCCAAGGACAAGAAAACATCCATGCATTTTCCTACGAAGGGCTCATCAATGACGGATCAGCGGGGAGTTGCCCTTCTCACAGTCTTGCTTATCATTCTTCTATTGACGATCCTCGGCATTGCTGCGATTACCGTGACCGGATTGGAAAATCGAATGGCGGGATTCTTCAGAACGACCGAGGCCGCTGCGGCCGCTGCAGAATCTTGCGAGGGGACGGCAGCCAACATCATTCAACAAACGATTGCGCCTCCTGGACAATTGCCTGCCAGTTTTCTAAGTTCCTCTGTCCCAGTTGGTCCGGTCCCAGCTACAAATGGTCCCACTCTACAGAGCGAAATCACAGGGGCCACGTTACCCGTTCCTCCAGCAGTGTCCGCCGGACTTCCTTCGGAGAATAGCACCGATGCGGCGGCGACTTCTCCTAACCTCACCCTGAGCATTAATGGGTTCACCGTCAACGGAGATATCGATCGTCTCTACATCCATAACAAGCCCGGAATGGATCCGACTAAGGAAGGCGGTCAGGAGATTCTTTACAGAATCACCTGCGTCGCTTCGAACGCAGCAACGGGCACAAGCAGCACAGTCACTTCTGTCTATGGATGTACCTTTTACTCAACTGGTTGCTACAAGAAGATCTAGGAGGAGGCTATGTCGCGGGTCCATAGCGTAAAATCGTTGTCCTTCGCGGTGGTGACCAGCCTCTTGGTTACAGTTGCTCATCTGCCGGTCGGCATATGCGAGACTGGGTCATCTCCTGTAACAGTCGGGTACAAATCAGGGCATGTCAACGAGGTAAGATCCACTGCAATCGAGATAGATGAAAGATCTTACGAACTGAAATCCGATGTGGTTGTCTTGGACCATGAGGGGAATCCCCTGGCGCTCGATCAAATTGTTCCGACCTCCCTTGTCAAGTTTCATCTTAAGGAAGGTCATGTCGATAAGATGGTGGTGACGCTTCCACAATAAAGCAGCAAGTATGAGACTGGTTCGCATCTTGTCTCAACTGTAGCCGATACGTCATGGCTGTTTATGTTTGAGATGAGGAGGAACTTATCATGAGATCCCGAAGCACCTCTGCCATCACAAGTATTGCACTTGCTTTGGTCTCGGCAATGGTTTGTATGCGAGAGGCGAACGCCGTGGTGTCAAATGCCGACTACACAGCCACTCCGCCGTTTGTGTCCAATGCAACCACGCCGAACATTATTATCGTGATGGACAACTCCGGAAGCATGACGAACCGAGCGTGCGAATCGACTTCCTGTGGAGTACTTCCTGACGGGAGTACTTCGACGTCAACAGTGTTTACCAATACAACGAGGTATTCCGGGTATTTTGATCCCCTTCGTTGTTATGTCTTTGATACTGGCGACACGAGATTCGAAAACGGTACCGCGAAAGCAACATTAGCAACGGCCTGCCCTGGCACTGAATGGGACGGGAACTTTCTGAATTGGGCTACCTTACGCCGCTTTGATGCCGTAAAACGTGCGATGATCGGGGGCGATTGCCTCGTAGCGAGAGCGGCAGATGGTACTTGTCCAGCGAGTGGAACGCCGGCCCTTAAGACAGTGCGTGCGCAGGCCTCTGGCGTGAACACAGAGCGGGCCGATGTTAACTATGACGGTGGCATAGGGGTGAACACGTATGCTGGACGAATTCCGACCGCCGACAGCACAGGAAATCCAGGAACGATCTCGATTCATGTTTCGGACGCATATTATTGCGTCGATAACGATACAACATTTAATAGTAATTGTGGAGATTCTTATAGCGTCAGAAAGTACGAACTTAGAATAGGTTATGCGAGTGAACCGACGGGGGTGATTCAGCAGATCGGCAACAAAGCTCGGTTTGGCCTCTTTGAATTTAAATCCACGAGCCAGGGCGCTCGAATGTTGGTCGGAGCGGGCTTGCGTCAATCGATTGATTGGTCGGGATCCGGGGTCGAGACATTCAATACCAATACAGCAGCGATGGTTGATGCCGTTCAGGAGTCGTTCCCCTCGACTTGGACCCCGCTCGCCGAATCTTTGTATGAAAGCGTACGATATGTCGCGCAAATCAATTCATCCAATACTCCCGGATCGTATGTCTTTCCGATTGCCTTTTCGGGCGGAGTTTCAAACGGCGTCAATTATCAAACAGCCGGAGTTGGGTCGATTGGAGGAAGTGAAATCAGCGCGCTCGGTGGCGGAGAGAGCTGTCCTAGCGGGTACATTACGAATGCATGCGGAAGAGATCCATATTTCTTTGGCAAAAATCACACGCCGGCATGGGCTTCAACTTCACAAGTGGTCAACTGCTGTCGAACATTTGTGATTATTTTTACCGATGGTGAACCGACCGAGGACCAGGGTATACCAGCTGCGCTGCAAGACTATGCCCATGCACATCATGGCGTGCACTGTACGGGAAGCGATGCTGCGGCATCTCCCCGTCCAATCGACGGCACGTGTAACAACAACGCGGCAACTCCATTCAATGAACTTCTCGGGGAACACAAGACTGATTACCCTGATAATGGGAGCCATTACCTCGATGAAGTGGCCTTCTGGGCGCATACGAACGACATGCGCCCGTGCAATGGTACGGCTGATGGGACCATTGCTGTCCTTAACGTCACCGGCCATTGTCTGCCGGGAACTCAAAATGTCACCGTCTATTCTTTTTTTGCATTCGGGAATATCGTTGGGCGTGGAATTCTGGCTCAAGCTGCCCGATTGGGCGCATTCGAAGATGCCAATGGCGATGGAATTCCACAAACAGGTGAATGGGACAAAGAAAACAACTACAGCGGAGCAGCTGTGCCGGACGGCATCCCGGATGCGTACTTCGAATCATCCAACGTAGATGATCTTCAGGACAAAATGCTGGCGACCATTGCCAGTATCCTCAGACGAAGCTCCTCAGGGTCATCGGTATCCGTCCTTGCGACGGCTTCAACAGGTGAAGGAGCCCTGTATCAATCCTATTTCTATCCCACCACACTAGAGCCCAGCACCTTGAATGATGTGAAATGGACAGGCTATACGCAGAGTCTTTTTATCGACACGTTTGGAAATCTCCGGGAAGATACAGATGGCAACAAGAAACTTGATTATAAGAATGACCGAATTGTAAAAACGCGTTTTGATACGGCGGCAAATCTTGTCAAAGTGGACAAGTTTGAAGACCTGAATGGAGACGGGTTGCCGGACGATAAGAACAGCGATGGCGTAGTGAAATATCCGGAAGATTGCAGCCCGTGCAATGGACTCCTCAGCGATATCTTTCCCATTTGGGAAGCCGGCAAGCAGCTGGCTTTGAAGGACGCGAGTACAAGAACGATTCTTACCTGGGTTGATTCCGACCACGATGGTGTAGTCGATACGGGCGAACAGATTCCATTTACCACAGCCAACTCAAGTACTCTTTATCCGTATCTGCGCGCAGCCAATACGACTGAAAGCGACAAGATTATCAATTTCATTAGAGGTTGTGACGTCACGGTTTGTGCAGATCAGGCGACAACAAGAGACCGCCGGTTGCAAGTGCCCCCGGCGAGTGGCACCCTGAAGGTATGGAAACTGGGGGATATCATTCATTCCACGCCCAATGTGGTTGCCGCGCCGAAGGATCGATACGATATAAAGTACGGTGATACGACGTATGGTTCATATCTTCTCCAGTATCACAATCGCCGTCAGGTGGCATATGTGGGCGGCAACGACGGAATGCTGCATGCTTTCAACGCCGGCTACTATCACACGGGTGACGATCCCTTGACCGGAACCTCTGCCTCGCCGGTTATTGAACATGGATATTTCACACGTACCCCGACCGATAATTCTGCCGGACCACAATTAGGTGATGAATTGTGGGGATTCATTCCACATGAATTGCTCCCTCAATTGGATTTTCTGACCAAAGCTGACTATCAACATGTTTACTATGTCGATTTGCCGTTGACCGTTGCCGACGCACGGATATTTACCGCCGATTCAGATCATCCCAATGGTTGGGGGACCATTCTCATTGGAGGGTTCCGTATGGGCGGAAGCTGTGGGGCATGTGTGGCAGGATCCGGCGCCCCCCCCATGACAGTTAATATCAGCGGAACGAATTACAACTTTTACAGTGCGTATTTTGCACTTGACGTAACAAACCCTGAGGTTCAGCCCAAGCTTCTGTGGTCCTTTTCAAGCTCAGGGCTGGGTCTGTCAACTAGCGTGCCGGCTATTGTGCGAGTCAACCCAAATGGTGACGCAAAGGCCAGCAATACCAACGCCAAGTGGTACATGGTCGCAGGTTCTGGGCCGACCGGTTATGGAGCTACAACCTCCCAGAGTTCAAAGATTTACGTGGTGGATCTTGTAACCGGACCGGGAACGAACAACAGTCTCGTGACCACATTGCCTGTGGGTTCGTTGAATTCTTACATCGGGGACATGGTGGGATTCGATAAAAATTTAGATTTTCGACATGATGCTCTCTATTTCGGTCGTGTCATTGATGATGGCACAGCGCCGTGGCGAGGGAAGATCTATAGGTTAACCACGGCTCAATCGGCTCCTTTCGGCGGGGCCACAGCTCCAACGGCATGGGGAATTACATCTGGAAGCAATCGGGTTCCGACGGAGATGTTGGATGAGTTTCCGCTCGGAGCGAGTCCGACAAAGGAAATGGGCCCAGTCTCTGCAGCGCCAGGCCTGGCGATTGATGATGCGGCGAATGTCTGGGTATTTACCGGGAGTGGTCGTTACCATTCTGCTTCCGACAAGACTGACACCTCGACCCAGTACTTCGTGGGTTTGAAGGATTCGGTTTTGAACAGCAATTGCAATCAAACCGTCGGCATCACAAATTGCATGGAAAACGATCTCGTGGACATGTCCAGTGCCAAGGTCTGTGTGGTGGGCATTGGAGATTGCGGACAATCAAGCGGGACCAACCAGGTAACTGGAGTCGCATCGGGAGTCAATACATTTAGCCAGTTGATAAGCCATATTCAGACTAAAGACGGTTGGTTTATCAGTCTTCTCGAACCTGCAAACCCTCCCGGACAACCGACTCCGTTCGGTATCGGTGAACGAGTTGTGAACCCTCCAACTGTATTTGGTGGAATCGTCTTCTTCCCGACGTTTACGCCGACCAACGACGTATGTGCTTCTTCGGGTACGAGCAAGCTGTTTGCACTTTTCTACAAAACGGGAAGTGCCTACCAGGAATCCATCATCGGCACTTCGGGATCGGGGGCCAACCAGAATGTCAATACGTCGGTCTCGATTGGATCGGGATTGGCGTTCGGTGCTGTGGCTCATATCGGCTCTGGTTCAGATGGGAATAGCCCATTCCAACTGTTGATCAATATGAGCCAAGGTAATTTTGCCAGTTGTTCTACCTGTGCAGGTGGTTGGGACGTAAGTGTAGCAGTCGACCCACGTAGTCGGTACTTCTCATGGATGAACATGTGAAGACCGGTCTCGGCAGAAAACAGCACGGTGCAGGGAGACGCTTGTCTGCCGTTCCGTGCTGTTGGCTTCTACTAATGTGGGGGTTACTCATTGGATCCTTCCCTATTGGTTGTTCACCCGATTCGCAGCATAATTCAAGCAACATTCCGGTAACCGGTTCTAGCGCGAATCACTATCCCTCCATCCGGTCCGTCACCATTTCTCCGAATCCTCTTGTGCTAAGTGGTCCATTGTCGGCCGAGACCGATGCTCAGGACGAAGACGGCAACCTATTAAGTTTCAAGTATCGGTGGTTGGTTAATGGGAATGTTCTGCGCGAGGTCACCACGCACAGCATTTCTCCAGACCTGTTGAAAAGAGGTGACAGAGTTAGCGTAGAAGTCGTTGCCTCGGATGGTCAGACAGAAAGTCCCGCATATGTAACGGATCCCGTTATAGTGGTGAACACCAATCCGATTGTGAATCGAGTTATCGTCGAACTTGAACCTTCAGCTATACAAGGAGGTCTGATGAAAGCTAAGGTTGAAGCCACTGATCCTGACGGCGATGAAATTCTGTACTCCTTTCGTTGGTGGCGCAATGACAAGCTAGTGAAGGAAGGAAGCGATAACACCATCGACACTGAGACCTTTGCCCGTAAAGATACTATAGTTGTCGAAATTTTGGCACATGACCAAGAAGGGAGTGGTGTGCCTTATAAATCCGCTCCCGTAACCGTCGGCAATGCGTCACCGCAAATTCTCTCCAAACCGACCCCATTGTTGAACCAAAGTTTGTATGATTATCATGTTGAAGCAAAGGATTCTGATGGAGATCCTCTATCGTATACACTCGATATTGCACCTCCAGGAATGGCGATCGATAAAACATCAGGCCAGATCATGTGGAATATTACTTCAAATTCGTCAGGGATCCATCGGGTCAAAGTGATGGTGGAGGATGGCCAGGGAGGCGTGGCATGGCAGGAGTTTGAAATCTCAGTTCCTTCAAGTGCTCAATCGCCGCTGAGCAAAGCTTCACGTGGGTAGCGAGCCCTCAGATTTCTACGGTCTCGCCTTTCGGTCGATCTTGTTCCTCTCCTTTTCACTCTGTTAGAATACCGTTCAACTTACTTTATCAAGAAGGGGTGCACGCAGGCGTGCGGAAAATTAGGCTTCGCGAAGGCACCGACACGGCCATTCTCTTTGGCCATCACGATCGGCACCTGAAAATTATTGAAGAAGAGTTTGGAGTCCGACTTTTCGCGCGCGGGGAAGAACTCTCGGTTGACGGAACCCCAGAAGCAGCGCGGCAAGCCGAGCGTATCGTTACCGAGTTGGCAGCTCTGGCCAATCAGGGGTTTCACCTGACACCGGATGACGTGACACATGCTCTCGCGGCACTTAGACAGAATCCCGAAGCGCCACTTAAAGAGGCCCTGTTCAACTCTCCTATCGTAACCAAGAAGCGGTTCATAGTTCCCAAGACGCCCACTCAGAAAGCATATATTGAAGCCATTGAAAAGCATGACGTTGTCATTGGCATAGGCCCTGCCGGCACGGGAAAGACATATCTGGCTATGGCGATGGCGGTTAGCGCCCTTACCAGAAAGGAAGTCAGCCGAATCATTCTTGCTCGGCCTGCAGTCGAGGCTGGGGAAAAATTGGGGTTCTTGCCTGGAGACATGTACGCCAAAGTGAACCCCTACCTCAGGCCATTGTACGACGCGCTCTTTGATATGATGGAAATGGAGCGTGCAAACCGATTGATCGAACGCGGAGAAATTGAAATTGCACCTCTCGCCTTCATGCGTGGACGAACATTGAACGACTCTTTTGTTATCTTGGATGAAGCCCAGAATGCAACCGCGGAACAAATGAAGATGTTCCTGACCCGTTTAGGGT
The DNA here is from genome assembly GCA_963795615.1 of uncultured Nitrospiraceae bacterium. Taxonomy (GTDB): domain Bacteria; phylum Nitrospirota; class Nitrospiria; order Nitrospirales; family Nitrospiraceae; genus DASSBQ01. The sequence goes on from CAWCIJ010000011.1 coordinate 448,358, forward strand.
TCCACTCCAAAGCGGTTGTCACAGGGGATATCACGCAAGTTGATCTTCCTGCCGATCGAGTCTCGGGTCTGGTTCAGATCCGAAAGATCCTGCGAAACATTGACGGCATTGAGTTCGTGTATTTTGACGAGCGAGATGTGGTTCGCCATCGCCTGGTTCAAGAGATCATTAAGGCCTATGATCGACATGGCACGGACAATGGTAAGGATCTACCCCATGATTTCAGGCCAGCCGCACCTGCATCATCTTCCCGGTTGCAAAAATCATCTCGGACAAATAGTTCAACCAAAGGTTCTTGGGGTCAGCCTCATTAATGTCAGCCGAGGTGCGTATTCGGCTCCGACGAAGGAGACAGATATGTCGAAAGGCTGTTATATTTCTCGCCAATACCATATTGGACGCCGTCGGCGAGTCGAACGCAGAGCTGAACATTGAACTCATCGGGGATCATCGAATGCAACGATTGAATCGGGAATATCGGGGCAAAAATGTTCCCACCGATGTCCTTGCATTTTCGCAGCGGGAAGCGGCGGGTCCACTGTCTTCATTGTTAGGCGATGTCGTGATTTCTGTTCATGCGGCTCTGCGGCAAGCCCACGCGCGACACCATTCCGTTGATGAGGAACTTGCGGTGTTGCTGATTCACGGTATTTTGCATTTATGCGGCTACGATCACGAACGAGGTGAACCAGAGGCTCGTCGGATGCGGCGCCGTGAGCTGATTTTGCGTCGCCTAGTGCATCCACTGCCCCGCCTAGTAGGAAGTTGCTGACACGAGTACATAGGTCGAAGTGCGATCGTGATGAGGCAACACTCGAGGATTGGATAATGGGCTGGTTACAAAAGCTCAGCGAGGGATTGTCAAAAACACGTACGACCGTCACAGGGCAACTTGATCGATGGTTGGGAAGAACACCAGATCCCGCGCTCCTCGAGGATCTGGAAAATGCCCTCATCAGTTCAGACCTAGGAGTTCATGTGGTCCAAAAGTTTGTGGATTGTGTAAAGAATGAAGTGCGAGGCGCCGAGGCAGCAACCGACAACGGAGTCAAGAGCGCACTACGGCGGACGGTGTTGGACGTATTGTGGCCGGTACAAGCACAGTCCATCACGGAATTGATCGAGAAAGGGCCGAAGCCGTTCGTCATTCTCATAGTTGGCGTGAACGGAGTCGGTAAGACGACCACGGTTGCGAAACTTGCTCAGCGGCTGGTAGCGCAGGGAAGCCGTCCTCTGCTTGTGGCGGCAGATACATTCCGGGCAGCGGCTATTGAGCAGCTGCAGGTCTGGGCCGAACGCATAGGTGTGGAGGTCATCCGCCATCGCCCTGGGGCGGACCCGGCTGCTGTCGTATACGACGGAATGACTGCCGCCAAGGCGCGCGGGGCCGATGTACTTCTTATAGACACTGCTGGTCGGCTGCACACCAAAGTTAATCTCATGGAGGAGTTGCGCAAGGTGAAGCGGGTGCTGGCTCAGGATGGTTCCGGTGCACCTCACGAAGTACTACTGGTATTGGATGCCTCCGTCGGTCAGAACGCGCTATCCCAAGCCAGACAGTTTAATGAAGCCGTCGGAGTGACGGGACTTGCCTTGACCAAGTTGGACGGCACGGCGCGAGGTGGAATCGTGGTGGCTATTGCAGACGCATTAAAGATACCTGTGAGACTAGTAGGTGTAGGGGAAGCGGTTGAGGATCTCCAAGATTTCAATGCAGAAGCGTTCGTTGACGCGCTGTTCTAGTGTCCTGAATCAGAGATTCGCTGACAAAAACGAGCGACGCTGGCCAGGATCTCATCCGCGGTTTTGGTCCAGATGAACGGTTTGGGATTGGCATTGGTAAAATCAATATATTGCCGGATGGCGGTTTCTAGAGCCCGGGTGCTGCGATGGACGCCGCGTTTGATTTGTTTCTGGTGGGAGTGAAGTGTATGTGAAACCGAGGGCGCTTGAGCAGCCAACGTCGGATCAAGACGGTCTTATGCGTCCCGTACTTATCGAGGATCAGGTGGACCGCGAGGTCGCCCGGCACGTTGGCCTCAGTGGTCTCAAGGAATTGGCGAAACTCAATGGCCCGGTGCCGTCGATGCGTCTGCCCGATGACAGCCTTCGCATCCAACGCCGCAAACAACGAGGTGGTGCCATGACGTCGGTAGTCATGGCTGCGCCGCTCGGCTTGCCCCGGCTGCAAGGGCAGCAGCGGCTGGTTTCGATACAGTGCCTGGATCTGCGTCTTCTCATCGACCCACAAGACGAGGGCCTTGTCTGGCGGACGCACATAGAGACCGACAATGTCCCGGACTTTCTCGATGAACAACGGATCGGTCGACAGCTTGAACGTCTCCGTGCGATGCGGCTGCAACCCGAACGCTCGCCAAATCCGACAGACGGCGCTTTGGCTCAGGCCGGCGGCCGTCGCCATAGTACGACTACTCCAGTGCGTGGCGTCCGGCGGCCGCGTCTCCAAGGTCCTGCTCACAACATCCTCGACGTGCGCATCGGTAATCCGCCGCGGCGCGCCTGGTCTGGGCTCATCCAGCAATCCATCCCGCCGCTGTCGCAGGAAGCGCTGCCGCCACTTGCTGACCGTTTGAGGCGTCACCCGTTGCTGCTGCGCCACCACGTGGTTCAGCTGACCGGCCGCGCAGCCCAGGATCAGTCGAGCCCGTTGGGCCAAGGCTTGCGCCGTCGTGCGACGAGCATGTCTTTCAGCTGCACGGCGTCGATGAGCGCGGCCACACGGTCCTGCGCCGTCGACTCTCCCGGACGCAGGTGTGCCCGTTCTTTGCACAGCTCCGTCCGTGTCTCGTCGGGAGAGAAGCCTGCGGCAGTACGCATTGCTGGGCGCGCGAACTGACAACGCTGGGCCATGACATGCGGCTGATCGCGCCGCAGTTCGTCGCCCCCTATCGGAAGAATGACAAAAACGATGGGAACGATGCGGAGGCGATCTGCGAAGCGGTGGGACGCCCGCACATGCGGGTCGTGCCGATCAAAGACGTCGGCCAACAGGCGGTCTTGACGATGCCCCGCGCCCGGCAACTCCTGGTCGCAGAGCGGACGGCGGTACCCGCATCCTCTGGGCGTTGCTGGCCACCGGGCGGGCCTATCAGCCCGCCGCGGCATGCCCTGAGAGGACCACGTTGGAGGACCGCTGCTCGTCGTGACTGATTGCGAGGCTCATGCGTTGATGGCGTGACCGGTCGGACCGGCGCCGGGTGACCCTGCTAGCAGGACTGGCCATCACAGGCCGCTTTTCTGATGAGGACCCGGTGCGTGAATGTCCATCAGGACCCGAACCCAGAAACGGGTTCACCACGAGGCCGAATATATGCGTGCAGTCAGACCTCACCGCCATGGCTCATGACCTTGCAACGAAGGGGGAGTCAATGTAAACACCCTGCTAGTGGTCCAGGCGTCATGCTGTGAACTGTACAATTTCTTCTCGCGTCCCAGTATCTGTGTTAGGCTTTTCCTAGTTCTCCCTAAGCGAGTTTGCCAAGCGAATTCTGTTCTCCACCCACTGATCTGCATGATTATGGAAGGGATTCCATATGAGTACACTCCTGGTCGTCGATGACGATCGACTCAACTGTGATTTATTGCAGTCCGTATTTACGCGTCAGGGGTATCACGTCATGACGGCAACCAGCGGTCGTGAAGCACTGGAGTTGTTTCACAAGCACGGTCCACACGTGACGCTTCTCGATTTACGTATGCCAGACATGGATGGCCTGGCAGTGTTGAAGGAAATCCGCGCTCATGATCCAGCAGCCGGGGTCATCATCTTGGGGGGAGGACCAATCGAAGACCAGGAAAACCAAGCGAGGGAGTTGCGTGTCACGGATTTTCTACGAAAAGGTCTTTCTTTGGATATTCTGATCAGTGCCGTAAACCAGGTCGCACAGCACACGTCTCGTCGCGAAGCATACGTGTCAAAACTAGGTTCGGACGCTCCGATGTTAAATGAATCAATTCTCGTTGTCGATGATGAGGCGATGGTGAGAGACCTGCTCTTCCGATTTCTCACGTTGCGGGGGTATCAAGTCCAGAGCACAAGCAACGGTCCCGAAGCCATTGCGATCATAGGTCAGACCAAGCCAGACTTAATTGTGCTCGATCTTCTTCTTCCCGGTATGAGTGGAATAGATGTTCTTCGAACAGTGAGAGAGAAAGAATACGCGGGAGGCGTTATTCTCCTGACAGGCAATCACAATGAGGAGCTGCTCGAGGAGGCGTGGGTACTCGGACCTCAAGAGGTGCTTGGTAAACCTGTCGATCTTGAGCGGCTGTTGACAGCCGTTCAGCTTGTGATGGTGTGCCGGGAATGTTAAGCTTGATCCTCTTTCAATCCTGCGCGGTGCTGGGTGAGTTTACGGCATTTCCTGATCTTCCCCATTCTTATTATCTCTTCGTTATGCGTAGCTTCGGCTTATGCTGAGCCGAAGGGCGATCAGCCGTCGATCGTACATCACGAACTTTCGGTGGACCTCCGTCCCGACTCACATGAACTGATTGGTTCGGACCTAGTACAAGTCAACGTACCGGATGGCCGCCGAATTGTCGTCTTCTCTCTTGCTCCTTCCCTTTCCATTGAGCGTGTCTCAACTGTCATCTCAGACGGGGTAGCCGATGGGGATGCCGTGCTGGCATTCGACCGTTATGAAGGTGATCAGGTGGCAATCCACTTGCCCGACTCACGATCTCGTTGGACGGTTAAGTGGCAGTATAACGGGCCTGTAAACGACCCACCGCGGGATCCGCGACATCTCCGATTCGTGACACCCAGCGAGACCGCCGGTCATATAGGTCCGGAGGGAGTGTACCTTAGTAGTGAAAGCCGCTGGTACCCGGACATTTCAGGCTCGCTCGCGTCGTATGAACTCGCGGTGAAGCTTCCGCCAAACTGGGTAAGCGTCAGCCAGGGGGCTGAAAGCGCTTCTCCCGGCCGATGGAGCGTTCCGACGAAGAGCGAGGCACTGACTCTTGCTGCCAACCAATTTGTCGTGAGGATACGTGAGTGGAAGGCGTCCAACGGACAACCGATTCGCCTTGGAGCGTATCTGTTCAAAGAGGACGCGTATCTGGCGGATGAATATCTCGATGCTTGTGCGAGATATCTCGACGCCTATATTCCCTTGCTGGGTCCGTATCCGTTTCCGAAGTTTGCAGTCGTCGAGAATTTTTTCTCTTCAGGACTTGGCATGCCCTCTTTTACGTTGCTTGGGGCGGCGATCATCAAGCGGCACTATACCCAGCCGTATGCACTGGGTCATGAAATTGTGCATTCGTGGATTGGGAATGGGGTCTATAACCGTCATGACGGTGCAAACTGGGTAGAAGGACTTACAACGTATCTGACGAATTATTATTATCATGAACTGATAGGAGACGAAGGGCAGGCAAAAGAGCAACGCCGGTTGATGTTGTTCGGATATGCCGTGTACGTGAAACGTGACCAGGACTATCCGGTGGCCCGGTTCACCAGGAAAACAGACGAAAAAGACAATGCCATTGGATATCAGAAAACCGCTATGGTCTTCCACATGCTCCGGCGTGAGATAGGAGAGAGCAAGTTTTGGGGTGGCGTGAAGGCTTTCGTGAATGAGAGTATGGGTTCCTACGCGGACTGGAGTGATATTGAGACAGTCTTCAGCCGCGTAACAGGACATGACCTCCAATGGTTTTTTGACCAATGGGTGAAACGTTCCGGCGCGCCGCAACTGGTCGTGACGGAAGCGCGAGTCCGACAGTTGGCGCGCTCTTCCAGTGGGGCACCTTCGTATGAATCGAAGGTCACGCTTATCCAGCAGAATGCCCCTTATCGCATCGCGGTCGATCTGCAGCTTAAGGATGGAAACGGATCGCGTGCGACCGAGCGCATACTCCTAGGGGCTACTGAACAGAGCGTGTCAATCCCGACTTCCTTTGTCCCTCAGACCCTGCTGATTGATCCCGAGGTTAACCTCTTTCGACGACTCGAGCGGGATGAACTTCCCGCCATGCTGAACCTGTTTGTGACCGATCCACATCGGACCATTATCCTATTGTCCGGCGAGTCCGATGATCGAGCACCATTCGCTGGCATCATCCAACGGGTCCAGGCACAAGAGGGAATGAGGCCGGATGGGGAGAGGACACATATTGTAGCTTCTGCCAAGCCGACTCTCACCGATGGTGGCTCGATCTTACTACTTGGGCATGCTCCGGATCCAGCACCGCTGGATCTTATACGAGAGAGTTGTGCTGAGAGGTTTTCGGTGACGGAGTCGGGGTTCCGCGTGGCTGGCCACACGTACGACGGCCCGACCTTTGCGGTCGTGGTTTCATGTCCCCGACACAATCTACGAGGAAGCGTCATGACCTTTTTATATGGAAACACGCCGGAGGCCGTAGCCAAAATGGCAAGACTCTTGTTTTTCTATGGATGGCAAAGTTACGTGGTCTTTAACGAGGGCTCAGTGGTGGCACGAGGGGAATGGGATACGACTGCGGCGAGTGAGGTGATTCTTGACCATCGGTAAAGGTGGCGTTGCGATTGCATTGGGGATAGGGCTCCTTTTTCTTGCGATTCCGAGCGCCGAAAGCGGAGATGACAAGAAAGGTGCAACTCTTGAGAGCGTTCCGGCGGAACGTCATTTGAAGAACATTCGACAATTGACCGTCGGCCGGCAGAACGCAGAGGCGTATTTTTCCTTTGACGGAACACAGCTTATTTTTCAATCTACGAACAAGTGGACAACGGACACGTATGCGGACGCCTTGACTCCTGCCGACACGCCGCTGGGCTGCTATCAAATGTATGTGATGGACCTGGATAGTGGAAAAATTCGAATGGTTAGCACAGGTGTAGGCGTGACGACGTGTGGATATTTTTTTCCGGGGAATCGGCGAGTCTTGTATTCCTCGACCCATCTAAAAAGCCCGATGTGTCCTCCCAAACCGAAGCGGGATGGGACCTACCGTTGGGCTCTGGACGACTACGATATCTTCTCAGTGAAGATAGACGGGCAGGGGATGCAGCGTCTGACGAACACGCCAGGGTACGATGCTGAAGCAACGATCTCGCCGGATGGCAAGACAATTGTCTGGACTTCCGTCCGCGACGGTGATTTGGACATCTATGCGATGAATATCGATGGCACGCATATGCGCCGGCTGACCGATGACCAAGGGTATGACGGGGGGCCATTCTTTTCCCCGGATAGCCAGCGTATTGTCTACCGTGCGCAGCACGTGCATTCGCCCGAGGAATCGGAACGGTACAAAGCTCTGTTGGCGCAGGGGCTTGTGGAGCCGGGGCAATTGGAAATTTTTGTGATGAACGCCGACGGATCAGAAAAGCGTCAAGTGACGGCCAATGGCGCCTCGAATTTTGCGCCCTCTTTCTATCCTGATGGCCGTCACATTGTCTTCTCCTCCAATACCGAAACCAGGGGGGGAAACGGCCGCCCGTCTTTTCATTTGTATGGCATCAAGGACGATGGAACCGAACTCGAACGCCTGACCTTTCATGGCAATTTCAACAGTTTTCCGATGTGGTCTCCAGACCACAAGAAACTCGTCTGGGTGTCGGACCGCGGTGCCAAGACCACGGGAGAGTTCAATGTCTTTCTGGCTGACTGGGTACCATGACGCAATCGGGCGCCGGCCTGAATGATCACGCCATAACCTCCGTCCAATCTCATTCGGATGCTCCAGCCCCTTCCTCTCTATCGGTTGGACTCTGTCTTCTGACCCTCGCCGTCTGCGGGATAGCCCTTCTGCAGATCGACCTTCCCCTCCTCCGCTTTCTCCGTTCTCTGAATTTATCGTCAGTGCAGAAACTGGGGGACCTTGGTGAAAGGATTGGAAATGGGGGAACGCTCATTGCCGTCAGTCTGACTGTTCTAGGGATTGGCTGGTTGAAGGGTCGGCCGATCCTTCTACGAGTTGGGACGCAGAGCCTGCTGGCCCATATTTGCGTGGCGTTGGTAGTGAATGGTCTCAAGCATCTCATCGGACGTCCGAGGCCCCGATTGACGCATTCTGGCGAATGGCTGTGGTGGCCATCCTGGGACTCCGGGTTGGATTCCCTGCCGTCCGGCCATTCGTCGGCATCATTTGCCGTTGCGGCCGTATTCGCAAAACATTTTCCTTGGACCGCGTGGCCCATGTTCGGTTTGGCCACATGGGTTGCAATGAGTCGTGTATGGCGGGGATCCCATTTTGTGACTGATGTGGTAGCTGGTATGGCAACCGGCTATATCGTCGGGACCGTCTTCGCGCATCCCTTGGGTGACTGGCGGAGATCACTATCACGCGCCATCGCAAACGTGACCCCGGCCGTGGTTATCGTGACCAGTGGAATATGGATCATTCTTCATCGTGTCCAGGACGAAAGGAGCAATGAGCTCCTCAGCGTCGTGGGAATTGTTCTGATCGTTTTTGGCCTGATCATCAGATGGTCCCGCCTCTTTGGATGGCCGCGGGGCATCAGGAATGTGAATCACCAGGAGATGACCCTCCTTATTGGATTGGGATTAGCATGTGCTAGCGGCTCCTTTGTGGTGATAGGAGTGACCATTCTTGCGGTCATGGCTCGATGGGTAGGCGACCGCACGGTCCAAGTGGGCAGGCAGGACCCGGTTACGGAAGGTTCGGTCTCCAGGGAATGGCTCTACGCCATCGGGGTGACGCTGCTGCTCGTATTGACACTACAACTAAAAGGTATCATCCCGATTCAGTGAGCAGTCGCTCCTGAAACCGGCTAGTGACCCGGAATACGCATGGGAGGAGAGTCGGGCGGCTCGGTTGGGGGTGGAGTCCGAACCATCGACTGGCTTGAGATGAGAATGTATCCATATCGCTGAAGGACGACCGGATAGTCCATCGTTTCGAGCGGCAACCTGCCTCTCATGGCTTGCGGCAGCAGCAGCATCGTTCGACCCGGATGATTCAAATACTGTGTGATGTTCCCTTCTTCGTTCACAGGGATCATGATCGCTTTCCGTCGCGCATAAAAGACGAGTGATGGCCGTGGTTGGCCATACACGATGAGTCGGTCCTCCCGTCCGAGATTCAGTCCGGCTACCTCCGCCAGTTGCTGCGGCGGTTCTACAAAATAATGACTCAGAAGCGGCAAAATGAATTGCGTGATGATCAGTACCACCATGGCCAACGTAGCCCCGGCTGCCCAAAAGGCTGCGGGTCTTCTTGTCTCGCTTAACCCAAAGTACGCTACCAGCCCCATGCCAATCAGAAATACTCCAGCTAAGATGTAAGGGCCGGTACTTAGGTCGAGTTGAGCCGCCATAGGAAACTCTTTTGCAATTTTGGCAACGTTTTGTGAGAAAGCCCATGGAGCGAGCGCACACGCGACAGCAAGGATGCAACCGAATGCAATCACAGTATGGACCGAGGCTCGAATGCCGCGCACAGTCGGATCAAGCAGACATCGATACCAAAACGATGCCGTCAGGATTGCGGCTGCCGGGAACAGAGGAGCGATGTAGTGGGGGAGGCGGGTAGAGGACAGGCTAAAGAAAACCAGTCCAGCAAGCACCCAGATCGCAGCAAACCAGTCTAGTCTCAATTCCAAAGGCATCGAACGTGTGTTCCGGCCCTGCTTCCAGGCAGCACGCCAGCTCCGGAAGGCTTGGTACCATGCAAAAGGCAGCCATCCACTCCAAGGGAAAAATCCCACCAGGAAAATGGGAATGTAAAACAATGGAGTCCCGCCGTGGCCTTCCATGGCTCCCGAAAATCGCCCGACTGTGTCCGCTCGGGCTGAATTGATGTATTGTTTGCCATGAATCATCAGCATGGCGACATACCAAGGCAAGGCTAAAAGCAGGAAAATGAGGGGACCCGCTATAGGGAGGCCGCGTTGCCAAAATCCGGCCCACTCGCGCACGACAAAAAGATAGAGACCGACAGTGATGAGTGGAACCAGAAATCCGACGGGGCCTTTCGTGAGGGTAGCCAGTGCCATGCCCACATAGAATATCCACATCCAATGCCGTGTTCGACCTTCTCCATAAAAGCCAAGCCAGAAGCCATAGAGAGACAGGGCGATGAAAAAAATGAGGGCACTGTCAGTCAAGGCCATGCGCCCGAGGCCGAGAATCTGTACGTTCAATAGCAGCATGGCCGCCCCGAACAGTGCGACCACTGGTCCCCGGGAGCGAGCGAGAAACAGATACTGTAGAAGGATGAGACCCATGCCGAAAACGGCGGACGGAAACCGAGCCGAGAATTCGTTTACTCCGAATGTGTGGTACGACAAGCTCATGAGCCAGTAGACCAACGCCGGCTTCGCGAAACGTGGCTCATAATTGAAGGTCGGACTCAGCCATTCGCCACGTTCATACATTTCCCGGCTGGCTTCGGCATTGCGACCCTCATCGCGATCCGTGAGCCCGGTCGCTCCCAGGCCGAGGAAGAACAGAACGCCGGCCGACACGAGTAAGAGAAACAACTGGAACGGTTGTCGCACCACGCCGGACGACTCGGAATTCTGATCGGATGAAGAATCCGTGGGACTCATCAGGTCTTTGTGATCGGGGGTGGAGTGGGGCGGTCGGCGTGACCGGGTCTTTTGATCAGCATTAAGTTGCGAAGATAGACGAATGCTCCCACGCTCTGACCTGCAATAAAGACCGGATCTCTTCGATAGATCGCATAGGCAAGAGTGATTAGCCCACCGATCAGACTCATATACCAGAACGCGGTAGGAACGCGACTGGCCGCGCTGCGCTCAGACGCCACCCATTGCACGACCCAACGCGTGAAGAACACCCCTTGACCGAGAAAACCGATGGCGAGCCAAATTGTTTCTATGGACATCACAGGGGCTCCAACAGAGGTAAGGGCTAAGAAGGAGGAATCGGCATGCGAAATCGATACCGAAGGCAACGGTGTTGCATCCAGCGAACGGCCACCAGGTCGTACAACCCCTTAAAGAGGCGATTACCAACTCCATATTTCGAGACGCCATAAGTGCGAGGATAATGGCGCACGGGGACTTCGGTAATGGTAAAGCCCTGCATGAGCGCAAGCGCTGGGAAAAAACGATGCATCCCTTCGAACAGTTGCAACTTTTCCACGACGGCACGCTTGAAAATCTTCAAGGAGCAGCCAGTATCATGGACATTGTCTCCCGTCACTGCGCTACGCACGCCGTTGGCAATCCGAGATGACAATGTGCGAATCAGGCTGTCGTGGCGATTGGTACGCCATCCACACACCAGATCGAATTGTTTTGTATAGGGTAACAAGGTTTCGATATCATCTGGATCGTTCTGGAGGTCACCGTCCATTGTGATGACCAATTCCCCCGTCGAATGCTTAAATCCTGCATCGAACGCGGAGGATTGCCCGTAGTTGCGATCAAAATGGAGCACGCGAACCCGCGGATGTTGAACAGCCAAGGAATCGAGCAGAGCACTGCTTCCATCCGTACTCCCATCGTCAATAAAGAGAATCTCAAAGGAAGCGGACCGGGACTCGTCCCTGGCTTCCAGTACCTTCATCAGCTGTTCGGTTAGGGGGATCAGGTTCTCTTGCTCATCCTTGATCGGGATGACAATCGATGTCCATGGGCGGGAGGCCACAGTCATGAAGGAAGACGGCTTATTCGACAATGGTACACGAGCACGAGGGCATTTTACAGAACGCCCCAAGCAGGGTCAAACCTCGCAGGTCGGCAAACATGCTCGGATGAGATGTGAATCCACCCTCATGTTGCGACGCCCGTACCTCTGCAAATGGCGATGGCAATGGAAAAGAATCGTGCAGTACTTGCTGAATAGACGCCGGTCGATTGTCAGCAGTGCGTTGAGCGGCTTGTATCAACGTCTTCTGAAAGATCAGTTGACGGGGTGCGCGATACTTCGGTCAGCTTGCGAAATTTCAAAGCGCATGGTGCCCATCAGTGACATATCGTTGACCTGCTCGCCCGCGTGAATATGAACTTTATACCGTCCGGCTTTCCACCCACCTTGAGGCGGAGGTAGTTTGAGATATCCCGTATCATCCTCCAGCGCGATGTACATCGCATCCTGGCTCACGACGGCGTTCCCATCTAGACCGGGTACCTCTTCCGGATAGCACAGGCCGAACAACTGGAACGACTGATAGTGCTGGTGAAGTTTGAAGACGATGAACACAGGGGCCGAATCGGTATGAAATCGCTCCGTAGGTCGGACGGGAACAATCTCATGAGTCCGCTGAAAGCCCACCTCTTCTTCGAATGTTTCGGATAGGACAATGGAGCGGAACATCCCTTCCGGAGGGGCGTCGAAGTCATAGGGCTTGGTATCTGACGTCCGGTTTTGAAAATCAGGAATCGGAACATGATGGGTCAAGGGGAGCTCCCCACCACATGCCCAGGACCGATCGACGTGGAAACAATGCAGCATAACCAGGGTAAGCATACACGACCCACACCAGACCGGCAGGCGGAAGCGATTCTCTACCATAATGACGTGGTACACCTGGCTGGTCGTCACTGTCAAGCATAGGCTGAAAACGGCTGTTCATTGGCGGAGGGCCAAGGTTGCGGCCCAAAATCGCTTCCTGTTAAAATCCACATTCCCTGGAAGTGTTTATATGGAGCAGCAGGTCGGACAAGTAGAAGATCTTGAGGCCCTACCTCAACCGATCGGAGAGTATCGGCCGGTCGATGTCTGGCAAGACCACGTCAATCATCTGTTCTATCGCCTGCGGGGAAACGAGCTCCGCCAGTTCTACCAGACCTTCGCCTCAGCCGATTATCGACTCGCTCACGCATTGGCCGATGATTACTACGACAAGGTCGTAAAGCGTGATGCGTCTCTCCTGAAACGTGGTCCTGGGTCAGGAGCATCCAATGCCGCGACCCGTCCCGCCGACACCTCCACACTCACGATTATGGAATGGGGGCCAGGAAACGGAAACCTTGCCGCCTGTTTTCTGAGTCGTCTCAAGACCCTGGATCGCGAAGGACTCGTGTATCGGCGAGTCCGATACCTCATGGTCGACAGCCATCCAGAGACCCTTGAATCCGCTAAACAACATCCTGACCTTGCGGCGCACCGCGATCGTATCGAATCGCTGTGTGGCGATGCTCAACAGTTACAGGCTGTCAAGGAGGGGTCCGTCGATCGGATTTTCTGTACCGAGCTGTGGAATGACCTCCCGACGAAGCTCCTGGTGAAAAAAGGAGGCGACGTTGAAGAGGAGCATATGAGGCCCAATCTCAGTGAGGATAAGGCGGCCGCCGTCCCTAATTGGTCGGAATTCGTGCAGGCGTTTGATGCTAGAAACGCCGAGGGACTGAAGAAGTTTCCTCCCTTCTTCGACGATCTCATCTGGGAGAAGGAGTATCATAAGGTTGAATGGAAGGATGTTCCATACCGGAAGACCATTTCGGAGTTCCTTCGATCGATCGATGAGCAAGTGCTCGTGCCGGTGAATGTAGGTGCGTTCGCGACCATCAAGGAGGCCAAACGCCTCCTGGCTCCGAATGCGATCGGGTTCAGCAGTTTCGACGCAGGAACGTTCGATATCAAGGTGCTTAACGATCCGGAGAAGCCCTGCTACGGCCAATTCGGAGGCCAATACAGCTTCATGATCAATTTCGTCCTGGCCGAAGCGGTGGCGAAACATTTAGGAGTGTCATCTATAGTCCTTGAACTGCAGAGGGAGTTTGTCGGAAGCCGTCTGTCGACGAATGTCATGACATTGATGGATGTGTTGGCCTGTCATCCTCAGGTGGGAAGCATGGCGCAGTCGTGGGAACTGGACCGCTTGACCATCCGTACAATCCAGGCGCTGAACGGGACGTATGAAAGCCCCTATGAGCGGCAGCTGGATTTTCCCTTGCGAGAGGAGACTCCGCCGCATGAACGTCACGAGCTGCAGCAGACACTCCGTTCCCTGAAGCCCAATGGACTTCCCGACACGGTGGCATACTTGACAGAGGGTGAAGTCGTGCAAGCTCAGAAAGACCTTGAGCTGCTCGGCTACGACCGTGAGTCCATTTTGATGGCGCTCGGTGCTCCAGCTGGTCCCGTTGAGTACTATCATTTTTTCTTCCGTCCCTAAGTCCTCTCGTCTCCTTCCGGATCCTGAGATCGAAGTCTTGAAGTTTCCTAGAGAATCTGCTTGACTATTTAATAGAAGTTCTATAGCCTTCCGCCAATTTTCAGGATGACACCTGCCCTTGGGGGAGAAGGTCAATTTTCGTGAAGGTCGATGCTCGAAAAGCAGTAAGCGAGGTCGGCCGGCAGTGTGTCTCAACGTTGTCCCCTTCCAACGAATATCTTGGAACGGGGAACGGTCATAAGGAGCTTGTCACACCATGTTTGGCTCATTTGGATGGATGGAACTGCTACTCATCCTGATCATCGTTCTGATCATCTTCGGTGCCGGAAAAATTCCCCAGCTCGGCGAAGGGCTGGGAAAGGCCATCAAGGGGTTCAAGAAATCCGTCCACGAAGCAGATGCCATCGATGTCACCGCATCAGCCTCGGAGCAGTCTCCTACTGCTCCCCCAGCCCAGATCCAGCAACCGGTTCAGCCCACGGCTCCGCCATCAGATCAGCAGGCGGGGGCTGTGCCACCACCGCATCGTGCAACGCAGGGATGAAGGACACGAGGGGAGCCCAGGACATTCGGCTTGTGAGCGGATGAACCATGTTTGGTCTCGGCGCCGGCGAAATCCTCATCATTCTCATTATTGCGTTTCTACTCTTCGGACCAAAGCAGTTACCGGAAATCGGGCGACAGGTGGGGAAGGCCGTCAAGGGATTCAAGGAGACTGCCGACGATTTGAAAAAAACTGTTGAGCCTGAGCTGAATATGATACAGCAAGAGGTGAAAATGGTTGAACAGGACTTCCAGGCCTCCATGAAGGAAGCCGAGGATGAAATTAATACGGCGACCAGTGGAGTGGAAAAGGCGGCAGAGGAATCGGGGTTGCCGAGGCAGATGTAAGGGCCGCGAAACAAAGATTTTTTTGAAGGGAGGTGGCTGACGTTATCACAACTCGGAAGTTGAGTTGGGAGAGCGCACACAAGTAAACCGGAGTGGTGGGCACCAATGTCTCCGGTGAGATATGAGTCGACATAAGTGCTTCATAGTGCAACAGCGGTTGGATGTACAAGTCGGCAGCCGGAGTGGGTGGGACAAGGAAGGCTGCCATCCAATTCACAGGAGGAACGCTATGACAAGCATCCATGGACGAAAACGGTGGGCCCGTTTGGCCACGATGGTCGGAGCTGCAGCGGCGATCGTCCTGCAGTTCATTTCGATGCCTGCCTTCGCGGGGTTTCAACTCCCCCCGGGCGAACGCATCACAAACCTGCCAGCCATCCCGCGCAACATGCCTCAAAAGGAGGCCTATGAGCTCTACGATCCAGTCATCGGTCGGAATTTCGACATCAAGAATCTTTGGTTGCGCGCCGATCTCCGCGTGCGTCCGGAAATGCGGAACAATACCTGCTTCGGCGGGCAGATTCTAGCGGGTGGCGCCTGTAATAGCTTTGGTGGTGCGAACGGCCGAGGAGTTGCGCCTAGTTCTGGTAACAAGGGCAACGATTTCTTCGTGCAGCAGTGGGTCCGTCTCGGTATCGGGTATGATCTCTCGCCGGACGTTAACTTCTATATGGAAATCATCGATGCAGCGACGTGGGGAGGCAACGGATCCGCCACCAATGCCGGTAATGGAGGAGATCCACTCAACCACAATTGCGGCAACGCAGCAGCTGGTCAATGCCGCTTAGGTGTCCGTGCCGCCTATATGTTGGTGAGGAATCTCGCCGGCGTTCAGGGCCTGAGCATGAAGGCCGGTCGGCAGTATGTAATCTTTGGTAACCATTCACTGTTCGGCCACTTCGACTGGGCGAATACGGGCTATTCACACGACGGCGTGATGTTCGCCTATCAGACCAAATCGTTCGACAGCTATTTCGGCTGGTTCCGGAACTCTGAATCAGACATTGCGCAGGCAGCGCCGGTCGGCAGCGGTGGCCCCAATATCGCCGGTGGCGCCGCGACTCCTGGAGGCGCGATCAACGCAACGGCTGGGGATGCGAACCGCGATGCCGATATGTTTATTTTCTATAACCAACTGAAGATGGTCCCTGGGATGGTGATCGAGCCCTTCTATGTCTATTACAAGAATAACTATAGTTCGTCCGACAATATCGGACAGGGTCTGGGCACCGCCAAACACTCGAATCAGACCAGACATATGGTCGGCAATCGGATGGAAATGAGAAAGGGCGGGTTCGACTTCTCGAATGAAATAGCCTGGCAGTTCGGTCAGATGGGCCAAGCCGGGGCCTGTACAGGCGAGCAAAAGTGTTTGTCCATCAATGCCTGGGCGACCAGGAACTGGATCGGCTATACCATGTATGAAAGCGCCTGGAAGCCACGCCTGGCATTCAATTTCGACTATGCCTCGGGCGACAGCCGAAACAATACCTGCGTGAGTCCTGGCACCTGCAAGACGGCCAATACCTTTGAAAACTTCTTCCCGACAAACCACATCCACATGGGATACATGGACGTCCAAGCCTGGAAAAACATGTTGTCCCCGTCAGTCAATTTTCAAGCGCGTCCAACTGTGCGGGATCATATCGAGCTCTGGTACACCAACCTGAACCTCGCCAATTCGAAGGATTGCTGGTATCGAGGAGCGCAGGGATGCTACGTGTTCTCCAATGCCAACAATACGAAGACGCATGTCGGCGATGAAATCGACGTGACGTGGACCAGAATGTTTGCGGACGGCAAAGTGGCGTTCCAGGCAACCTATGGAACGTTGTTTGCTGGGGGGTATCTGAACAGCGTGTTGAATCAGACGGCAAACCAGCACTGGGCGTATCTGTCACTCTGGATGAATTTCTAGTGTCCGAAGCTCAGAATGGCTGAGTAACTTTCATGAGGTTACGCGGTCGTCTAAGTGAACATAAGGAGACACACGATGAAAAAACTCATCTATCTGACTTTAGGTGCGACAGCGTTGCTGGCCAGTATCCCAATCAGCATTACCACGTCTGCTCTCATGGAAGAGGAGGTTTCACGATGAACGACGGATTGCGATTAGGAAAAATGGCTTTTCATGGAACAATGCTGATGTTATGGAGCCTAATGCCCACGGTGTTGCCGGTTGCGTATTCGGAGCCGCCGCCGCCAGAAGGCATAGATCGTGAGTGTCGCGCCGCGCTTGAGAAACTCTGCGAGGGCATTCAGCCCGGCAGCGGTCGTCTCCGAAAGTGTTATGAAGACAACCAAGGCAAGCTCACACCGTCATGTCGCCAGCAGGTTCAAGAGCGAAAGTCGGAAGCCGCTGCCATTATGGGCATGACGCCAAGGAAGGAAGGCGAGCCGATCCCGGATGACGCGCAAGCTCAGCTGGCTGACGCGATTCAGTTGACCAACGATGCGATAGTGGAATTGACCGATCCGCCGGCCTTGGGGAAGCGCACCACAGTGGATCTCAACAAGAGATGGGGATCCGATAGCGGAGTGATCGACAGCGCTACAGCCAAACTGCAGGAGGCCGGAAGCAAGGCTCAGGCCGGAGGGGCAGATAGGCAAGCCCTCCATCGCCTTGAAATGGCTAAGGATTATGGCAAAGCTCGCGAACATAAAGAGGCGAGGCTATCGGCGCAGGGCGCCCTGTTCCACCTCTGCAAGGGGAATAATGGACAGGGACCAGGCTGCGATACGGTGCCAAAGTACGGAAGCTACACCGCACCATAGGTTGCGGTAACAGATCGCCGACAGATATCACGCCGCCGGCGTGCGAAGAAGCCCCGCTGAGTTGACCCTCAGCGGGGCTTCCTTTTGCTGAGATAGGAGCGAACAGGGCCTGGTAGAGATTCCTAGTTAGTCGAGGAGATTCCCGGCACGACGGAGGTGTTCTTTCAGTTCCCCATAGGTGTGCGTGACGGGAAACTGGGGAAATTGTGTCGCGACATGCGCCGGAGGACAGAAGAAGAAGCCCGCGTCGGCCTCGCCCAGCATGGCCGTATCGTTGTAGGCATCGCCAGATGCGAGGACCCTAAACTGAAGAGTTTTGAGAGCCGCCACTGCATGTTTCTTCTGATTCGATTGTCGGAGATGATAGTGGAGGATTCGACCGTTGTGATCGGTTTCGAGTTGATTGCAGAAGAGAGTGGGATTGCCTAGCTGCTGCATGAGAGGCCGTGCAAATTCGTAAAACGTATCCGAAAGGATAATAAGCTGGCATCGGCCTCGTACCCAGTCGACGAACTCTCGCGCGCCTTCCAGAGGGCCCATCGCGGCAATCACGTCTTGGATATTAATGAGTGTAAGGTGATGTTCATCCAGGATCGCCAACCGGCGCGTCATCAGTGCATCATAGTCAGGCATTTCTCGTGTGGTTATTTTTAATTCTTCAATGCCCGTCTTCATCGCGACATTGATCCAAATCTCAGGCACCAGCACCCCTTCTAAGTCCAGACAGACAATGACCGGTTTCTCCATCACCTTCTCCTTCGTGTCAGTCTTTGTACAAGCTTGCTGAGTCCCACGGGGGCAGATGAACCGGCATGATCATCCGCCGGGTGTATTGCGTCGATGAAGCTCCTGGCTCAGATACCGCCATACTTTGTCGAGAAGTTTGTCGAACAATTCGTGTCCTGGCCACGTCCGATGGCGGTCTTCCTGGTGGCGTAGGGCCCAGTCGAGAGCGACGGGAAGTGGAATGAGACGCTCGGCGGTGCCGGTCAATTCTGCCCAAAGGAGGCCCAATGTGGTGCTGATCCGTAGGGAGACGGGAATGGCTCGGATAGCTGGATTCGTCAGATCCTGGCATAACTCCGGCGGGGACGTGACGAGCAATTCTCGGCAGGCAGCGGGTCGTTCTTCGTAAATCGTGCAGTGTTCATCTTCCAAAAACGGACAGGGCATGCGGAGCGCGTAATAGGCTCGATTCAATGGTTCGAGTGTTTCATCTGTGAGAAGAATCTGTGATTCTGCCACGTCATTCAAGGGTGCCAGCAGTCCTGCTTCATGCAGGCGGGCTTGTGATGACTCGATTCTGGATCTGAGCACGCGCTGTCTTTCGACCGGGAGTTGATCATAGAACTGTTTGAAGGCAAATGCTTCCGGTGCGGACAGCGGAACGAGCATACGGCAACAGGCGGCACAGCCTTTTCGACAGGAGACGACTTGCCCTTGGTCGACTGCTCGGCCTTGTTCCAGTTCTTGCATCTTCCCGCCCATTGAACGCATGAGCGGAACGATTGCCGTGACAGGGACAAAACCGGTCGGCACGGCCACTTCGGTGGTAATCTGTCCCGCGGGCGTGTTGAGGGACACGTGGAAATGCTCGACCGGTGAGGGTTTCATGTCAGATCGGGTTAGGGATCGAGCCTCAGGAGCCGGCCCGTTTCAGACCCAAACGGCTTATCTCGATGACTTTCGAGACATCATAGTGAACCATTCCTCAAGTGGTCAACCTGCGGTTGCTCATCTGCATCTGATCATCGATAATGCCCCCTCACGTATGCATTTTTCTGGGCATGTGATTGGTCTGTTGAAAGAGTATATGCGCGACCTGGTCGAGCAGGCTCGTCAGGAGGCGACGGCGCACGAGGCATTTGGATTCGCTGCAGTGCCGTACCCACCAGATCAGGCGGTTTCCGACCTTCTCGCGATATTGGATGATCGAATCGAGTCCGAGGGCATGCAAGTCGGTCTTCCCCAGGACTTTTTGCATGATATGTGGACGGTCTGCGATCGAGCCCAAACGTTTATTAAAGATCAGGTTTGGCTGGAACAAAATGTCGGGCAGGTGATATCGAAAGCGCTAACAAGGGAACGGGCCTATCGTGCCTTGATTGCATTCATTGAGCGCGAAGCGGGACAATCGGGCTCGTGAGCATGGAGCTTTGGAGGGGCTAGCCGTTACAGGGTACCGGCGATCCAATAGACAAGGAGGCCCGCAAACTCATCGACCGCGTGGGTCGAAATCGACAGCGCATAGGCGGATGGGAGGAAATCGAGAAGGTCCAGATGATCTAACCCTTTGCCTGGACGATCTTTCGCTTCATAGCCGCAGGGGACGGGCGTGACAGAAAACCCCTGTTTCTCGAAGAGGGCCACGGATCGCGGGAGATGGAGGGCGGAGGTGACGAGCAAGATCGACCCCTTCCCAAGGAGGTGTTTGGCATTCACCGCATTCTCATATGTATTGCGCGAACGTTCCTCGGTCAGAATTGCACTGCCGGCGACTCCCAGGCGGAGGGCCCACCGTCTCATCTCGTGGGATTCAATGGGGCCTTTCAGGAAAATGTCCGAGTCGCCGCCGACGAGCAAGAGTCTTGGCGCGAGTCCTTCCAGGAATAAGTCTGCGCCGCACGTGGTACGGTGCCGGGAATAGTCAGTCAGGTCGTTCTCCGGCCGAAGCGATCCTTTGGAATAGACTCCACCGGCCAACACGACAATGGCATCATGTTTCGACGTGGACGTGGATTGAAAGGGAGGGTACCACCCTTCCAAAACTGCGATCAGCGTGCTGCCTGGAATCGGAGTCGCGACGAGAAAAATTAGTGCGACGGACGATGCCAACAGCAAGCGGATCCATCTGACCCGCCGTGGTGAGACAGGTAAGAGTGAAAGGAGCAGCGCCAGTATCATCAGCACGATAATCCAGGAAAGTGGATACAGAAGGTACTTCAACAGCTTATAGGTCGCAAACAATACGGGGGAGAGTTCCATCTGACACTCCTTTGCCTGTGACGTCCATGCAGTTGAGCATACACCGGCCGGTTGATGGCACCAAGCGTTCAGGAGGATCTTGTGAAAGAAGAATGTCGCTATTGGTTGGTGAAGTCAGAGGCTGAGGTCTTTTCGATCGACGATCTTGCGTCTTCCCCCAGACGAACGACCTGCTGGGATGGCGTCCGCAACTACCAGGCTCGCAATTTCATGCGGAGTATGAAGGTGGGCGATCTGGTGTTCTTTTATCACAGCAACGGAAATCCGCCGGCGGTGGCTGGGATCGCCGAAGTCGTCCGCACGGCCTATCCCGATGTGACGCAGTTTGATCCTCGCGACCGGCATTACGACCCGGGTAGCAATCGTGCTGCACCCCGATGGGATATGGTCGACGTTCGATTTGTGCAAAAGTTTACAACACCGCTCCCCTTGGACTTGCTTCGGGGGCAACCAAAGTTGCGCCACATGGAATTGTTGCGAAAAGGGTCGCGTCTTTCCGTTCAACCCGTTCGCAAACAAGAATGGGACGCCATTCTCGAACTGGTGTCACGAGTGCCGTCCGTTAGAAAATGACAAAATCTGTACGGTCCGTCGAGACGTATCGTCCCATCACTGTCAGACAGTGAGTGAAAAACTCCTACCAGCTGCCCCTTTCTTAAAGCCCAAGATGCAGGGAGCGCTGCTCTCCGTCAGTGGGAAAAGTTATGTCCTCGCTTTCCCGTTGTCCAAATGACGGTGTTGCCAATCGAGCCAGGCGTGCCCCAGCTCATGAGCAAGGATATACCGGCGTCGTGTCACAGGGAGCCGCTTTCGAATGTAGATCGTTTTGGTGTCGTTGTCCCATATACCGTCGGCATTCGGGTCCCTGCGGTCCATATCCGAGTCGGTCACCTGCCGCACGATAATGTGATAGCCGAAAGGGAAGACAACTCTACGTGGAATCCGTATCATAGGTGATGCCTCGGGAATGATCATATAGGGTCCGGTTCGCTATTTAGACTAACATACCTCAAGAAAGTATCTCCCTAGCTATAAACTATATGTATTTCAATGACTTACTGGACTTAGTGGCAGAGGGTTCTAGCTGCGGACTCCTGCAGCATTAATCGGCAATTATCATCTTTCGACCGCAATCCCTTCCATCTTAATTGTTCGGTGTGGCTCGGAAAACCTCATGATGTTCCCAGACAACAAGAAAATGAGGCTCTCCTACGAGCGCTGGTCGATAGTCGGTGTCCTCTGCTGGATTCCCACGCGTCACCTTGGTAGGCAGATGTGGCGGCAGAGCAGGCTCTGGCGTCCGCTACAGCTCAGGCGACTGGTTACAAGATTAACCGAGTGACGAAATTTTGACTTGAGCTTGGGTCTCGGACAGGTTGGGGTAGAGTGATCAAACAACACGTGGTTTGGGTCCAAGCGGTTCGTCCACTCTAGTGGTGATAGGCGAGGAGAGTGCCTGCTTGATCCAAATAGGCGGAAGGATTATTGAAAAAGGTCCTCTGTGTGAAAGACAAGAGTATAATCCAACAGGGGGATCTATGCATACCGTGCTTGTCTTGGGAGCGGGGAAAATAGGGTCGCTCATCACCTGTCTGCTAGGAGACAGCGGAGAATATCGAGTGCACCTGGCCGATCTGTCGTTGGATGCGCCCAAGCGGTTGGTCGAAGATTTGAGCCTGACAACCGTGATTCCCTGTGTCCTCGACGTTCGTCGGCAGAACATGGTGACGGACTATATCCGCTCACATGGGTTTGACGCCGTCATCTCTAGCCTGCCTTATTTTTGTAATCCATCCGTTGCCGAGATTGCGCTGACCAATGGGCTGCACTATTTCGACCTCACGGAAGATGTCGAGGTGACGAGCCGAGTCAGGACGATCAGCGCTGGCGCGGGCCATGCTTTTGTTCCTCAGTGCGGGCTGGCCCCCGGTTTTATTAGTATCGTGACGCACCATTTGATGACGCAGTTCGATACCGTGGAAACGGTCAAGATGCGTGTCGGCGCCTTGCCAGTCCATCCCAGCAATGCTCTGAAATATTCCCTCACCTGGTCGACTGATGGGCTCATCAATGAATATGGAAATGTCTGCTATGGAATTGAAAACGGTCATCGGGTCCGGTTGCTCCCCCTGGAAGGCTATGAGACGATCGAAGTCGACGGCTTGCTCTACGAAGCCTTTAATACGTCCGGCGGGCTCGGCACATTGGCGGATACGTACGAAGGCTCCGTCCGGACGATGAATTACAAGACCCTTCGATATCCGGGACATTGCGAAAAAATCCAACTCCTCATGAACGATCTCAAGTTCAATGAAGACCGCGCAACCCTAAAGACGATACTTGAGCGAGCAATTCCGCAAACACTTCAGGATGTTGTGTTGATCTATGCTGCGGTCACAGGACTGCGCCATGGTGCACTCTTTGAGGAGAACTACGTCCAGAAGATCTATCCGCAGACAATTCGTGGCCGGTTATGGTCGGCGATACAAGTGACCACGGCGTCGGGGCTGTGCAGTGTCGTTGACCTTGTGCTGCAAAACCCTTCGCAGTATGCAGGATTTATCACACAGGAAAGCTTCCAGTTGCAGGACATTCTCGCCAATCGATTTGGAAGCTGCTTCCGGTAGGGTGACAACGATGACTAGCGGTGAGATTCTTCATGCTTTGGGCTTGAGCTCGGTCAATGCCGGCGGTAGTTCCTCTTCCCGATTTTGGAGTGATACCAGCGGTCCGGATCTTATCGAGTCATACAACCCGGCGACGGGAGAAGTGTTGGGCGTCGTAGCAGGATGTTCAGAGGAAGACTATGCCAGGCTTGTGGATGATGCAGGTCGGGCCTTCGAACGATGGCGAATGCAGCCCGCACCAAGACGCGGCGAGATAGTCCGGTTGATCGGCCAGGCGCTCCGGGAGAAGAAGGACCTACTTGGAACACTTGTGTCGCTGGAAGTCGGAAAGATCAAGGCGGAAGGTGACGGAGAGGTGCAGGAGATGATCGATATGGCTGATTTTGCGGTCGGCCAATCCAGGATGTTGTACGGCCTGACGATGCATTCCGAGCGTTCGCGACACAGGATGTATGAGCAATGGCACCCCCTGGGCACGGTAGGGGTCGTGACGGCGTTTAATTTCCCCGTCGCGGTGTGGGCGTGGAATGCATTCATCGCGGCGATTGCCGGTGACACAGTGCTCTGGAAGCCGTCGCCTAAGGCTCCACTTTGCGCGATTGCCATGCAGCACATTTGTAATCACGTGATGGAAGAGCAAGGTTTTCCCGGGATCTTTTCGCTCTGTGTGACACGTGACAAACATCTGATAGACAAGATGGTCCAAGACGAACGCTTGCCGCTGATCTCGTTTACGGGATCCGTCCCCGTAGGTCGACAGGTGGCGGAAGTGGTGGCGCGACGTTTGGGGCGCAGTCTTCTCGAACTGAGCGGCAACAATGCGGTCGTCGTGGATGAAACGGCGGACCTGAATCTGGCGACACGAGCCATCGTATTCGGTGCGGTCGGAACGGCCGGGCAACGCTGCACGACGACCCGGCGGATTTTCGTGCATGAATCGCGCTATGACGACCTCATCTCCAGGTTGGTGGCCGCATACAAACAGGTGACCATCGGTGATCCGTTGCAACCGGACGTGCTGATGGGGCCGTTGATCGATCGCGCCGCGGTCGACGCCTACCGGACGGCTCTCGCCGAGGTGAAGAAGGACGGTGGAGAGGTTCTATACGGCGGTCACGTCCTCGACCGCCCAGGGAATTTTGTCGAACCGACGATCGTGCGGGTTAAGAGTCAGGGGCCAGTTGTCCAGCGGGAAACGTTCGGCCCAATTCTCTATGTGCTGACTTACAGCACGATGGCGGAGGCAATCGTGCTTCACAATGGGGTGCCGCAGGGGTTGTCTTCAGCGATCTTTACGATGAACGTGCGTCATAGTGAACAATTTCTCTCTGCGGTGGGCAGTGATTGTGGTATTGCGAACGTCAACATCGGCACCTCCGGCGCTGAGATCGGTGGCGCGTTCGGCGGAGAAAAGACGACGGGTGGTGGACGCGAGGCCGGGTCTGATTCCTGGAAGGCCTATATGCGTCGCCAAACCAACACCATCAATTGGAGCCCGGATCTGCCGTTGGCTCAAGGGATCACGTTCGAACGGAAAGCGTAGGAGACCTTCATGATACAGGGAGAGGAATTGGATACCCTCATTTCCAGGATGACCGACGAATATCTGAAGGGAAATCATGCCGCTCGCATCGTCAACGAATTGCTCACCGAGATTGGCATCGGTTTCACTCCGGTCGTCGACCACCTGACCATACGCACGGCGGACATCGATGCACGCGCGCAGGAATTTGTCACTCTCGGGTACACCTATTCGGAGACGCTCGAGTTCGATGATTGGTACGCGAAAGTATACCGGTGTCCTGGGTACCCGGCCTTATTCGTGGACCAGGCCTATCCCGACGAGCGCGGCAAAACCAGTATTATTCCAGCATGGGTCACACAGTTTGGAGATCGGGTCTTTCATCATCTTGCGATTCGAGTGCATGACATTGAGCAGTCCATAGCCAAGCTTCGAGCCAGGGGTATTGTTTTCGTTGGAGAGATCGTCGGGGCTCGCGGGGGGAATCTCCGGCAAATCTTTACCGCGCCAGAAATGGTAGACGGGCATTCCTTCTCGGTCTTGGAATTGGCCGAACGACATCAGGGATACCAAGGGTTCTCTCCACCCCAAGCAGACAGCCTCATGAGAGCGACCATCCAGGCATCCTAAGCGCGTCGTTTCCTACCTTCGATTCAAGAGCAAGCCACTTGTGATGGGAGCAGGAAAGTCTCGCCCTACCATGAGGCGGCGGCCTATGCTATTCTTCGACCAATTCATTGGCATGGGAAAGGAGGCGATATGCGGCATTGGCCTGGGTTCATTGTGGGCGCACTCGTGTTGAGTCTGATCGGCGGACGCATGCTTCTCGATGTTCCGCTGTCGGCTCAGATGCGTGCCTTGGACGGAGCATCACCAGGAATGATCGTGCTCGATGGAATGTCTGTTCCGGATATCAGTCCTCTGCCGGCGTATGTGCCTGTTCCTCCTACCAATCTGAGTTATGATCAAAAGGTCGATTTGGGTAGGCAGTTGTATTTTGATGGTCGATTGTCGAGGGGCAACGGGATCTCCTGCGCCTTTTGTCACAATCCTGGTACCGGATTTGCCGATGTCAGACAATTTTCTATCGGTACAGTTGGTACGGCGGGCGGGCGACAATCTCCAACAGTCTACAATTCAGCTTTCAATCTCTTTCAATTCTGGGACGGTCGAGCCGGCTCTCTGGAGGAACAAGCGATCGGACCGATTCACAATCCCATTGAAATGGCGGAAACGCACGCGACGGTTGTCCCGAAAATTGCAAAGATTCCTGGATATCAGAAACAATTCCAGCTTATTTTCGGAGGAGGGGCGAGCCTTCAGCATATTGCTGAAGCCATCGCGGCGTTTGAGCGGACGATCGTGTCGCAGAATTCGGCCTTCGACAAGTATGTTTTGGGTCAGAATAATGCCATGGATGAAAGTGCCGTCCGTGGCATGGAACTCTTTCGAGGAAAAGCCCGATGCATACTTTGTCACAACGGCCCCAACTTCACCGACAACCAGTTTCACAATCTCGGAGTTCCGCAGGAGGGGCCGCTCAAGGAGGACCTTGGCCGCTTCAACGTGACTCGACTGGAGCGCGACAAGGGTGCGTTCAAGACACCGACATTGCGTAGCGTCACCGAAACCGCGCCCTATATGCACGATGGGGTTTTTAAGACCTTACCGGAAGTCGTAGACTTTATCGATAACGGCGGGAACGCCAACCCGTATCTGAGTCCACTGATGAAGCCGCTGATGCTTACGGCCGACGAAAAGGGTGATCTCATCGCATTTCTCAATGCCCTTACGGGAGAACCTCTCAAGATTGTTCCGCCCAAGCTACCGAAGTAAACAGAAACGGAATCATGCAGGGGAGAACACGAATTGTTTGCCGGGCGACAGTCTCACAGGGCCTATGGTTCCTGATCCGCTTCGTGTGTGTTCCCGTTCGCTGCACACGATGAGTGCGTCATCGGATTTTGCTAGCGATCAGGATGGTGAGTGAACCGAATGGGAAATGGACTGAATGAAGTCTGATGGAAGGTCTGGCTGTCAGACGCGATAACCAAGCAAGAATCGATCAAGACGTGAGCGTTCTTGAGCAGGAAGGTGAAGAAACTCAACTCCGAACCGTGATCCCCTGACCCAGCGAACAGCGGCCAAGTCGATGTCTATGGATGGATCATGATCCGGGAGGAGAACCCGCAGCCTCATGTAACTGCCATCGAGGACGCTACGCTCACATTCCACTGTACAACCGACGGGCGAAAGATTGAGCAAATAGCCTTCGCCGATAAACGGAACGCCGGCGAACATCACGGGACACGTCATGAATAATCTGTCTCGTGCCCTCTGGAAGTGTAGTTTCGTTTCCATATCCATCATGGCGATGGTCCATTGATCGGCCTGCATTATGTGCTGATCAGTGTATGCTCGCCCACCTTGAAATAGTATCCTGCCTTCGAGGGGAAGACATAGCATCCGGGAGTGGCAGGGTTACGCAGAACAATAGAGGGGCAGATAATTCGCAGTGGGCGTGTCAGCGACGACGGCACCGGTAAAATCGATGCCCGCAATCCCAACAGCGGAACGGATAGAAACCAACGAGTCGGTAGCAAAAATCACGTAAGCCATGTCGTGTGGATCGATGCATTTTTCCGATGCACGCCGGACATGTGATGGTTGGGCTTCGAATTCCAATAACTGTGGAAGTCATAACAGCGCCAGAGGAAATATTGAGAGATGGCGTGGACGGAGTCCAGCTGATCTTACTCTAGAATGCAAAAACATAATGGAAGTAAATTGGGCTGCACCACATTGATGCAATTGTCGTCGATGGTTGAAGCTGAAGAGATGGCCTTTCCTGCTCGAATGAGAAGGGGTAGACGAAGGATCCGAACGAAGAGCGGATGCAGAGGTCAGCTGATAGATCTTCGCCCGAAGGGAAGCTTTAAGAAATAGGAAGGTTGTGCTGAAGATGGTAGGTATCATTTTCCTTGAGTCCGCGGAGGCAGTACAGCATTGGGTGCGGAAAACAAACGAACTCAATGACTACTCTTGCCACCAGACCAGCCGAATGAAATAAATCCCCGCAAGATAGGTCGTGACGATAGCTGCTGCCCAAAGCATGGCGCATTCTCCCTTCATCATCCGAGTGTTGATTTCGAGTCTTTTCTGATCATGCCGAATTACATAAGCAATTAGGATACCAATGTGGCTGGAAACTGTGGGATGGCTGAAGGTACCGTGATTCTTAAGTAATCGTCCGGCTGCGGTTGCTTTGCCATGGTATGCTCGTGGGGAGTGAGGTGGCCTTCCTGTATCTGTTTTGATAAACGATGCGTCAGTTCAGATACCCCATGGATCTCCGCCTACTCACTCACAAGGATTCAATTGACCAGTAAGCGTGGCAGGAAGGTATTATTCTTAAAAACCTGAGTGCGTTATGAAGCGTGAAGATTTACTACCACCTAACCTCATCCAGTCAGCCCAATATAGACCCCGTGCCGAACTATCGGTTTATGTTGATCTTTTGCTTGCGGATAGTTCACAGTATCTTGCTGAAACACCTTATGTGATGTGTGACCGCTGCTCATGAAAGCCCTCTTCTGTTGTCCCCTGATCCTGTTCGTCATGGGGGTGGTGCCAAGCCTGATTTTAGATGCCGCAGGACAAACGTCCGTTGCTCCCTCTACAAGTTCGCAAAGTGTTGTTCCTCAGAATTTACAAGGAGGCTCACAGATTGCCTCCCCGGGATTTTCCGTCCCGGCCACGGTGACAACGGGTCAAACCACCTCGACACTGACCCCTACAACTAACGGAATATCCGCTTCTACAACGACGAGATCATTTAGTTCGGTTGGTCGGGGATTGCCGGGTATGCCGGGTGGCCCTCGGATGGGTTCTTCAGGGGGGGCTCTCGACCCAAGCAGCAACTATATGGCTCCGCCGATTGTCGGACCGCTGTTTTGTGATCCCGCTCTCAACCTTCCTTGCTAGGCCGCGTTTCATCCGGATTGACCGATCGATTCAGACGCGGTCATAGGAGTGCCAGAGCGTATCCGTGAGCGCTACGATACGGATACGGTACGTAGGATGACTAGGGCTGGATTTCCCTAGCTGCTGAGTCGTGCATTGTAACGGTGTGAACTTGACACGCAGGCGGGCTGATGTATTGTGGGCACATAGAGGCACGACTCAGAGGATGGGTCTACCTCTTGGCTTGTCTGCCATGATCCCTCCGGCATTCGCGAGAGGAACAAGAATGTCCATACCAGCCTGTCCGCCTCAGTACGATCCGCAAAGTCTTCTCAACTCGCAGCCGGTGATCATTACGGTCATCGATCCGTCCACATACCAAGTTCAGTTTCAAAACCAGACCGGCTTGAAGAGGTTCGGTGACATTACCAGCATGCCTTGCTATGAAAAGATCGCGGGTTGTCCTGCCCCCTGTTCATTTTGCAGAATGCCTGAGGCTTTACAATCAGGAGAAATCGCCCACAATGAAGTCGCGTTGCCCGATGACCGGTTTTTGTTGGTTCAATGGTCGAAGACGGTTACCTCATCGGGACTAGTTCATGTGATTGAGACTATTACGGATATTTCTGAAAAGAAGAGAATAGAGCGGGCTCTGCAGCAGGTGCAAAAAATGGAGGCCGTAGGTCGCCTCGCCGGAGGCATTGCGCATGACTTCAATAATTTACTGACCGTGATCAATGGGTACAGCCAGATTCTTTCCGAAGAATTGGCAGGACATCCCAGTGGCAGGTCGTTAGAACTCATCAAGCAGGCGGGGCATCGAGCGGCCGCGCTCACCAAGAAAATTCTTACCTTCAGCCGGCACCATGTATTTGAGCAAAGACCGGTGCAACTGAATGTGATTATCCGAGACATCGCGGATCTCCTAAAAAGCCTGATCGGTGAACATATCAAGTTAGCTGTCTCGGTAGATCCCTCTGCAGGGAAAGTACTGGCGGATCCTGTCCAGCTGGAACAGGTAGTCCTCAACCTGCTTGTCAATGCACGCGATGCCATGCCCGAGGGAGGTGTCATCTCTCTTGAAACAACGAACGCCGCACTCGACGCCACCTACGTAAAACAGCATCCTGGATCGGTCGCAGGTCAATATGTGGTCTTGACCGTTCGCGATACCGGCTGTGGAATGGACGCAGAAACGCAGGCTCACATGTTTGAGCCGTTTTTTACGACCAAACAACAGGGCCAGGGTTCCGGTCTTGGACTAGCCACGACCTATGGAATTGTGAAGCAGTGTAACGGGTATATCGACGTGTCGAGTTCGCCTGGGTGTGGGTCTATTTTCAAGATCTTCCTTCCTCGGGTAGAAGCGGTCGTGCCAGAGACTCCAACAACGAATGCTTCAGAAGCAAGACAGGAGTCCAGAAAAACCATCCTTGTTGCAGAAGATGAATCTTCTGTAAGGGCTCTTCTCGCTAGGATTCTCTCTGAGAAGGGTTATGAGGTTCTTGAAGCAGCGGACGGGATGGAGGCGTTGAAGCTAATGCAGCAACATGCAAGCTCGTGTCATTTGGTGATCACCGATGTCATCATGCCTAGGTTGAACGGCCCCGCACTAGCGCAACATCTGGCTGCGTTCAGCCCTAGTGTCAAGATCCTCTTCATCTCTGGCTATACTGGCGATACCGTGTTCACTAATGGTGTGGGAAAAGATGCTTTCTTGCTTCAAAAGCCTATTATGCCGCAAGCGCTAACAGACAAGGTTGAGGAGATTCTGTGCAATTGTTAGCTCATGGGCGCCTTAGATGAGCCATCTTGAAGGCGGACGCTGTATCCTCATATGAAGCCGGTCGACTCCGAAACCTTTCGTTTGCGTTGTCCTTCTGCATAGCTGCCCGCGACGCTTCTATTTGGATCAAGACATTTGCTTAAGCAATTCGCACTGGAACCGCCCGTTTCAGATGGCGTGGCTCAATAACTTCGTATCTTCGACCGCAAAGGACGGCCCACATCAACCGCTCAGAGAGCAATGCACCGATGCCTGAGCGTGGCTAGCCGGAGTGCTTACCATGAATCCCCGCCCAGCAAGACAATCGCTTCGCTCCAGGTCGTGTTGATGACCTTGCGAGAACCTTTGTACCCTACGATATGCCGCAGGCGAAACTGATCCTCATTGGACATGCGGATTAATTCTAGACCAGCCAGCATGCCTCCTATTCGACGAACGACCGCCAATGCGATGCGTAGGGGCGCATGGCCCTCTGAAAATCGCAATTGCAAATGCAGGTACTGCCCGATTTTCAGATTGGCTGACGTCTCGATCAGGCAGCCAGGAACCGAAAGATTCAGCACGCGTCCTTCCCCCACAACTCCATCTGCTGAGAACGTCACGACACATTTGACTGGAGTCCGTGAACTGTACCGATTGTTCATGATCGTCCTTTCTTGGCGTAATCTATATGCTGTCAAGTATCACATCATTGGTCGACAAGGCCAAAGCCCCTTTTGGGTTGCCCAGCTTGGAGAGGGTCTGGCGCAACTGTGTTTGGTACGTCCTTGGGCGTTCAATAGATTCCCTAAGCATTCAGAGTCTCCAGTGCTCGATTAACTCGAAACGGCCGATCCAAATCTGGTCTTTGGAGGATAGCAGTCGGTTTTGACTCTGGCATTACTCAGTTGGTCTACCCCGAAGGAATGGCAGGGAGGCGGTCTACGTCCTCCGGTGGGTGGTGCCCACGTGCTATCCATCTGGCATAGCTGCCTATAAAGTCCGATCACATGTACACATTCCATGCCTGTTGCTAGCAGGTGCTATCCATTGTTGCCTGTTGATGCTACCGACAGATGATAGTCACATGGTGGCCGACATGGATGAGATGGAACATATTCGTAGGTAAGGTTGGTTTCACCTTGCTGGTGGCAGATCCTCGGGGTGATCAATCGAGGTATATGGTTTGGCGAGACAAGACGGCGGACCGTTGGACCTGCTGCGATCACATGAGCGAGCTGACGAACTGCTTGAGACGACCTGTATCCGTGCGATGAATTGCGCCGATTTGTAGACCGAACTCAAGACCGCGCGTCCATCGAACTATCGCTCGCTCTATGATAATCGTCTTGTGATATTCAGGAAGCATCACTAAGAGTGTAAACACCATTCCTGTTTTGACCTCGCGGGTCCCGTCCACTCGCCATCCGCTCACTGAAAGATTCCATACCGTGCCGGCTCCCTGGACTTCATCATTGGAATAATAGAATGCACAATGAACCGGAAAACGACGATATTCCCGTAGATGGAACCCGTTGGTGATCAATGATTATGCCGCCTTTCTTTTCGGAGTGACGCGGGCGAAGTCCCTTCCTTGGCAAGCGGCTGCATGAACGTGCGCTCGAGCCATCGTTCGCACCACAATTCGACTTTGATATTCGTCATGATCGTAATACCGGCAAGAGCGAGAAGACTAAAAAGAAGAGTGTATTCTGCAAAATCGGACATGGCGCCTCCTTTCACTGAAGCGCCACTGTAACGTGACCGTGTCGCAGCTAAAATCCCTCATTGGGCTGGAGGAGACGTTATGAGGAGCGCCACTCCATTCTTTTGGGTAATGGAAAAGTGGCCGCTGCATTTGTACATTCGGCGCCTATGTCCGTTCTGGAGAATGCTGCCACGTATTAACAAATGGAGGAATGAGATGTCTGAGGAACTTGGAACAATGACGAAGGGAAGCAGTGCCATTGCGTTGAACGTCCGACTTAAGCCCGTTGAACATACTGATCAACCTGTTCTTGCAAACTATACGTATGCTGGAACTACCCAGGGGGTTGCCTATGTGGATTTCGGATTCATCGAGCCGGCACTTCTTGGCGCGATTCTGCAGCGAGCGCACAAGGGGGAATCCTTGCCGAAAAGTGTGGAAGGCTCCCTAGCCACCCGCGTAGCACTTCCTCTCGACGCTCTCATCAGATTGCAGCAACAGTTGACCCAAATTCTCATCGGCCTGAAACGGAAGCCTTTCGTTAAGTCGTAGTCGTTCTTGCTGATCACTCTCATACGCTCAAGGAAACTCATTTGTCACTACCGGTGAAATCAGATTCGGGGTTACTCTGTCTCCTGATTATGGCACGTTTCCACGGTGTTCCAGCGGACGGAGCGCAGCTCCGCCACCAGTTTGGTGAAACAAGTCATGTCTTATCAGAATCCGATCTATTGCGGGCAGCAATTTATCTAGGCTTCAGAGCCGCCCGGATACGAAGTAGTTGGAATGAGCTGGGGTGTACACCCCTGCCCGCTATCGCAAAGATGTCCGACGGACGCTATGTGGTTATTGCCAAAGTTGAGGCAGGCAAGGTTCTAGTACAGGACCCGTTGGGTGAGCAGCCGTTGATCATCGCGAGGACTGAGTTCGAAGCCACCTGGTCGACAGAGTTGGTGTTGATCACTAAGCGGGCCGGGCTTCGTCAGCAGGATATGCGGTTTGACCTTTCCTGGTTCATTCCCGCCATCGTGAAGTATCGACGATTACTAGGCGAGGTGCTACTCGCTTCATTTGTGTTGCAATTGTTCGCCCTGCTGACGCCGTTGTTCACGCAGGTCATTATCGACAAAGTCCTGGTGCACAAAGGCTTCACCACTCTTCATGTGCTCGCCATCGGTATGGTGGTCCTCGCGCTATTTGATGCTTTGCTCGGAGGTCTTCGCACCTATTTATTTGCTCACACCACAAATCGCATCGATGTGGGTTTAGGCGCCCAACTCTTCCGGCACGTCCTCTCGCTTCCGCTGACCTATTTCGAAGCCCGTCGTGTCGGCGACACCATCGCCCGCGTCCGCGAGCTCGAACACATTCGCCAATTTCTCACGAGTAATTCAATTACAGTGCTGTTGGATGTCGTCTTCACTGTCGTGTTTCTGGTTGTGATGTGGTTTTACAGTACCTCCCTCACACTGATCGTGCTGGGCTCCATGCCTCTGTATGCACTCCTCTCCATCATCATTACACCGATCATCCGCACTCGACTAAACGAGAAGTTTAACCGGGGGGCTGAGAATCAATCCTTCCTGGTCGAAGCTGTTAGTGGGATTCAAACTGTGAAAGCCATGGCAGTTGAGCCGCCATTACAGCGTCGATGGGATGAGCAACTTGCAGGGTATGTGAGGGCAAGTTTTAGAGCCACTAGCCTGATGACGGTGGCTGGTCAGGTGGCTGCATTTATTCAAAAGATCACGACCATTGCCATACTCTGGACCGGCGCATATCTGGTCATCGGAGGTGACCTCAGCATCGGGCAATTGATTGCCTTCAACATGCTCGCGGGTCAAGTCACGGGTCCATTGCTTCGCCTGGTGAACCTCTGGCAGGAATTCCAGCAGGTGGGAATCTCGATTCAACGGCTTGGAGACGTGCTGAATACTCGTCCTGAGCCCTCCTACAATCCCAATCGCACGACTTTGCCAAGGATCGCAGGGTTGATCTCATTTGAGGATGTGACGTTTCGCTATCGTCAGGACGGACCGATTGCGTTACACCATATCTCTCTAACCATCCAACCCGGAAAAGTGATTGGCATTGTAGGCCGTTCTGGATCCGGTAAGAGCACGATCGCTAAACTTTTGCAACGACTGTATGTACCAGAACAGGGCCGGGTGCTCGTGGATGGAGTCGATCTGGCGCAAGTCGACCCAGCCTGGTTGCGACGGCAGGTAGGTGTTGTCTTGCAAGACAACTTCCTCTTCAATCGTTCCGTGCGCGACAACATCGCGCTGACCGACCCAGGTCTTTCCATGGAGCACGTCATGCATGCTGCGAAGCTTGCGGGCGCGCATGAGTTCATTCTAGACCTGCCTGAAGGATACGACACACTTGTGGGCGAACACGGCAGTTCTCTTTCGGGTGGTCAACGACAGCGAATTGCGATTGCACGGGCGTTGATCACGAATCCTCGTATTCTCATCTTTGACGAGGCGACGAGCGCGCTCGATTATGAGTCAGAAGCCATCATCCAACAAAACATGAGCCAGATTGTCAAAGGCCGGACGGTCATTATTATCGCCCATCGGTTCAGTACTGTGCGGCCAGCGCATTGCATCTTCGTTATGGACAAAGGGGTAATCATCGAAGAGGGTCCGCACGACGAACTACTCAAGCGGAATGGAACGTACACTCGTTTGTACACACATCAAGAGGGGCGATCCGTCGCAGCCTGATGGGCATTGTCAACTTCTTCTTACGGCACTTCTCGGTCTGGCGAGATGCTTGGCACATGGAAAAAGCTCACGCTGTAGTGCCAGCGCCTAGGGGCAAAGCGGTGGAGTTTCTTCCTGCTGTCCTGGAGATTCAGGATGCGCCACCATCACCGATTGGACGGACCATCCTCTGGACTATTGTCGTGCTGTTTCTCACGGCCGTGGGGTGGTCCGGTCTGGGCTGGATCGATATCGTGGCGGTGGCGCCTGGAAAGATCATCCCGAGCGGTCACTCCAAGACGATCCAACCATTCGAAGCTGGCGTCATTGCCGCGATTTACGTGCAGGATGGACAAGTCGTCAAG
Source organism: uncultured Nitrospiraceae bacterium (assembly GCA_963795615.1). Lineage (GTDB taxonomy): Bacteria > Nitrospirota > Nitrospiria > Nitrospirales > Nitrospiraceae > DASSBQ01. The sequence continues at coordinate 483,734 of CAWCIJ010000011.1, forward strand.
GAGGGCCAAGTCCTCATTGAACTGGATGCCACGCAAAATCGGGCGGATCGAGATCGATCGACGAACGAATATCAAGCAGCGCTCGTCGATGCAGCTCGCTTGCGGGCGCTGATTAACGGGCAAACGGGCTTCGCGTCCCTCCAGGAAGCGGATCCGGCCTATGTGGCGCTTCAGCAGCAACTCCTTCATGACCAACTCGCGGAATATAAAGCACGACTGGAAGCATCCTTCCAGTTGATTGAACAGCGCAATGCAGCCATCGACTCAACCAGAGAAAACATCCGCCGGCTCGAAGCGACCGTGCCGATGGAAGCAGAACGGGCCGCGGCCTATAAGAAGCTTCTCGATCAACAGTATGTTTCGAAAATGGATTATCTCCAGTTCGAACAGCAGCGCATCGATAAGGCGCAAGAACTGGCCGGGCAGAAGGGTAAGCTTCGGCAGGATCTGGCGGCCCTGACTGAAGCGGAGAAAAACCATCGCGCGCTCGTTTCAGAGTTTCAACAAAGCAAACAGGCAGAACTCGCGGTGGCGGAAACCAAAGCCATCTCTTTGTCACATGACGTTCGCAAGGCGGGCCAAAGGACAGAACTGCAGAGACTCGTCTCGCCGATCGATGGTGTGGTCCAACAGCTTGCCGTCCATACCGTCGGCGGTGTGGTGACTCCGGCGCAACCCCTGCTCATCATTGTCCCGCAGGACCATCCTGTAGAGGTCGAAGCGCAGGTGGAGAACAAGGACATCGGGTTCGTCAAAGAAGGCCAGCCGGTCGAGATCAAGGTCGAGACATTCCCGTTTACGCTATACGGCACCATTCCAGGAAAGGTTTTGAGCGTCTCGGATGATGCGATACCGTTGGATAAGGAGAAAGGCGGCTTGGTATACGCGAGCCGAGTCAGCATGGACCGAGCGACCATGCAAGTGGAAGGCAAACAGATTCATCTCTCCCCCGGCATGGCGGTGACGGTAGAAGTCAAGACCGGCCAGCGTCGGGTGATTGAATATCTGCTAAGCCCGCTGCTGAAGTCGGTGAAAGAGAGTCTCCGAGAGCGATGAAACGTCGGGTTTTCCTGGTCGGGTCATATGTCCTAGATGCGACTGACCATAGGAATCTGGTCGAGGAGGGCAATGGGGATGTTGAGGATGAAATTGATCATGAGCGGATTGATATTCTGCATTGTGGCATTAGTTGGATCACTCAGTGTCGAAGCCGGCCTGTTCGGCAAAGAGGAAACGCCAGGCGAGCGATTTCGGAAGGCGTTGAAAGAAATCGAATCAGCTTGTGCGAAGCGGGCCCTGGCCCCGAATGAAAAGTGTGGTGAGGTGGCAAAGCTTAAGCCGGCTGATCCCTTAGCCACAGAAGAAGGACGCTTTGCGCACTCGATCAGGATCCCGAATCCTGTGCCTGAGGATAGCGGCTATAAGCCAGGGATGACGCCTGAAGAATATTTCAATCATCTCTGCAAAACGGAAGCAGGCGAGTTTATCTACAAGACGGTTGAAAATGTCGAAGGGATTTTCATGATGCGACAACGTGAACGAGCAACTGATATTCATCTTCAACATCTGTATGCATTGGAAGATCCCTATGGATACGACAACTGAAGAATGGATGCTGGTCCAGGATTCCACGTGCAATCCGCCACTGGTAAATACAGTTCTTAGAGATACCCTTAGCCCAGTGCAAGGCAATCGAAGTCTGACTTACCGCGATACAAACGGTTCTATCGAGATGAGAACGCACATCCAGGAAAGAAAGTACCAAACCTCGATTAATGGGCGGGAGTGTGTCCCTATATTGTGGCTGAAGCACGTACCTAGATCTGAGAAGCCGATATGGTTACTACATGGCGCGGAATTGCACGGCCGCATGATCGCGGGCTCGGTATTGCTGGAGGTGAAACTGATAGTTCTTGATCTCCAAACGAAAGAAATATTGGCAGTTCGTCCGTGGATTCATCCGCAGCGGGATGTTAAGAAATAGCCTAACTGGCGGTCTGGTGGCTAGGCAGGGCGCAGTTGTCCGAAGGCAGAAAGGAACAAACTGACTACGGATTGATTTATTCGAGGAAGTACTAAAGCCCGCTAGGTTCCAGCAGGGAGGAGGTGAAGACAAAATGCCGCAAAGTGACATTGTCAAGCACTGGCTGAAATTTCGCCATTCAGCAAATGGCGGCAGAAAGCTATTTCGATCAGTATCACTAAGTCAGGGACGACAGCTCAGTCTCGTTGCTCATGGACGGTAACGAGCGATATCCGGAATACAGGCAATAGATCCGCTTCACGGGAACTAGATTTACTCAAGGATCCAGGCTCAGCAATTCGCTCAGCGGTATCAGATCGTCGACCATCACGCGAGCGATGCCACCGGTTTTTCTGGCACGCTCATGCAAGAACGAGATCTGAATGGACAACTGACTAACAACTTTACCCTCTCATTCCGCAGTGTGGAGTACTCAAATCAAATTGACGGCGGGGATTGGGAACGTGATGGAAGGCCTGGAGCAGCCGGCGAGATTGCCGGCTTGGGGTTTGCTTTTGCCCAGCTGGTGAGCATGGAACGGTACTGGCGAGACATCAAGGCCTCCTTGCCGGCGGATGCTGTAGTGAACATCACTGGGTATTCCCTCGGGGGTCATCTGGCTACCGTTTTCACCGAACTGCACGCCGATGAAGTCAATCATACTTATACGTTCAACGGCGCAGGCCGTGGACACTCACCGGTGGAACCGCAGGATTGGCTGAGACCGACCGGATCCGAGAAATGCTGCAATTCGTTGAAGGCAAATTGTTGGAGAATGACCAGACGGGAGACATCTTTCGCAGCGGCAATACGGGGAACATCTATAGCGAGCAGTGGTACGAAGGTGTGCGCGGGGAGACAGTGTTTCAATATCACCCCACGAATTCTTTCCTTCCTCCAGGCGAGGTGGGGATTGGCCCAGGTTTTGACAAGATCACGCAGCTAGTTGGTCAGGCAACGCACAACGACGAGAGTTTTGTAGCCAATTCAGGCGTCCATGCACAGGCGATCTCATTGTTTATTGAGGATCAGCCTAACGCCGACGGATTTGGAGGGTTGTTTCATCAGTCAGGAAGCTTTGGGACAACACATAGCATGACCCTGCTTGTCGATTCATTGGCTCTCATGGAGGTATTTCACCATGTCGATGGGAGCCTTGAGCGAGAGACCATCGAAACCATCTTCGCTGCATCCTCGGATCGGGCTGCTTCTGGTCTTGTGGGGGTGTCCGGGATTGCCGAAGGAAACTCTCTTGAGAGTGCACTCGACGCCTTGCGCAAGATCCTTATCCCGAATTCTGCTCCTACCCCGTTCGGTAGCCAAACGAACGATTTCGGCCGGCTAGACTTCAGAAACCAGTTCTATGCCAATGTTGAAGAGTTAAAAGAATCGAGATTTGCCAACAGCGTCCAAATAGTCAGCCTGATCGGCATGAACGCGAATGATATCGTGACGCGGGCCAAGACGGACATCGCATACCGATATGCACTGAAGGAACTCAATCCGTTCGTGGTGAGTGGTGCGGACTATACAGCGCACAATCTTGATCCTCTTGAGTCTGGGGGACCACTGGATCTGCATGATGCGCAAACTGGTAAGGGCACATGGACGTTAGTCGCCTCGCACGATCGTGCTGAGATGTTGGCTGAGAGAATCAAATTCACCTTAGCTGACGGCATACCGGCCAATCGAAGTGAGACGCTTTACGATGATCAGATGACCGTCTTCAGCAACAGGCAGGAGGCGACTGCGACACAGGTTGTGATTTTTGGAGACCCGGACGATCGTCTGTATGTGGGACGGTCGGGCAATGATCACATCTATGGCGGTAGGGGCGAGGATGTCATCGAAGGTCTTGCTGGAAACGATTATCTGGAAGGTAACGGGGAAAATGATCAACTCTCTGGAGGAGATGACAACGATATACTGCTGGGCCAGCAGGGAGAAGATCTCCTCTATGGAGGAGAGGGTCTCGATCGGCTAAACGGTGGTCTTGGCGACGATCGCCTCGAGGGTGGTACCGGTGTGGATCACTACACCTATTTCACTGGCCAGGGACAGGATCGGATCGTCGATATCGACAAGCTCGGCAGCGTGCTTTTCGACGGCACAGTCCTAACCGGCGGCCTGCATCGTGCTGGCGACCCCACGAATGCCTTTTTGAGTTCTGATGGTCGAGTCACTTATACCAGAGATGGGAATGATCTCATTATCAACAATGCTCTCATTATTGAAAATTTCGACTTTACCGATGGCATGCTGGGCATTCACCTAGCCGATGGCGCCGATTCCCCCACCGGCCAGCAGCCGACCGTGACCTACGACCGGACGATTTCGGGTGGCCCCGGGGACGAGTTTGTCAATGATGGTCTCACCACCTTCTCCAACGATCAGCTTTACGGCGAGGGAGGCCGCGACATTATTGAAGCCGGCGGTGGTGAGGATGCGCTGTATGGTGGAGAGGGAGACGATCTTCTCATCGATGTGTTGTATGGGACGGGAGAAAACGACCATCTCGATGGAGGCACGGGAAACGACTACCTCGCCGCTGGCATTGGCGATGACATCATATTGGGTGGACTGGGCGATGATACCCTTCTTGGCAGTAGTTACGACACTGCTCTCCTGGATACCAACGGTCGGGACTATTTGGATGGTGGTTCCGGCAACGATTATCTCTGGGGTGGTGCATCAGACGACACGCTGATTGGCGGTGGCGGCGACGATATCCTGCGTGGCGATAACTTACCGGGCGATGTCGCGACCCCCGTCACGACTACGTCAGGGTGGACCCTAGTCGCTCCGCCGAGTCTGTCCGCTGTCGTCATGAATGTGACCGGTGGGTCGGATGTTCTGGATGGCGGTGCAGGCAATGATTTCATACAAGGGGATGCCGGCGACGACGTTCTGATTGGAGGCAGCGGCAACGACCGCCTCTACGGTGACAATCAAGACGAGTTTGCAATCAATGAAGGCGACGACTGGCTTGAGGGTGGGGATGGCGACGATCAGCTCTTTGCGGCGAGCGGAAATGATTCCTTGAGTGGAGGAACAGGCATCGATCAGCTCTACGGCGACCAAGGCGACGACATCCTCGACGGTGGTGAGGACGCGGATACGATAGTAGGTGGCGATGGAGCGGATGTGCTGTTCGGCGGAACCGGCAATGACCGACTGTTCGGTGAGGGACTGAACAATCCATTCGAGGTAAGTACTGCAGGCGCGGCAGATTTCCTCGATGGGGGAGAAGGCGATGATGAGCTGCAAGGTGGAGTCGGAGATGATTCGCTCTTCGGAGGTGCTGGTGCCGATCGTCTTTTTGGGCAGGAAGGCAATGATAGTTTGCTTGGGGATGAAGGTGATGACGAGCTTCAAGGCGGAATTGGACAGGATGTTCTTCAAGGAGATGCGGGCAATGATTCGCTCTTTGGTCAAGAGGACCATGATGCGTTGTCCGGTGACGATGGCAATGACCTGCTCAACGGCGGCGCCGGCAACGACGAGTTAAACGGAGGGGATGGAGCAGATCAACTTATCGGTGATGGCGGCAATGATGCGGTCTTCGGCGGGGACGGCGATGATTCTTTGTTTGGAGATTCGCAGTCCATCGCTGTTGAGTCCGGCGCCGATGTCCTTGACGGCGGCGACGGCAATGACGTCCTCCAGGGCGGCGGAGCCGACGACCAATTGAAAGGTGGGGCCGGCGGCGACGTTCTCTACGGTGAACTGTATGGCGATAACACTACGGCAGCCGGAGCTGACGACCTCCATGGAGGAACGGGCAATGACCGTCTCTATGGAGGTGGAGGTCGCGATATCTATCGTTTCGACATTGGTGATGGACACGATTTGATCGAGGATATGCAGGGGCAAGGTAATCGACTTGTGTTCGGCCCAGGTATTACGTCGGATGATCTCTCTTTAGGAATCGGGGCCCTGGACTCGTTAATCGTCCGTGTTGGCACTACCGGCGATACAGTTGAGATCGCGCAGTTCGACACGAATACGTTGAACGGGTCTCATCCTATTGATTCGTTCGAATTTGCGGGTGGCACGGTACTGACCTACAGCCAGCTTGCAGCGCGGGGGTTCGACCTCATCGGCACTGTCGAGAACGATACGATCTTCGGCACTCAACAAACGGACCGCATCGCTGGTGGTGCGGGCCATGATCAGCTCGATGGTCGAGACGGTGTCGACTCGCTCCAAGGCGATACCGGCAGCGATACACTTCTGGGCGGCACGGGCGATGACGTGCTCACTGGCGGCGCTGATGCCGATCGGCTCTTCGGCGAGGATGGTCACGACACGTTGTCTGGCGACGCCGGCACAGACGAACTCGATGGCGGTGAGGGGGACGACCAGCTTCGTGGAGGAATTGGCAATGATGCGTTGATTGGCGGTCCGGGGAACGACACCTATACATTGAATCTTGGCGATGGTGTCGACCGAATCCGTGACTTTTCGTTCCCGGGCGAAGGCAATCGCGTGGTGTTCGGAGCCGGTCTCTCACTCGATGCGGCGCGCCTGCACATGGAATCCGGAGAGCTCTACATTCGTTTCACGAATACGTCCGATGGGATTTCCGCCGGAGCGCTCGATGAAGAAGACATTTTGGGTGCGCATGCCGTCGACCACTATCAATTCAGCGATGGGACTGTCCAATCCTACACCGAATTGATCACGGCACTCGGGACGCGCGGTGTGGAGGTAGTCGGCACGCCGGACGGCGATTTCCTTATGGGAACCATGCTCCACGATCGTTTTCTCGGAGGGACCGGCAACGACCACCTGATCGGCGGGCTCGGCCATGACGAGTACATGTTTCATCTTGGCGACGGGATAGACACTATCGAGGACCAAGCATTCCATGGTGAAGGTAATGAGATCATGTTCGGGGCCGGCATCGCCTCCACGGATCTGCGTCTCGATGTTGGATCTGACCCCTTCATGCCAGAGGCAGACGTTGTTCTCCTCCATGTGGGAACCGACGGCGATGCGCTGCAGCTTGCGACGTTCGATCCTCAAAACGTGTTCGGGCCGCGCACGGTCGAGACCGTGCGGTTCGCCGACGGGATGACGTTGACCTACGATCAACTGCTGGCGCGTGGATTCGACCTCGTGGGGACAGCTGGGGATGACCAACTTGACGGCACAAGCACGACTGATCGGCTCGCCGGTGGCGCAGGGAGCGACGTGCTACGAGGTGAAGCAGGGGACGATACGCTCGATGGAGGCCTTTCCAATGACCGGTTGATCGGCGGGCAAGGCGACGACACGTATCTATTCGGACCAGGGGCGGGTCAGGATACGATCGTAGAATTCCAAGGTAATCTGGACACGATTCGCATGGCGCCGGACGTTGCACCTTCGGATGTCTCTCTCACTCGAAACGACCGGGATCTGACCCTGATTCTCAACGGTGGAGCCGACCAACTTACCTTCTCGTTGTATTTCGCAGCACCATCACTCCAGGTTGAGCGCATTGTGTTTGGCGATGGAACGATCTGGGATCAGGGTGTCATCGACCAGCTGACCCAACCGGCTATCACGGGCACGGCTGGATCTGATGTCTTCATCGGCACAAGCGGGGATGATCGGTTGGCCGGCTCAGGTGGGGATGATGTAGTTGGCGGCCTCGCCGGGAACGACGTTCTCGATGGGGGAACTGGGGCCGATCAGCTTTCTGGTGGCGAGGGTGACGATACGTATATGGTGGATGAGATTGGCGATGTGGTTACGGAACTCGCGAGCGAGGGCACGGATACGGTGCAATCATCCATTACCTATTCACTCGACACGAATGCGGAGCACCTAGCACTGATCGGGAGTGCTGCCATTAACGGCACCGGGAACGACTTGGCTAACGTCCTCACCGGCAACAGTGCCGGCAATACCCTGACGGGCGGTGCAGGTGACGACACCTATAAAATCGACGCAGGCGACACGGTGGTCGAGCAGGCGGATGAAGGAGTGGATACGGTCCAGACCCATCAGAGCTATACCCTGGATGCTAACGTTGAGAACCTCACGTTGACGGGAACATCGTCAGTGAACGGAACCGGCAATACGTTGGACAACGTGCTCATCGGCAACAATGGTGTGAACACCTTGGCCGGTGGGCTTGGCAATGATACCTACGTCGTCGGCAGTGGGGACACGGTCGTCGAGTCGGCTGGCGAAGGAAGCGATACGATCCTGAGCGCCCGCACCATCCGCTTGGGCGCGAATGTTGAAAACATCACATTGTTGGGCAATGAGGCGGTCGATGGATTTGGAAACGAGCTCGGCAACGTTCTGGTCGGAAACCAAGGGGCGAACGTGCTGGAAGGCCGTGAAGGCGCTGATCGGCTGGATGGCGGAAGCGGTGAGGACACTCTAGTCGGCGGTGGCGGACAGGACGTCTATCTATTTGGGCGAGGGGCCGGCCACGATGTGATCCAAGATGTCGTATTCGGTGAACGGGATACGATTCAATTCGGTTCCGATATCGCGCCAGGCGATATGCGGGTGGCTCTCAATGATGACTCGGAACTTTTCCTAGAAGTGAACGGAACCAGCGATCGTCTGACGATTCGCAACTACTCGCCACTTAACTCAGATCATCAGGGAACCAAGGAGGTCAGATTCGCCGACGGCACAGTGTGGGATGGGGCGACGCTCGCGGGTCAGGTTCTATCCACTCCCGGTCCGAACCCAGGCCAGTTCTTTACCGGCACGGTCGGCAACGATACCCTTGTGGGGACTGGCGGCGATGATAGGTTCGAGGGGTTGGCAGGCGACGATGTGCTCGATGGCCGAGGAGGAAACGATTTCTTTAAAGGGTATGTCGGGAACGATTTGCTTCGTGGCGGAGATGGCAATGACGTGCTCTATGGCGAGTACATCTGGATCGGCAATCCGGCGAACGTGAACGACACTATTCGTGGCGAAGCAGGAAACGATATTCTCTATGGCGATCTAGGGAACGATGTCCTCGATGGCGGAACAGGGAATGATTGGTTAGAGGGCGGAGAAGGCGTCGATACGTATCTTTTTGGTCGTGGGTCCGGGAGGGATCAGGTTATCGCGTATGGTGGTATCGATCGCATTCTCCTCGCCGCGGATGTCACCCCATCCGATGTCATCGTAAGCGGAGGCAGCGGAGGGCTGGTTCTGCGCATTGGGGACACGTCGGACCAATTGTTCGCACCCCTGCCACCCGACGATCCGTTTCATCGTATCGGGTCTGTCGAGTTTGCCGATGGCACCGTGTGGAATCAGGCAATGTTGCTTGATATGACCCGTACCATTCTCGGAACGGATCATGCCGATGAGCTTTTCGGAACCAGCCAGTCCGACACCTTCATCGGAGGACTCGGGGACGACACGTATGTCGGAGTGGACGCAACTGATACCGTAATCGAATTGACCAATGGCGGCGTCGATACTATTGTGACGTCGTTGACCTTCACACTTCCTGACCATTTTGAACATCTCACGCTGCAATCCACTGCGAGCGCGGGTGTCGGGAACCGTGCGGACAATGTCATCACGGGGACCGGCTTTGATAATATCCTAGACGGCAGGGACGGTGACGATACGCTGATCGGAGGATCCATCCGGATGGACGAAGGCGGAAACGCGCACGGTGATGGCGACGACGTGTTGATCGGGGGTGCAGGCGACGATCACTTGACTCCCTCGTTCGGGTTTCAGGAAGACGGCCGCGACTATCTCGGCCAAGACGTCTTCGGCGACGATGTGTTGATCGGCGGACCAGGCGACGATACCTACGTGCTCTATAACAGTGCGATGGAATCTGCAGGGGCCTCCTTCATCGCGCGAGCGCTCGTAGTCGAATCGGCCGATGAAGGCAGCGATACCGTCGTCGCTGCGAACGATTACACGCTCGGAGAGCACATTGAGAATTTGACCCTCGCGGGTAGCGTGTCTCTGAGAGGCACCGGCAACCAGTCTGGTAACGTCCTCATCGGTAATGCGGGTGAGAACCTGCTGGAAGGGCTTGAAGGAGACGACACGCTGTTGGGAGGCTTCGGACAGTCGCAGTTCGACGATGTTATAGACGATCAAGTTGTGGATACGTTGGTGGGGGGCCGAGGGAACGACACGTATGTTCTGAGCGATCGGGCTGCCATTGATATGATTGTAGAATTGCCGGATGAGGGGATCGATACCGTGCTGAGCCGTGTCGACTACAGCCTTGGTCCCAACACAGAGAACCTGATCTTGAGCGACCCACTTGCAGGCTCAGGGCATGCCGCGGCCCTCAGTGGGACCGGCAACACACTGGATAATGTATTGACCGGCAACAGTGCGAACAATGCGCTTGCCGGCGGCGAGGGCCATGACACCTATGGGTTTAACCTTGGGGATGGGATTGATACGATTGAGGACATCGCCATTACGGGCGCGGGCAACCGGATTCAGTTCGGCGAAGGCATCACGCGGAATGATCTGACATTTACTGAGGATCAGACGACGCGGATCCTGACGATCGCAGTCGGCACAGGCGGCGACGCGATCCGGCTGACAAATTTTGATGTCACGGGTGTGAACGGGACCTCCGTCGTCGAGACCCTCGCGTTTGCGGACGGCAGTTGGACAAGCCTGGCCAGCCTTTTAGGACCTGCGATCACCGAAGGCGATGATGTCATCACCACGGGAGCGGGCGACGATGGGATCAATGCGCTGGGCGGCAACGATATCGTGGACACAGGTTCTGGGAACGATACCATCAGCGGAGGAAGAGGAAACGATGCTCTTATCGGCGGGGTAGGCAACGACACTTATGTGTTCAATGTCGGCGACGGTGTCGATATCATCAATGATGCGGCGTCGCCGGGAGAGGGCAATATCCTGTCTTTTGGCCCCGGCATTACCTCGCCCGATCTCACGCTCGGCATTGGTTCCTTGGTGATTCGAATCGGGACAAATGGTGATGCAATCCATATTCAGAATTTTGATCCTCAAGATGTGATGGGAACACGCGGGATCGAGACCGTTCAGTTCGCCGACGGAACCAGTCTTACTTATGAACAGTTAATCGAGCGTGGCTTTGACCTGACGGGCGGCACAGATGACGACACCATCATCGGCACCAATGTGGTCGATCGGATAGCCGGCCTGACTGGTAACGACCTTCTGCAGTCAGGTAACGGTGATGACGTGCTCGATGGAGGCTTGGACATCGACACCATGAGCGGTGGAGGCGGGAACGATACGTATGTGGTCGACGATCCCGGCGATGTAGTGACAGAAGTGGCCTATGAGGGAACCGATACGGTTCAGAGCAGCGTGAAATATACGCTCGGAGCCAATGTTGAGAATCTCACCTTGGTTGGAACTTCCAACCTGAACGGGACAGGGAATACCCTCAGTAATATCCTCACCGGCAATAGTGGGGACAATGTGCTGGATGGCGACGTGGGGGCCGACACGATGAGTGGCGGGGCGGGAGACGACACCTACCTCGTAGACAATATCGGCGATGAGGCATCTGAACAAGCCTACGGGGGCCTGGATACGGTGCAGAGTTCGGTCACCTATAGTTTGAGTGTCAACGTTGAGAATCTAATCTTGGCCGGCACCACGGCGAAGAATGGAACTGGCAACGCATTGGACAATGGTCTGATCGGTAACGGAGCCTCCAACATACTCGATGCCGGGGCAGGGAATGATACGTTGAGCGGAGGCGCAGGCAATGATGCGTTGTATGGTGGGGCCGGCGATGATCGTCTTGACGGCGGTACAGGCATCGACACTATGGCGGGTGGGGCCGGGAATGACATGTATGTCGTCGATGCCGTCGGGGATGTGGTCACCGAACTCGCCAATGAAGGAGTGGATACTGTCCAAAGCGGTGTGGGCTATACGCTTGGGGCCAATGTAGAGAATGTGATCTTGACGGGGATTGCCAATATCAACGGCATCGGTAACGCGCTGGACAACATGCTCATCGGTAATAGTGGCCTGAACATTCTGACCGGCGGCGCCGGCCACGACCTGTATGTGGTCGGGGCGGGCGACACGGTAGCGGAAAATGTCAATGGTGGAACCGACACAGTGCAGAGTAGCGTGACGTGGACGCTGGGGAGCAATGTTGAGAATGTGACGCTTACCGGTACGGCCAACATCAATGGGACCGGCAATTCGTTGAACAACGTCCTGGTGGGGAACAGCGGGGCGAACACACTCGACGGCGGTTCCGGAAATGACATGATCGATGGCGGCGACGGGAACGATTCCTTACACGGAGGCAGTGGAGACGATTCGATCCTCGGGGGGCTCGACGATGATTCGCTCAATGCCGGAAGCGGAAACGATGTTCTTGACGGTGGAGATGGGACTGATGTGCTGGAGGCGGGATCCGGAAACGACCGGATGCATGGCGGCGCGGGGACCGACACTCTGATGGGTGGTAGTGGTTCAGATCGGCTCACTGGCGGCGCGGGGAACGATCTTCTCCAAGGTGGGTCCGGCAATGACCTGTATATGTTCTCTCGCGGCGATGGCCAAGATACGGTCGTTGACAGCGATCAGACGCCGTTTAATTCGGATTCGATCTTGTTTGGCGCGGAGGTCAATCCGCTTGATCTGGTCATCAGCCGCCAAGCGAACGATTTGCGGTTGGCGATCCACGGCTCCTCAGACCAGATGACCATACAGAACTGGTTTACGGGCAGTTCGAATCAGGTCGAGATCATGCAGGCAGGCAATGGACAACAATTGGTGAACACCAAAGTTGATCAGCTCCTGCAAGCGATGGCGGCGTTCACTCAACAGTCGGGATTGACCTGGGATCAAGCCATTGATCAACGCCCGCAGGACGTGCAGAACGTGTTAGCGGCAAACTGGCAATAGATTGCGCGAGTGAGCCTGAAGCTATCGCACGGATTCTTGTCTTGATGGTCCCTGTCAGCGTAGTCCTCCCCTGTTCATGAGACGGACCGATCAGTTCTTCCCTCAGCCTCCGTCCCTCATCACCCGTCGATACCTCCGTCCGGCAACGTCGATCTTACAGGCCGGCTCAATCACCGGCCACACCCCCTTGCTTGGATTCCTTAGTTGGCTTTCACCGTGGTTCACCGTGGCCCTTTCACGTGTGGTGTTTGTTTTCGCTCGTCGGTGGGGTGCGGAACCGCACAGTGATGATACGATTTCAAGTGATGACCAGGAGATTATGCTGAAGGAGATTGATTAATCATAATGTTGGATGAACGAGCAGGTGGTTATTTGAGTTGGTCCTTGTCTTGCAGTCTCCTCGATCCAATAACAGCAGTTGGACGTGAGTGGAATAGCAGAATGGAAGGTTTCATCAGTCATAAGTCTTATGGGCTCGTTCCGCGGCTATCATGCGACTTCCATCTTTCTGAAACGGAATAACGCCGGTTACAGGGCGTGACCGTACCAGGTCTTTCTCCGTTCCCCTCACGATCCAGCCGCTCATCCGACACACGACGCCACAATGCTGTGCATCGATCTCGATGAGTATGGCGGTTGAGAAACCAGGCCGGATCAGGCCCAGCGTCTGAAAGGAGTACGACATGGATTATGTGAAACCGCAAGGCGTGGTGGAGAGCATGGTGGCCGGTGGTGTCTACAAGCTGAACGTTCCACCGCGACACTTGATACTGCGAGGAATGTTGGCCGGCGCGTATCTCGGTATTGGGACCAGCATGGCGGTCACCGCCGCGGTAGAAACGGGGTTCTGGATCGTCGGCAGCATACTTTTTCCATTTGGGCTGGCGCTGGCGATTTTGCTCGGAGCGGAGATCATCACCGGAAGCTTCGCACTTCTTCCATGTGCCGCGGTGGCCGGCAAGGAGAATGCGGGCATTCGTCGAGTACTTGCCAACTGGGGCTTCGTTTTCCTGGGTAATCTCTTGGGCAGTCTGTTGTATGCGGTGCTGTTCGCCATTGCGCTCACCACCGCAGGGGATGCGCAGATCAATGCGGTCGGCGCCAAACTCATCGCGATTGCCGAGGCGAAGACCAACTACTATGCGGCGCACGGGTCCGCAGGCCTGCTCGCCGTGTTCACCAAGGGGATTTTGTGTAACTGGATGGTGAGCCTGGCGGTGGTTGCGGCATTCATGTCGACGTCCTTCTCCGGAAAAATGATCGCCATCTGGGGACCGACGCTGCTTTTCTTTTCCCAGGGATTCGAGCACGCCGTCGTGAACATGTTCTTGATTCCCGTCGGCATGTTGTTGGGAGCCAATGTCAGATGTGTCCACCTGGTGGTTGTGGAATCAGATACCCGTGACGCTTGGGAATTTGGTCGGAGGGATGGTGTTCACCGGTTTAGCAATCTACACGACGCATCGGTTTGTGGCGCCGCCGACAGCTCAGGCTGCTGCCGCGTCGGTTACGCAATCGAATCCCGACCAACGAGGCTATTCTCCGTCGTTCTGACGGACTAAGGAGGTGACGAGCGGTGGCTGTGGTGTTTCTCAGACGGTTGCGGGGCTGGCGCTTCATCCTCTTCAATGCCGTGCTCGGCTTGGCGCACATCGTTGTCCTATTCAACGCCGGCTCCTATATCGCCTTGTTGCCGCACGTCTCCGGGGACCTGGGCGGCGTATTGCCCAGTTTTTTGACCTGGGCACAAACCGATTTTATGGTGGGGCTGGCACTCGGCTTTCCTCTGGCACGCTACCTCTCCGGACGCATTGGCGACTATCGACTGCTGATCGCCGCGTTCATGGTGTACAGCGTCGCCTCCTATCTGTGCGGGGACAGTCAAACGCTCACGCAATTCGTTCCTGCTCGGATCGTGCAAGGCATTGCCGGTGGCATTACCATTCCGCTGGCCCAATCGATGTTGTTGAACGAGTACCCGAAGCGATTGAAGGCGCTCGCACTCACCATCTGGGGCCTGTTCAGCATTACGCCTTTCACCATCGGGATGCCGGTGGGGGGGTACATTGCCTATATGCTCGGGTGGCGGTTTCTATTCTATCTGGATTTCGTGCTGACGCTGATCATTGTCTGCACCCTCGGCGCGTTGTTGCATGGCCGAGGATTCCGGCGCCATTACGGACGCTTCGACCTGGTCGGCTTTCTCTTGCTCGCCGTGCTGTTGTTGGGGCTTCAGACCTTGCTCAATATGGGGAACGATTTCGATTGGTTGGATTCACCGTTTCTGCAAGCCATCGCCATCATTCTACTGGTCGCCTTTCCCTGCTTTATCATCTGGGAGCTCGGCGAGCGGCATCCGACGTTGGACCTCCGACTATTTATGCATCGCAATTTCGTCATCGGTGTTATCTGCCTGACGGTCGGCTTCTTCTCCATCCAAGGACTGTTGTCGCTTCTGATCGTGCAGATCCAACTGATCCTGGGATACTCGTCGAAGTTAGCCGGGCTGGCGCTGCTGCCGATGGTGTTGCTGGGCGCTCCCGCCATTGCGGTCATGCATTTTCTCTGCAAGTACATCGACGTCCGCTGGCTGATTTGTTTCAACAGCCTGGGGTTCGCCGGCACGTTCTATTGGCTTGGATTGTTCGACGATCCCCATTCGTACGAAGAGCTCTTCTGGCCGATGGTCGTAGAGGGGATTTTCCTGGGATCTTTCTTTACGCCCTTGACGGTGCTGACTCTGCATGGGCTGTCCGGTCCGCTCGTGACGCGCGCGGCCGAGATCGCCAATTTATTGCGGGTTGCAGCCGGAGCGTTCGGAATCACCTTCCAAGGCATCGTCCTCTTTCGCAGAGCCCATTTCCATCAGTTGCACCTGGCCGATCATTTTGGGGGACGGCAGTGGATCTCGTACGACCCGTTGGCGCAACTGGCGGCCAAGCTGAGTGCGGCGGGACTCAATCCCTCGGAAGTGCAAGCCAAGCTCGGAGCGCTGATCAAGCAGCAGGCTTCGATCCTGAGCTTGAACGATGCGTTCTTCGTCGCCGGCTTTCTGTTCATCGGGTTGGGTATTCTGGTGTGGGTCGCGCATCCCACCCACTTGCCCTTGTCGCCGACACCGGCAGAGGAGTTGCGTGAGATGCGCGCGGAAGAATTGATCCAGGAGGTGCCATGACAACCCGTGCTATGACGGCGCGCCGGTTGCGGATCGCTCTCGGGATCGGCTGTGTACTGTTCTTCGGCAGTTGCGCCTGGATTCCGAAAGGCGATCCTCCTGCCGAGTACCTCGAACCGCCGGAAATGAAGGAGACGTTGGCGGAAGTCACGAGCCGCCTCCAGCAGTGGCCGGAGGATCGATGGTGGGAGCAGTTCGGCAACCCGGAACTGAATGAACTGATCGAGACGGCGATTAAGGACAATCCCGGGCTGAAACTCGCGTCTGCCCGGCTGCACCAGGCGGAAGCGCTCGTGAAGGTCGAAGGCGCGCGGCTCTTGCCGTTTCTAGAAGCCGACGCGTCGCTTACCTATGAGCGGCTGTCGCAGCACGGTGTCTTTGCGGCGTTGAATCCGGAAGTAGCCGGTGCGCGATTCATGTTGGGCATCATTAATCCCCTGAGCTTTCGCTATGAGTTTGACTTCTGGGGAAAGAACCGGGCCATGCTCGAAGCGGCCTTAGGACATGCAGCCGCCGAGGAAGCTGAAAAGGCCGAGGTACGCTTACGATTGACCACCGGCATTGCGCGCGCATATTTTCGAGGACAGGCGCTTCAGCAGCAACTCAATGTCGTGAGGACCCTTGTCGGCATCCGCCGTGATCTGCGGAAACTTGCGGAGACCCGATATCGCCTCGGGTTGGATAACGACCAGCCTGTGAAAATCGCCGTGGCAGATTATGAGACAGCTTTCAAACGGCAAGCCGGTATCCGCGATCAGCTGGATGTGCAGCGTCATTTGCTCGCAAGGTTGGCCGGCAAAGGACCCGATGAAGCGGCCCATCTGTTTACGAAACCGGATGGTGGCCATTCCAGGTCAGATTCCGGCGCCCGATCATCTGTCCATAGGCCTTCTGGTCCATCGGCCCGACCTGGCCTCAGCCCTCTATCGGGCCCACGCCGCTGCGCGGTTGGTCAAGGTCGCCAAGACACAATTCTATCCCACGATCGATCTCACCGGGTTCGTGGGCTTCAATGCGTTGACGCTGACGAAAGGGGCCGACAAACTGGCCAATTTTCTCTTTAGCGGCCAGAGCTTCGCGTATGGACTGGCTCCGGGTCTCCGTATCCCCTTGTTCGAAGGCGGCCGACTTCGAGGAGAATTAAGCGCTCAACGCGCGGAATACGATCAGGCCGTGGATCTCTATAATGATACCCTGCTGGATGCGATGCGGGAGGTGGCTGACAGTCTGAGCGCTTGGCAAACGACCAGAGAGATGTTGGCGTCGCACAAGCGGCTACTAGCCTCTTTGGGCGAGGACTGGCGTTTGGCGAAGGTGCGACTCGTCAGCGGCCTCGACGATGATCGCGAGGTCTTGCGCCATCGTCATCCGGTTCTCGAACAGGAGTATGTACTGAGGGCATTGGAAAGCGACCAATTGGTGGCGGCGGTCGATCTTATCGAGTCCCTGGGCGGGGGCTATCACAATCCGGACATCGAAAAACGGCCGAAGCAAAGCCCGAGCTAATTCCATGACCACAACGACAGCGCCAGACGCACCACATTCATCACCTTCTCCAGGCTCCCTCAGAATTCACCCCAAGGCCATTCGCGCGCGCCGGAATCGCCGGTTGCTGGTTGTGGCCCTGCTGGTCCTGGTCACCGCCATCGGTTATCTCGGCTACTGGTGGACGTACGACCGCTTTTGGGTCCGAACCGATAACGCTTATGTCACGGGCAATCTGGTCCCGGTGGCAGCGCAAGCCTCTGGCATCGTCATCCAGGTGTTGGCCGAGGAAACGCAATTCGTGACCCGGGGCGATCTGATGATTCGTCTCGATGAACATCAGGCCTATGCTGCATTGGGACGCGCCCGTGGACGACTGGGCGAAGAGGTCCGGCGTATTGCCGCGCTGTTCATGACCAGGAAGCAATTGGCGGAGAAATTGACGTCGCGGACCGCCCGCTTGAATCTGGCCCGGCATGACATGGATCGTTACCGAGCAGCGTCACCGAGCGGAGCCATCTCCAAGCAAATCGTGCAGAATACGGCGGACAAGATTCTGGCCCTAGAGGCGGAGGTGAGGGAAACGCAGGCCGAACTCGATACGCTCGATGCACAGGTCGGGGGGACGACGGTCATGGCGCATCCTGCCGTCGATTTGGCGAAGCACCAGCTCATCGAAGCGCATCTGGAATATGCGCGCCAACAGATCCGGGCCCCGGTGTCCGGCTATGTCGCCAAGCGGAAGGCGCAGGTCGGGGATCGCGTCCAACCCGGGGCTCCGCTCATGACGATCGTCCCCCTGGACCATCTGTGGGTCGAGGCGAATCTACGGGAAACGGAGCTTGAGCACGTGCGGCCCGGACAGCCTGCGCTGGTGAACGTCAATCTCTACGGATCGAAGCAAACCTTTCATGGCACCGTCGAGGGCTTGGTGCCCGGCAGCGGGAGTCCGTTTGCCTTGCTTCCGCCGGACAATTCCACCGGGAACTTCATTCATATCGTCGAGCGCGTGCCGGTGCGTATTGCGTTGCCGCCAGACGAGCTCCGGGAACACCCGATCAGGCCCGGTCTATCGACCGTGACGAAGATCAATATCAGCCAGTCCGGTCAATCCGTCTGGTCTTCTCTGGCTACGCCCTCGACGGCCGAATATGAAACCGATGTGTACGCCGACGAATTGCCTACGGCGGAGTCCATGGCGAATGAGGTGATGGCGACCAATCTGGTGATCGGGGGCGCCGATAAGCCGGACGATTCCTTCAGCGAGGAGGAAGAAGACGATGCCGGCATGGTCGCTCCGAAGAAGCGCGCATCAAAAGCGCGGGGTGACAGGCATGTCCCTTCCGGTCCTAGACGGGGCGGTGAGCGCTTCGATCATTCTCCGAGTTCCCTTGTGCCGCCGCGAAGCCCCGATCTGGGATCGCCGCAATTTCCACTGGCTCCCTCCATAGGACCAGGCTCGGGGTTGCTGGGGCCCGAAGGCGGACGAAGTCCCGCGCGACTCAGATCCGGTGGCGAAAAGGAAAATGGACGCCACACATTTGGGACCGACAGACACTAGCCCGCATGATTCACGAGCTGGCTGCTGCTATCGCGAATTCGCACTGTGCGAGACGTGCAAGTTCGCTCGATTTGGACGAGATCAAGGAAAAAAGCAGAACAATACTGGGCAATCTGTGTTGGCAGCTTTTTTGCTTTCTGTCATTCCCAAGAATGTAAGCCGTTATTCTGAAATGGAGGAGAGGTTATGAGGCACATCGTCAAATCGATAGGCGACCGAGAAATCGCATGGATCATGTTGGCGGTCGCGGCGATGGCGGTCTGGTCTACATGGGGAATAATCTCATAACAAGTGATCCTCCGAGTCACTTGGTCCGGAAGCCGGTCCTGGTGCGTCACGAGGACAACTCACACCACGGTCCGACGACAAAGATGGTGGGCAGCGGCTACGTCACCGGTAACCTATATCGACACGACTCGGGCGAATCATATGCCGGCGAGCGACAGGCGCCGGAGGATTGAATGTTAGTCGCTGTCCAACCGGCAACTATGGTCCGGCGAGGATCCGACCAGCCAGATTCCTCGAAATCCGATCCGGCGTGCCCATGGGCTGTGTCGCTTCTTGAAGGACTTCATGACGCGAGAAAGTGCTCGATCATCGAGCGGTCCGGCATCGAATACCAGGATCGTGCATGCCGGCATGTCGTCGGACAGGCCATAGACCATATTGGTCACGCGACTGCGCACGGAATCCGAAGCGGCATCGGCCCCAGAAATATTTCCGGATCATTCGCCGTTGCGACAAGGTATTCCACACCTTCCATTCCAAAATGGCATCCAACGGGTAAATATGGATCGTGCTGGACGCATCGTCTGCACCCACTTCGATCTGCGCATAAGACTGCAATGGATGCTGGTCATCAAAGTGCGGCGGAAGGAGATCCCATCTCGTGCCCGTTTCCTCCCTGAGTTTTTCCAGAACGATCGAGCATATGATGGTACGACGATCTTGGGCCGGGAAGGTAACCGGGTTCGTCTCATGGGATGGAGGCATGACATTCGCCTCTAGATGCATAGGACCTCACGTCTCCAGTAGCGAGTTGCGTTACCGTTCCAAACCATAGAAGAAAGAGCATGGTTGTACAACTAGGTAATTCCCCAGAGCCAGGTATCTGTATGCTGGAGCATGCACCGAGCAGGAACCGTCAAGGATGATCGTGGGAAGGCGTTTATGCGACCGGTGGTTCGTGCGACTGCAATTGATTGAGCAGCGTTTGTAATCGCTCGCGTTGGTCCGCGCGCATGCTCAAGAATTGAATCCCGCATTCCCGTTCACGTACCCAACGGACCGCGGCGAGTTCCACCAAAATGGGAGTTTCCGTATCGGCCGGTATGATTCGCAACTGGACATAACTTCGCTGAGGGATCGGAGGTGACGTTTCCAGGCTGCAACCCTCGAGAGATAAATCCAGAACATGTCCGACTCCAGCGCCGATAGGCGCCGAGAAGGTGACGTGGTAGCGTACAGCAATCCGCGGGTATGCGCGTTGATCGTTCACGAGGCGTCTCCCCCCCGTAGGCATATCACACAAAGGGATTACGCACGCGGTGAATAACGGCCCTGACCGTTTACCGTCAAGCGAAATGAGATCCAGGGCAGAAGGCACTAGTGAAGTTGACAGTATATGGACGCGGGATCTTCTAGTCAGGAACGTGAGTATCCGGCAAACAGAGAGGGAGGATCGGACGTTTTACCAGCGGGATCGAATGGCCGTTCGCCCCGCAGAAACGGGAGACGACCCGGATGGCGCTGCACCGACGCGGCGTCGATTCATTCCACAACCCAGACGGCAAAGCCTTGGGCGTGCTGCAGCAGCTCTTCTCCGACGTGGTGATAGAACATCTCTTTCACCCATGGTAATGCGTGCCGGCCGACCACGATCGTCGCACAATCCCACTGGGTGGCCGCCTCGATGACTTCTCGTACCACATCAGGCTTGTGGATGGATGCGGAAAACGCGGTGGTGATATGCCGGGCATCGAGCCCGTGCTTGACGAGGACCTGTGAGGCGGCTTCGAGAGATGGCAGCGCAGCCTGTTTGGCCTGTTCCGTCCACTGAAGCCTGGTGCGGCGGAGTTCGGCGCTCAGCTGCTCTTCCTGGTTCGGATCCTCAGTTCCTCCCGATTCCAGTAACTCCGGCGGAGTGGGTGGGAGGACATGAAAGAGCCGGACGTGCACGTCTGCGCGTCTTCCCATGAGGCGCGCGACATATGTCACGGCCTTGCGAGAGGCGTCGGTGTCGTTCACGGCGATCAGGATCTTATCGTGCTTGTCCATTCGAGTGCCCCAGGGCCACCGTAGCGGAACGTCGATCTTTGATCAAGGTGCTTTCACGCATGAGGGATGCCAAATGTTCGGATCACCTCGGCTGTGCCGTTTCGTGCGATGCCAAGACGCCGGCGACGTGAAAGGCGCTGCTTGACTTGATCGACGGGCTGATTTAAAGTCCTACAGATATAACGCTCTGGTCGAAGGGAAGAGGGTGCAAATCCCTCACGGTCCCGCCGCTGTAACTGGGGACAACGCCCGCCACGAGGTCACTGTTCGCGATGCGAATGGGAAGACGCGGGTTGTTGGCTGATCCAGAAGTCAGAAGACCTGACCGGGGATGAAGACCACTAGTCTCCCGTGGGGTGGAGATCCGGGTGAGGATGAAGGAACCGGGTGCAATCCTCAGGGTCTTATTTCAATAGACCCCGAGGATTTGTTATTTGTACCTCCTTCTGACTCACGCGCGTAGTCACCTCATCGTCGCTGCTACAGTGCTCGTCAGTTGCTGCACCCTGCGTCAGCGACCTACGATCTCAATCAAACCGTGCAACTGTTCGGACGGGTCCAGAATCTGGGCGATCAACAGTACGAAGAAATCATCGCCTTTGGGACGTGCATTCGCTCTGTGATTATGAACGCCCCTCGTCTCATCATCGCTGGCACAGGCAGCAACGTCGGCAAGACAACCATGACGCTGGCCTTGCTGGCGGCGTTCACAGCTCGTGGCCGGGTCGTCCAGCCGTTCAAAGCCGGACCGGACTTCATCGACCCGGGACATCACGGGACGGTGACCGGACGCCTCTCTCGCACCTTGGATGGCTGGATGTTGGGAAAGGATGTGAACCGGAGTATCTTTGCGCGGGCGGCGGCCGGTGCAAATCTCTCCATCATCGAGGGCATGATGGGGTTATTTGATGGAAGTTCGCCGGTCAGCGACGTGGGAAGTACCGCTGAGATTGCCAAGCAACTCGAAGCGCCGGTACTCCTCGTGGTCGATGGAAGCGCCATGGCTCGGTCAGCAGCAGCCATAGTGAAGGGATTCGCCGATTTTGACCCGGCAGTCAGGGTGGCCGGCGTGCTCTTCAATCGAGTCAACAGCGAGGGCCATTATCGCTTGCTCAAGGAGGCTGTCCAACAACAGACGAACGTCGCCGTAATGGGCCATCTGCGACCGGACGAGGAAGCGACCATTCCGGAACGCCATCTTGGACTCGTCACGGCGATGGAACAGGGATCAGCCCGGCTCTACCACCGACTCGGACAAGCCGCCACTGATACGATCGACCTGGACCGGGTTGAAATGCTGGCTCGATCGGCCGGCGCACTGCCGGGTCCCGCACCTGCGTCGGTGGCCAAATCCTATCAGGCCCGTTCAATCCTCATCGGAATCGCCCGCGATCCGGCATTCTGTTTTTACTATGCCGACAACCTGGACCTGCTGGAGGCACAGGGGGCGGAGATGATGCCGTTCTCTCCCGTCAAGGACCAGGCATTGCCGGATGTGGATATGCTCTATCTCGGGGGAGGCTATCCGGAACTCCATGCCGGCGCGTTAGCCGCGAACGTTCCCATGCGACATGCCGTCCGGGCGTTTGCTGAGCGGGGCGGAACGGTGTTCGCTGAATGCGGCGGCATGATGTATCTCACGCAAGCAATTCGCGACCTCAATGGCCGCGCGCACGAGATGGTCGGATTGTTTCAGGCTGAAGCGGTCATGCAGAAGGCTCGGTTCACCTTGGGATACCGAACCGTTGAACTCTCCCGGTCGTGCATACTGGGAGAGGCCGGGCTGACGGCGCGTGGACATGAGTTTCATTATTCTACCCTCGTGCCGACGGGAGACCTTGACTATGCCTGTCGATTGAGTGATGCGCAGGGGGAATCCAGAGGACCAGACGGACTTGTGATGAACCACGCCATCGCTCTGTATACGCATCTGCATTTTGCGAGCCGCCCGGACGTCGCGCAGTCATTGGTCGAGTCGGCCTGCCGGTCGAGAGTGGGAGCACGACTTCATACCTCTTGACCCTGCCAGGTCAACCCTGATAGCAAAGAGCATCTCCTAGATGAATAGGTTCGTCTATAATAGCGACAGTCCCCTTCTGCCTAAGTCCGGAAAGAGTCTCTTTCAATACTGGGACGTCGTTCCCTTCCTGGGAATCCATCTGATGTGCTTATGGGCCTTTCAGACCGGCATCCGGCTCGAGTGGGTCATCCTGGGCATCGCCAGCTACTATCTGAGAATGTTCGCCGTCACGGCGGGGTACCACCGTTATTTTTCACACCGATCCTATAAGACCAGCCGGGTGTTCCAGGTTCTCCTGGCCTTCTTCGCCATGACCTCCGCGCAGAAGGGAGTATTGTGGTGGGCGGCTCACCATAGACACCACCATAGGTATTCGGATCAGGAACCAGATTTCCACTCACCGCTGCAGAAAGGGTTCTGGTTTTCTCATGTCGGATGGATCCTGTCCGAAGAATCCATACGGACCGACTTCAAACTCGTCAAAGACTTCTCCCGCTATCCTGAAATCATTTTCCTCAACCGATTCCATTACGTGCCGCCATTTCTGTACGCTCTCCTCATCTATGGCATATGGGGATTCCCAGGCCTCGTCTGGGGGTTTTTTATTTCTACGACGGCACTCTACCATTGTACGTTCTTCATCAATTCTCTCACACACATGATTGGTCGAGTCAGGTACAAGTCGAACGACGGAAGTCGGAACAGTTTCGTGCTTGCGCTTCTCTGCTGTGGAGAAGGCTGGCACAACAATCACCATCACTATCAGTCCGCCGTCAATCAAGGTTGGTTTTGGTGGGAGGTGGACCTGTCCTATTACATCTTGTCGGTCTTGTCGTGGTTCGGAATCGTGTGGGACCTTCGGAACCCTCCCGAACACATCAAAGCCAAGACCATCGCCGTCGAGAACGGCCGTCAGATGCGAGCACAATCCATCAGGTCATAGTCCTGGAGAGGCAGTTTCCCCGTAGACCCAGCCGGGTCGAGAAGGACACGTCAACTATGAATCATAAACAAGTTGTTCAACAGCTCCTCGATAGAGCGCAGGTGCATATCAACGGAAATGAACCCGGCGATATTCTGGTGCACAATGACGGGTTCTACAATCGTGTCCTCGCCCAGGGGTCGCTTGGCCTCGGCGAGTCCTACATGGAAGGGTGGTGGGATTCCTTACAACTGGATGAGTTTTTTTCAAAGGTCCATAAGGTCCAGCTCGACCAAGCCGTCGTCGACAAGCGCCTGATATTCAATGCGCTCAAGGCACGCATCTTCAATATGCAAAACAAGCGTCTCTCCAAAAGAGTGGCGCACCAGCACTACGATTTGGACAACAACTTCTACGAGACCATGCTGGGCCCGCGCATGCAATACACCTGCGCCTATTGGAAACGGGCGAAGGACCTTTCCGAGGCGCAGGATCATAAGTTGGAATTGATCTGTCAAAAACTCCAACTCCAAAAGGGCGACCGTGTGCTGGAACTCGGGTGCGGGTGGGGAGGCTTTGCTCACTATGCCGCCACCAAGCACGGCTGTTCCGTCGTCGCCTACAATATTTCCGAACAGCAAGTCGCCTATGCGCGTCGATGGTGCGC
The DNA here is from genome assembly GCA_963795615.1 of uncultured Nitrospiraceae bacterium. Taxonomy (GTDB): domain Bacteria; phylum Nitrospirota; class Nitrospiria; order Nitrospirales; family Nitrospiraceae; genus DASSBQ01. Next base: position 508,727 of record CAWCIJ010000011.1, read on the forward strand.
GGAGCTTCCCGTCGATGTCATCCTGGGGGACTATCGTGACGCGACCGGCGAGTTCGATAAGGTTGCCGCCATCGGCTTGTGCGAGCATGTGGGGTTTAAGAATTACCGGACGTTGATGGAGGTGGCCCACCGGACGTTAAAGCGGCGGGGCCTTTTCCTCCTTCACACCATCGGCAACAATGCCTCCGTCTCCACTGCCGATCCGTGGTTTGATAAGTATATTTTTCCGGGCGGCATGTTGCCGTCAGTGGCGCAGCTCAGTGCTGCGATGGATGGTCTCTGGGTGATGGAGGATTGGCATAATTTTGGCCCCGACTATGACAAGACGCTGATGGCCTGGCAGGAGAATGTCGATCGGAACCGAGAGCAGCTGAAACCGACGTTTGACCAACGGTTCTATCGCGCCTGGCGCTATTACCTCCTCTCTCTCGCCGGGGCGTTTCGTGCCCGCCGGGTGCATCTCTGGCAGATCGTGATGTCGAGGCAGGGGGTGTTGGGCGGATATGAATCGGTTCGATAAGCGAGATGATCTCCGCTGAAGACTATCTCATCAAACGAGAGCTGGTGCTGAAATCCGTTCGCGGGACGAACCCCGCCGAACCGCTGGCACTCGACAAGGCGACGTCCAATCTCTTCCGGCACCGTGAACAGGAGCATGTCCACCGGCTCGATCTACGCGACTTCAATCATGTGGTTCGAGTTGACGAGAAAGAACAGTATGCGGTGGTCGAAGGCCTGACGACCTATGAAGAGCTGGCCAAGGAAACGCTTCCGTTCAACCTCATGCCTGCGGTCGTCCCCCAATTGAAGTCGATCACCATCGGCGGGGCCATTGCCGGTATTGGGATTGAATCGTCCTCGTTCAAGTACGGATTCGTCCACGAAACGGTGCAGGAACTCGAAGTCCTGCTCCCGGACGGAACCGTCGTGGTGGCCGCACGGGACAATGAATTCGGCGACCTGTTTGTGGGATTTCCTAACTCGTACGGCACGCTGGGGTATGCGTTGAAGGCTACCGTGAAGCTTGTTCCCGTCAAACCGTTCGTCAAGCTGACGCACCATCGGTATTCGGACCTGGAAGAGTATTTCCAGGGGATCGCGCGAATCTGTCAGGAGCGGTCTGTGGATTTCGTCGATGGAACCATGTTTCACGACAGAGAGCTCTACATCACTACGGGGGAGTTCGTCGACCACGCCGAGTGGCTCAGCGACTACACCTATCTGCAGATCTACTATCAATCGCTCCCGCTCAAGCGCACGGACTATCTGACGATCCATGACTATCTCTGGCGATGGGACACTGACTGGTTCTGGTGCTCCAAGCATTTTCTTCTGCAGTATCCCATAATGCGGCGGCTCTGGGGAAAAGAGCGGCTTCGGTCTGCGACGTACTGGAAGTTGTGGAAACGGGTTCATCGTTCACGCGTGGCGCAATGGATTGTCCGGGCGATCGAGGGGTCCCAGGAAGCCGTCATTCAAGACGTCGAGATTCCTATCGAGCAGGCGGCTCGTTTCGCTCGATTTCTTCAAAAGGAGGTGGGAATCAAGCCGGTCTGGATCTGTCCGGTCGCTGCGCATGACCCATCGTTGTCGTTCGCGTTGTATCCCATGGACTCCCGCAGGCTCTACGTCAATTTCGGATTCTGGGACGTGGTGAAGACCGTTTACGAAGATGGATACTTCAACAAGGCTATCGAGGCCAAGGTGCGGGAACTCGACGGTCACAAATCACTGTATTCAAGCTCGTACTATTCGAGGGAAGAATTTGGACGATTGTATAACGAAAGTGGCTACCGCCGGCTGAAGACGCGCTACGACCCAACGGGTAAACTCAAAGACCTCTACGAGAAATGTGTCCTCAAGAAGTGACGACTCGCCTCCTGTATCCTTGACAACCTTTTCTGCCGGTGGTAGACAGCGTGACTCGTTCATTGAAAACTCTCTCGGGTGCCCGCGAGGGCATAACAGGGAAGTCCGGTGTAATTCCGGCGCGGTCCTGCCACTGTAAGTGAGAAGCGCCTGCTCCGAGGATCGCCACTCGACTGGTTCGTTGAGGAAGGCTGAGAGGCGCGCTGAAGGTCGTACGCGTTGAACTCATGAGCCAGGCCTACCCGAGCTGACAGGGCTTTGTTTCTCCGCGCGGTAACGGAGATTGCGCCTGCCTCCTTCCAGGGTATCAAAGCACTTTAGTCGGCTCGGAGCGAACCGTGTCAGGCTGTCTGCGATGAAAGACCCGGTCCAAAAAACATGTGAAGCCTGCGGCCATTCATTCAGTTGTGGAGGCGATGGTTGCTGGTGCGGGCAGGTCGGGATCACGGAGAAGCACATGGATTGGATCGCGACGCGATTTCAGGATTGCCTCTGCCCCGATTGTCTGAAAAAAGTCAGTCAAGGCGACGTGAGTCTTGTTCCCAAACAAGAAGCCGATTAGCCCGGCAGTGAAAACGATGAACACGATCGTCCGAATCGGTCGTCGGTCATTCGAGTCGAGGTAGGTTCCTATACCCGCACTCTGCGTCGGTACCCGGTAGAGTACAAGCAGGTTCATCGCACTCAGCGCGGCGGCTCCAATGGGCCGGCCCATTCACCCACCAGATGCTCGACGAGACAATAGACGGTTTTGGTCAGGCATGTCCGTCGATCTTCAATGCCTTCCACCAGCAAGGTCTCGCCGTCTTTCCACACGATCACGGGGAAGGGGGCGCTCGTGGCTGCATATCGAAACCAATACCATGCCGGTTTCGTCGGTCTTGTCATCGTCCACGTCATGGATTGGACTCCTGCTCTTCCGGAAACAACTCGTCGCGATATTGGTCCTTGACGCCGTCGATCTTGAGCGTGAAATTACCCATTCCATCATGCGAGACACTGATCGTGTCGAGGAGCCATGCGTCATGACTCGTGGTGAAGAGCTGACGTAACGTCGCCAGTTGCTTGGGTGTGATCATGTATCGGTGCCCTTCCTCACAGTTGCCACTTTCGCCGTCGGGTTCTTGAATGTCCTCAATCCGATGCTCAGTTCGACTCGATTCAGCCGCTTTTGGAACGAATACCCACGAGGCCGGAGCGGCAAGGTTTCTCTCTGTCAAACCATTACACCTAAAGATGCAAGCTAATGCAATGTCGATCAGGTCGAGGCGACCATGATTGGTGCTGGATTCAGATTCGACAAGAGCCTCTGGTATGGATGGCCGCTCGTTGCACGATGCTGTACCGCTCTTCTATGGAGCGGCAAAGAAACTCGTGTTTGAACTAAGAATACCGCGAGGTTAGCATGGTTGACCGGAGACCAATCGATATGTCTGAGACGACATTGATTCGTTGCCCGTCTTGTGCCTCGACCAATCGAGTGCCGCGGGCGAGGATCGAAGAGGGACTCAGCCCTGTGTGCGGGGCATGCAAGAAGCCATTGCCCGTTTCCAGTAAACCCCTGACGGTCACAGACGCGACGTTCGTGGCCGAGGTCGAGCGCTCCCCGCTGCCGGTCCTACTCGATCTGTGGGCGGCGTGGTGCGGGCCATGTAGGATGGTAGCCCCGATGGTCGATGAACTTGCGACGGAGTTGGCCGGTCGTGTGCGCGTGGCAAAACTGAATGTTGATGAGAATCCGGCGACGGCCGGCCGCTTCAATGTGGTCAGCATTCCGACATTGTTGGTGTTGAAAGAAGGACGGGAGATTGACCGCATCGTGGGTGTGCAGCCCAAGGCGGAGATCGTACGGCGATTGGCGCGCGTCCAGGCCTGAACCATCGATCAACCATAGCGGCTCCCGGGAGGAGATGACCATGGAGGACAATAGAGCAGATCAGCCCGTCTTGAATCAGATTCAGCGTCTCGTCACGGAGGAGCACCAGTTGTACGAGCGGGGCGTGGCTTCGGATGCCGATGGAGAGCGGTTGGAGAAACTCAAGATTGAGTTGGATCAGTGCTGGGACCTCTTGCGCCAGCGCCGGGCACTTCGCGATGCCGGACGGGACCCCAACGAAGCCCATACCAGGTCGGCAGAGGTCGTTGAGAAATATGAGCAGTAGGTCCACGGCGCGCCCTCCAAAGAAGCGCGTCAGATGGGTGAACACCCGTCACGGCCCACATCGCAGTCCTCCCGGTCATCCTCTAGAAGTGATCCAGTGCCTGAGTCTTTGAGTGACGAACCGGTGACAGCTGAGTTTCCTTGGGTATGGAATGAGTCTGAAAATCGCCGGTCTGATCATCGCTTCGTTGCTGTGTTTTGCCGGGAATTCCCTGATTTGCCGAGCCGCGATCGGAGGCGGAATGATCGGGCCAAGGGAATTTACCTGGGTCCGCATGACATCCGGAGCAATCGTGCTCCTAGCAGCGGCGCGCCTGGACGACTCCAAGCCATTCCGGAGCACGGGAAGTGCACTTTCCGCCCTTGCGCTTTCGCTCTATGCCTGCATGTTTTCGTTGGCCTATGTGAGACTTGATGCGGGCATAGGCGCTCTGGTTCTGTTCGGATCAGTGCAAGTCACGATGATTGGTTGGAACATCGTAAGAAAGCAGATTCCCGCTTTCCTTGTGTGGATTGGGCTGGTCATCGCGCTAGGTGGCCTTGCCTTTCTGACCGTTCCCGGAAAAGACGCGCCTGACGGTGTCGGTTTGGCACTCATGATGCTAGCCGGAGTTGGATGGGGTGCCTACAGCTTGAGGGGGCAAACGACCGCTCACCCTCTTGGCTCTACCGCGATGAACTTTCTCTTGGCGATCCCGTTGACGACGATTTTTCTCGCCTCCTCATTCCCATCCGGCCTGCAGTTCAACTCCTGGGGGCTGGGACTCGCAGCGATTTCAGGAATCGTGACCTCAGGCTTAGGCTACACTCTCTGGTACGGAGCCATTCCTGAGCTCGGTGCGGCCCGGGCTGGAGTGGTCCAGCTTGCCGTACCCCCCATCGCTCTGATCGCGTCGTCTGCACTCCTACACGAGCAACTCACGCAGCGACCATTGTTCTCCACGGCCCTTATCCTTACAGGAATCGGCATTGTGTTCGCCTCGAAAAATCGAGCATCACCGCGTATCTAGATTCACTCAAAGGGGCCGTGTGGGGGAAGGAACCTACGGCCCGCTGATTAAGAGAGGGATGAAGGTATTTTCGAAATGGTTCGTTGTTGCAACGGTTTCCCCCTAAGCCTTGGAAGAATATATCCAAAACAGAATCATGCTGATTCTATTGGCGTTCTTTCATGGTGAGATGTAGCACAAATTCAGCACAGCCTCGGCCAGCGTTAATTAAAAAGTGGTCAAAGACAGTAGCCTTTTCATGGCGTTCCACAAAGTGAAGCTAGTCAAGGAGTTACACGAAAACAACGTTGCAGTGACATTTCATGTTCTGGATAATCAATGAGTTACAGGAGAAGAGTAGCAACCTAGGGCACAATGGTTACCGGCCTTTAAAAATTAGGCTGACATAGGGTGGTGAGAGCAATAGGCTATAATTATACAGGTTACGTAAGGCGTAAAAATGGTATCCTGAGCATGATAAGAGGTTTTAGGGACAAGAAGACCGAGAGTTTCTTTTCCGGAGAAATGGTAAAAGAATTTTCCGGATTCAGGAAGGTGGCCGAACGGAAACTCACCATGCTCGATAGTGCGTCGGATCTCAAGGATCTGCTTTCGCCGGCGGGAAACCGGTTGGAAAAACTAAAGGGGAACCGGGACGGACAGCACAGCATTAGGATCAACGATCAGTGGCGGGTTTGCTTCGTTTGGATGGCCGACGGACCCCATGGGGTCGAAATCACCGACTATCACTGAGGGAGAACATGTCATGATCAAGAACGGAATGCGCCCGATCCATCCCGGAGAAATACTGTTGGAGGAGTTCATGAAGCCGATAGATCCGCCGATCAATGCCAATATGCTCGCCAAGGCCCTCGAAGTTCCAGCGAATCGGATTACGGCGATTATCAAGGGGCAGCGCGGTATTACGGGCGATACTGCGGTGCGCCTGGCGACGTTTTTCAACACTACGCCTGAATTGTGGATGAATTTGCAGAAGACCTACGAACTGCGTCTTGCCGAAAGAGCATTCACGGGTAAGGTGAGAAAGCATATCGAGCATAACCGGGAAGCGCTCGTGTCGGCCTGATAAAACAGGTAGCTGATGAATAACTTCCTCTGGTAATCCAGGTATCTCTCTTGGGTACATATCTTGACTTCCAAAAACTCAGCCAACCTGAAAACGTCAAGGCAATCGTGTGCCCCAAGACCCAACTCGTGCCTAATGTTCGCTGAGGTCCGCTCAGCTAGAGTTTTAAAGCCTCTGTCAAACGTCGCTGTTTGAGTGATGAAGAGGAGGGTGAAAGAGAAGGCGACAGTCCGGCCACTTGGAACCGACGTGGTGTTTTGCAGCAAAGTGTCCATGCCATTAGAACCAGGGCATCTGCGGCGATCGTTCCGTTTAGCGCTGAGGAAAGCTGAGATCGGAGACTTTCGCTTTCACGAGTGGAAGTGTTTGAAAAAATTGGTGGGCCGTGTAGGGGTCGAACCTACGGCCCGCTGATTAAGAGTCCTGCCGAAGACCTACCTCAGGACAGCCAACAAGAGCAATCACCAGCAAAAGGGGAGAATTCGGAATGACTCAGGTCATCCTGGATCATGGTGTGTCAGGGTGTTTTGGCACCAGCTTGGCACCAAGCGCCTCGAGAGTCAGATTGATCGGGCAGCCCGAGCGTGGGGCGTTCATGCGCACTCCAAAAACCAATTGCGATATAAAATCAGTCGATCTAGCTTACAACCGATTGCATAACGCAACCAGAACCGCGGGATGTACCGCGTAAGGAAAGGAAGTGGGTATGGCTAAGCTCGTGTTCGGAATGAACCAGTCCCTGGACGGCTACGTCGACCATATGGCGTTTGCGCCAAGCCCCACGCTCTTCCGCCACTTCATCGAGGAGGCTCAGCGGCAGGCGGGCAGTGTGTACGGTCGCCAAATGTATGAGGTCATGCGTTACTGGGACGACGATCATCCTGAATGGGATGCAGAGGAACGCGCCTTCGCGGCGGCGTGGCGGAACCAGCCGAAATGGGTCGTCTCGCGCTCGTTGAAGTCGGTCGGCCCCAACGCCAGGCTTGTTGAGGATGATCTTGAGGGCGCGATCCGCGAGCTGAAGGCCGAGCGCGACGGGGAGATCGAAGTTGCTGGCCCGGACTTGGCGCAAAGCCTCACCGAACTTGGCCTGATCGATGAGTATCGAATCTACCTGCACCCCGTCGTGCTTGGTCACGGCAAGCCATATTTCGCCGGACCCCGGCCGCCGCTCCGCCTTATGACTAATGATCGGATTGGCGAGGATGTGATCAGGTTGACCTACGTTCCTGCTTAATCTCGCGACTCGCCCACGCATGGATGAAGTCCGGCAAGACCTTGTCCCGCTGATTGTGGATCAGCTCGCGTTGTCTAATCCCTTGAAACGCAGTCGAAAATAATGCCTGGTGCCAAGTTGGTGCCAACCCTGATCGCCAGGTGACAAGTATTTAGCGGAGGCACAGAAGATTACGACACAATTGCGCGGTGGACGGTCGGTTCACAAACTACTCTGGCGTGGGCAATCGCCGGATGGGTCATACAATTTTTTTCATTTTTTAAAAAATGAGGGGGGCTCACACCCATATACCCCGCTGATTAAGAGTCCCGCAGAAGACCTATCTCAGGGCACTCAGGAAGAACAATCATCAGCAAAAGATGAGGATTCGTGATGGGTAAACCTCATCATGGGTCATGGTGTGTCAGGGTGTTTTGGCACCAAGTTGGCACCAGGAATAGTGTCCGAGTGGGACAGAATGTCACCTATAATATGTTTTGACCAGGCTAACCCATTGAGAAGTTTGGCTTAGTGTCATTTCCCGTCCTGGCCGAGCATTTGCTACTATTTATTCGTAACGGAGAGACACGATCGGCCATAAACACAATCCCAGAGGGGTTTTGCGCCGCTTGCTTTCACGGGGTTGTGTGCAACAAGGAGGAAAGATCATGCACAGGAAATCAATCGTTCTTCTCTTTGTGAGTGTGATGCTGGTCGCATTCGGCAGTGGAGGACTGGTACAGGCGCAGTCCCAAACCGATGAGGTTCGGATGCAAACCATGCAGCGGGAGGCCGACGAGGACGCGCTCAAGCGAGGTCCCAACAAACATGCCGAATTGCTGGCAAAGCAATTTCAGTTGCCGACCAGCGAGGTCCAGCAATTGCGAAGTTCGAAGCAGGGGTGGGGAGAAGTTATGATCCAGCTGGCCTTGGCGGATAAGTTGGTGAAGACTGATCCCACGAATTACCCGAACCGCAACGTCGCCCTGGACCGCATCGGGACCATGCGGAATGACGGGATGGGATGGGGCAACATCTCCAAAGAACTCGGCTTCAAACTCGGCCCAGTCGTCAGCGACGTCAAACACTCGCTGAGTGATTTGCGGCGCGACGAGTTCAAGAATGGCAAGATAGACAAGGCCAGCAGGCCCGGCGAGATCAAGCAAGAGGCACGGGCTGAGCATGTGGACCGGGTACAGCGACCGGAGCGGCCAGAGCGCCCGCAACGACCCGAGCGTCCAGAACGTCCAGAGAAACCAGAGCGCAACGGTCGCTAGTCTGAACAGATTGAAGATCGTAGGCCCTCCTCATGGGCGGGTTTTAGAATGCGCGAATACCGCGTGTTGAAGGCGGTACCGGCGGTGAGTCGGTGCCGCCTTTTTGCGTGGGCCGAGACGATCTCAGGACGATCACGAGGGCAAAGTCAGATGGGACAGCCGTTCATCGCCAAGGTTGGCGTCTTAGGTTTGCTCATCCTCCTCGTGAGCTCCGCGCCAGGCGGTGCGGCTGAGCCGAAGGACGACCAGAAGGTGCAGAATTGGCAGGTTGGCTTTTCGCCGACCTATTCGAGCGGCAACTATGGAACGGCGTCGACGACCAACATTACGTATCTCCCGGTGGCGGTTCGTCGTCTTTTCGATAACGGCGACATCACCTTCACCATCCCGTACATTTGCGTTAATGGTGATGGAGCGGTGACCGTCCTCAGTGGCGTACCCAACCGCGTGAGCAAAAGCGGGAGCAGCAGCTCTAGCTCTAGCACGAGCTCCGGCAACCAAGGGAAGAGCAAGAACAAGCAGCCGGGGAATGTTGAGCCCACCACATCGACAGACTGCGGAATTGGCGATCTCATCCTGCGTGGGCGGTACTATGTCGTGGATGAGGTCGGGTGGGTCCCGACGATCGCGGTCACGGGGCGCCTCAAGTTTCCCACCGCAGACTCGGATCGGGGATTGGGGACTGGTCGATTCGACGAGGGTGTCGGTGTCGAGGTCAGCAAGAAGCTTATCGGCAGCTGGTTGGGTTTTGTCGATTTCGGATACACCTTTATTGGGGATCCGCCGGACGTGAACCTGCGAAATCAGTGGTACTACGATCTCGGCGTGGGGTACAACCTGACCCAGAACCTGCTGATTAGCGTGTACTACGAAGAATATCGGGCGCTGATCGAGGGCTTGTCCAACCCACGCGATCTGCTGTTCGCACTAAACTACAAAGCGACCTCCGCCCTCCGATTCAACGCCTCCATTCTGGCTGGGCTCTCTGATGGAGCACCGGACTATGCGCTCACCGGCGGCGTGAGCTGGCGATTTTGACGCAACCCGCTGATTGTGTATTCCAACCAAGACCAACCTCAGGACACTCCGCAGAACGAATTGGCAGGAAAAGGCGAAAATTCATGATGGCACAGCTCATCACGGATCATGGTGTGTCACGGCATTTTGGCACCAGGTTGGCACCAATGACAGGAAGGCGACCGTTGCTTTACCAGCTTACTCCTGTCTGCTCCGCGTCAAACTCAAACTCGCACGGTTACGATATTGCACCAGCTGGTCGGCTGTAGGCTTTCCATGCTCTAAGTGAGAAAGAGCATATCCGGCTTACCAACCACGCCGGCCTTTTGCATGGCCTCGCGCAAATCAGATGACTCGGTAAAGGCTTGTGCTCTCTTGAGGTCCTCCGCTTCAAACAAGAGGACCACCTCATTTGGATTGTCGATACTGCGCAACAGATTTTTCTCTCGAAGGCCCGCTTTCTGACGGACTACGAGATGCGCATCATAAACAGGTTTCCACTTGGCAAAATCAGCGACGCTGTGACGAACAAGAAGGTGTGTCATGGCGTATAGCTCCTTTCAGTGGTTCCGAATATCTAAAGTGCGCGCAGTATAACAGCTCAATATACGAGGTCAATGGTGTGTCAGGCTTTAAGCCTCTCAGATTTTTGCTCGATGGCGGACCTGGAGAAAATCTTGATGTACCGGAATACGGTAACCTCCATTGTGTGTGGCGAAGTTAGCTTTGACGTACGCTTCGACGTCTTGCCGAGTGGGTGCGCATTCTATATCCAGCAAGTTCAGCATGAATTCCGCGACGGCATAGGCTTTTCCCAGGTCGGGCGTTTCAACGTGCGCGGGATCAAGCGTGGTCATGACATCATACCGGTGCCCGTGCTTGGTGCGGAAGGTGTCGGCTGTCCGGCCCAGTTCAAACCGATGGCCAAAAAAGTGGTGCACCATATTCATGCACCCGCTGTCCCGGTGCTGCAGGACCACGATTGTCACACCCGTTGGCGACATCCACGATACGAGGCGTTCCAGGTGTGCTAGCCACTCCTCCTGAGGAACGTAATAGAACGTATGGGAACAGAGGACCAGATCGCCCTGCACAGCCGGTTGGGCGGCCATGATCGGCAGGCCGATCGTCTCGGCGGTCGGGAGTGCCTCCTGCAGTTGGGTGAGGAGATAGACGTTTGGCTCAATGGCAATCGTGCGCGCAAACGCACTGACAAAGGCCTTCGTCACTTCCCCATTTCCTGCGCCTGCGTCAATGAAGACCTCACGTGCCATCAATCCATCCACGACCTTCTCCAGCCAGCGCTTGGCGTTCCGCTTCTGGTCTGTATGATCGAGGAAGATTTGAAAGGCCTGTTTGTACGGCTCGCCTTGAGAATCAAAGACCCGAATGCGTTCTTGGTTCGTCATGCGGCACGCCCCTTAGCTATCAGCAAAAGTTGGCCATGCCCCCGGACACTATACACGTGGTGGACGGGAGGTGATGGTATCCATCCGCTGAGGCAAGGTCAATCGGAGTCCGGGTTCAGAAATCCTCTCCAAACTACCCACCCAGTACGGGTGGATATCGATAACCGTCATGGTGACAAACTCTGCACGTGAATAGCCGTACTGAACCGGTCATTGTACGCTGTTTTCACTATTTACTGACCGAACAGCAACCTCACTTATCACCATTGGGTTGTGGGTAGGATGAATTCAGCTCCAAAGATAGCTCTATGGTTCGCTGATTTCCTCAATCCTATCGATTGGAAATGACATGTCGCCTTCCTGCGGTGGCTCAGTAGCAAAGCCGGGCGAGACTTCATTCAGTTCGGAGGAGCCGACCCCATGCCTCGAATTAAGCACATGCGTTTTCCCTGAACGAAGACGACATAGTCCATCAAGAAATTATTGAAGGTCTCCCCAAAGATGCCGCTGTGCTCTTGGACCAGCTTCTTGCTGGTATACGCGATAACAACCGGACTGTAGGGACGGTGGTGATCGGGTTTCGGCAAAAGCTGTGCGCCCCCCAAGAAGAGTTGGCGGGTCAAGTCCTCATGAACGATCGCGCATCCCTTAAACAACGAGTTGCTGAGGGTGGCGGGGCCCTCGCTGAGTTGGAGCGTGTGCGTCTGTTGCGGCTCGTACTCGCCGAGGGCTGTCGTCCATAAGGCCTTTTCCTCATCGCTTTTGAACGATGGTCGGAACAGCACATTGAGGTTGCGACCAATCGGGAACCAATACTTTCTGGCGCTATCGTCTTCTGCCGAGACCGTCAACAAGACGGGTGTTTGGAACTCAGGAAAGGACACCTGGGTCGCCAACCGGTCTATTCGTTCATACTGAAACGCCTCCATGGACGGATTTAACAGAACGGTCATGTCGCCCAAGCCGCTTACGATTTCAGATGTCGCCTGGTCTGATTGACCGCCAACCTTCGCGACCGCATTGATTAAATCGTGTTCGAATGCGTCTGAGATGGCTTTGAAGAGAACCTGCCCGCCAAAGCTGTGGCCTATCGTGACCAACCCCATAAAGGTCTGCTTGCCAGGCGACGTGCTCCTGTTTCGATCCATGTACACTTGTTGAAGGTTGACAAAAAATTCTCGCAGATCGCCGTCGCCGACTCGCTCGGCTGCGGATTTGCGTCCCCAGAACGTGACATAGTTCAACCACCCGGGTAATGCCCGACCCCGCCATCCCACATACAAGCCAATCACATTGATGTCTTCCTTGAGATTGAGCAGCTCTCGAGCTTTCGCATGTTCAGGCTCACTCATCCTTCTTCGTACGTGCTCGAGAGTTTTTTGGAAATTCTCGAAATTGGCGTCAGATTCGTGGGCATTGTGATGCCACCCATGGATAAACACGAGCACGACGGTGTTGTTGTTCAGGGACGCGCCCGCAATGGTGTGGAGCGTGACCTCCGCGGCTTGGCGGTCCCAGAATCGGCCATAGTCATCGACCTCGATGACTAATGGTGCAGTCAACGAGGGAGCAGTGTCGAGTGACGGGCGATATTGTTTATGACCATAATCGCAGCTCACCAAGAACAGCATGACGGATGCAGCCAGAAGGCTCATTTCAATCCGAGGAGCCATATACTTATATTCTCCCTTTCTTAGGGTATAAGAGTCTGACACTTGGGCACCAAGACTTGATACACGCTAAACTAACCCTTTGGCAACTGCCTCGACGGCTGGAACGAAATGAATCATAACGAGGAACTATAGGCAAATGCCTGTTCTGCTGTCGTGTTCCGCTCGCCACTGTTCAAGCCGCCATCCTATTTCCGGATATTGTGCTGGTTCCTTCACATACTGTCGCCTCGCTGTTATCAGCCGCTGTATTAAAAGGCTAAACTTGGACTCTTTGGCACCAGTCCGGACCTCACGGAGTGGGGCTGCCCGCGATGCAAGAACACGCTACACACGGATGGGGTCTTAGCGTCGATGTCCCCACCTCGCAGGTCGTGACCAATCCATCGCCCCCCATGCCCCATCTCTAGCCCCCACGCCGTGCATATTAGTCCATGAAGTCTGTCCCCATATACCTACACCGTAACGGGGCATGTCCTCACGCACCTATGGGATGGGTTCCTCCTCGCTGGACCGAGTAGGATTGGGCCTTCTCGACCAACAGGGAGGGCCCTCACATGCCGATCATCTCACAGATCATCTGCGATGGATGCCAGGCAGTGAAGAAACAGACCAATCATTGGTACACCCTGGTCTTCACGGAGGAGCATCAGGCGTGTCTTCGACCCATGGCGATGACTTCGTTACACCACGTGGGACCGGATGCCATGGGACTGCATTACTTCTGTGGGCGACGCTGTGTCCATGAAGCCTTAGAGCACTGGATGGATAGCCTCACGGCCCTGCCGTCGCAGCCATTCCAGAATAAGGCTCATGGCCTAGCCAGTCGTATACCAAGCGAACCCGCTGCCTAGCACGTGTCCAAAAGCAGCGGCGTGTATTGTGTCAAGGTTTCTTCCCCGAAAGGCAGTCCGCCTTGAGTCGATGGGTTTAAGGCTAGCGCATCACCCTCGCTCCACCAGATTCGCTGGGGGGACAGGGCAGGGCATACACTGGCGATCACCCCGACGAAGAACGGCTAAGGCAGTCCTCTATTTCAACATTTTCCATACAGTTTCTGTACTTTTTGCGCGAGGGCTATTTTGCAATCAGCGCGTAATCAGCTCGATTGTTGTTTCATCACCGGCCTGACAGAAAACTGCCCGATCCTAGAAGATCCCTAACCTGAAGCTGTCGTGGTGGTTGTGCTCGCTATCCCACCTTCGAGGTACGTCCTGCGGGTCATCTCAGAAGGTCAAGTGGCAGGTAATCTTAAAACACGGAAAAAAAGAAAGGTTCGGTGCAAATAACTCATGAGGTGCGTTTTGGGGTCGCTCTTCGGAACCATGCCTGGTAGCTCCCCCATCATCACACAGGAGATACAATGTCACAATTGACAACGATCACGAACGCGACTCAGGGGCAGGTAGTTCAGGGAGGGCCAGAGGTGCCATGGCCCCTGTGCCCGAGGCCCCGATGTCAGACTCCGTTGGAATCCCACGCATTTGGAGACGGTGCGATGACCGGTCTTGAGTCCGTGCGGTGCCCGGACTGCGGCCATGAGGGCTACGTAGCGCGGCATGGCGTTCGGATGCTGTTTAGTGATCGGCGAGAATCCGTCTTTACCTACGGCCCCTCGCTCTCCACGCTGACAGTAATCCTTTCTTATTCGGCCCTGACTCAATTTGCACCATTTCATTGGTCATCCGCCGAATTGGCGGCCCGTGTCGCGGAATGGGCCCTGCTCACTGGCTGTGTGGAGGGAACGGTCGAACTCCACCCGGACTCGGCGGTCCTCGCGGACTGTTATGAGTATTTGCGGCATCATCCTGTGAACTGAGCCATGTTGGAGAGTGGAGAGCATCTGTTGAAGCGTTTGGACCCATCGGATGAAACGAACCATACGCCTGCGGCTGGAGCGTTGATCGGTGATGAGGGGTGACCATGATCGTCAGCATCGAGGTTCATCATCATCTCGGGTCCGAGTCCTACTGGCAGCTCACGCGATGCCACCTCCAGATCACGTCGGTGCCGACAGAAGTTGGCTCCCCCGCGCTGTACCTCGCCATGCATTTCGGGACGCTCGAAGAAACTATCCGGTACGCCAAAGCGTTGACCTTTACCTATCTGATGAACAGGCAATTCAAGGAAATGCCGGATCACATGGAGTGGCGTGTCACCGAGGATGACCAGCCGTCACAGGAAAAGATGATGGGAGGCTGGAAAAAATGACCTTGCGTAAGGTCTGCTTGTATGAGCTTAATAGCCAGAGAGCGCGTCGGATAATTATCCAAGACACACGGAGGGTACGTGACAGCAGAATTGTCTCAACCGAGAGGGCGTCCCACGCGTGTGCTCATCGTAGATGATTTCCCAGCATTCCGAGCAGGTGCGCGGAGCCTGCTGGAGGAGAACCCGGGGATTGAAGTGGTCGGGGAAGCGGAGGACAGCGCCTCAGCTACTCAGTTAGCCAAGGCCCTGCATCCCGATGTTGTCCTGATGGATGTCTACATTTCACCAGTGGATGGCGTGACGGCGACCCGCCAGATTAAGGCGCTGCTGCCGCGAACGGAGATCATCGGCCTGTCGGCCATCCCCACGCCCAATGTGGTGGCCGCGATGCGTCAGGCCGGCGCCCGTGGGTTTATCCCCAAGGGACAAATCTACGAACAGCTTCTACCGGCCATTCAGGAAGCAATCGGCGGCCCCTCAAGCTCTCCCCACTAGATTCCATCTTTAATCGCTGCTTTGTCGCCCCGTGCTACCTTGTCGGTGGGCAATAATTCTCGTCTTGTTGGCGGGATAGGCCACCGACCTTAGCACAAGACCGCATAGGAGATTGAACGATCAAGAAAGGTGGTAGGGCCTACCGGGCCGGTGACAACCTAGACCCACCTTTCGCTCACTTCCAGTGAAATGACGAGCACGAACTGACGGTTGCAGTCGTCATGCGCCTTTCAGCATGCGCTGATAGGCTTCGGCAGGAGAAGAGAAGCCTCGACAAACTGCACCGTGATGTTCTGTGGGGCCTGTCCTCCATCTGTGCCTATCTGTTCTTGCTGATCCGCATAGAAGTGGCAGGCTTTCCCCATGAGTGCTAGGGCGCTGAGGCGATCCATAAATTTGACTTTATAAGTTCGCTTCACTAGCTCTCCCGCTTCATCCTTACTTTGGACCTTTTCGCTTATCTCGAATGCTTCGATCGCGGCCGCTTCGTTGTCGTCCAACTCGGTGAGCTTCTTGGGTTTGCCGGTGGTGTCGAACATCTTACGGAATTCGAACCGGCAACACTTCGTAATGATTTGCAGCCATTCCGTGCAGCTCATCTGAGCCAGCGCGATGAGCAGGAGCCAGATCATTGGACCGTCACCGTCACGTCAGTCACCATGCCGGGCGGACCGGCAGGGGTGTCGGGATCAGAAGGGGGGGTGCCCCGCCAGGACCGGCGCCGCAGCGATTGGTATGGGAGGAAATATGGATATGGTCGTACCAGAAAAATTGGACCTGGCCCGGTGTGCTCCCGGTGCCACCATAGGTTGGGTTGACCTGATACTTAGTCCAGCCTTGGGATTGAGTATTGATGTTGTTGTGGTTGTGCGTTTGCGTCCCGTTGACCCAGCCCTTCAGCTTGCCGTCCTGCGAGGTCGGGGTGGTGCTGTGCGCGATGCAAAATTCAATGCGATACCAATTCCCGGCACGAGCGGGACGTTCGTGACGTTCGGGAAGGGGTTGCGGGTTCCCGGGCAATCGCCGTTACTGGCGGGGAGATGGCAATTATTGACTGGCATTTCAAGGCCGAGCATCAGTTGATAGGGGCCGCCAGGGGAGCCCAAACATCTCCGGCACGAAGTTGCCGCCGCCGACGACGAAGCCGAGCTTAGTCACGTTCGACGGATGGCCCACCCAGCCCGCCGAGGCTTTCCACCAGAAGCCGACATAGATTTGCTTCACACCGGGGAGCGACCGGAAGAGATTGCCCGCCGAGATCCCGCCGGTAAGATCCGCGCGATAGCGCCATTGTCCGACAATCGGGCCGAGAAGGGGGCGGGGCCAGCCCCCGCCGCGACCGAATCCACTGACGTGCAGGATTCACAGAAGCTCGTCCAGCCTGCGAAGGATCCTGACGCGTCCGACGGTTGGAAAATGTTGTCAAATCCATAGTCGCTGATGACCGTGGACCCTGAGGGCTCATTCGGCCAGACTTGGGCGCGCACGGGGAGCGCGCAGAGGAGGAGACTAAGGATGAGGAGGGGTAGTGTCCACATTGTGCGCTCCTTTAGTATCCCACCATGATGCCTTTGTTCCCCTTGATGATGCCGTCGCCGACGGCCGGAGGGTCGCAGTTAGTTGTGGGATGTGAGTGCTGCACGGTACCGGGAAACCAGACAAGCAGGAGTCCTACAAGCGTGATGAGCATCACGAAGGTTTACGCAGAAGATCAGACGCAAGATAACAGAAACAAATAACCAGATGAAGTCTGTATGGAATACGACACGGAACACGCCCACATCCTTTTTTCATAGCGCAGCTCGTCACCGTGGTAGCCCTCTCGATCCTGCCGTCCTAACAATGCGATCAAGAATAGAATATGATGACGGATACGCCGGTGATAAAGGCCGGTGCTAGCGTTTTCTTCTTGCTCCCCATGAATTACAACCCTTTCATTGATGCCGTTGAGCAGTGTTTGAGACAGGTGGCCTCCCGGTCCTCAAGCTAGAGAAGTGAGTGAAGTGACATTGATTTTATATTCTTTAGAAGGGAAGAGTATTCGTAATAAAGAGTAATACCTCCTATCCCATCCCACTTCGGTCACTTCTATCCCATCCAACCTTCCTTTAGCACTGCACAAATCTAGCCCATATGTGTCTCACACTACGGTCACTTCTCACCTCCTTTTTAGCCTCATCTAAACCTCTACCGTCTTATAGAAAAGGCAATGATAGGAATATTGGATAACCGTCCATACCGATAGTACGCCAACTTTCCTAAAATAACTGTCCAACGAAGAACTGCGTCAGGGAGGATTACTCATGCTACGTTACCTATTAAACATACCCCTGTTTTTTGCTGGCGCTCGATTCTGTCCCGCATGTGGAAACCGCGTGATATCAAAAGACCGCCTGTGCCGGGGATGCAGTGAGAGGCTAATACAGTTCATGGCGACGAGAAGAGTTATCTCACTGGCTAGACCAATTGCGCGACATACGGCAGCGTAACCGTCAACAATAATTTCGGCCAGGTGCGAGATGCGTCGCGCGGAAGCGCCGCGCTTAGTAGCAATCTTTACGGTTTTTTTCCCCTCTTCTAGTCTTGGCAAACGGCCAGATGCGAGGCTACTAACCCCGCGCCTGTTCTCCTTTGCTTTCACTTCATAACCAGCATTATCACATCACCTATGCGTTAATCGGCATGCGTTTCTTTAATTTGAAGTCATGTATCATACGGCGATAAACCTCTTCAGGTGATATAGAAGGCTCGCCAAACGTAACCGTGACATTCTTCGTGATCGGCCCGCCATCCGGCCCAGTTTGTTCTTGCCGATCCGCATAGTAGCGGCAGGTCTTGCCCTAGGCGGTTTCTTGGAACAGCTTCACCTTTACGGCGACAATGTTCAATAAACGCTTCTCGAGTGAGCACTTCTGCTACAGTATGAGCATATTCTTTTCGTAATGCTTCCGCTTCAGGACGATCCCAATCCTGACCGTTGATCGAGTTGGCGTTCAAGAACGCTTAGTTGACGATAGCCTGCTTCTATGGTTTCCAGAAAGTCCTGCCATTCGCTGGTACTATCGTCGCCTTTGCTATCTGGCTTCATCCGCGTCTATCCTCCCTAATTTTCTGCTCCCCAGGTTGGTAGTCGTGTATCATGCGGCGGTAGGCTTCTTCAGGGGATAGAGGAGCCTCGACAAACTGCACCGTGATGTTCTGTGGGGCCTGTCCTCCATCTGTGCCTATCTGTTCTTGCTGATCCGCATAGTAGTGACAGGCCTTGCCGAGCAGTTCGAGGGCGCGCAGCTTATCGAGCAACTTGAACCTCGTGATGACTCCGAGGACGACCCGGTCCTTTTCCTTTCCTGAAAACTCCTCGAAGACTTGAAGCCCTATAACCGCTGATGCCTCGTTAGGGCCAAGCTCGGTGATAGGGAGGGGATTGCCACGGCTATCGAACATCTTCCGAACATCAGCACGGGCGCATCGCGTCAGGTGCATGAGCCATTCCTTGCGGGGCATCACCACCTCGGCAATGACCTGTTCCATTAACTCCGCAATCCTTGACTGAACCTTGATTCTTGCCATGATTTGACTGGCTCGCTCATGAATGGATTTGTCCTTGGCTCGCCTGGGTTTGTACGCTTTGCGGTAGGCGTCGGATTGATTCATGCCGGCAACGATGGCGAGGCAAAAGGCTTCTTCTTTTGGCGTGAGCTTCGGGAATCTACCGACGGGCTGCAATACTGGAGGATTCTGTCGTTGTCGTTTTCGGGACTTGTCCTATATCGGACAAGGATTCTGTAACTCGTTGTAAATCCTTGTCACTCATTGGACGGTTCCTCTACATCAAGTTGTTTTGGTTTTCCTCACTTTCACCGGCCCTTTTAAGGCGAGGGTCCTGGGTTCGAATCCCAGCCGGCTCACCAGTATTTTCAAATACTTCTCCACTTCCGACCACAGCCGCTTTTCGTTGACCATGTCGCGATTAAGCAACTGGTGGAAGACTTTGCTCGCTACGTGTATCTGCCACGTCTTCGCGAGCCAGCCGTGTTGATCGAGGCCATCAGAGATGGCCTCAGGCATCCATGTGGCCAGATGATTCATTCGCCTATGCGGAGA
>CAWCIJ010000012.1:0-168933 GCA_963795615.1 uncultured Nitrospiraceae bacterium
CTTCGCTCACACCATCCTGCCCGCCGCTTCTCGTATAGTCACATAATAGGAATACGTCCATTCTCAAAAGGTTACAGGCCCTCCATGCCCCCGCTCCTGGCCTTGCATTACACTCCGCTATAGCCCATACTCCTATGCAGAGCAAAGGCAAAAATGGAGCGAGGAGCCACATGGAGGGGTCCTTACGTCCGCACCCGATCACGTTACAGAGGCGGAAAGGCCCCTCCGATGCCGCGCACGGCTCGGCGGGCTGTTGAAGTATTATGATCGTGCAGCCGCATGAATGTGTTGCCCTGACATGGGGTGTAGACGACGGACGATACGCACCGCGCGAAGATATCCGCAGGCGTTTTGGCGACGGGGTGCCCCCCAGGGGCCATGCACGTGCCTATGCGAGAATGGGGATCCGTTGCGGAGGGAGTGTTGGGATGGAGAAGCAGACGTTAGAGAAGTTAGAGGCTGCCTTTGAGGCAGTGGAACACGATTTGTCGGGACGGGTGACAGAACTAGCGGCCAAGAGTACCGCTGGCACGCTCTCGCAGGACGAACAGGCGGAATATGAACACATCGTACGCCTCAATGATCTGCTGAGCCTGCTCAAGCTCCAGACCGAGGAGTACTGGGCACCGCGTCTTGCGTCCTAACGATGGCGGAGCCCATGCGCACGCGGATACAGCAGCGCGCGCAGCACGTCTGCGAATATTGTCGCTTGCCGCAACGCGCCTCCCTGCTGCCGCATCAAATCGATCATATTATTGCCCAGCAGCACCTGGGGTCCGATGAGGAGAGTAATCTCTGCCTGTGTTGCCTGCGCTGTAACCTGAAAAAGGGCCCGAACATCGCGTCGACCGAGCCGGAAGCCGGGCGTGCGTACCGCATCGTGGCCTTATTTCATCCTCGCAGGCAGCGCTGGCACACCCACTTTCAGCTACGAGAAGATGGGCTCATAGAGGGCGTGACTCCGGCAGGTCGCGCTACAGCACGGCTCTTGGACTTCAATGCGGAGGAACGCGTGCAGTTGCGCCGACTGCTGATGCGGCAGGGCTGGAGACCGTGAATGTGCAAGAGTTTCCTGATTTCGAGTTATTTGACCATAAGAGAGCAGTCTCTCGCAAGGCATCCGGCGCTTTGCACTCCGGCAGAGTCGCTTACATCGGGTGGGCACGCACGCATCTTCAGCAGCTTCTTAACGCCGCCGCCATGAATGTCGTGCGGATGATTGCCTGGTTATGGGAAGAACCCGTGGGGGAACGGCGGTGGAAGCCCGGACACATTGCCAGACTTGCGCCCCGTCCCTTGTCATGCCAAGCGGTACTTTGTTAAGGGGACTTAACCAACAGCCTCTGTTTCGGCTAGGTTTGATCATTAACCTCGGCGTCGTAGCTGGTCCGCGATGCGGGTGCGACCTGGGCCGCGTCCAGGTTGCCGTGCTCGTCCGCGACCAGCCAGTCCGGCAGCGCGGGGTGCCACCAGGGGCGTAGATGACCAAGCCGTGCGGGTTCAGCAGACCCCCCAGATAACCCAAGAGGAGAGCGACAGGATCAGCACGTCGGCAGTGGCGAAGTCGTCCAGGGCCTCGCGGGGCTCCACGTTGAGCACCATCTCCAGGTTGGGCAGCGCTTCGAAATCCTCCAAGGCGTACTCCGACGGGTCGACGGTCGCCGGCTGGTCCAGCCAGAAGTACAGCCCCGGGGTGTCCGGGTATAGGGTGTAGCGCCGCGGCGGCACCTCCGTGTGCAGCCGCACGACGAAGGGCGCGCCCTGCTGGCGCAGCGCGTCCAGCACCGCGCCGCAGACGCGCAGGTAGTAGTGTTGGGCAGCAGGCGCTGCTGTCCGTCTGTCCGACCTGGCACGCTGATGTCCCCGCGGCGCAGGTGGATGCACACGCGGACGGGCCCCGCCGCCCGGTAGTCCGCGGTAGGGGCTGACCGCGCGCAGCGCCTGAAAGGCCGCCGGGTGCCGGTCGGTGTAGCCGTAGTGATGGATCGCCTGCAGCAGCACCGGGCGCCCCGTGGCCGCGGCGTGCTCCCGGTAGCGCTCGACCGTATCCCGTCCAGGATGTGGATCCGGACCCGCTCGCAGGACTCGAGATCGAAGTCGTCAGAGGGCAGCGAGAAGAAGGCGTTGTAGCGGGCGGCGAAATCCGGGTCGGTACGCCCCGTGAGCAGCGGCAGGAACCCTTGGTAGCCCACCTGCCCGAGTGGAGTGTGGACGTACTTGATGTCGAGCGCGCGGGACAGCGCGTACAGCCCGTAGATTCGAAGCAGCTGCGAGCCCACGCCATCGGTCGTGCGTCTGGTCGTACGTGACGGCGACCTCCCCCGGCGTCTGTGTGGAGGGCTGCTCGCCCTGCGAGCGCCGGGCGCAGCCTCGGACGGGCCGCTCCGAGGGACAGGTCAGAGCCTCCGGAACCGGTCGAGCGCGCACGCCACGGCCCAGGCCCAATGACGAGCCGCCGCAGGCGCGCCCGGCACGAACGAGCCAGGAGACGGCAAGCCAGCATGACTCCGTCTCGCGCACGGCGGGTTGCCAGCAGGTGAGCGGCGAGCTCGGAGAACGTCGAGGGCGGACCCGTGGCCTGATCCTCGGAGAGGATCGCATGCCGAGCGACGGCGGCGATGAACCGGTCTTCGAGCGGCAGCTGAC
The DNA here is from genome assembly GCA_963795615.1 of uncultured Nitrospiraceae bacterium. Classification (GTDB taxonomy): domain Bacteria; phylum Nitrospirota; class Nitrospiria; order Nitrospirales; family Nitrospiraceae; genus DASSBQ01. The sequence continues at coordinate 2,647 of CAWCIJ010000012.1, forward strand.
CGAAGCTGGCCCTCAAATCCGTCAGGGCACCGGACGGCACGCCGGCCCCTACCAGATCACGGGCCAGACGAAGGGCATAGTAGAGCTGCTTCGCCACGTCGTAGGCCTCCGCCTGGGTGACGAGGCGACTCCAATCGATCGCGTTCCCGTATCGCCTGCACGTCTCCCCGATGTCGCACAGGGTGCGCACGTGGCCGACGAAACCGGTCCGGTCCGAAGGCACCGCCAGATCGAGCGCGAGGTGCAGGAGAAGATCCTCGTGGCTCAACACGAGCGTGGCCACCGACTCGATCCGGGCGGGTCGCGCCCGCTCCCAGAAGTCCTCGATCGGGATGCGAACGGCTGCTGGCGGCCCGTCTGCAGAACCACCCGGACTGGAGATGTGATCGCGTATGTGGAGCAGCGCGAGGCCCCCGGGCCCAGATACGGGATGGCGCGGGCGCGTCCCGCATGCCGCGGAGCAACGCATCGACCCTGTCCCGATCGCGTCTCGTGGACCAGGAGATCGATGTCTCCCATCGGTCGCAAGGTCGGCGAGGGATAGACGAGTGCAGCCAGGGCCGCCCCCTTCAGAACGATGACGGGGACGCTCGCCTCCGAGAACCGCACGAGGGTCGCACGAAGCAGCTCGCGCTGAGCGACGCCGTAAATCGTGTCTCGGTGGTAGAGGTGTCTGAGGCGCTCCGTGACCGGCTTGGGCACCTGGCCGGACTGGGCGGCCTGCCGCAAGTTGGTGTAGACCAGCGGCGCCAGGCCCCAGCGCTCGGCCTTCCGGAGGATGCCCTGCCAGTCGGGACCACGCTCCACCAGATCCTGGATGCGCTGAACATCGGGATCTGTTCGCGCGCAGGCGAGAAGCAGGCGGTTTTCCAGCGTGAGCGGGCGCCCTGCCCGCCGGTTAGTCCATGCGGAGTCACCCAGCTCCATGTGTACCCATCCTCCCCTGCGCCCCGCGACCGGCCCTCCGGCGGCTCGCCGCCCTCTGGCGGCCGCCGCCCCTCCACACAGCCGCGCGCGGGGAGCGGGGCGGCGCCCGCGGCCCGGCTGGAGTCTCCCTCGCGGGGGCCAGTTTACCGCAGCCGCCTGGGGCCTTGTCTACCGCCCCGGGACGGGCAGTCATGTACCTCCTGGCTGTGGATAATGGCGACAGACCTCTCCAAAGCCGTCTGCCTGGTGTGCACCAGACGGTCATGAGCTCTTGAATCGGGTTTTCAGGACCTCGTTCCGCTCTTGTGGCCTGTTCGCAGGCGCACGAGAGCCACTCAGCTCCACGCTCATCCTCTCTTGTCCCCACTTCGCTGGCGTCAGACTGCTGTCTTAGCCGCCATGATCACTAAGCCGTGCACCGGCTCCTGTCTTTCCAGTCGCAACACTGCTGTCTCAAGCGCTACCAGTTGCAGGCCCGCCCCGGTCAGCACACGGCGAATGTAGGGCTCTGTGTGGCTGTAGCGCCCGTGGAACTGCATACGGTAGCCGTCGGGCGCGTCGGGCTCTGTGGCCTTTTCCACCGTGAACCCCAACAGCCCCGTCGGCCGCAGGCATACCGCCGCGGCCGTGACCACCGCGGTCAAATCGCCGAAGTAGCACAGCGTATCGGCCGAGATGATTAAATCGTATGTCGCTGGATGCGTGGACAGATAGACGGTCAATTCGCCGACCACCAGGTGGTCATAGACCTCGCGCAGCCGGGCCTTTTCGACCATCTTCGACGACAGATCCGCACCCGCCAGACGGTGCGCCCAGGCTTTCAGCAACGGTCCACACAGCCCGGTACCGCAACCCGCGTCCAGCACATCCAGCGCCCCGCCACTTCCCAGCGCAAAGAATTCTGAGGCGCCTTGCCGAGGTAGTCTTTGAGAATGCGACCGGCTTTATCTTTCTGTTCGGCTGCGGCAAGGGCGAGCAAATACTCGGACATAAGTCCGTCGTCATTCGGGCTGCGTGTGACCGCTTCAGCAAAGAAGGCGGCCGCCTGCGCTGTGAATCCTTGTCGCCGCTTCAGAACGGCCATTTTTGTTGGCCCGATGGGACTCTGGGGAAGTTGTTGCAAGATGGCGGAATACACCGCCTCAGCCCTGGCCCACTCGTCTCGCAAGAGAAAGGAATCCCCGTACACAACCGCCGCCTGAATGTGGGCAGGATTGCGGCGCAGCACTTCGAATGCTTCTCGTTCAGCCTTGGCGAAGGAATTCTCGCTCAGATAGAGCTCCGCCAGCGCCAGATGCGCTTTGAAGTTGGCAGGATCGAGTTTGACCGTTTCGAGCAACTGCTCCTCGCCCGGGACACGTTGTCCCTCCAAGAGGTTGAGGATTCCCAGGTACAAGTGGGCCGCGGCCATGCCGCCATCCCGCTTGACGACTTCCTGGAGAAACGATCGAGCCTCCTCGCGCCGCTGCTCGGCGAGGGCGAGACGACCTTGAAGGTATGTGATGCGAAGATCTCTCCCCTCCTCCGACAGGATGGTTGCCATGAGCCGCTTGGCTTCAACGATTTCACCCAATTCCAGCTTGAGTTCAACAAGAAGCATACGAGCCTTGAGGGACTTCATCGCATCGGCGATCGCAATCAGTTCTTGTTCCGCATAGTGAGGGCGCCCCTGCGTCAAGTGATGCACGACGATTGCCAGGCGGCTATCCTCCGAATCTTTGCTGAGTTCAACCGCCTTCTGAAAATCCTGTTCGCCTTCGCTTGGCTGTCCTACAGCGAAGTAGTAGTTCCCGCGCGCCGCATATGCGTCGATAGAATCGGGGTTCACCTTCAGCGCGCGGTCATACCAGATCAAAGCTTGTGCTGGGTTCTGCTGCAGGAGGTGTAGGTGGCCGATGGTCAGCATCGTCTCATCCATCTGAGCATCTCGTTCCACCGCCTGCTGGAACTGTGCGACAGCGGCCGCGAGGTCGCCTTCTCGGGCGGCAAGGCTGCCCTTCAATATATAGCCGGCGGGACGGTGCGGATATCTCGTCACCAAGTCTTGCGCGATCCGGTCCGCCTCCTGCACCTTGCCGATCGCCAGATAGATCTCCCCTAGAGTTTCCTTGGCCCGTTCATGGTTCGGATCGAGCGCCACCACCCGTTGCAGCTCAGTCAAAGCAGTCTGAAAATCTCTCGTCTTGAGAGTAGCCTGGGCGAGTTTCCAGTGGATCGAGATATCGGTCGGCCCAGCGCGGGCGGCATTCCTGTATTCGATCACAGCCTCCGGGAACTTGCCCTGCTGCACGTACAGATCGCCGCGATTCAGATGCTGCGCGAGTTGGTCCTCGTTCGACTGCGAACAAGACCAGGACGATACGATCAAAAGGCAAAAAGCTAGAACACGTCCTGCCGGGGCAAGTAACGCCATCCAGATCATGTACTTCTCGCGTACTTGGGTTGGAAGGTTACGCTCGTGGATCCTGCGCAGCGAACATGTTCAATAGTTACATAGGATCCGGGTGTCGGATCAAGAACTCCGCCGTGACACGTCACGAAAAGCAGAGCACCGAGAGTTCATGGGCGGCTTTGTTGGAGCCTGCTGCCCTAGACTGCCGAAGGTGTGCATCAGCTGACCTATCAAGATCTGCATCCTAAAGACAACAACCTTGTGACTGCGCATCATTTAGAACGCTTCCTGTGAGTGGACCGAATCTAAAGTCCCACGGTCCTCACCAACAGGTAATCGCCAATGTTTTGAGGCAAAGGTTACCAAATTGGGGAGTTTTTGTAACCAGCGAACTTTGCTTGCAGCTCATTTCTGCCTGATCGACAAGTTGTCCTGGAAAGTACGACAACTGGGCGTCGTTTGGTCGATTCCGCGAGTTTGATGGCCCTCGTGCCAATCTATCGCCCGCCGTCATTAATCGAGGCATGATCCGTGAGGCAGGCTGTTTTCGTCGGTGGTTTCCAAGGCAGATGTGCGGACGACGCGCAGAGAGGGAGGGAACGGCTATTTGTTTGTTTTGGAAACAGCAGCTACTGATTTCTCGCAACCGAAGCGGGGGGAAATTGAAGGCCTACTCCGTTCATGGCCGAGCGGAAGACGATTCTTGTCACCAGGATTCCCAGAAGCAGAGTGGCGGCATCCGCCAAGAGTAGTCTTTGAAGTGTCCGTTCTTTGAGCGAAGTCTCATCGACGTCAAATGGTGAGAATTCGGTATCAATTCTAGTCTCAAAATCCTCAACCGCTTTCTCGATCGTCTTCGACAGGGCCAGTCCTTCTCCCCCACGGATGTAGGCAAGCACCTCTTCCTGCTTTCCGCTGTCTACCTGCAGAATCATCTTTCGCTTGGAATCAATCAACTCCCGCAATCGGTTTGAGAGGACTTTGACCCGTGCCTGGAGGCTCGGCAAATCTTGCGTTAATCTCATCAAGTGTTCCACGCTGTCCTGAACCCTTGCCTCCCCGGAAACCACGGGATGAAGGAAAGCCGATTGGTTCGTCAGGACGTACCCGCGGAACCCGTTTTCGATATCAGCGGTCAACCGTTGTAACCTAAGAATCTCTTCTTTGATCTGATTTCGTTGCTGCTGTGCGTGGTGGATCGTGTTCCATTGCCACAGAAGCGGGATTTGTACCAAAACAAACAGACCCGCCGGAATCAAAGCAGCGAGAACGTAGACCGCGTACAACTTCCGAAGCTGAGGGCCCTTGAATGACTCTATGGCCACGTAATGGAAACGCCTTCACACCCGGGTAGCATTAAAAAGGCAGGGTATTCTTTCGAACACCCTGCCTCTATACTCTTCACGTAATTGCTGTTTCGCATCACGGTATTCCAACGGCACGGTCACTCTACGCGACCGAATGCCTTTTTTCCCGAGAGGAAACAACATCAACACTACGATCCTGCACGCACTACCGAACGCCACTCACCTGCCTGCCTCGACGGGTAAGCCATACACGACCGAAAGGAGGAGGTATTGTCAATACCTCCTCCCCTCTTGGTCCTCAGCTTACAGCCACTGCACCCGTTCGGCCGGCCGAATGTAGATCGGCTCCTCGACCTGGATGCGGGCCACTTCCTTGCCCGACTTGTTGAAGCCCAGCACGGTATCGTTGAACATCTCGAACCGCTTCCCGTGAATCTGGGTCTCGAACACCTTCGGGCCCGGAATCACATCGTACCGGAAGATGATCTGCTGGCTGGCGCGCCACAGCTGCAGCACCGCCAACAGTTCCCGACTCGGCACGAGGTACTTCTCAATGGCGTTGTCCACGCCCGGGCCGAACATCTGCCGAGCATACCCCCGTGGGCTATGCCGCGGCGGAATGTAGAAGCCGTTGGGCTCCGTTCCCCACTGCGGATACAAGGGGAGCGCCACCTGCTCTACACGAACCGCGTAGTACAAGGGGTGCCACCGATCCTCCGCCCACAGACCGTCTTCGCCGATACGGTTGAGACTCTGCATCCGGATCTTCCCGACGCAGGCTGACATACAGCGCGTTTCCATCGGCTCGCCGCCCGTCAGCGGGTCCTTGCCCTCGATCCGGGGATAACAGGCAATGCACTTCTCCGACACCCGGGTCGTCCCCCGGTACATCGGCTTCTTGAACGGGCACTGCTCCACACACTTCTTGTACCCGCGGCAGCGGTTCTGGTCGATCAGCACGATGCCGTCTTCCGGCCGCTTGTAGATGGCCTTCCGAGGACAGGCCGCCAGACAGCCCGGATACGTGCAGTGGTTACAGATCCGCTGCAGATAGAAGAAGAACGTCTCGTGCTCCGGCAAGCTGCTGCCCGTCAAGCGCCACGGTTCATCTCGGCTGAAGCCCGACTTGTCGATGCCTTCCACCAGGGCCCGCATCGAGGTCGCCGTATCTTCATAGATATTGACGAACCGCCACTCCTGGTCCGTCGGGATGTAGCCGATCGCCGCCTGGCCCACCTTGGCCCCGGCGTCGAAAATCGTCATCCCTTCGAACACCCCATAGGGCGCATGGTGTTTGCGGCCCACCCGCACGTTCCACACCTGCCCCCCCGGGTTCACTTGCTCGATCAACTGCGTGATCTTCACGTCGTAGAACTGCGGGTACCCGCCATACGGCTTGGTCTCCACGTTGTTCCACCACATGTACTCCTGCCCCTTCGAAAACAGCCACGTCGACTTGTCCGCCATCGAACAGGTCTGACAGGCCAAACACCGATTGATATTGAACACAAACGTGAACTGCCACTTCGGATGCCGCTCCTCGTAGGGATACAGCATCTTCCGGCCCAGTTGCCAGTTATAGACTTCCGGCATTGTAGCTCCTCCTTCTCATGATCGTGTGGTGAAATAGGTTCTGCATCTCGTCTCTCGTGAAGCGTCGTGCGTTGCGACGCGACCGCCGCTACACTTTGATCTTGATGTGCTCCCCTTTGAGCCACTTGATCATGAACTCGTTCTCTTGACCCGGCGTGAATCCCGTTCGCACCGGCTCCCATGGACCCCGCGCCCCGATGCCGCCGTCTTCCGCCTTCGTGATGCGGATCAAGCATTCCTTCGGGGTCGTATTCACTGCATGGTGGTCAATGGCATAGCCCCACTTGAACTTCCAAGCGATGGCATGCTTGCCCGGTAATGAGTCGGTCTGGTGCATCGGCATCAGCCAGCTCCGCGTAAAGGACTGTTGCGCGCCGTACCGGAAGTTCGACTGATACCCGGTATCGACGGCAATCGCGCGGCCGTCCGGTCTGGTTTCGTGCCCCTTCACCGACTTCGCCGTGGACACGTACGGGGCGTGTTTCGCCATCGTGACGTGATACGGATAGGCCGGGTTGTACTTCGCACGAATCATCAAGCGAGAGACCTTGTAGAACGGATCCGACGGTTTCCAGCCGCGATAGGGCCGGTCCACCGGGTTGCCGTCGACATAGACGTAGTCGCCGTCGTTGATGCCGCGGTCTTTCGCCGCCTGCGGGTTGATGTGCAACTGGTGTTCGCCGACACCCGGCGTCCGTTTGTCCATCCGGTACGGATCGCCGAAATTCGACTCATAAATCTGTACCCAGTCGTTCACCGACCACTGGCTATGCACCCGATGCCGGGTCTTGGGCGTGACACAGTAGAACTGGTAGCCCTTCTCCCACAACGGATTCGCATGCCGTTTGATTTCGGCCCACGGCAGCTTGAGATTCCGCACGTGCTTGTCATCATGGTGCTGCGCTGTGATCGGAATCCCGTAGTCATCCGGACGGATGTACGGATTGTTCGAAAAAATCGCGTTCGGTAGATACGGCGTACACTCCGGCCCTTCGCGGTGCGCAATGAAGTTTTCGCCGTACTCGATCGCTTCCGGCTCGATGCGGTAGCTCTCCAACCGGCCGGATCGCGTCCACTGGGGCTTCGACTCGTTCGTCTCTTCCCACAGCGGATGGCGTGGATAGGTGCGGGTCATCACCATCCAGCCCTTTTCCGACTTCAGCATGACGTCGGCGCTGTAGCCATACATCGTCGCGCTGGCGTCAAGCATACGCTGCGGATACACGTCGACACGGTTCATGTACACAAAGTGGAACACGCCCCGTATTCTCGCGTCTCCGGTCATCTCTGACAGCTTGGCCGCCACCCCTGCGAAGGTATCGGCATCGTTCCGCGTGTCGTACAACGGACGGATGCCGCCTTTCCAGATCTGCACCCACGGATTGGACACCGTGGCGGTCATTTCCGGATAGGTAAACTCCATCCAGCTGTTACATGCGAACGCGATGTCGGCATGGTTGACGTCGGAGGTCATCTCGATGTCTTGCGTGACGATCATCTCGATGTTCGGATCGACGTTCTTGACCATGTCATAGTGGTGCTTCGCGTTGTTGAGGATGTTCACGTTGGTCACCCACCGTACCTTGCTCGGGCTCGGCATATGGGTCTTACCCGTGAATACCTTGCGGCCGTACTTCGGCGTATTGACGATCAAGGCGGTGTCGCCATGGTTCCAATAGCCGACTTCTTCGCCGTAGTAGTACGACTTGGTCTTGATCTCCTTCCCGTGCGCATTCGGATCGAGGGTCAGATTGAACGGATCCTCGCCCGTATGCACCGCCAATCCGGCGCCGGACCAGGGCGTCGCATTCCAGATGCCGGCTTTGTAGTTGCCGGACCAGGTATGGCAGCCCGTTCCGAACTTGCCGTGGTTGCCGGTATACATCAGCACGAGGGCAGCGGCGCGCCCCATTTCCGTCATGTGGAAATAGTGGCAGACGCCTTCGCCGTTGTGCATCGCCGCCGGCTTCACCGTACCCGAATCCCGCGCCCACCGAACGATCAAATCCTTCGGCGAGCGCGTAATCTGATGGACCGTGTCCAGATCGTAGTCCTGCAGGTGCACCAGGTACATCTGGTAAATCGAGGCCACGTCCACTTCGCGACCATTGAGCAACTTGACGCGGTGGGTCCCGGTCAGGGCCGGATCGATCCCGCTTTCCACAAAATGGAAGCCGACCTGCTCGCGATGCAGCGGGACTGCGGGCTTTCTTGTTGATGTCCCAGACCATCATGCCGCCCAGCCGATCGATTTGATCTGCCTTGAGCGCCTGTACCCGCCCCGAATAGCTCTTGGAGAAATCGGGGAACTTGTAATCCGCGATCACATCCCGCGGATCCAAATATTGCAACGTGTCCGTGCGGACCAAGATGGGGAAATCGGTAAATTGCTTGATGTAATCGATGTCCTGCATGTTTTCATCGATGATGATTTTGCAGGCACCGATAAAATTCGCCGCATCCGTCTCCGGCCGCACCGGAATCCAGTAATCCGCTCGATAGGCCGTCGGGTTGTATTCGGGCGTGATGACCACGACACGGGCCCCGCGCTCGATACACTCCAACTTCCAGTGCGCTTCCGGCATCTTGTTCTCGACGAAGTTCTTGCCCCAGCTGGTGTTCAACTTCGAGAACCGCATATCCGACAGGTCGACATCGCAGTTCTGCGTGCCGTTCCACCAAGGATGGCTCGGATCCTGGTCGCCGTGCCAGGTATAGTTCGAGTAATACTTTCCACCCTGCGCGCGATCAGGATCAACCTTCCGGATCCAGCTGTCCAACAGCGGCAATACTCCACCGTTGAATCGTGTATTCATCATTTTCCCGACGATGCCCAACACCGGCATCCCGGCACGATGCTTGAAGCAACGCACTCCGGCACCCTTCATCATCTCGATCATTTCCGGCGCATAGCCCTGCTCGCGCAGCCGGCGGGCGCCTGCTTCACCGCTGTACCTGGTTGCAATGAGGATGCATCCCTTGGCCGCATAGGTAAACGCCGTATCCCAGGACACCCGCACCATGTCGTCCAAAAAGCGGCTATCAAACTTATATTTCCGCTTCACATCCGGAGTCAGCTCAGGTGAGCCGGCATCCATCCACTCCTTCCAGCCTTTCCGCATCAACGGGCCCTTTAACCGATAGGGTCCGTACACTCGGCGGTGGAACGTATAGCCTTTCAGGCACATGCGCGGGTTATGCGCAAACGTCCCGCGATTGCCGTAGAGATCTTCATACGTCTGGTGATCATAGTTCTGTTCCACGCGCATGACGACACCGTTACGAACGAACGCGCGAATGCGACATCCGTGGGTATCGTTGGGCGAACAACACCACGTAAAGGAGGAGTCATATCGATATTGATCGTGATAGACCCGCTCCCATGACCGATCCGGGTATTCGCCGAGTGGATTGCCGACCTCGACTACCGGCTGCAGTGCGGTGAGTGCCAGGGCTTTATCAGCCAGCGCCGCGACTGCAACGGTCCCCGCAGAAAATTTAAGAAACTGCCGACGTGATAACTGCATTGCGAACACCTCCTACTTGAATAGACGTTCTGCCTATTAATTGCTTTCTCGTGCCCTTTGCTCCACGGGACAACCACCACCTCCTTTCAAAGTCACTTCTTGGGGCCAGGCACACAAAAAGAGGACGAATATCCACTCGGGTGTATTACACGGGTCATGCCACAATGCTGATAATCATCGCTTAGCAAGAGTCCAAAATAGCATTTATAAATCAATGTCTTACGAGGCACGACGGGAGCATCGCTGCGCAGGTATTTTGAGGGGATTCGATTAGATGTCAGTTCACACTGACTTACCCTTGCTTTAGTACTGTAAACCAATGAAATTCAATAACTTTTCAATGTCAGTTATTACTGACAGAACAATAAATCGTTGGAATGGCCCATATGGCCTATACATTCCCCCTAAATAGGGCATCTGACTGTCAGGAAAAGCTGACGCTTATTGGGTGGAATCTTTCAGGTAGCGGCGCATGATTTCATGAAAATAGGAGCGGGGTAGTCCGGCATCGTTGGCGGCGTGAGTGACATTGCCTTGGTGGTACTCAAGCTTATTGGCGATGTAGCGACGATTGAATTCTTCGAGGACTTTCTCTTTTGCTTTGGCATATGGCAGATGGAGATAGTCCTCGGAAATAGATCCACTGGGTTCATCCGGAAATTGCAGCAAGCTGACGATCTCATTTCGATTGACGCGATCGCCTTTCGCCAGCATGACCGCGCGCTCCATGACGTTCCGTAGTTCACGGACATTTCCCGGCCAGGAATACGCGACAAGTTCAGTCACCGCAGACGGATGGAGATCGTCCACGTACTTGCCGAATTCTTTGGCGTATCTCGCAATAAAATGTCGTGCGAGCAAAGGAACATCTTGCGTCCGTTCTCGCAGGGCGGGCACCTTGATGACCATGACGTTCAGTCTGAAGAAGAGATCCTTACGAAATTCGTTTCGCTTCACTCGCTCGGCTAGATCCTGATTGGTGGCCGCAATAAATCGCACGTTTACTTTCTTCTGATGGGTGCTTCCCACCGCGCGCACTTCACCTTCCTCCAAGACCCGCAGCAATTTCGCTTGCAGCCCCAGCGGCAGTTCGCCGATCTCGTCGAGAAACACCGTCCCGCCCACGCCCAACTCGATCAAGCCGGGTTTGTCGGCCACTGCGCCGGTAAATGCTCCGCGGACGTGCCCGAACAACTCACTCTCCACCATACCTTCAGAAAACGATGTACAGTCCACGACTTGGAAAGGACCATTCTGATCGGCGCTCCGCTCATGAATCGCCCTGGCAATCAATTCCTTTCCCGTTCCAGTCTCGCCAACAATGAGCGTCGTCGATTGAACGCGAGTGGCTTCTTCGACCATAGCCATGACATGTTTGATAGCCGGACTGACGCCGATGAGGTTTTTGAACGGAGCAGCCGGGCCCAACTCCTTCGGCTCATATTGCAAAAGAATTTCCGACATCCGCATGGCACGATGAATTCGCGTTGCCAGATCCAGTCTTTCAAAAGGTTTGATGACATAGTCGAAGGCTCCATGTTTCATGGCATCAACGGCCGTATCAACGGCATCGACCCAGCTCACCATAATCACCGGTATGCGACGGTCCACGGCTTGAATGCGCTGCAGCAGTTCGATACCGCTCATACCGGGCAGGCGGATATCCGCAATAACCAGATCGATTCGCCGCTCTTCAAGTACCTTGAGTCCCCCCTCAGCTCGCGCGGCGAGGACCAATTCGACTTCCTCGTCCTCATGCCGTGGAAGATCCTCTTCAACCGTGCGGAGAAACATCTCGACGTCACCACTGTTATCTTCGACAAGCAGGATCGTAAATGCTTTCTCTCTTGTCGGGCTCACGGGCGGCTCCCCTTGTTCATGGCGACGCTTCATGATGGTCCTGCTGATCGTTGGGTTCCGCCCAAACAGATTCCCTCCTGTGCGCGATCCTCTGGGGCGACGGATGTTCGATCCAGAACCGGAAGGCGCACATAAAATGTGCTCCCGACTCCCGGCGTCGACTGAACAGTGACCGCACCACCATATTGTTCGACCACAGCCCTCACGATCGACAGTCCGATGCCTGATCCGGGAATCGTTTCGGGAGCCACCCGTTGGAAGGGAAGAAATATCCTCTCTGCCATCCCCGTTTCAATGCCAGCCCCATTATCTCGGACGAACAGCAATGTGCCTTGATCGCCTTTCTCCGCCCCGATTTCGATCATGGGCGCGGGTTGATTCCCGATGAACTTGATGGCATTGCTGATCAGATTTTCAAAGATCTGTTTGACGTGAATCCGCCGACAGGCCAGTCTCGGCAGGGGGGATGCAATTGAGATCCGAATTCCTTTCGGCAGGTAATCCTTTTCCATAAGCGCAAGGACCTCCCGCACAACTGCGCCCACGTCGACGCTTTCCAATGGGGTCGGCTGATACTTGATACGAGCCAGGTCTAAGGTGCGCTCAGCCAGTTGAGCCAGGTCCTTTCCCTCTTTCATGATCCAACCCAAATATTGCATACCTTTCTCATCCAACAGATGACCATAGTCCTGTTGAATCCATGACGCGAACTCCGCGACCCGCCCGGCCGGAGCTTTGACCTCGTGCGTCAGTTCCCGGACATTCTTCTCGACGGCATGAAGTTTTTCCTGTAACACTCTTGATTCCGACTCCACCGCATCAAAGAGCCTGGCATTCTCTATTGCCACCGCGGCGTACGCAGCAAACTGTTGCGCCAACTGAATATCCCATTCCGTGAATGTCCTTTTGTTCTTCGTGCTGACAGATACCAGGACGCCAAGGCACGCATGCGGTCCAAGCAATGGAACCGCCAGGTAACTTTGGGCGCCGAAATCGTCGCGAAGTTTCAGGGGTTTATTCCGATAGGCCGATAGGTCAGCCGCCACGACGGGTTTCTCGGTTTCATAGGCCTGGTTGGACAATGGTGTTTCTTCCACGAGTAGAATGTGCTGCCTGATCCGGTCAAACTCCGTCCCGGACGCAGCTTCCACGATCCAGCATTCCATGGTCTCATGCCGAACCATGATGATCGTGAGGTCAACGGCTAGTGAATCAGCCGCACGGTCCACGATCTGCCGAAGAACCTGCTCCAACCCACCGGATCCAAGCGTGCTGATCTCTTGTCCGGTCGCATGCAAGGCTTTCATCTCCTCGATATTGTGCCGGATGGTGCCAGCCATTCGTTCGTACGTCCTGGCAAGCTGTCCAAGTTCATCCCTCGCCGAAATCGAGATAGTCGTATCGAATTCGCCTGCGGCCAACCGCTCGGCCCCGGCGATCAGGCGCTGGAGCGGCACACGCACAACGCGATGGAGCAACAGCATGGCGGATATCATGAAGATCACTGACATTCCCAGAAACAAGATCTGTTGCGTATAGACCGTCCGGAGGCGCCCGGCCGCCTCCTGCTCAAATGCGCGTATCATCTGATCCAGCGAGGTAACGAATGCATCCGCATGCTGCAGATACTCTCGCCTACCATGGACGGCTTCCGAGCCTGATGAACCGATAGCCTGTTCCAGAGCCGGTCGCAGTTGCAGCGACCACCGGTCGTGCAGCTCCTGTAATTGTTGAGCCAACCGGGGCTCCATCGCGGCGAGAGAGGCATGATCTTCCGTCTCGAACCGCAGCCCTTTCAGGACGCGCTCCCACTGCAAGATTTCCATTTGGACAAGCTTACGATCACCGTCAGTCGGAACGGCTGGCATCTGTTGAAGCATGGACGCCAACTTGTAAATTCGCATGCGTTCGGTAGCAGCTTGTTCAATGGCGCTGCTCATTCCGAGCAAATGGCCGGTCATATTGGACGTAATAAGGAGAAAGACGGTATAGGTCACGGAAAGCGCGACGAAAATCACGCCTATCTTAATAAAGATCGATACATTTAGTTGTTGGAAGAGCCCCCGAAGATTTGGAAGCTTCATTGAGGACCTATAGCGGCTTCGGCAAAAGGTGATTCTAGCCGCATGTTTTGGCAACCCAGCCGATTGTGGATCGACGTGGGGATATTACCATGTCTACCCTCAAGTTCACTAGACGAGGGGAGAGCTTAAGCGCGGATAGAATTGCTATTTAGGATTTTGAAGGGGCCTGGTTCAGGATAGACTGAGCGGAAACCACGCGCTATGAAATAGACCACTGAGAAATAGACCACTGAGCGCTTGCTAACGTAGTCTCATCGAGATGTGGTTTGCCCCTAGACCCGTCCACTCTCAATGGACGACGCTTCGCTTGCTCGGACCGGCGGCTATGTTGGGCGGCTTCCCTATCCAGCGCCTAGTCTCATCCGCAGCAGCCTGATTCGGACTGGCGGCGTTGATAGAACAAGACCAAACATCGTACACATAAATCGAGCGGCTTGTTGGTGTGTTCATCAACACACCGATCGCGACGTTGAACCATGTGGCCACAATCGGCACAGCATCCTGCAGTAGACCCCTCGACGTCAGAATAAAGAAGCGGCATGACGCTCTACCCTCCTATTTTCTCTGATCATTGCACCAGACAGTCCTGTTGATTTCCATCCTCCGAACAAACTGCGCAACGCGGATCGTTTTGTTATCGGACGATCTGCGTATACCGTAGGCTCCTGTTGCAAATTCTTTTGAAGCTGCCCCACTCGCAGCTTGAGCTGCACAATGGTTTTCTCCAGATCGAACAATTGCTCCATCATGATCTGACGTTTGGTTGTTCCCATGAGGCCTCCTTGTTTCCGAACCATTAAATTGCACAATGACGAATAAGACCGATGACCACGCCTTCGATATGGAATTCATCAGTCCCGGCAATAGTGATCGGCTCCATCGCCGCATTGGCCGGGTGTAACTCGACATGGCCATCTTTCCGGTGAAACACTTTCACAGTCGCTTCGCTGTTGATCATCGCCACGACCGTCTGACCATTCCGTGCCATAGATTGCTTGCGGACGATGATGAGGTCGCCGGGCAGAATGCCGTCCTCCTTCATTGACTCACCCTTCACACGGAGCGCGAATGTGTCCCCTCCACGAAGCATGCTTTGAGGAACTTCCACTGATTCCGATTGGGCAATCGGTTCAATCGGTAGTCCTGCCGCCACAATCCCCGCCATCGGGATTTCACATGACCTTTGAAGCCGCTCCAGTGCAACCTGCACCGTGCCGGCAATCTTTCTCGCGCCGGTTTCGTATCGGGCAATGGATACCCTGGTCGTATGAAGCGCATCGGCGAGTTGTTGCTGTGTGAGCCCTAACTGTTCGCGGATGTGTTTGAAGTCTGCTGATCTCATGTAACCAATGGTTACATGAGTTCCGAAGTATTGTCAAGAGAGATTTCCGAGGGCCGGTCTAACGTCGCAATGGGAGAGCCCCAATAAGTAGAGGGGAGAGTTGCTCAAAAAAAATACGTGCATCCCCAGGTCATTCAGTGGCCTGTGTATAAACGCGTATTCTGGCTATTGATGTCCCTTCTCACAAACCCCTCTTAGATAAAGAGTTTGGAGGTGTTTATTTCCTACCAGCCACTCGGTCGAGCGGGTTTGTATGTTATTCCATACACTTACACCGCCTCCACAACATCTTGTGGCAGCATTCCGAGTCAACTCAATGCATAAAAATTAGGCAACGAGGTCGTAGGTGAAGTCTGGACTGTTACTTGGCGTTCCCAGACCTCATTATCAACAGGGATATCCACAGAACTTGGGGAGGACTTTTCTTAAGACTGAGCTGGACCCTCTTCCTCCGGTTCATGGCCGGTTGGTGGACCCCAGAGATCTTCTAAGCCTAGCGCTTCCCACTTCTCTTTTTCTGTCCTCTTCTGAGGAGGCTTCCGAGGAACACCAATATTATCGTGGATTTTCGATCTGTACAGATCAGCGTGTTGGATGCATCCTTGTATCGCATCTTCATATTCCTGTTGTGATACACCAAGCCGCAGAAGTAATACCTGATGGGCCATTATTAAGACCCGGTGAGTCGTTAAAGCATCGATCAGCTTTCCCAGTTGGTCATTGTCCATCATCTGTGATCTCCATTTCTTGACAAGGTTATAGACTTATCCTGTGGTAATTGAGCGGCCTGTCCGGGAGACCTACCGATTTACTTTTTCTTGGAGGACTTTGGAAGCGAGGACTTCGAGGTGGTGAGTACTTGGGAAACAGCAGCCTTGAAACGTTCGGACGGCGTTTGATTCATGTGAGACGTTTGGGTAGGTTGCTGCGCGGTTTGTTTCGACATGCATTCACTCCCGCTTGGTGTTCTTGCCGAGAACGTTCAGTGCAGGCTGCACCTTAGCACATGCAGGAGAATGATGTCTAATGCCACTACTGGTTATCTACAGTTCGATCGGGCATGTGCTCAGTCTGAGTTATGGATCTCATTCCGCCGTGCTTTTGCTAAAGGCCTATCGAGATTAATGCCCTTTTCTTCTCTTTGCATGGAAGATCGATTGCAAAACTTCTTGGGTGTGACTAGAATGCGCCGCGCTTTTTTCCTCCTCGGGTTACCGGTCCAGAACGGAGAACGAGTGGGTTTTTTCTCCTACCGCGCCACGCTGTTGTGCTGCCTGGCTTTTTTTCAGACAAGTTGTGCAAGCAACATTCGCGACACGGATCTTCTGGCAAGCAACACGCTCATGCTGCCTCCCTCGAGCTCTACCAAGGTCTTCATCCAAAACCGAAACTCCTCCGACAATCAAGATGTCACGCTCACCGATCTCAGCTCGCGACTATCTTCGCAGGGCTATCAAATCGTGCAGGATCCCAATGCGGCCCAGTATGTAGTCTTGACCAACATCGTCTATTGCAACCTCACCAAGCCGGAACTACCGGTCGAAGACATGGTTGCGAGCGGGTACGGTTCAGGAGTGGGCAGTTCCATTATGTCCGGCCTTCAAGGCATAGCGGGAATGGCAAGCATGGCCGGCCCGCAGGGCGCGATCGCCGGAAGTGCGGCAAGCATGGGGCTGGGAGCGATCAGTTCCGTGGGAAGCGCCGTCGGGAATATGTTCGGCGGTCCGTCACGGCCGTCTGCCAACGAGAATGTCAATTACGCCTGTGTGGCCGATCTTCAAATTACGGATCGCACTGTCACGACCACTGTTGCTTCTAACGCCCAACCCGTCACTGCCGCGGCCGGTGTGTATCAAACCAGAATGGCCGCAAGTGTCCATCAAAAGAAATTGGATGAAGCCGAGGCGACTCCCCTCTTGCAGCAAACATTAAGCGCAGCGGTAGCAGGACATTTCTAGAGCATGGCCGACAAAATTTGCACGCAACTGCGCTTAGCAAGCCTGGTCATGTCAGCCGGCCTGCTACTCAGTGCCCCTGTCGGCTGTTCGAACGTTCTACGATCAGGCCTCATGAATAGCAATTCAATCCTCCTGCCACCCAGTGCGGAGCGTTCCATCTATGTTCAAACCCGCAACACGTCTGAGAACCAAAGCGTAAGCTTGACCAGCCTGTCCTCGCGGCTTTCCGGCAAGGGCTACAAGATAGTCAAGGATCCGACTCAGACTGGGTATTGGCTTCAGGCACAGGTAGTCTATTGCCACAAAGCAGCGGCTGGTCTGAGTGCGGAAGCGATTGCCAAGAGCGGATTTGGAACGGGACTGGGAAGTGGGGGGGCCAGCCTCGCGGGGGCTGTCGGCGGTGGTGACGGTGACCCGGCCCAGATGGTCCGTAATATGATGTCCGGCGCCATGGGCGGACGGATGGTCGGCATGGGAGCCGGAGGCATGCCGGATATGAACGCCATGATGGCTGCAGCCATGCGGAGTGGAGGATATCCCGGGATGGCGCCGCCGCCTGAGGAAGAAGGCGTGACCTATGTATGCATCACCGATATCCGTATTACCGAACGCAATGGAGCCGGTGGTGGACCTAAGGTCTACGAGATGCGGTCGGTCGGTCATGTTCTTCAGAAAAAGCTCGATATTGAAGAAGCTGCTCCTATCGTTCGGGACAAACTCAGCACTGCAATTGCAGGAGTGTTTTAGCTTCTGTCCCTTCTTCCCGATTCCCCCTAAAAATCCCTTCTGGGAACAAGATGGACTGACCCTGCTTTCACGGCTGCGAAGGTTTGCTGGCCTATCACCAGCCCGAATTCCTCCACCGTCGACCGGGTTACGGTGGCCACGAGGGCAAAGCCACAATCCAACGTCACTCTCGCCATTGCCCCGAGCGAGCTTATCCCGACCACTCTTCCGGGAAGGTGATTCCTCGCGCTCGTACTACTTGCACGGTTGCGCTCCAACGTCACGTCTTCTCCGCGGATACAGACAAAGACCTCTTCCTGCCGATCGTCCGCAGCGACGGCCGTCAGCGTGACTCCTCCGACATCAACCGTCGCCAACCCCTGCGTGATCGCAGAGATCCGTCCGGCGACCACTGTTTCGACGCCGACAATCTTGGCAATATTCACATCGGCCGGACGGCTGAACACATCTTGAGGACGACCGGTCTGGAGAATTTTGCCTTCCCCCACAATGGAGATGACATCGCCGAGCGCCAGGGCTTCCGCCCAATCATGCGTCACAATAATCGACGGGAGAGCGAGTTTCTTAAGCAGGGCACGTAACTCACCGCGAAGCGCTCCCCTGGTCGGCGCATCAAGCGCGGACAGCGGCTCATCCAGCAACAGCAATTGCGGCCTGCGGGCGATAGCTCTGGCCAATGCCACCCGCTGCTGCTGCCCGCCTGACAGTTCCCTCGGCTTGAGACGCTCCATCCCTCGCAATTGCAGCAGGTCGACGACCTCGGCAACGCGGTGTTGCCGTGCACTCGACGTCAAATGGCCGAGTCCGAACCCAATATTACCGGCTACGGAGTAGGTGGGAAACAACGCATAGTCCTGGGCCATATATCCGATTTCCCGGTCCTGCGGCACGACCCGGATTCCATGCGTGGTATCGAGCCAAGTCCTGGAAATGAACCGGATCGAGCCCTGTTCGGGCCATTCGAGTCCGGCGAGGGAACGAAGAATCGTCGTCTTCCCGGATCCGGACGGCCCGAAGAGAATCAAGGCGGTGGATTGGCCTAACGCCATCGTCAGCTTGGCCTCAACCGTAAACCGGCCAGGAAAGGACTTCCTGAAATCCAAGGTCACTTCTGCGGCCATGCTGCCCATACCGTTCGGTTTAGGGAATAGACCAGGATCAAGACCAGATATGAGACGACAAGAAGGAAAAAAGAAGTCTTTCCGGCTGCGGCATAGTTCAGGGCCTGCACTTCATCGTAAATATCAATCGAGACGGTCCGAGTCACACCTTCTATATTACCTCCGACCATTAAGACCACTCCGAACTCGCCGAGCGTGTGAGCAAAACTGAGGACGAAGCCGGTCACCACCCCCGCCGCGGATAGAGGCAAGATCAACTTGAAAAATGTTTTCATTTTAGAGACGCCCAGGGTCCAGGAAGCTTCGATCAATCGACGATCGACCTGCTCAAATGAGCTGGCAAACGGCTGCACGGCGAACGGAAGGCTATAGAGAATGGAGGCAAACAGCAGCCCTTCGAACGTAAACGGGAGGGTGTGCCCGACAAGGTCGGCATAAAACTGACCCACCGGACTGCGAGGTCCGATCGCAACCAAAATATAAAACCCAAGCACGGTCGGTGGCAGCACCAGCGGCAGTGCCACCACCGACTCGATCAGGAACTTCCAACGCCACCGGGAAAAACTGATCCAATAAGCAATAGGAAGACCAACGACCAGGAGGATCATTCCGGTCAACGCTGACAACTTCACTGTGACGAAGATGGCCGTCCAGTTCACGAGCGTTCGTCAATCCAGGAACGGACTTCGAGGAGAACCGGAACCATCGTAAAAATCACGTGTTCGAGAGTCAAACGTGCATTCCTACTTTCCGATCATCACTTCGGTCGCCTTCACGGCGACGGTCACCGTGTCATTCGCCTTCAACCCCATACTCTTCACGGATCCCTCCGTGATCGCCGCCACAAAATCGAGATTTCCCACCTTCACCGTCACCTCGGCCATCGCTTGCCCCTCGGTAATTTTGATGACCGTCCCTTGAAATTGGTTCCGTGCGCTCAGTTTCATCTTGTTATCCCTTTCCTGTTATGGCTGAAGCATTTCAGCCGGTGTTGTTACCACACATGACTCTGTTTCATCTCTCATTCGTACCGATCGAACCCGATGCTACAACCTTCCGGACCTTGCGCCTCTCAGCGTATGGACGTCTTCAGAGCGGCGGCTTGCTCCTTCCTTGACCGTCACTGTCGCTGGCTTTACATTCGAATTGGACCGCCCAACGTCTCCCTCTCTCTTCGTCCTCGGTTCCTTCGATCGTCCCCATGCCGGCGCTGGTGTAGCCCTTCGCCTCACCTTCCCGAATGATTCGAGAGCCGGCTCCGCACTTGGCCTGTATCACGTCCAGCGCCTGCCTTCTATAGGGCGACCCCAAATGTCCTCCCCTATTCTCCTTATAGGAATAAGTGACGACCCCGCCGTGGCCCGTATCGCGGACTAATTTCACCGCCTCGCTACAGCCCGCACACAAAAGGATGCCCACCGCCGCCGCCAAGACGGTGTTGCTGCTAACTCGGGAGGGTGAAGCCATAGCGCTTCATGATCTCTTGGCCTTCTGGGCCTTTCATGAATTCAAGAAATTGCTTCGCGACTTCTTGATTGTTTGAATGCTTCAGAATTACCGCCCCTTGCTCGAGAGCCGGATGCGCCTCGGCGGGAACCTCCCAGTAGCGTCCTGCAGCCTTCATGGTAGGAGCCAGGGCGAGCGAGAGTGCGATAATGCCGAAATCAGATGCCCCGGACTCGACGAATTGGGCGGCTTGAGAGATATTCTCGGCCAGAACCAGTTTGCCCTTCACTGTCTCATACACCTTGAAATAGTTCATCGCCGATACGGCAGCGCGGCCGTATGGAGCATGTTTAGGATTGGCGATTGCGATTTTCTTGATCCCGGGATCGCGCAATGCCTCCGGTCCTTGCTGGACATCGATGCGAGATCCAGCGGGGACCCAAAAAACGATACGGCCGACCGCATATCGGTAGAGCGTGCCGGGCACCGTCAGGCCCGCCTCTTCAAGTTTCTTGGGGTAGCCAATATCGGCCGAGAAGTACAGATCGAACGGCGCCCCGTTTTGCAGCTGCGCATAAAAGTTTCCCGATGATCCGAGGGAGAGTTTGACCTTGGTGCTATTGGCCGCCTCGAACTTGGCGATCACCTCCTTGATGGCGAAATTCAGATCTGACGCCGCAGCAATAGTGAGTTCCTCAGCGGAGGCGCCGGAGACCAGGATGTGACCACCCAACGCTGCTGAGATCAGAATGCATGCGCATAGAAAATATTTCTTCATAGTCCGCAGTATCTCCTTTTCTTTTTCAAGTCCGTTCAATCGCCAGTGGCTGAACGGACCACTCGGTTCGGCTACACCCACCCTGCAATGTCTCCTTCACTGAATCAAGCAATAATTTTTCTCTCAGTCCTTTCCTCAGGCCTCCTCAAATTGATAAAGAACACTGCACGAGAGCGCCGGTTCATCGGAGTCAAAAGCCCTCACTGTCATACGGCCAACGGGCACGCAGGATCGTGTTCTCTCCGACGGCAAGCCGCATTCCTACGCGGGTCAATCCGCGATCAACGCTTTGAACCGTTGCCTCTACCAGGTTGATACATTGATCTCCCTGGGTCCCCGGGAAATCAGGCTGCAAGGGCTCCGGGTTAAGACTTTCATCGCCATATGCATGTCGGTAAAGCATGATACCTATCCTCCTCTATCCACAATGTGAGAGCAATGACCCTGCGCTCGATCGTCGCCTTCGCTAAAAAAATATCTGGTATTGCACACGAATCAGGTTTTCAATTAATGTCCCACCTCTGGCATCGAGGGGAATTGCTCCTGAGCCGGGCGGCAATGGCGCGCTACGGCCAATTGCATAGCCGCCGGTCGCGATTTGCAAGTTCGTGTAGGTCAACATGATCTGATGGTCGTAGGTCCCGTTAAGGAACCAATTGAGTGAGATGTCAGTCTGCTTGATCAAGTCGTCGGCGGCGTTGGTATCCGGGTCCCAGTAGGAGAAGCGTCCGGCCAATTCCAAGTAGCGGGGAACGAGATAATAACCGGACTGGACGTACCAGCCGGTCGCATTGCCCAATTCTTGCGGAGCAAAAGCCGTACAGGGACCGACCGGTGCGCCTCCAACGAGCGCGGCATTGACGCAGGGACGCCCCTTCTCATGGCGGTTGATGTTCTTATAATAGAACTCACCCTGAAGCGAAAATCCCCGGTACTTAAAGATGCTGTCAACTGCCCACGTGCTGTAATCGACGATACCCCAACCCAACTGCCGGCCATTGCCGAACGCCGCGAGCTGTCGCCGGAAGTTCAGATTGGCAAGATCCGTTCCGATGAAAGAGCTGTTCGATTGGGTGTTCACGGCAGGGTTCCAGGAATATCCCCCGCCCACTGCCATTTGGGGCGTCTCCGAATAGAAGAGATCGCCTTCTCCATACCCAGGTCGGCCCATAAGATTGAAGTTCAGGCGCGCGGTGAGCATCAGTCGATCGACATCGACTCTCGTATTGGCGTTGATATTTCGTTGGGGAGCGGGACAACCGGGAGGCGAAGGAAAAGGATTCTGCCCTGTGGTTCCGCCAGGACAGCCCGCGGTCGGTTCCTCGCTCTCGAATGTGCCCAATCGATTGAAGCTCGGACCAGCTCCATTGAAGATCCCAAAATAATAGTTCACGGGATAGACTTCCTCGTCGTTCATGATCGTGATACCGATGTCCCGACGATCGAGCCCGCTGGCGGTGAAGGCATCCTGTACGAGCGCCCGCTCTGCAAACTGCATCGAAGCCGTGGAGTTGACCTGCGCTCTATTAAAGAAGACTTTGTATTGCCCGAACATCACATGGGCCCAGTTGAAATGGGTGCTGGTGAAGTTGAAGTCGAACAACTGAATAAAGCCTGGAGATTGCGAGTTCTCCGCCGTCTCACCGCGCAATTGGATGTAGTATTTGAAGTCCGGACTGAACAGATGTCCCATAAAATAGATGCGTGCGCGGCGCAGATTGAACGAAGATGCTTGTTCCTCCGAACGATTCGCCCGGTAATCTCCGAATACACCCAACAGCTCCGGAAAATTTTTCGCTTCGCCGGGGTCCCTGTAGGCCTCATTTCGCCAGCGCTGGGTAAATCGAGCTTGGAATCGGGCGCGGATCTTGAGGAAGAATGCGTTGTCGTTAAACGAGAAGTTGAATCCGCGGTCGTACCAGCCTCTGAAGCTCGGGGACAACAGATAGGTCCGTTCCTCCGATTCCCGCATGACCTGCGCATATTCCTCCTGCGTGATAATGCCTTGCTTCGCGGCGCGCTCGAGCAGTAGTTTGGTGGCGGGATCCATGCTTTCCACGAATACATATTTTCCATCCTTCTCGACTAACTTGCCCGTGTCCGCAGCGAGCGTGAGTCCGGTCCAACTCATGAGGCCACATATCGCGATCAGGAATTGAAAGAGGGTGCGGCGGATAACGATCCGGTGACTGCGTGCAATGCTCGATAGCCATGTCGTGATCATATAGTCCGTCTCCTGTATTGATCGTGCCGTGAGCGTTTGGTGGCAATGGACGTACGTCAGGGTGCGACGGCAGGAGGAACACGTGGTGCGCCGGTTCCGCCTCCTTCTGCGGATTTGAGAAACTGGCGAAATTCCACTGTGCGTACTCCCTTGTCGTCCTCGATCCAAAACCGGCCCGGCTCGAAATAGAGGATGTAATCGCGCGGCGGAGGCGGTGGAGTGGGATAGTTGCGGTCGTACAGGTCGGACTTCCTAATGGCGACATGAGTGCGGAAATGTTCGACGGTGAGATAGAGATACGGATCACGAACCGCAACCCAACCTGCCACGATATCGCGGTCATATTGAGGATTGGGGCCCGGCATCCGCACTTCAAAATGCGCCCGTTCATTCGTCCCCGCCTGCTGCAGGGTCTGCGCGAGGTGAGGTGCCAGTAGTTGAAGCTCGTCTTCCCGCAGCAATGGTTTCGGCGGATCCTCCTCCGCGAACCATCGCAACGGTAAGCGCTGTTGTTCTCGTACGGAAAATCCCCTGACAATGCTGGCGATCTCGTCAGCAGTCACTTGAACCGGGTGCGTATAGGATCGTGGCTTGACCTCCTGCTGAAGGGTCACCACGACCCGCTCGTCCTGATGGACCGTGCGCGTGATGTATGGAACCCTCGCGCATCCAACCGTCATGCCCCCCGTCACCCACGCAACAACGAGGATCAGTAAGGCAACCAGTTGTACGTCCCTCACCGGCCGTCTTATTCGCATCGATCTTCCTCCTCCAATTAGAGCTTGCTTGAATGTAATAGTCGTGGCATAAAGACTGGTATACTTGCACCTCAAGACCAAAAAAAATCACCTCGTTAGCGAGCATCCTTCGGACTCTCCTGACTTCCTGGCACCCCATACCCGGCTTGGCGCACAAGCGTCTGCGCCTCCGGACTTTGGATGTATTCAAGAAACTCTGTGCACAGAGACCGATTGGGACAATATCGTTCCATGGCCATGGAATGCACCGTGCGCGTATAGCCCTTGTTCAAGATCGCGACCACCCGTACCCGTTCCCGCACTTTCAACGCATCATGCCCATAGATGAGTCCCGCATCCGCCTGGCCGGCCAGCACATGGTCGATCACTCCTCGAACGTCCGTGGCTTCATCGAGTCGTCCCTCGAAGGCCGACTCGAGTCCTGCGGCACGGAGCACCTCCTGTGTTTGCTTGCCGAGGCTGGTCTTGGCCGGCTCCGCGATCGCCAATCGGCTCGATCCCTGGCTCATTGCTTCTAAGGATTCCGGCGCTTCGAGCAAAGTCACCGGCACAACGAGCACCAGCTGGTCCTGCGCATACGACCGTTCTGTCTCCCGCAGGACGTAGTATTTCTGCTCCAATCGAGCGAGCAGTTCATCTCCTCCCGGTGCGACGAGATGGATGGGGCCTTTTCCGATGAAATACTGACCGACCATACTGTTTTCCATACCGGCAATTGTGCGTCTGATATCCAACCCTGAGTCGAAATAGAGTTTGACCCGCACATCGGGATGGGACCGTTCGAATCCTGTACTGAGTTGCTCCAGCAGTCCTCTGAGACTGGGCGATGCAGCAATGATGAACGACTCAGCTGCGATCGTGTGCGACCAGGGCACAAAACAAGCCAAAGAAAGCAGCCCTCCGCACAACATCGCACGACACCGATATCTATCCCGCATATCTCACCTCTGTCTTCCTTTTGTTGATAGCTAGTGTAGTGTGTCTAACGCTTCTTGACATTTTCCGTTCGCCCTGAGCTTGTCGAAGGGCTTATGGTTCCGACGGCTTCGGTTCGTGCTTCGACAGGCTCAGCACGAACGGTGTCTAAAGCCATTTCTGACGCACTACACTAACTCGCGCGAAGATGGTGAACTTTGCCTGTCTGACTTGTGTCATACCCGCCCAACGCTTCGATCTCGGTGCGAAACGGCCGGCTGACAATCGTGTCGAGGAGCTGCTCAAGCCCTCGATTCGCTCTCAGAAGCTTGGTGGGAATCACGAGGTCATATCGCTCGACCTGCAAGGGAACAAAATCCAGTCCAAGAACCATGGCAGCCGACCGCACGCCGATACCGACATCGGCGCGACCTTCCGCGACCAACCGCGCGACTTCAAAGTGCGACATGGCCGCATGTTCATAACCCTTGACCTGTTCGGTTTTGATGCCGGCTTCCGTCAGTTTACGGTCAAGCAACATGCGCGCACCGGCGCCGCTTTCACGATTCACCAGACTGACATCTTTCCTGACCAAATCCCCCACATCCCGAATGCCCTTAGGATTTCCGTTTGCAACGATCCACCCCTGTTCCCATGTCGCAAACGTGACCACCGTGAAACTATCCTCCTTCAAATGCTTCCGGAGGAACGGCAGATTCGACTCCCCTGACTTGGCATCGACAACATGTAATCCGGCGACATGGACCTCGCCCGCCTTGACCGCTTCCACGGCGGCGGCACTTCCCATCGACCACCCGACAACGGTAATGCCGTTTTCTCGACGGCGAAGGTATTCACCGGCCAAAAAAATGGCTGGATCACAGCCGGCCACGGCAATTTCCTGCTCAACTGCGCGCCGATCTCGCAGCAAGCGGACCTTGACGCGGGTCGAAGCCTTGTCGCCGCGCCGGACAGGGCCCTGATCCACAATGAGGCCGTCGGCCGGCACGGTCACATTCAATATTTCCCCTAGCGCGGACATGGGCCGAACGACAAACCGGTCGCCGACCATGGCAACCTTGACGCGCGCACGCGACAGCAGGCCGCGTTTGGCGGGATTCGTGCGAATTAGATCCCCTTCAATCAGGTCTCCGGTACTGATCAGGCTGAAGAGGTCTTCGACTTTACAATGAAGCGCGCCGGCCAAACGTAAGGCGACGGCGGTCGTCGGCAGGTAGTGATTGCCCTCGATGGCGCAGACAGCCTGGCGTGTAATGTGGGCGGCATCGGCCAGTTGTCCTTGCGACCATCCGCGGGCTGTGCGGAGATTGCGCAGGCGATTCTCGATGTTGTCAGGACGTTCGGCTTTATGCTTTTCGCCCATTGCGGGGCGGGAAATAACATAATAGCTTGCTCTCTGTCAACTATTCTGGAATATGAAATGTTTTTCGTTGCGGGTTCATTCGCCGCAGTGAATCAGGCTGAGATTCGATGGACCGGTAAATTGGGCAGAAAAACGGCAGGGAGCACAGGAGAGAGCGCTCCCTGCCGGGAGGGAGCGGAGACGGTCGGCGTGATCTCCGCTCTGGGCACGGGTCGCTTACCGCGACGGGTGGATTCCTTTACCTGAATCGCTTGGGTTCTTCGGTTCCACCGCCAGACGCCCAGTGGGGCTTGTGAACAATCGCATTCGCAGACGGGCACCTGCTCCCAGCGGCATGAGGCGCACCGCCGAAGGGGCAATGCCTACGCTCACCCGATCCCATGTTCGGACCGGGCGATCCATCCAGGATGCCACCTGTGTACTCGTGAAGGTCACGGGCTGGTTAAGAACTTTGACGGTCACAACGGCCATCCCGTCCCGATTTTCGCTCAAGACCACCCTCCCCGCCCATTCATTCTGAAGATAACGACTACGTGATCGAGGAGCGCTGATCTTGACATCGGCACTGGAGATTACAATCAATACCCGATGTCCCGGGACAAGAAACGGTCGCAGCGCCATAACCTGTACCGACCCTTCAATTTCCAAGATTGCCCCTTCGTCAGTGTGCACATAGAGCGATCGAGCGCACTTCATGCCGGGAGAGAGGATGGTCGCCATGATCCGGTTCAGGATGTTTGGCGCGGTCCGACGTCGAACATGAGCCTCCAGCATGGGTTCGGCAATGGTTTCACCATGAGTCATAGAGCCCTCCTTTGATCATGCGCGCATGCTATCGGCGGGATGTCGACGTTGAAGCGTGTGGTAAGCGGGACGCCTCTCCATGAACGGATATTTCCTCCTGATCGGTCACCCCGGATTCATTCTGCGTCGCGCTGTTCTGCAAATCCTTCGTCAACGCCAGCGAGGTTGCGGAAAATCCGCATATCTGGCACTTCCAAAATGCTCCATTCGAGACCAACGCATTTTCATCGCACACCAGACAGGCCCGCACGGCTAAGCGGCTGGTCCTCGTCGTCTTGCCTCTCATAATAATCAGCACGCCGCCACCTCATTGGGAACTGATGCGTCATGCCACGCCAAAACCTGCCGCGCATGATGCCGTATAATTGTCATATTGTCAAGTATAATGTTTAATGGCCGCTTCAATGCATACGCCTGCGCATTGGAGGTACGCCTACGCAACTCTGGCGAATCACGCTGCGGGAAAGAGGGCGAACTGGGCAAACCGGACAGCGCCAGACGGGACCGGGATCTGCAGCCGAGCGCCCCACTTCACCGGTCTGGTCTTAGGGGGGTATCGAGGCAATGTCACTTCATGGCGACACAGGTTGAGGATAGTCAACCAGAAGTTGCGCATCCTTGCTACCCACCTCCTCGTGGCCCGTAGTAGACCTCGACGATCACTCTAACCACGCAATAGTAAAGGGATGAACGCCTCTTCCATAGAGCCTGAGATCTGGTTCAAGTCCAAAATTCTAGGCCGTTTTGAGTGGGCTATAAAATATGTGTTGACTTTCTTAGTCAACTTAATTAGTTTTTAACCTCATCGGAATGGTAGACATTAGATAAGGGGGGTCGTCACATGCCGAATACAGACCTTGTCGGACATTCTGAGCCGCGGACAGAACAGGAACTGACCCACGTCGTTTCTGCACTTCGAGGCGTTCGTTACGGTTCGGTGGAAATCACGATTCATGATTCCCGTATCGTCCAGATTGAACGGCGGGAAAAGTTACGTTTCGAACGTGACCGCTGAAAGCTAGATTGTTTCGTCGGTAGGGCGACCAGATCGAATTGGGCCCGACATCTTCTGCACTTGAATTACATTCGGGAACTGACCGGACCACCGGAGGTTCTCATGTCACGAAGGGGATTGAGACATGAGACCGTTCGGCCTGGTTCCTGTTCTCGTCTTTGGATGGGTCATCGTTTCGGCGTCGCTCGTTCACGCCGTCGAAGAGGGGCAACTCGTGAAGAAGGATGGTCGGTGGCAATATGTGTCCACCGAGGACCCGGGCCTCAAGTACCTCTATCTCAAGGGCATCATCACCCAACAAGAGTACGAGAAGGGGTTGAAAGTCATCGAGGCAAAGGATACCGCAGCGAAACCAAACTACAGCGTGGACGTCAACAACGGATTGAACATCCGTGTCGGATCGAAATTCCTCCTCAAGATGCGGCTCCTCACTCAGGTGCGTTATTCCTTTAGCACGTATAATGAAGCGTGGGGGACGATCGGAGACTCACGGAATCCGGAGATTTTGGGTGGGCAGGTTGAGTACCGAGCGGTCAGGCAGCAGAGTGATTCGAGTACGTTCACGGTTCCACGCACGCGCCTCCAGTTCCTGGGGTATGCCTTCGATCCCGACTTTCGCTACAACGTCTCCGTCCAATTCGACCAGACACCCTGGAACCAAGAGGGCGGCAGCGGGACGGCCAGGCTGCTGGATGCCTACGTGGCGTCCTGGCACATTCCCTTCGCGACCGTCCAAGTCGGCCAACAGCGGGTCTGGTTCAATCGTGCCCTCATCAGTTCGATCGCGACCTCGACCTTCGCGGACAATTTGATCGTCCAGCAGGCGTTCGCGGCCAACCAAGTCAACAGTCGGGACATCGGGGTCACGATACTCAGCGATGAGGATCAATACAAATTCAATTATGCCATCGGCGTCTGGAATGGAGCCGGGACAAATCTGTCACGAGAAGGAACTGCCGTCAGCCAAGCGCTTCCGAACAACTCGAGCCTCCCTGCTTCGCAACGTCGAACGTTCAACTATGACACCCGCTTCATGACCGGGGAACTCATGTACACCGCCCGGTTGTTGTACAAGATCTCGGGTAATCCGGGATACGGCCAGGGAGATATTCTCAATTCTCGCATGCCACAAGTGGCGATCGGAGCCGGATACGCCTACAACCCCGGCCAGAACTACCTCAGTTCCATCCGCTCCGACATTGTATCCCGCGCATATCGCCAGGCTGTGACGAAAAGCTACAATGGTCGTCTTCTCGGCGGAGGCATCTACGATTTTCAAACGTACGAGGTCGACTTCATCGCGAAGTACCAGGGCTGGTCTTTGCAAGGTGAAGGATATTACAGGCACCAGCGGGTGCGGAACGCCGATTCTGGTTCCATTCCGTTCGACCCGACCACCGCGGTCATCCTCGGTCCCCCGGTAGAGCTCGGGCAGGCGTATGGCTGGTATGCGCAAGTCGGAAAATATGTCATCCCCCGGAAACTGGAAGTCGCCCTTCGGTATGGATTCATGGATCCATCCACCAAGCAGACTCATGACTTGGTCAAGGAGTTCGGCGTCGCCCTCAACTATAGTTTCGACGGGACATACAATAATCGTCTCGTCGTCGACTATTCGAATATCACCTACGGGAGCGGCGGGCGCGCGCCGGACAGATTTCCCTGGGAAAGCCTGCCAGGATTTGGCAGCGATCTCATCGAAAACCGGATCAATGTTCAGTATCAGTTCTTTTTCTAGGGAAACACGCATTCATCCACCACCGTCAGGAGAACGATCATGAGACACCGCCGTACCTCGTCAGGAATGATGTTCTTTTTCAGCCTCTTGGCTCTCGCCATCTGGACAGCGCCGGTTCGTGCGCAACCGGAGACACTCACGATCGCCGCCGCCAATAGTCTCAAGGAGGCGCTGGGGAAAGTGCTGCCGCTCTTTGAGGCGCAACACCGTGAGATCAGCGTACGGGTCGTCTACGGGCCCTCGCAGACGCTCCGCAATCAGATCGAGCAGGGAGCGCCTGTCGATGTGTTCCTGCCCTCCTTGTTCGAGGAAATCGAACAACTCGATAAGAAAGGACTGGTCATTCAAGGGACCACGCGCGCCTACGCCGGCACATCCCTGGTCTTGATTACGGGAACGGCCCTCCCAGCTCCTATCGGCTCCATTCACGATCTTCAATCGGTGCCGGTGCGGCGACTCGCGGTGGGAGATCCAAAGACCTCATCGGTAGGGAAAGTAGCCGCTCAGTTCCTCAAACACAGCAATCTCGAACCCCGACTCAAGTCCCAGTACGTCTTCGGGGAACACTCACGCGCCGTTCTCGATCTCGTTGCCAAAGGGGAAGCCGAGGTCGGTGTCGTCTATCGCACCGATGCCGTCTCCAATCCTAAGGTCCGTATCTTGGACACGGCGCCGGCAGAATCCCACACACCGGTCCGTTATGGGGTGGCATCGGTGTGGACAGCCCAAAATATCACCGGCTCCAGCGAGTTCATTGAATTCCTACTCACGCCTCCGATCCAAGCCCTCTTACAAGAATATGGATTCGATCGCGTGTCACCTGATGCCGGAGTGGCCCAGCGAGACGAGGTGAAACGATGAACCGCATCAGACATGCAGGCAACCGGGAACAGCCCTGGTCGGTTCGAACCTTGCTCGTTCTTGCTGGGTGGATGATTGTCACCGGTTGCGCGAGCCAGCCTGTTCCACCATCGAAGCTCATCTATCAATCGGGGCTGAACCAGGTCCGTTTGGAGCAGGATCCCGATTCGACAGCCAATACACACCCGGCTGTCTTGTCCGCCACCGAAATAGGCACGCTGCTCCGAGGAGTCCGAACGTGGGAACGGCGAAACGTTGTTCACCGGTTATTCGTCGGTCAAGCCGATAAAACCAGGGCGTTTCGAGACGAGGAGATCCTCATCCTCGCACCGGCGCTGTCGAAGGCGCTGGCTCAGGCCTCGCCGTCCGAACGCATCCACTTCCATTTGAGCCATGCGACAGAGCATGGAGAAGAAGAAACCACCGCCGGTTGGCTGTCGCTGCGAGACCCTATTCTTTTCTTGTCGTTGAGCGGGGTGCATGATCGGCATAGTCCGGGACCGGACATCAGCAAGTATGACCGCCAGATGCCGAACGTGCCTGAAGTCCCAGCGGAATTCGATGTGAATTTCGAGCCTGAGGAGTACCTCGTCAGGGTGAGTTCCGGCGGGCGATGGTTCGCTCCCGATCAGCGCGAAGACCTGGAGATTCGATATCGGGAGGCTCTGTCCTCCATGCCGGTCCAACCAGGACTGGATCGCGGCAATACGCCTCCGATGCGTCCATAGGTTGATACAAAACGCAGGCGTCGGATCTCAGAAACAGAATCGGCGCGGTCGCACGAATGGATCGCCTGATGCGCTGCGGACTGCTTGACTCACAAAAGGGCACCCCATGGCACAAAAACCGCGATTCGTAATTTTTGCTCACAATGCCACGTACGATAAGCTCCACCAGGCCGCCACATTGGGGCTCACGGCCGCGGCGATGGGAAAAGAGGTTACCGTCATTCTGTTGTTCTGGACCATCAGGAAACTGGCTCAAGGGCAGATCGATGAAATGGACTTTCCTCCCGAATGTATTGAGGCCGCGGACCAAGTTCGTCGCCTGTTAAGAGAAAAGAAGGTCCCCACTATTTCCGAGATGTTCAACGAAGCCCGCCTGGTGGGTGAATTCCGACTCGTCGCCTGCAGTGCAGGCCTCGAGTATATGGGGGTTGCCCCGGAAGCCGTCACCAAGCAAGTGGACGCAGTCATGGGGTTGCCCGCCATTCTGGCGTTAACGTCGAGCGCCGAAACGACGCTGTTTATCTAGTAGCGCACCCGAATCAATTGGAGAACAGAGTGTATGGTCGTCATCATCAATGGAAAATCAGAGGACATTCAGGGATCGGTCGTCTTAGACGTGTTGAAAGCCAAAAAGATCGACCCCCACATGGTCGCCGTGGAACTGAACGATACGATGATCGAGCGGGATCACCTTGGAACGGCTCCAGTGAAGGACGGTGACCGGCTGGAATTTCTCTTCTACATGGGCGGGGGGCGGTGATCCCTTTCGTCAGGCGCATATATGTGAACAGCACGAAGGGTCGCTCAAGAACTCGGCCTGGACGAGAACATCGTGACGTACTCTGCGACATCGGCGCAGGTGGTACATCAGTATCGAAAAAAAAGATTTCAACAGTTGAAGAATGTCGCCTGCAGGAACAGCAGAAGAGCAGTGCGACTCTCATTTCGGATCCATGGCAATTGCACCCACAACATCAGAAAGGACTCCAGTATGGCTGAACATGCACGCACGACTGAACAGGGATTGAGTTTAAGCGCCAAGGCTGCCCGCAATCTTGCCACCGCTACGGTCACCGTGCCGCAGATGGTGCAGATCACCCCGCGATGGCTACACAAACTGCTCCCCTGGGTGAACATCGATGGCGGGGTCTATCGCGTCAACCGGGTCGCCAAGGCCGCCAAGGGCGAACCGGCAAATGATTTTGGCGAAGAACAAGTGGATGTGTTGACCGTCGATGGCGGCCAGCCGGAGCTGCCGACCTCCTTCGTCGATTACGAGCTCACCCCGCGCGAGTATCACCTCAGCAGCATCCAGACGGTCGTACACACGCACACCCGCGTGACGGATCTTTACAGCAATCGCATCGATCAGTTGCGCGAGCAAGTGCGGCTGACGGTGGAAGCGGTGAAGGAGCGCGAGGAGTGGGAGCTGATCAATCATCCGCACTTCGGCCTCTTGAAAGAAGTCGTGCCGGCGCAGCGAATCGAGACTCGCAAGGGTACCCCAACTCCCGATGATTTTGACGAGCTGCTGAGCCTGGTCTGGAAGAAACCCGCATTTTTCCTCGCCCATCCCAGGGCCATCGCCGCGTTTGGACGGGAAGCGACCAGGCGCGGGGTGCCACCGCCTACGGTGAATTTTCTCGGGTCTCCGTTCATAACCTGGCGCGGCATTCCTGTGATCCCGAGCAACAAGTTGGAAATCGACAGAGCCGGCAAGACCAGTATTCTGCTCCTGCGCGTCGGGGAACCGCAGCAGGGCGTCGTCGGGTTGCAAAAGGCCGGCGTGACGGGGGAAGTCGAAGCCGGACTTTCCGTCCGCTACATGGGGACGAACGAACATGGCATCGCTGCGCATTTGATCACGCGCTATTTCGCGACGGCGGTGTTGACCGAAGACGCCATCGCGCGTCTCGATAACGTGTCCGTGAAGTTCTATCACGACTACGTCTATCCCAAGGGATAATCTATGACACCACCAACGGACAACGTGATAGTCCCAGACGACGACCCATTCGGCACAACATGGATCACCCAGTTGGCCAACGAGCTTTTTTCGAACTCACCCGGCCGTACCTCCGAACCGGCCTCAACTCCCGGTGCTCAACCGAGATCAACTACCCCATCGACGGAGGCGGGCCGCATCACGGGAATTGTGCCCGGCACCGCCGCCGCACCTACCGGACTCCCCACGCCGAGCACAGTGCCGTCGAGCACCCCGAACTATCCCGGTTTAGCCAGCGGCTATCCGTCCGCAACGTCCGATACGCATCCGCCCGTGCACCCTGGGCTACAAGGGACATCATCTCCGGCAACCGTAGCCGGCACGCAATCCGGCGGACACGACCCCCGTTCCGGCGAGGCCTATCCCTTCGGCGAACCAAACTGCAACGGCGCCGGCCCGCGCAGCATAGACGCGCCATCAACCCGGACGGCCACGCACACATCGTTGGCCGGTCACCCCGCAAGTACCTCTTCCCCACCGTCCTCGCATGCTCGCTTCCCCTTCCCTGACGCCGAGGATCTATCTACACGGGGTTTCTATTTTCTGGACGCCTCTGATACAGGCGCCCACGCTTTCCCTGCATCCCCTGCTTCGCGGGGCCTAACCCCGTCTCTATTGAACGTGGACGCAATCCGCAGAGATTTCCCCTTGCTGCACCAGGAGGTCAATGGCCGGCCGCTGGTGTGGCTGGACAATGCGGCTACGACACAGAAGCCTCGGACGGTGATCGAGGCCACCAATCAGTTTTACAGTCGCGACAACTCCAACATTCACCGAGGCGCGCATACCTTGGCCTCCCGCGCGACTGAACTGTATGAAGCGGGTCGCGAAAAAGTGCAGCGATTTATTGGGGCCGCCGATCCCAAGGAAATCGTATTCGTCCGAGGCACGACGGAAGCCATCAATTTGGTAGCCCAGACCTATGGCCGCACACATGTCGGCCGGGGCGACGAGATCCTGCTCACGACCATGGAACATCACGCGAATATTGTGCCCTGGCAGATGCTGGCTGAACACACAGGCGCCACGCTCCGGGTGGCGCCCATTAATGAAGCCGGTGAGATACTCGTCGAAGAGTTTGCAGCGCTACTGGGATCTCGTACCAAGCTTGTGGCGGTGACCCACGTCTCGAATGCCTTGGGTACCATCAATCCGGTCGAGCGGCTTATTGCGCTGGCCCATGGATACGGTGTCCCGGTCCTGGTAGACGGCGCGCAATCGACGCCTCACATGCCGGTCAATGTCCAGGCGATGGACTGTGACTTTTTTGTGTTCTCCGGTCACAAGATCTTCGGACCGACCGGAATCGGCGCTCTGTACGGCAAGGCCGCCCTCCTGGAAGGCATGCCGCCTTACCAAGGGGGCGGCAATATGATCAAGGATGTGACCTTCACCAAAACGACGTATCAAGGCAGTCCCCAAAAGTTTGAGGCAGGAACACAAGATATCGCCGGCGTCGTCGGCTTAAGCGCCGCCATCGATTACGTGACGTCGATCGGCATGCCCGCCATCGCCGCCTATGAGCATGAACTCATGCAGTATGCGACACATGCATTGTCATCGGTCCGCGGTCTTCACCCGATCGGAACCGCGTCTGACAAGGCCAGTGTCTTGTCCTTCGTGATGGACGGGATTCCGAACGATGACGTCGCGCGGCATTTGGATCGCCACGGCATTGCGGTCCGATCCGGGCACCACTGCGCGCAGCCAACCGTCCACCGATACGGGTTGAACGGAACGGTTCGTCCGTCGCTGGCGTTTTATAATACGACCGGCGAGATCGATGCGTTGGTGCAGGCCCTTCACCAACTCAAAAGACACTGATGATGAACAGCAAACCGGTTCGATATCCCGACCAGTCTCAACCAACCTGGAACCTGGATCAGGTAGTGGCCGACCTCAGACAATCACGTGAACATACGCATAACGTGAGGCACCTGGGCCGTATTCGTGAGTTGCCGTCACGCAAAGCGCTACTCGGCATATTGGACGGCTTGTGCGCCGTCCTGTTTCCGACCCATTACGGCCGGACGGACTTGAATGAGGGGAACATTGACTATTTTGTCGGCAACCAGCTCCACCTGACATTGACCGACTTGCAGGATCAAGTCCGTAAAGGGCTTCTGTTTGTGTCGGATCCGAACGACCAACATGACCCCTGTATCGCTCAGACCGCCATCGACATCACCACGAATTTTGCGGCTCAATTGCCCGCCATTCGTGCGCTTCTGTTTAGCGATTTGCAGGCTGCCTATCGAGGCGATCCCGCTGCCACCAGCCCGTCAGAGATTCTACTTTGCTATCCGGGGATGACCGCCATCATCTACTACCGTTTGGCGCACGCACTGCACCGTTGGGGTGCTCCCCTGCTTGCGCGCCTGATATCGGATATCGCCCATTCGAACACCGGAATAGACATTCATCCTGCCGCAGATATCGGTGGACACTTCTTCATCGATCACGGCACCGGTGTGGTCATCGGCGAGACCACAATCATCGGCCAGCGTGTCCGTCTGTATCAAGCCGTCACCCTCGGCGCGAAGCGATTCCCGAGAGATGAACATGGATTGATCAAGGGCAACGCCCGCCATCCAATCGTGGAAGACGACGTTGTGATCTACGCGGGAGCCACGATTCTGGGGCGCATCAAGATTGGTCGAGGGTCGATCATCGGCGGCAATGTCTGGCTGACTCAGAGTGTCCCACCCGGCAGCAATGTCATCCAGGCGCAAATGCGCAATACGGCCACGATCGAGCCGAAGGCACATGTTCCTTCCTCATAGGAGCGAGGATGCAATCGGATCCCTGCGGCCGCCGCCTGCTGGTACCAGTATCAACCCTGTGATACTGTAGCCGCATGCAAGGACCCTTCACCGGTTGGTTCCGTCATCTCACCATCGGGCAAAAGTTCGTCGTCTCCTTCGGAGTGATGCTGACCCTGCTCCTCATCACCTTCGCGGCGCTCCTGTTCTATCTCGCGCGGGTCAATAGCTATGTGGATCGCCACCAGAGGATCACGGTGCCCGCCGTCATCACCGCCGCGACGATGCAGCAAGACCTCTCCCGTCTTCGCGAGCACGTCCACCATCTTGTCGAACATCACACGTCGGTTGAACAGGCGGCAACCATCAAGCAGATCGATGGGTTGCACGCCCAGATGTCCACAGCGCTCGACACCTATCGCAGCAACCACGCGGCGCGGACTCATCCCATCCTGTTCGGCATGTTGACTCAGCATCAGCGCGTAGATCTGGCCGACCAGGAAGATCAGGCCACCGCATCTATCGTCGATGGATTGAAGCGCTTTGTCGCACATCGGAACCTGCTCACCGGGCAACTCGCCGACACGTCGCCCGATTCTCAACGTCTTGCGGAGAGCATTCGACGATATGAAGAGACGGTGACCGGCCTGGAGCGCGCCATCAATGCACTAGTCGACGTGCACCGAAATATCGACATGGAGATGAAACTCGAAGGCGATCGGCTGGTCAACGAAGCACGACTGGTGGTGCTGGGAGTCGTGGCCCTCCTGGGTCTTCTGATCGTCGTCACGTACACCGCCATGCGTCGGGCCATTGCGCAACCGCTCAGAAGACTCGCCGTGACGGCCGATCGGGTCGCTCATCAGGATTTGAACGCCCATTTCGAACCCTGGCCTAGTCGGGATGAGGTCGGTACACTTGCTTCCGCGGTGTCGACCATGGTCACGAATCTTCGCGAGCAGACCGCGATGGTCGTTCGGAAGACCAAGGAGCTGGAAGCCTTCACCTATTCCATCGCCCACGATCTGAAAGGCCCGCTGAGAGAAATCGAAGGCTTTTCCTCGTTGTTGGAAAAGCAGCTCAGTGAATCAACCGATGTCCAGACACGCCATCACATCGACGTGATCAGGCGGTCGGCCCTGCGCCTGACCCATATGATCGATGCGTTACTCAAGTATTCACGGTTGGAACAACAGGACCTCCCGCGTACGCACTTCAATGTGTCGGAGATGATCGGGAGCCTGGTCGGGGAACGATTGGGTCACGCACAAGAACCCAAACCCAGCATTCGTATCGACCTTCCCTTTGCCGATCTTTTCGGCGAACCGGTCAGTATTCGGCAGGCCCTGGTCAATGTGCTCGACAATGCGGCCAAGTTTTCCCGGCACGCGTCTCCCCCAGAGATCCGCATCGGTGGACAACAGACGCCGACGGAACGACTACTGTGGGTTCGGGACAACGGCATCGGCTTCGACATGGGGCAGAAGGAAAAGATCTTCGGGCTCTTCGAACGACTCCATAGCTCGCAGGAATACGAAGGGACCGGTGTGGGTCTCGCCATCGTGAAGATGGTGATGGAAAAACACGGCGGGCGGGTCTGGGTGGACTCGGCGCAAGGCCAAGGCGCGACCGTCTTTCTGGCATTTCCCGATCAGGTCGGATGATGCGCGCGCTGATCATCGATGATGAGGAATATGTGCGCCTGATCGTGGAGCAGGCGCTCCGTGAAGAAGGGTGCGACGTGCACACGGTGGCCGGAGGCCAGCAAGGCCTGGATCGACTTTCCGCATCCTCCTTTGACTGTGTGATCACCGACCTGCGCATGCCTGGCATCGACGGACGCGCCGTGCTGCGCTGGGTGAAGGAACATCAACCGGATGTCGATGTCCTCATGCTGACGGGACACGGGGAGGTCAAAGACGCGGTCGATGCCATCAAGAACGGCGCCTGGGATTTTCTAGTCAAAGACATCCCGTTCGATGCAGCGGCGATCAAGTCCGCGTTGACTAAACTTAAAACGGTGCGCGCCTTGCGTCAGGAAAATCTGGCGGCCCGACATGGCGGGTTTGCGCGCGACATCATCGTGGAAGGATCGAGTTCCGCCTGGCAGAAATTGAGCGCGCAGATTGCGCACGTGGCTTCCTCCAACGCGCCCGTTCTTGTCGAGGGAGAGACAGGATCGGGCAAGGAAGTCGTTGCCCGCCTTCTGCATGCACTCAGCCGTCGAGCGGATGGACCGTTCATCGCCGTCAACAGCGGCGCGGTCAGCCGCGAACTGTTGGAGAGCGAACTATTCGGCTATGAAAAGGGCGCCTTCACGGGCGCCATGACAGCCAAGGCGGGCCTGATCTCTGCGGCCGAAGGCGGCACCCTGTTTCTCGATGAAGTGGGGGAAATGCCCGGGCCGATGCAAGTGAGCCTGTTACGATTCCTCGACCGGAGTGAATACCGTCCCGTCGGCAGCACACGCACCCTGCAGGCCGACGTGCGCATCGTTGGCGCCACCAATCAAGACGTGCAGGACCTCGTGCTGCAAGGCCGCTTCCGCGATGATCTTCTGTATCGGATCAACACGGTGACCCTGCGCGTGCCCCCGCTCCGCGAAAGAAAAGAGGATCTACCCAAGCTCGTCGAGTACCTCCTCCAGGCCGCCCGCATGCCCCGGCAGCACAAACGTACATTCTCCCCGAAAGCCATGCAGTGCCTCGCAGACTATGGTTGGCCAGGAAACATACGCGAGCTGCGCAATGTGATCGAACGCATCATGTTGATGGGACCCGGGAGCAAAGAACCGGTCAGCTCTGAAGAAGTACTGGAGGTCCTGCCGAAAACATCGGTATACGCAAAGACAGGAGATCCAGCATACCTCTCTCTAGACGAGATCGAACGCATGCACATTCAGCGCGTCATGGACAGCAGCGGCGGAAACAAAACTCAGGCCGCGAAAACCCTCCAGATCGACTACAAAACGCTCCTGACGAAACTCAAGAAATACGAGCTCGCTCAATAAGCCATTCATCGCCTCGCCGGTTGCGACACCATCCTGGGACCCGAGACCGGCGCAGCATGCAGCGATTTCTTTCGCCAGGAGAAGCCAGGAAATCACCGTGTCTTGGCACCAGTTCGATCCATGAATTAAGGTTTGAATGCCTGCACATCGCCGGCTTTACGTAGCATCTTATTCACCTCATCAAGATGCAGCTCTTCTCCGACGATCATCTCTCTCGCGAATTCTTCCAACAAAATAGACTTGCCCTCGGCGGCCTTCAGCAATTCATAATATTTCGCGATGGCTGTTTTTTCATGTTCGAGGCTCTCTCGTAAAATATCTCCCATATCATGTTTCTCTGTTTCCAGGAGGGTGCCGATTTTGAGAGAGGGATGACCGCCGAGTAAGGTCACGAGTTCACCGGCTCTATGGGCATGGACGAGGCTCTCATCCGCATTACTCTTGAGCCAGGATACGATCGGAATGCGGTTGTAACCGTAAACCATCAGAGAGTAGTGCGTATAGCGAACGACTCCCGCGAGTTCCAGCTCCATGATGTTGTTGAGGATCTCGACTGCCTGCTGCTTTTCTTGAGCGTTCATTCAAATCTCCTGTTATTAAAAAACTATGCGCTCGCACTGGTATGAGATACATGACGGCAAGCCTAACTAGCAAGCGTATCGCCTGCCTTCACATACACTTTCCAAATTGAAGTTGTCGCCACGCTTCGTAAACGACCACCGCCACCGTATTGGATAGATTGAGGCTCCGGCTTCCCGAGACCATGGGGATGCGGATACGCCGCGGCTCGGAGACAGATCCCAGAATCTCAGCCGGCAGCCCACGCGTTTCCGGGCCAAACAGAAAGGCATCGCCCTCGGCATAGGTCATCAGATCGTAGCGTTGCACTCCCTTGGTGGACACGGCGAAGATGCGGCGATCTTTCAAGTTGTCGGCGCAGTCCGCCCAATTCTGATGGACGATGAGTGTGGCGAATTCGTGGTAGTCCAGCCCGGCTCTCCGCATCCGCTTATCGTCCAGCGTGAAACCCAGCGGTTTGACGAGATGGAGCGTCGCGCCGGTGTTGGCGCATAATCGGATGATGTTGCCGCTATTCGAGGGAATTTCCGGTTCGAAGAGAATGACGTCGAACATGGTATGCGTCAATTACTGTATAAGGGCAGCTCTTCGTGTGTTTCAACGTCGACTGGGCCGGAACAATCGGCAGGTCTGACTGCGAGGCAGGACCATTCTTTTCGTCGGGCGGGAATATGCACGGCGACCGGCAGAAATGGTCTACGCCTCGGCATCAGCAAGCAGAGAACTTCCAGCCATTTTTCCGGCCGACTAGCTCAAGAGTTCCTTCGGAATGTTGCCCCCGTTGTCGGCAAGCTTCTTCAGCACTGTCTTGTGCAGCCACATGTTCATTTGCGCCGAATCGCCCATTTTCTCCGCGGGGCATCCGAGTTCCGTGGCCAGTTCCTTTCGCGCAGTAAGGCTGCTGTCAATTCCGAGGAGCTTGAGGAGATCCACGATCGACACCTTCCAATTGAGCTTTTCTTTATGCTTGCCCGCGAGGCCTTCAAGCTTGGCAACGACATCGACAGCAGTAATCGCCTTCGAAGGCGCAGGGGCAGCGGGGGCAGGTGCCGTAGGTGCCTGCGCCGGTGCGGCCTGTGCGGCGGAACGACCGAAACCGAGCTTCTCAAGGATTGTGCTGAAGAGACCCATGACGGCTCCTTTCTATTCCAGATCAAAGGGTGAAGATATGACGCATAATCTATTATCGAACCAGCGTCTTCTC
This sequence comes from uncultured Nitrospiraceae bacterium, assembly GCA_963795615.1. GTDB lineage: Bacteria > Nitrospirota > Nitrospiria > Nitrospirales > Nitrospiraceae > DASSBQ01. Next base: position 43,716 of record CAWCIJ010000012.1, read on the forward strand.
TTGCGCAAACGTGCAGCAAGACGGGTTTGCCTGAACGATCCTCCAAGAAACAGTCTAGAGGTCATCAATACTTCATGCAAGACCCGGCTTCATCCTGCTCGGCCAACTCGACTTGCCAAACTCCAGGCCTTCTCTTTACTTTGACATCACGAGCTTACGTTCGTATATTATCAGCATATACTTGATTACGAGTAAATGAACAGATTCTCTGCTCTAGAGGGTTTCGATTGGGATGAGGCCAATCTCAATAAGAATTGGGAGAAACACGGCGTTAGACCATCGGAATGTGAGCAGGTCTTCTTTAATCTCCCACTAGTCGTAGCTGAGGATCCTAGCCATTCGGTCGTTGAAACACGCTATTTTCTATTGGGACAGACGGATGCAGGACGAAAGATTTTTATCGCATTCACTATTCGAAAGCGACTGATTCGCATAATCTCAGCAAGAGACATGAGTCCCAAAGAACGGAGGAGGTACCATGCGCAAGTTCAAGGCAAAGCCAAAGTTCAAGAATGAACAACAGGAAGCGGATTTCTGGGACTCGCATGACTCGACCGAGTATGTCGATTATTCCAAAGGTCGTCGCATAGTGTTTCCTCGATTGAAACCATCCACCGAGACGATTTCACTTCGACTGCCGAAGTCCCTACTCGATCAACTGAAAACGCTGGCGAATAAGCGAGATGTCCCCTATCAGACGCTGCTCAAACTCTTTGTACTCGAACGCGTCCAGGCAGAGTTCCATCGCAAGACGGCAAAGGCTTCGTAACCATCCAACACCGGCAGTCACTTGGGCGCCGTGAGCCCATCCTGGGCCACGTGACCTCTCATAAACTTCTCGATGATGTTGTGTTGAATTTCCAAGGCGATGACGAGAGCCAGCTCGTCCGCCGAAAGCGCCCCCATGGGTAGTCCCTTCGTGTCCGCATAAAACGGGTCGTCCGGAGCTGCCGTCCGATACGTATTCACCAGAATATTGGCCGGTTGAATCGTGTGGTCGCGTTGTCCCACCGACACGGCCTTGTCTTCCGGGGTCACTCGTGTTCGCGTGGCCCAATCCCGCTGATCGATTTTGACAAACGACACGCTCCAAATTTTTCCGTTTAACAGGCTTCTGACCGCTTTCGGCGTGTGTTCCACAAAATGCGGATCCCGCACGATCCTCTGCAGGGCTTCACGGACGCGAATATCATAGAGCTTGGTCGTGGAATCTGGTTGAGCGGGCGGAGCCAATGCGGTGGTGCCGACGTCGTAAAATGGCTGACCCTCCAGGCTCTTCTGGTCATCCACGGTTCGTAGATAGGTATCGAACAATCGCTGAATGACCTGTGCACGTTCGTCCCCCGACAGGGCCAAGATTTCTTGGTCTGGACGTATCGGGGCATGCTTGAGATCTCGCTCGACTGAGACGGCTTTGGATTTCGGGGCGGTATCCGCTTTACTGACGACCCATTGAAACTCTCTGGCCAGCACTGGGACAAGTTTGTCGGGATGGCCCAGATACCCCTTGTCTTTCAGCGACGAGGCACTGATCAATAAGTTCACCCGGCCTGGGTCTTTCGTTCGGGCGACCAAAAACGCAAATTCCTTCCCATCCTGATTGACGACATGGGGTTCAATGATGACGTGCTGGAGCAGGTCTTTCTTGATGCTTTCATCGAATCGCGGATAATCGGTCCGATGTTGCGACATGAAGATGAAGGCATCAATGATGGTCTGGACAGCGGCATCGGCTTGAACCTGCTCAAGTCCCCCGCCTTCCGCCGTTGTTTTTCCTTGATCGAAGAATACCTGAAACGGTGCGTTCGGGATCGGATATCCCTGTCCAATCGTCTCATGGGTCTCTTCACCCGCATGACTCTCATGTCCTTGATGGCTCGCGCTCGCCAATGGCACGAGAAAGGCTGCCGATCCGATCACCATTGCGCCAAACAGCAAGAGAAAAAGGATCGGGCGGCCGCTCATACAAATGCCGACATCATCGCAGTGCCCGCGAAGGCGTTCTCTTGTGATTGTCCGCGCCTGAATTGACTGTTCGCCCATGCTCCCCTCCTTCGAAGAAGAGACTCATTGCCAAAGATTGATTAATCGGGTCAAAGAAAGATTAACCGATCGATCGTCATTATTCTACACGTTCTCTGATCGTGTCGAGGAGACGAAGAATCGGGAGCGGCAGGTTGACTCGTCCGTTCAGACTGAAATGGTTCCCAACACCTTTTTCCGGCAGTCCAGTTGGTTTCTTGCAGCGACTCCAGTATTCTTGGCGCGTGAAAATTGGGGAGGTATTGGATCGGTTGCAGGAAGACGGCTGGTATCTCGTCGCCACGAAAGGCAGCCACCGGCAGTTTAAGCATCAAACCAAACCAGGCCGCGTGACCGTCGCCGGCAAGCCAAGCGATGACTTGCCGCCTGGAACTTTGAGTAGTATCTTTAAGCAAGCAGGCTGGAAGAAGGGAGCGAACTAAGGTGCGCTATGCGATTGTAATTGAGAAGGCACCCTCGAACTATGCAGCCTATGTTCCAGATTTGCCGGGCTGTGTCGCGACTGGTAGCACAGTTGTCGAAACAGAAACTCTGATCCGTGAAGCCATTGAGTTACATCTTGAAGGCCTGCGAGCCGACGGCATGCCCATCCCTCCTCCCAACAGTCAAGTCGAGTACATCGAAGTGTCAAAATAAGTCGCCTTTCTCTGTTCAAACAGACCCTTGCCTCTAGCGAACAAAATCCAGGCACATTAACATCCCGCGTAACAAGGGATTGACTTCCGACCCCAAGTCATACTAGAGAACCTCTTGAAACCGCTCCACAAGGATACTGTCATCGAGAATGAAACCTTTTCGCTCTCGTGGTTCCGGGGAATGAACCGAAAGCAAAAGCTAAAACAACTCCAACGCCTTCAAGCTCAAATTGATGCAATTAGGAAGGATCTGGGAATAAATGCCTCCGGCACAGTCCTTTACTCATCTCCACTTCTCGCACTCGAGGACGACGTGGTCGTCGTGGAGGCCGATGGTTTCGGTGGGGCAACAACTTGTGTAGTGGAGGGTAATTATCCGGTCGACTACATCTCGAAAATCGAGAACCATTTCCCCTCTGAAGAAAAGGCCATTTGTAATGCGGAAGACTTGGTGGAAGGCAGGGTCTCTTGTGACACGCCTTGAGTTTGACTCCGACGGATGGACCAGGTTTCCTTAATCACTCAATTCGACATGAGTATTCTCGACGGAACTCCTCGTAGACAACTCGCAAAACTTTTTGCCTATCCTCCAGTTCATCGAAGTTGGCAGAAAGCCTAAAAACGTCATGTCTGCTTATTGACTGCACCTTCATATCGATAAGGTATTTCTTCACTTCCTTCGCAATATCATCAATGCCTAGAATCACGTTCCCATCATGAATTCGTTTGTTGTCAAAGTTAACCTAAGCTCAGCATACACTTGGTCCGCTTCAGACTCAGCGCGAATTTGTAGCCTCTTGATCTGATAGACCACTCCAAAATTGGTTGAGAGATCAACTCCCCTGTCATGCGCTGCGGTTCGTGTGTCTTGATAGATCTTGCAGGCAAATTTCTCCAGATGGACTTTCAGAATCGCAAAACTAAAGATCTCAAAGTTGGTAGGCGTCTTGTTTATTTGTTCCTGAATCATGTGCAGGAATCGTTCACGATCAATTGCCAGAGCGGTTCGAGCATCTAAGTCATTAAGTGAAGGAATCACCCCCAAACGCTCTTGGATATGCAGTTTAACTCTGGCAGGAATCCATTCCAAAAGTTTGTGAGCAACGTCGGTGTATGGCGATAGCAGCTTGTATCTTAGATGTCCCATCGACTTCAGAGCGCCATATCGAGACATCCGACTACCATAAGCATCGTAGTACTTTGCGCCAATGTGAACGTCATGATGAAGATATTCCTTCAGCTCCTTTACGGCAATTTTGTAGGAAGTCTCAATCTCAGCGTCTGTGAACAGTTGCTTGCCACTACTCAGAAACTCCCGAAGTAGACCGAGAGTGATCACTGGCATAATTGCCTTAGTCTGAGAATTTCTAAGCATGCGCTCAATTTCGCGCTTACAAAATGTTTCAGGGTCTTCTTTGTGGGTTATCCGTTTCTTAGCCATGGTGCCACTCTAAGGTGGTAACGTATCTGATCACTCCGAGTGTGCGCGTTCGGCAGGCACAAAGAACAACGAACCGCCACGCACCACCCCTCGCTTTGATTTCGCATCTAACCATCGAAGGGAGGGCGCTCCAGGCGAATAAACAACGCAAAATAACTCCGCCGCACTATATCGTCTTGCTTGGTCCTTGAAATTTAAGGCGTTGGGCTTGGCATCGGCGGAGAATACGCGGCGCAACGGTATTAATCAAACCCATTTCCACCAAAGAGGACAGGGGGTAGGCGAAGGATATTGTCCGTCATCGATTCCATTTTTATGTTTCATTATCTTCTGGCTCGGCTGGTGCGGATGGGCACGGAGGCTGTCGCCAGAGCGTTGATCTGAGATCATTCGGGGAAAGCGCCAAGCTTCAGAGGAGACAGGCGGCAAAATAAATCGACCCAATGGCAGAAGCGGCCCATCGCATTCTGGCGCAACCGGAGTTGCCCGCCGCTCGTCAGCCGACGCTATCCTCACTGTTCCGGTAAATCTTCTATCCACAACATCCGCCGAGCATGTATTCCGCTTGCCAAGGCCATGTAGAACTTGCGATCCGCCGTGACGAGAGCACCGTCGATTACCTCGGCCAAGGCGAGATACAGACAATCGTAGAGGCTGCGTTGCGTTTGAAGCGCTAAAGCATAGGCTGGCCTGAAGAGCCGAACATCAGCATGGCGCTGCAGCGGAACCTGGCGCACCTCTTTCAAAATTATCTCTCCCTCTTCAGAAGTCAGCTCAGCGCGACGGATCTTCTTCGAAAGAACATTCCCCAGTTCCAGCATAAAAAATGCCGGGACGTGGAGGTCGTGAGTCATACGCTGAAGTCGAGTGGCTAAATCTGAGTGGGTTTCTGGAATGAACCACTTAATCGCAACACTGGCGTCCACAACATAGCGGTTCACCGATCGCGCTCTTCACGAATTAGGGCGGCACTGTCGCTAAATTTTCGGCCAGACCGCTTTAATCTTCCCCGGAACCGCTCAATGCGCTTCCACGCTGCCTCATAGTCAGGCACCGCCTCCTCAAGGATGATTTTGACCTCCGATTGCAAGGACCGGCCATGCTCTTTCGCCCGCTTCTTCAACCGATCCACGACTTTGTCGTCCAACTGTCGTACCAGTACTTGTGCCATTACATCCTCCTTGAGTCGACTGTTCTCCAAACGATAGCACAATGATAGCAGGCGAGCGGCTCATGAGCAATGCTCCATTACGACGGTTACACGCGTTCCCTCCCTCTTTGCTCCCCCTTTTCATTTGGAATTGCACGCCGCAATGATCAACTGTCGCTCCTTTACACTTATCCGAGCAAGGGCACGCCGAGAAGAGCCCTCGGCCAAGCGAACACAGCCATTTGTTCACTCTCATTTCTCGGTTGGCTGGAGCGGATGGGCACCGAGGTTGCGCCAGAGCGTCATGAATGATCACTGAATCCGATTGAGAAAGCCTGCGACGGCATTGCGACGCTGCGGCGCAGCTTCAGAGGAGCAGGCGAGAAGAATGAATCGACTCAATGGCAAAAACAACCTATCGCATTCTGGCGCAACTGTGGCTGCCTGCCGCTCGTCAGCCGACCCGCAGTGGTCCAATTGCGCCCATGGAGTGAGCACCGACTGTACTATGATAACGTGATTGGTGCCTGGTGCTCGCTCCGAGAGCACAAAACCATGCGAGCCGACATTCGCCGAATATAAATGCTCCCTCCAAGCGTGCTTGTGCCTCCTTCAGGAGGGTGGCCTGAATCGGTTTCCCACTGCGCGCATCGACCGGGCACATTCCGATCGTGCGCGGTCTGCGAGGTGCGCGACGCGAGGACTAACGAGCGTCACGTTTGCGCACGCCGGCGAGATGGTGAGCCGGCCGTGTCTTTAAACGATGACCTGACTCGCTTACCTACTGCTCTGGAATTTCTCCATGTCCTCCTGGAAATTTTCCAGACTTCTCTCTTCTCACTGGTCAACTATACTTCATGAATATGTTTATATTTACATCGTAACTAATTGATGGAATCGATTTCGACTATAATTCTATACGATCATACTTCTTCCGGGCACAGTCCCTGCTGAGTCCTCCTGCGGGTTCGTGCGTACAGAAGACTCATGACCCATCGTCCTTCCATTCTCTTGATCGAAGACAGCCCCGGCGAATGCGAACTGTTTCGCGCGGCCGTCAAGGAGACCCGCGTCGCAGTCTCGCTGCAGATAGAATCTACCGTTGAAGCGGCATTCCGGTTTCTCGCAAAGGCAGACGGAGCCAGATCGCTTCCATCACTGATCCTCCTCGATCTCAAACTAGGCAAACAGCATGGTCTCGATTTATTGAGGGGACTCCGAGTCGACGCGCGGATAAGGCATATGCCTGTCATCGTCTTTACCACATCCGACGATCCTGCCGACCTCACCGCCTGTTACGCGGCAGGAGCGAACGGTTATGTGACGAAACCCGATACCTATGAAGAACTCCTTCATTTCATCACGGACCTGCACAATTATTGGTTCCGGTGGAATCGGTCGATGTCGCCGATGGAAACTCAATGCTGACCCGTGCCGCTCTCAAAAATCCGTACGCCGTCTTCGCGATCTGCATGATCGCGCTGGTCCTCGGCGCCGTGTCGTACCAGAAGATGCGGGTGGACATCTTTCCGGAGATCCGCATCCCCACCATCCTCGTGACGACCTTCTATCGAGGACTGAGCCCCGCCGAAATGGAAGGGGCGATCACGCTGCGGATGGAGCAACGCTTCGTGGAAGCGAGCTATGTCGAACATATCGAGTCACAATCCCTGGCGGGCATCAGTTACATCAAGGTGTTCTTCCAACCGGAGTACAGCATCGACTCGGCGCAATCCGAATTAACCAGCTTGGCATATAGCATCATTCGCCTGCTGCCTCCTGGGGTCTTCCCGCCGTCGGTCTACAAATTCGGTGTCGCCAGCTTACCGGTCGGATTCCTCTCCGTAAGCAGCGATAGTCTCGGTGCAAAAGAGATCAGAGACCTTGCCTATTTCAACCTGCGCCAGCAGATTGCCAATATCCCCGGCATTTCCTTTGGTCCTCCCCTCGGCGGCAAAGTTCGCCAAATTACGGTCTTCCTGGATGAGTCACGCATGGTCGCCAGAGGCATCTCACCGTCAGAAATCGTCAAGGCCATTAATGCCCAGAGCGCGATCATCCCGGCAGGCGATATCAAGATCGGCGATCTGGATTACTACGTCTATTCGAACAGCCTCATCGACGTCGTCGAGAAGATCAACGACATTCCGATCAAGATCGTCAACGGCACGCCGGTGCTGGTGCGTGATATCGGCACCGCGGCTGACTCTTCCGCCATTCAAACATCGGTCGTTCGCGTCAACGGACGCGAGGCGACCTATCTTCCGATCACCAGACAGGAAGGCGCCAATACCTTGGAAGTGACGGACGGAATCCGTGCAAAACTGCACCGGCTCACCGAAATCCCCGCCGGCACGTCGGTCAAATTCATCTATGACCAGTCACTCTATATTCGCCAAGCCATCGCTAATTTGCAGAAGGAGGGACTGCTGGGTGCCGGCCTCGCCGGGCTCATGATTTTTGTTTTTCTTCGCAGCACCAAGGCAGCGCTGGTCGTCGGGCTCGCCATTCCACTCTCGCTGACTGCGGCGCTGGTCGCGCTCTATCTGACCGGTCAGTCTGTCAACATCATGACCCTCGGGGGCCTGGCGCTCGTCATCGGGACCTTGCTCGACAACAACATCGTGGTTCAGGAGAACCTGCATCGTCATTTGGAAATGGGAAAGGATGGAAGGTCTGCCGCTGAGGACAGCACGACGGAATTGACCTTGCCGATTTTGGTCGCGACAATATGTATTCTCATTGTTTATCTGCCCATCATGTTCTTCAGCGGGATCGTCAAATATCTCTTTGTCCCCCTGGCCATGACGGTCGCCTTCGCCATGTCTGCGGATTATGTGGTCTCCATGTCGGTCACACCGGTCGTCCTGGCGCGTCTCTACCACGGGGGCCACGCCGGGTCATCGGACGAGGCCTCGGCCGACCAAGACTGGTTCCGCTACGTCCTCGCCATGTATGAACCGCTCCTGCGCGCCAGCATCCGCTTCAGATCGGCGGTGATCGCGGCGGCCCTCCTCGCGCTGATCGGCACCGCGCTACTCCTGATCCCCCGGCTGCACACGGAATTTTTCCCGAGGATTGATGCAGGCAACTTCACCATGCTGGTCACCGCCCCGGAGGGATCCCGGATCGAAAAGACCACGGCGATCGTCGGTCAGATCGAGAAATTGATTCAAGAGACCATTCCGAAACAGGAACTCGAGGAGGTCATTTCCAATACCGGTCTCTATTACGGCGATGCGGCGCGCTTCGCGCCGAACACGGGGAACCATACGGCTTTTGTGTTGGTTAATCTTGTCACCGGACACGAGGGACACACCGACGATTACATTTCGACACTGAGGTCGCGTCTGCGCAAGGATCTGCCAGGCGTGGAGGTCGCCTTTCAGACGGGTGGAATCATCAGCGATGTATTGAATTTCGGCCTCCGTGCCCCAATCGACATTCAGGTACGAGGGCCGAGCCTGGACCTCATCAGGCCGGTTGCCGAGGCGATTCAACAGAGGGTGGCGCAGGTCCGCAATACGGCCGACGTGCGGATCAAGCAAGGCAAAAACTATCCGGAGCTGCACATTGATGTCGATCGAACCAAGGCGGCGTACTTTGGGATTACCCAAGAACGGGTGATTGTCGATGTGATTACCGGCATCAGCTCCAATATCGCCTTATCGCCTAACTATTGGCTCGACCCGAAGACCGCGAACGGATACTACTTGCTTGCCCAGTATCCGGAACAGTCCCTCACCAGCACTGAGGATCTGCTGAATATTCCGATCATCGGGGCACGGACTCCTCTGGCACCAACCGCAAGCCTCACGACAACGGGGACAAGCGGCTCCATCTTGGCGCTTCAGAATACACCCTTTGCCGGACGGCAGCTTGATATGTCCAACGGATTCTACGGGTCCAGCGATGAGCGTCACGGACCTCCTGTATTGCTCCGCGACGTGGCGTCTTTAAAATTTAAAACCGGCCCCGATTCTGTCGACCATTACGATCTCTCACGCTTGATCAATGTTCTGGTCACACCCCTGGGGAACGACCTCGGCAAAGTGGCCCACGAGATCGAACAAGTGCTCTCCCAGATCGAGCTGCCCAAGGATGTGAGGATTCAACTGCGCGGAGAAGTTGCAAACATGAGGAGCGCGCTCGATAACTTCGCGCTCGCGCTTCCTCTTGCCGTCCTCTTGATCTACCTCGTCATGGTGGGACTGTTTCGATCATTGATCGATCCGGTCATTATCCTCGTGGCCGTCCCGCTAGGCTGGATCGGCACAATCTTGATGCTGCATGCGACGAACACCTCCGTCAATGTCGAGTCGATGATCGGCACCCTCATGATGATGGGGATTGTCGTCTCGAACAGCATTTTGCTGGTGGATTTTGCCAACCGGATGGTGCGGGCCGGGGCGACAGCGGAGAATGCGGTCCTGGAGGCAGGTAGGCGTCGCATACGTCCGATCCTCATGACCGCGTTAGCCACGATCTTGGGATTATTGCCGCTGGCCCTTGGGTTCGGCGAAGGGAACGAGACCATGGTGCCTCTGGCACGAGCGGTCGTTGGTGGTCTGGCCGTGAGCACCGTGATGACGCTGCTGGTGGTGCCGGTCATGCATAGTCTCGTCCTCGCTCGCCGACCTCATGGGACTCATTCGCCGACACCTGCCGCCACGGCGGAGGACATTTGATGAAAGAAGCAGACAGGGCCCGCCCGCCTCGGACAACCTACCGGCGTTGGGTTCCGTTTGCCGGCGGTGCGGCGCTGGTGATCATCGCCACCGGAGCGTATCTTTATTTCCAACGTGCTGAGGACGGCATCTCCTCCACCGCGCCTGCGCCTTTTCCAAGCATCGTTCACGACGGTTCCTCTCAAGGGGAACCCGAAGCGGTCGACGTCCAAGTGACGAAACCGACGCGGCGTGAGTTGATGTACCGTATCACCCTTCCGGCGAACATCGCGCCGCTCTATCAAACGACTCTCTATGCGAAGGTCTCAGGCTACTTGAAATGGATCGGCCCGGACAAAGGAGACACGGTAAAAAAAGATCAGGTGCTGGCAGTGATCGACGCACCTGAGGTCGAAGAGCAGTACCAGCAGGCGGTCTCCGATCATAAAATCAAGAAACTGACATATGAGCGCCTGGCGAAGGTGTGGAAGGAGTCGCCGGATGTCATCGCCAAACAAGATGTCGATGTGGCGGAAGCAGCATCTGAAGGGGCCAAACACTCCATGGAGCAACGGGAAGCGCTTCGGGGCTATGCAAAAGTCCGCGCTCCTTATGATGGAACGATCACGGCACGGTTTGCCGATCCTGGCGCATTGATCCAGGTCGCAACCGCCTCGGCCACCGGGGCCATTCCCCTGTTCACGATCATGGATCTGAACACGGTCCGCGTCTATGCGAATGTCCCGCAGGACGAGAGTTCCCGGATCGTTCCCGGAAGAACCAAAGCGACCCTGATTCTCAAGGATGCCGCCGATCGCTCCTTCAGTGGAACGGTGACGCGCTCGACCCTGGCCCTCGATCCCTCCACGCGCAGCCTCCTTATCGAGATCGATCTGCCCAATCCGGACCATGTGCTGCGTCCCGGTACGTTTGGGGAGGTCGCCATCGGACTTCGCGAAATTCCCCACGCCCTCGTGCTTCCGCCTCAAGCGATCATCAGCGGTACCAATGGCACATCCGTGTTCATCGTGGACCAGGGACGGGCAAAGACGATCCCCATCCAAACAGGCATCAGCGACGGCCGCTGGATCGAGATTACGTCGGGATTGTCCGGCGACGAGGACGTGGTGGTCGTCGGCAAGCGCAAGCTACTCGACGGAGCGCCGGTCCAGGCATCGCCCTTCAATCTCCCGAATGCCAAGCCGGCTTCCCAAAAGTTTGAACGCCGCTCGGCCGGCGAGATTCCTCCGTCAGACCAGGCGTTGACCACATCCCAGGAACGGCCCGGTATGCCTTTGCCCAATCAATCTTCAGACCCCTCACGATAATCGAGACGTATTGGAGGTGATGTTATGACACACTCTTTTTTTCCACGACATCTTTCATGCTGGAGCATCGTTCTCCTGATCATCATGATCGCGCCCGTGCCCGTCATGGCCCAGCCTGATAACAGTTTCGACCGGTCTGCGCGTGGGCGATTTCTCGGTCTCCACCAGGCCGTTGAACTGGCCCTCACGACGCATCCTCTCCTACATGAAGGCGCCGCGAATCTGAAAGCCTCTGAAGCCAGAACTGAACAGGCCCGTTCGCTCTACTACCCCCAGGTCTATGCGGACGTCAACACGGTCGCCGGTGCCGGCCGCTCCAACCCCCGATTCCTGATCGGGGGAGGGCTGCTTCAGGAAAACCAAACGGCGTTTGCCGGCGGCGTGATCGCCAACCAGCGGCTCTATGACTTCGGTTACACGCAGAACCTAGTGGAATCCAATCAATTGGCGCAACGGGCCCAGGTTGAAGATGTGAATGCGCGCCGCGCGTTCATCATCTTGAACGTACAGCGATCCTACCTGAATAGTCTCAAACGCCGTCGACTCGTCCAAATCGCCGAAGAAACGGTGCGCGAACGGGGCATCATCGCGAGTCAAATCGAAGCCTTACACCGCCAACAGCTGAAGTCCAAACTGGACTTCGATTTGGTGCGCGTAGAACTGGTCAACGCAGAGTCGCTCCTGCTGAGGACCCAGAACGATCTCAAAGCCAGTTTCGCCGACTTGAACCGGTCGATCGGATTCGCAGGTTCTGAAGACTATGTGCTTGAGGATGTCTCAACGGAGGTCCGTATCCCCAGGGCTCTCGGCGATCTGATTTCCGACAGTCTCTCTCATCCAGAACTGAAGCGGGCGAAGGAACAGACGGCTTCCGCGGACGCACGCATGCGGGCGGCCAAGCGGCAGTTTCTTCCAACCGTGTCGGCACTCGTCAGTGGCGGTACGTACGAGCCGTTCGATCCCCGACAGAACCAGCAGACCGGAGGCTGGTGGACAGCCGGCGCCATGGTATCCATGCCCCTCTTCACGGGATTTCTCATCGACAATCAAGTCAGTGAGGCGAGGGCACAAAAGGAAGCGGCCGACGCCGCATCGCTGAACGTCGAACAGGCCCTGACGCAACAGGTGACGACGGCCTATCTCGAAACCGTGACGTGGGCTCAGCAGATTAAACTGGCGGAGGAACAGGTGAAGACCGCGCAAGAGGCGCTTCACCTGGCGAAGCAACGCTATAAGCTAGGACTCGGCTCGGTGGTAGAGGTCACGCAATCGGAAGTGGCCGTGACGAGCGCGCAGACCAAACTGGCAGACGCCCAGTACGACTATAAGATTGCCGAGGTCACGCTGGCCTACGCGTCCCGCGGCGCCAGCCTGTATGACAGTTCACTGGTAAGCCGTCGCCCTCCTGACAATGCCGGTGGGGAAGAAAAGGTAGGTCCGGATTTCATGGGCGACCGGAAGTACTAGGTGAGGACACAAGCTGACAACTCTGCAGGGGCAGGAGGGGTCCGAGGGATCGCCGGAATGACCCACAGCGCCTGGATGTGAAGACAGTCACACGGTCGGAGCGGGAAATACCTTGGCCAGGTCGATCACGAGTTCGTCCTTCACATTGGCCAGCAACCAATCCCAAAAGCTCGTGCTTTGGTGGATCACGGCATTCTCCTGCTCAAAATACACATCAAATCCTTTCGATACCGTGGGGCTCATCGGATACCGGCGATCGTAGACCATGCCGTACGCCGGAATGCCGTAAACCATCTGCCAGTTCCCCAGGATGAAATGCAGTTCCGTCCCCTTCAGATAGAGTCCGCCCGACGTGATGATCCGCTTGAGCGACGTTTGCGGCTGGCTGAGGTAATACGTCACCCTCTCGCTTTCTTTTGCGAGACCGAGGGCCTCGGCAATCTGTGGTACCAACAAGTCGATTTCCTCTTCACGAAACACGGGTACCCTCGGCGCCTCTCCCTGAAACCATTTCTGAAGGCGCACGCGATGCTCTTGCACCGTAATACCTTTGAGAATCCTTCTGATCTGCTCCTCCGTAAATGCAGTCGGATGCGCGAAGTAGCTTGGCGGCCATTCCGGCAGCACATTTTCGTCTGTTTCGAGGCGCACAAAATTGACGGGATCTTCGTAGACGATGCGAGAAGGCACTTGGGGAATGGCGCAGGCACTCAGGAGCGCTGCGAGGAGGAAACACGCCTTACCCTTCACGCTTTACGTCACCCGTGACGGTCACCGTCATCTCCACTCGTTCGAGAGGATTGTCGCGCCCGTCCCGTTTCGAATTCACGACTTTGTCGACCACCTCCATGCCGCTGACCACCTCGCCGAACACCGTGTACTGCCAATCCAGGAAATTCGAATCGGCTACACAGATAAAAAATTGCGACCCGGCGCTGTCTGCATCATTGGAGCGAGCCATCGAGACCGTCCCGCGTTTGTGCGGCTTGCTGTTGAACTCCGCCTTCACCCGCGACCCCGGCCCTCCCATCCCGTGCATGGACCGGTCCGCATTCTTGCTGTTCGGGTCCCCCCCTTGAATCATGAACCCGGGAATGACGCGATGAAAGGTCGTGCCGTTGTAGAAGCCGTCTCCGGCAAGCATCGTAAAGTTCTTGACATGGTTCGGCGCCACGTCCGGAAAGAATCGCAGGACGATCTCGCCCCATTTCTCCCCTTTCGACGTGACGGTAAGCGTGGCTTGTGGATTCTGGTTCGTCTCACTCATACCCCCTGATCTCCTTTGTCTTCAAAATCGAAATGGCGCGACCGTGGCCCCTTGCAACCCCTCGCTGATCGCCGTCCAATTCTGCCCATCATTGTCGGTGCGAAACACCCCGGCGCTGGTTCCGGCATAAAATGATCCATCGCCGGCATCCAAGAGCACTTGTACGGAAAGATTGCTGAGGCCTGTATTCAAAGGCGTCCATTGACGTCCCTTATCGACCGTCTTGAAAATCCCACGGCCCGTCGCGACGTACACGCCCCGGTCGTTACTGATCAATCCCCGGATGGAATCGTTGGGTAACGCGCGGCTGATCGGCGACCAGGTCTGTCCGCCATCCCCGCTTCGGAAGACTCCGCCGTCAAAGGTTCCGGCATAGATGCCCTGATCCTTGTCGATGGTCAACACCCGGATAAAATTTTCGACCAGGCCCTCATGATCGCGCAGTCCCTGTCGCAGGCGGAGCCAGCCTGAACTCCGCTGTTTGAATTGGAGGACTCCCTTGCCCGAGGTCCCCGCGTAGAGGGTTCCGTCCGACGCTCGAGCGATGGCATGCACCAGGATCTCATCCAGCCCGCCGGTCAGAACGGACCATTTCGTATGGTCGGGGTTCAGGATATATACGCCGTCGCCTGTTCCCGCATAAATCCCGCTGGAAGACACCAGCAACGTTTTGATTTCCAGTTGTTTCAATCCGTCGTTGAGAGCCTTCCAGGTCTTACCGGCATCGCGGGACAGGAAGACGCCGCCGCGGAACGTTCCCGCATACACCGTGCCGTCTTTCGCCGTGGCCAGCGAGAGGACGAACGGATCCGTCAGTCCTTCATTCGCCGACGACCATACGCCACCTCGATCGTCACTGCGGAATATGCCCATGCCGAAGGATCCGGCATAGACCACTTGTTTTCCCACGGTCGTCAACGCCTGAATGCTGGCCGCCTCATCGGACGCCATGGAGGATTGACCTTGAGCGCCATGTCCACGAGGAGGTACGGGGATTCCGCCCTGCTCGGAAGGGCGTCTTTCTTTTTCTGCCCGCGCCTGCGGACCGCTCACGACAACAATCCCAGCACCCACGAGCGCTAGCGCCAGCAACCAGCCCGTCATGTCTAGTCGCGTCATCTTCATCAGCGTACCCTATGACCGGCGGTGGTGATGGGAAGGTCCGGATCGAGAGGCAGATCCATGTCTACCTCGGCACTCGCGCGACCAAACCACCGGGCGCCCAGGATGCCGATCTCATACAACACCATCAGCGGCACCGCCATCAAGAGCATGGTAAATAATGTTGCGTCCGGCGTCACAATGGCCGACACGACGAGCGCCGCCAAGGCCGCATGCTTGCGATACCGTGAGAGCCTGCCGGCAGAGACGACACCGACACGAGCAAGCAATGTCAGCACCAGCGGCAATTCGAAGGCACATCCAAAGATGAGCAAGAACTTCACATTGAAGTCGATGTATGTGCCGACACCCAGCGCCGGAGTGATATCCCGGTCCATTCCAAAGCTGACGAAGAAATCGATGACGAGTGGAAGAATGACGAGATTACAAAAGACCAATCCCAAGGAAAAGAGGAGACCAGCCAGCAGGAACAACGGAATGGCCCAGCGCTGCTCCTTGGGCAGCAGCGCCGGTTTCAGAAACTTCCAGAAGTGATAGAAAATAATCGGCAGACTGAGGACCACTCCGGCAAGAAACGAGACTTTGATCGACGCGAACAATGCCTCCGTGGGCCCGTAAAACACGAGTTGATTCGGGAACGGCCGGTTGAGCCACGCCACCATTTCGGCCGAATAGGTAAAGGCACAGGCGAAGGTTACGCACAGCGTTATCGCCATGATGATCAACCGGCGCTTCAGCGTCTGAATGTGTGCCGCGAGGGGAGCTAGAATCGCCATTCTGCCCGGCTATCTCCTGTCCATCTTGCATGCCGTACATATTATGGACGTGGCCATCACCTTCGAGTCGATCGGGTCCATCGACATCTCGTTCAATGGACCGTCGAATGATCCTCGCGTTGCGGATACGAGCGGATCAATTCGGCCATCTTGTCCTTCTTGGCCAATTTTTCCTTCTGCAGTTGTTTCTTCACGACTTCTTCTGACGGTGTGAGGACGTGTCGTTTTTGAAGTTCAGCCAACTCAATATCCAGGCGATGATGGGACTCCTCAAGCTCGCGGAATTCAATGCTGGATTGGCGTAACCGCTCCGCAATCACGTGTTCCGTCAGCATGTCGCACCTCCCGGTTGATAGTGAGGGACCGTTCTGTATTTTGTCGGGCTTGCATACAGGATGCGGGCTATCGGGCGGGGTCGGGACCAACAGGGGCTCCATCTCCATGAGGACGGCATCTTCGAGCGGATGGGAATAGTAGCGGCTTCGGGTAGAAACCCGGCGAAATCCCATGTGCTCGTACAGCAGAAGGGCCGGATCGTTGGAGGCTCGCACCTCCAGAAGGGCGCGGCTGGCACCTTTTTCAAGACCGATTTCCAGCGTTCTCGTGACCAGCCGGCGGGCAATGCCTCGCCGTCGTACGGATGCCTTGATCGCCAAATTCATGATCCGCAATTCTTCAAACACCACCCAGAAACACAGATATCCCGCGATGCCTGTCGTCCCGTCTTCCAGGCCACTTCCTTTTGCAATCAAGAAATGCGCGAACTGATTTCCCGATAACTCCGCTTCCAACATTTTGCGCGTCCAGGGTGCGGAGAAGCAAGCTTCTTCGAGCTGCAAAATCTGTTCTAGATCAGCAACATTTGCGGATTCGATCAACGGCCACTCGGACTGTCGGGAACCTGTCTGCTTCATTCGCTGCGGCCGCCCATTGCCATCCATAGATCAGGCAGCTCCTTGCCGTTTTCGAACGACAGGGGGACGGCCCTCCTTGCGCTGCGTTCTTTTTGCCACACGTTGCTTGAGCCGCTCACCAGGCGAGATCCCTCCCCTCTCTTCATACTTCATCTCAGCCTCGGAGCGCTGCACATAGAGGGGGGCTACCCCAATCCCTTCGATTTGCCCGATCGCAAACCGCCGGTCGGCGGCAAGTCCTACGCTAATGGCCAGTGGACGAGTCGCGGTTGTACGCACGGCCTCCCTGATGAGTGTTGCACGTGAACCAAGACAGTCTCGAATCTCTTGTGCATGGGTTACCCAGCCATCTCCAAATGCAGTCAGCGGCGCATCAATCGAGCGGGCCAGGGATTCAGGTGCCCCGACCTGCTCGGAGACCAGTCGATGCAGGCGATGGTCGGGCATCCATTGATACATGGCCCAATAGACCTCGTTTTTTCTGCTTTTCAAGATAGGACAGACCGTCCCTTCGGTTGTGCGCACATTCCACGCCATCGCCTCGAGGGTCGGTACGGCAACGAGGGGTATGCCCAGCACCGTTCGAAAGCCGAGCAACGTCGCCAATCCCACCCTCAAGCCGGTAAACGATCCGGGTCCGATCGAGACGGCTAATCCGTTCATTTCACGAAGGCGCAGTCCGGCCGCCCGCAGGGCCGCGTCGATCGAGAGCACGAGCCACTTGGCATGAGATCCCCGTGCATCCTGTTCCACGTGAGCCAAAACGGATGTGCCTTCAAGAATGGCGACACTCTGGCAGGATGTCGCGGTATCCACGGCAAGAATCTTCATGTTCCTGACACCTAGACGGCTGTCGAAAAACGATTTTGGACGCCCCTGGAGACCATCGGCTCATTGGGACATGAGGAACCCGCCCGCAGGATGTTCAAAATGGCCCTTGTTCTTACCCGCCCGACCCCGGCGTGCCGAGACACGCCGTTCCGCGGTACGGCCGCAGCGAGGTCCGCTACAAGAAATAGAATGAGCGTTACGTTTGCGGACGGGGGCGAGACGGTGAGGGCCGCGAGAACAAAGCTTGGTGAAAGGTGCGCCTGGTGCACCCGGGTTGGGCGGGTGAAATGATGACTTTTTCAACATCCTGCTAAACCTGCCCCAATTCACTTGGTTTGATCGGCATATTCGGAATAATTTCGTAAAATGTCACCTGTACGTTTCCCTGGCCTCGACCGTCCTTCATGACGATCTTGAACGGTCGCAGCAATTGCCGGTCCGCCGACTCCCTGTTCAGCGACGTGGATTGACTCATCGATTGTCCGACCGGTCGGAAATCGTCGAATTGCAGCGTCGCTTCAACGTCACCCTGCGCGGACAAACGCTCCTCGCGCACGACTTGGAGATTTCTCCGATCGAACCAGATTCTACGAACTGGAATTGGGGGAGCGTCCACATTGTTCGAGGATCCCTCGAAGACATCCAGGCGATAGCGATCGTCATCTTCCGTCAAGACCACCCGTTGATGTGGAGCGATCGCTCCCGTTCCCAGGACTCCGCTCATCGCCCACACAGACAGTTGAAAGGGACGGGCCAGCTGTCCCATCTTCTCCGGTTCGGAAGATCGACCGTTCACCTCGCGCCCCATCGAAGGCAATCGCAACGTATACTCGTCGTTCAACTGCACGAACTCAAACAGCTCGCCTCCCAACGCGTTGAACCCCCGGAGTCGAAGAGCATTGGGACGCTGATAGAAGACTGTGCCTTCGACCCGCTGGCCGATCGGCAGGATTCCTCCGGTAATCTTCGCGCTGAATAATCCCTTCATGGTGTGAATGGCCGCTTCGCGCTCAGCTAGCAGCGCGGTCAATTCATCGACGGTTGCCTGGCGCAGAGGCACCGTGTCCGGCGCGCCGAATAATGCGCAGCCGGTTGCGCCGGCCAAGTTCAACATAAAAAGCAAAAAGGCAAAAATCCGGAGCATTTCATTTTTCACTTTTAACTTCTCACATGTACCTTCAAGCCAGTACGCCTTTCCAAAACATTTTCCTTGTTCCCTTTCACTTTGTACTTCAGGCCAGAACCGCATCCAGCGCTTCTCCCACTTCGCGAATGCCGATCAGCTCGATGCCCTCCACCGGATCCAGTTTCGTCAAGTTCCGTTCCGGCAAGAGGCAGCGACGAAACCCCATCTTCGCCGCTTCTCGAATGCGCAGGTCCGCCTGGCTGATGGCCCGAACTTCTCCTCCCAAGCCCACTTCGCCGACCACCATCGTAAAGTGATCGATCGGCGACTCCCGCAAACTCGATGTGATGGCGGCGACCAACCCCAAATCAATCGCCGGCTCGTCGATCTGAATCCCGCCGACCACGTTCACATAGACGTCCTGCCCTGACAAATGCAGTCCCAATCGCTTCTCCATCACGGCAATAAGCAGGGAGACCCGATTCAATTCCACGCCGTTGGCCATGCGCTTCGGCATGGGATACGAGGTCGGTGACACCAGCGCTTGGAGCTCCACAAGAATCGGGCGGCTTCCTTCCAGGCTCGAGACGACCACGGAGCCATTGGTCTGTTGCGGTCGTTCGGAAAGGAACAATTCGGACGGATTGCCCACTTCCTCCAAGCCCGTCTCCTTCATTTCGAACACGCCGATTTCGTTGGTCGATCCGAATCGATTTTTTACCGCGCGCAGGATGCGGAAACTGTGACCTTTGTCCCCCTCAAAGTACAGCACGGTATCGACGATATGTTCGAGCAATCGCGGGCCGGCTATCGCGCCTTCTTTCGTGACATGGCCGATGATGAACACCGGCGTATTGCTCCGTTTTGCAAACCACATGAGCTGGCCGGCCACTTCCTGCACCTGACTGATACTGCCGGGGGCGGAGGTCAGTTGTTCGGTGTAGACGGTTTGAATCGAATCGACCACCACCGCGGCCGGCTGGATCTCCTGGATGGCCTTGAGCATCTGCTCGAGCGAGGTCTCCGCCAGGATCAGAAGATTTCGATGGGCCACGCCCAGCCGCTCCCCGCGCATCTTGATCTGTCGCGGAGACTCTTCACCGGAGACGTAGAGGAGTTGTTCGTCCGGCAGTCCAAGACGGGGCAGTGCTTGCAAGAGCAACGTCGTCTTTCCGATCCCGGGATCGCCACCGATCAGAATGAGCGAGCCTGGGATGACGCCGCCGCCCAAGACGCGGTCAAATTCCCCGATGCCCGTGACACGACGGGATTCACCGACCACTTCGATATCGCAAATGGGCGTCGCGTCCGACGCGCTCGTCTTGAAGAGGGCCGAACGGCCTTTCGGAGCAACGGGAATCCGTTCTTCTTTCAGGGTGTTCCACGCACCGCAATCGGGGCACCGTCCGAGCCAGCGGGGGGCCTGATGGCCGCATGCCTGGCAGTGAAAACTAGTCTTGGCCCGCATCCGCCCCATGCCCTCTGAATCAGGAGAACCGACCAACGCTCATGTTAAAGGAAACGGGTGCCAAAAAGGAAGGAGATGTAAACCATCGCGCCCTTACTTGAAGTACGTGATCCTGCGTTCCCGCGTCTGAGTCCGCTTGAGCTGAGGCCTGGGCTTTTTGAGTTCCCACCATTCAAGTGTTTCTGAAATCCAGTTCCCCTGCGGGTCATACTCGTAGTCGTAGCGCTTTCGTTCCGTCATGACATTCTTCGCGTCATAGATCCGCTCTTCGACCTGGCTTCCCTTGTGATCGTATTCAAACTCGGATCGGGATTGCCGGACTCGTTTCAGATCGCTGATGAGTTTTTCGGTAATGAGACCTCGCCCGTCATAGCGAATGGTGACTTCATACCCGTCGTCGAATCCCTGAAACCGAACCGGACGCTCGCTGTGCCGCTTGTAGGTATAGTTTCTGCTGTACATTTCCCGGATGACCCTTCCTTGCGCGTCATAGTGGAAGGTGTTCCGGTTGATGAGGTTCGGCGCGTTGAAATGGAGGCCCTTGATCCGGTGCCCTTTATCGTCGTACTCGTAAAATGATGCATTTTCAAAGGCGCCACTGGCCCACGCCGAGACCTCCGTGATTCGATTCTCTCGCTGATCATACCCATAGACGGTTTGCTTGACGATCGCTCCCTGACCATCCTGCACCGATTCCGATACTCGTTTCCCTTCAGCATCATAGGTCGAAATATAGATCAGGGCGCCCAACATGTCCTTTCGCTCGGAGGTTTCCTCAATCCGGCGCAGAAGCCGCCCGGCAGCATCATAGTGATCGGTCTCAACCAACAGCACCTCCGTTGTGATCACTGTCTTGACATCTCCCAATAATCCGGCCTCTTCCCGATCGGTTTTGGGCGTCACATCGGCTGCACCGAACGCGACCTCCCAGTTAAGAGAAGCCATGAGCAAGACCATGGTCGTGATCTTCGCAGGACCGAGGTTCATTCGGCTGACATTCTGACGGAAACACTGAGGCAGAGCTTGGGAAACGTAGGCAGGTGTGTTCAAGATCGTCGCGCGCTGCGATACGGTATCCAGAAGGATCCCCATTTCCGCGAGGTGCTGTCTGGACCCCATGTCAACATGTCTATCCGCATGCGGCTGAGCCGATGGATTGACGAGGCGCCGCTATTCTGCCGACGCCAGGGAACCGAGAATGTGATACCCCCCGTCCACATAAATCACTTCTCCGGTAATCCCGCGGCCCAGCTGACTGATGAGAAACAGGGCGGTATCGCCGACCTCTCCTTGTTCGGTCGCCCGGCGCAATGGGGCGAACTCCCTGTGGTGATCGACCATTTTGCTGATACCCGATACCCCGCGCGCGGCCAGCGTCTTGATCGGTCCCGCGGACACCGCATTGACCCGTATATTTTTTGGCCCGAGGTCGTGGGCCAGATACCGAACCGTCGCTTCCAAGGCGGCTTTGGCCACTCCCATCACATTGTAATGAGGCACCACGCGCTCGCTGCCCAAGTAGGTAAGGGTCACGACTGATCCGCCGGCCGTCATCAGGGGGGCTGCCGCTCTCGTCACGGCAACAAGGGAATAGGCACTGACATCGAGGGCCGTCGCAAATCCTTGCCGGGTCGTATTCACGAACTGTCCGGTGAGTTCCTCTCGCGGAGCATAGGCGACGGAGTGCACCAGAAAATCCAGCTGATCGAAATGCTGCCCGACCTGTTTCACCATCGTCTCGATGTGCCCATCATCGGATACGTCGCACGCACAGGCATGGGAGCCGGGCAACGTGTGCACCAGTTCCTCGACATTCTCACGCAGGCGCTCGTTCTGATAATTAAAGAACAACCGGGCGCCCTCGCGCGCAGCCGATTGCGCAATAGCCCACGCGATGCTGTGTTTGTTTGCCACACCGATGATCAACCCCTTTTTTCCGTCGAGTAACATGTGCTCAATCTCCTCAAGAAGACTTGCGTACAGCCACGGCCAAGATAGCACGATTGAGGAACCGGAGTGAACCGGTGCGGTCGTGTGGCGGCTGTTCAACCGACGCCCGGCGCCGCCTGTGTCCATCCCGGATGCCCGTTACAATTGTTTTCGTACCTCTTTCCAGTTCTTGGCGGTTTTCGCCTTGCGAGGCGTGTCACCTTTACTCGGCTCGGGCACAATGACCACTTCCATGCGACGCTCCAGCAAGGTCTCGGCAAAGACGCGGGACCGACCGATGCCGTTCTTGGTGGCAGTCCAGCCGCCTTTTTTCAGATCGTCCAGCAGCGTTCCCAACCCCTCCGCTCCCTGGTTGGTCTGCATGATGACTCCCGTTGGAAATTTATGCTCGATCAGCCACGTGCGAAATTCCGCGTTGTCGGCACGGTGATCCAAAAGATAGATCACGTTGAAATAAAATTGCGCCAAGCGGGACAATTCTTCTGCCGCATCCGGCTGCGCTTTCCATTCACCGAGCAGCCTTTTCCCAATCGGCAGTGACAGGCCGGAGGGATCGCCGCCCTCTTCCATGAGCGCGAGGGCCTCAATAAAAAGGATCGGCCGTCGATGTTCCCACACACCGAGCAGGCCGGAGGCTTTCGCCGTTTCTACTCTTGGGGAAGGATTCAGGGTGACCGTGAACGGATAGTTGCCGCGCATTTTAGGGCTATATTCGAAGTAGGCGCGTCCGTCACCGCCGGTCATCGCCGTCCCAACGACCTTCCCGGCGACTTCCAGTTGCAATGACTCTCCGCCGAGCCCCGTCTCAGTCAACATTCCTTTTTGCACAAGCCTGGCGACGATCCGCGCCGGATGATTGGGTGCGGTCAGAGCATCTCTGGCCGTCAGGACTGCAGAAATCTTTGATGCGGCCTCAGAGACGCCACCGGACTGTAAAAGAACGAGCAGCATGATCCCCGTCAACCACACCCGCTGCTGCATGGAGGCTGAGATGATCGGCATGCCGCCGGCGGCGCTCCTCTTCGAGCTCATGACGGTCGTCAGAATAGTCCGCGATCCCGTTTTACGATGAGAACGGTGTCCCAGACCGCGACCGTGACGAGAACGCCATACAGTATGGCCGCCGCGATCCCATTCACTTGCCACACCCCGAGGACGCTGACCGTGACAAGAAGGACCCAGTAGCCACGCTTCTCACCGATATAGAGATGGCCGAGCCCCGGCACCATGGAGAGCACGGCCGCTCGACTCGCATGCCAAGTCTTTTCGAGGGCATCCATAGTGGTACGGGGATAGATCCGGGCTGCACGATTTCCGGCACAGCCTGACTGGCAGATTGCCTAGGAAGAGCTCCGCAGCGCACCCAAGACATCTTCCACATGCTGATCCACTTTGACCTTGCGAAAGATGGCCGACACGTTACCGTCCGCGTCGATGATGAAGGTGGTCCGTTCGATGCCCCAATATTTCTTCCCGTACATATTTTTCAACTTGTGCACACCGTAGGTCTTGGAAACCTTTGCGTCTTCGTCGCTCAGGAGGGGGAACGGCAGACCGAACTTGGCGATGAATTTCTGATGCGAGGCCTGTCCATCCAGGCTCACCCCCAAGATCAGCCCTCCTGTCTTTTTGATGGAGGACAGCGAGTCACGCAGCCCGCAAGCCTGCGTGGTACAGCCGGGAGTATCGTCCTTGGGGTAAAAGTACAGGACCACCTGTTGCCCCTTCAAGTCCTTCAGCCTCACTTTCTTTCCGTCCTGGTCCGGCAACGAAAAGTCAGGCGCCTTATGTCCTACTTCGATTTCCTTGGCCATTCTTTCAGTCCTCTCGTCGCATCACCGCGGCCCGCCGCCAAACGTCGGCCTCTGTGTCCCATATGGGTGCTCCTTCGCCGGCCCTTTCGGGACGTCGGGATTGCCGAACGGCCTCAATGCCGGCGAATCCCAAATCACTTTGTCGCCGGGAGCCAGGTTGGCGGCATCGATGAAGTGTTGGCGGGCCTCTTCAGTTTCTCCCACGGCATTGAGCGCCAACGCATAATTGTAATGCGCTTCGCCGGAATTCGGGGCCGCCTTCACCGCCTGGTCAAAAAA
The DNA here is from genome assembly GCA_963795615.1 of uncultured Nitrospiraceae bacterium. Classification (GTDB taxonomy): domain Bacteria; phylum Nitrospirota; class Nitrospiria; order Nitrospirales; family Nitrospiraceae; genus DASSBQ01. The sequence goes on from CAWCIJ010000012.1 coordinate 67,994, forward strand.
GGTCTTGGCGTCAACAAATTGCTTTGCGGAGAACGCTTCTGTCCCCCGCTGGGTGAGCGTCACCGCTTGAGGAGGCGCTCCAGGCGCGAGGACGAGAGGAACCAGCGGCTTCGGTTTCGGTTTAGCGCAGGAGACCGCGGTGAGCATCACCACCATCGAGACAGCCAGAGCAATCCATTTCATAACGTCACCTACTTCGTTCCATAAGACGTGCGGACTATCGGGGGCCGACAGTCATGATCTTGTGTGCTTTCTCTGTTCTTCTTCACAGGCCTTCCTGTAGAGCACTTCCCACTCGGGGCTCCCCTCGACGATGGGACGGGAGTAGGAGGCCAGCCGGGCTTTTACCTTTCGATCGATTTCTTCATCGAGGGCCAACTCGGATGCGAGCACTCGTTTGATTTCCCGGAGGACTTTGCCCTCATCCTGCTTGAGTCGGCAGAGCGGGCTTTTCTTGATTGCCCCGAGAATCACATGCGACAAGTGACTGACCTTGTCCTCACTCATCACCATTACAAGATGATTCCTCGCTCCCGCACGAGTTTCTGTTTGATCATGGTAAACATTTTCTGATAGTCCACCTGGCCCTGCTCGATTTCCTTCTCATAACTTTTCATCAGCTGCCGGATCTCCGAATTCAACCGGTCCTCGACCGCCAATTCTTCAGTGATCGTCTGTTCGAGGGAGGCGCGCATGGCTTTCTTATCCCCTGTCACCTCGATGAACCCTTGCGCATGGAGCCGCCCGATCAGACTGTCGGCCATATGGTGAATGCGCTCTTTGGCCAGTCTCATGACGCTGTTCTCATCGGCACGAGGCCCGACAATCTTTCACGGACAAGCCCATGGTAGTGGAGCATGTGAACTCTACAGCGGCTCGACACGAATCCGGGGAGCATCCATCACCTGTCGCAGCACTGTCGCATCCCCCACGATCCGCCCGATGACATTCACGCGATCGGCCGGGACCGGATCCGCTCCCATGCTCATGGGTGTGCGCCCGAAAAAAATCGCCAACACCTGTCCGGCTCCCCAAAATGCGACATCGCCGATTTTGACCTGAGTCGTGGCGGTTTCGCGGTGGTCCTTCACGCCGGGAATTTTGAAGAATAACTCCTCACCCCACACATTGACCGACTCTTCCACCGGCAAGGCCTTAAATATTTCCTCTGCCGTTTTGTTCGCCTTCAGCTCAGCTTCCAGTTGCACGGCACCGATCCGGATTCGAATCCGTTTATGTGAGTTCCCTGTTGTCGCCGCCATCGTCACCTGCCGATTGCACACCGATCGTGAAACGCGTGTAATCCGCGTCATCAGCGGACCTTAGCTTGTTTATCACTTGAAATCAAGGCTACAATCCCGGCGTGCTGACCTCCACCTTCGTCCATCTCAAAGGCATCGGACCCTCGACTGAGCGCCGCCTATGGGATGATGGAATCCGCGACTGGAGCGCATTCCTGCGCCGCCCCGCCCTAACCGGAATCTCCACCCTCCGCAAAGACCTCTATGATCGCGAGCTCACGGCAGCCCTATCGGCCCTCGAACAAGGAAATTCCCGGTACTTTGCCCGATGCCTGAAAGGCAGGGATCATTGGCGTTTATTCGAGACGTTCCGGCACCGCACACTCTACCTGGACATTGAAACGACAGGCATGCCGGCGCATGAGGGGGACGTGACCGTAGTGGGATTGTATGGAAATGGGCGGATGAGTACCCTGCTCAGTGGAGATACATTGTCCAGCGAGCGCTTGCAGGATGAACTCGATCAGGCAGACCTCCTCGTCACGTTTTTCGGCAGCGTGTTTGATGTGCCCTACTTGCAGGCTAAGTTTCCGCTGGTCCGCTTCACCCTACCCCACTTTGACCTGTGTTTCGCCGCGAGGCGACTTGGCTTGCAGGGGGGCCTGAAGCGTATTGAACGGGAACTGAACATTGCCCGTGATCCGGATCTTGTTCATTTCGATGGCTGGGACGCGGTCAGACTTTGGACTCGCTGGATGGCCGGCGATGCCGCCTCGCTGGACCTCCTCATCCGGTACAACGCGGCGGATACCCGCAACCTCGAAGCACTGTCGGAATGGCTCTATCGCGAGATGATCGGACGCTACGGTCCCGTCGCGTCCCCAGCATGCCGGCATCTTTAGTTGAACAGCTGTCTCCGCGTCATGATGAAATGGACCGGTTACGGAATCAGTGAGAAGGGAACTGTCCGACCCACGAACCAAGACGCGTTCTGTATAGACAATCGCCTGAAGGTGTGGGCTGTGGCAGATGGAATGGGGGGGCATGTCGGGGGGGACATCGCCAGTCAACTCGTGATCGACACAATCGTCCAGCGACTAGCGGGGGACCGTGCCAGCCTGTGCGGCGTTCCGGACAGGGCGGATCAGGTCTTGATGGACATCGTCGAGGATGCACATGAGGCCATCCTCGATCATGCTCGTCGCAATCCCGAACTCACAGGCATGGGGACGACCTTGACGCTCTTGCACATTTCGGACGGCCCTTACCCGATCGCCACCATTGTTCATGAAGGCGATAGCCGCGCCTACCTTTTCCGTGATGGACACCTCATACAATTGACTCAGGATCATTCCCTGGTGGAACAATATATCGAGCAGGGTCTCTTAACTCCCGAGCAGGCCCTTCATCATCCTCAACGTCATATGCTGTGCCGCGCGATGGGTCTGGGTCCTCACGCCCAAGCGGATATCACCACACAGCCTGTGCAGGAAGAAGACCTCATTATCTTGTGTACGGACGGCCTGACCAACATGGTTGACGATGAGCATCTGATCACGTTGCTTCGGAATCACCCGCCTCACGCTGAAGAGGTGTGTTCGACGCTGATTACGGCTGCGCTTGATGCCGGGGGAGTGGATAATGTCACCGTGGTCACCTGCGCCACGGAAGGATAGGATCGGGCGCAAATATCGATTGACTTCAGGCTGATGTCCCAGGTAGCCTCGATTTTTCAGATCTTGTCCATCTCCTCACACCACCATTGCTCATGATCGGAGTCGATACTGCCGAAGAAGCCCTTCGGTCTTTGCAACGAAGCCGGCTGCTCGTCCTTCCTTTCCTCTTGATCACGCTGGTGTCCCCTTCTTTCGCTGCAGATGCGCCGGATCCGGAATCAGTCCTTCGGGCCATCGTGAAAGCGAACGCCGAGAGAGACTTGACCACGATGTCCCGATATATGTCTCACGAGGTGGATGCGATCGGGTACAGCATCGGCGGAAGAAAGTACGTCGGCTGGCAGGCATTCGCCGACGAGATGAATAGTGAATTCGCCTCGGTGACCCACCTCGAGCTTCCCATCTTGGATCTTCGTATGTGGACGCGGGGCGATGTCGCCTGGTTCGCGATGGAATTGGATTACATTCGCCACATCGTCACAGAAGCCGACGACCAGCGCATGGTGATTCCATTGCGGGAAACAGGCGTGTTGGAGCGTCAAAAAGATCGCTGGATCCTTGTCGCATGGCATGAATCTCAGCGCGTGGACGATCTGGTGATGGAGGCGGGTGTTGCTCAGAAGCGTCCTCTGCACCGTACGGCCGATTCCAGCTCTCAACCGGCTGCCATGGAGACGTATGACTTGAGTGGAGACTGGGAGGTCCTGGAAATCGAAGAGAATAAGACATACCGCGCCACCCTTGACCGGAAGGGCAACGGACCCTATACATGGCAAGGTGGTCAGTTCTTAACGAGCACCTTCAAAGATCGCCGATGGGAGGGAGCCTGGAAGCAAACCGGAAACGACCGGGAGGGCAATTTTGAATTAGTCCTGTCTGAGGATGGCACCCAAGCTAAGGGCATCTGGTGGTACGTACGCGTGGGGAAGAAAAATAATATTCCGCCGCGTCAGCATGGCGGCAGCTATGTCTGGAAGCGCTTGACCCCTCCCCCATCCACTCAATAATGTATTCAGATTCTGTCTATTCGCATCCCAGATCTCTTGACGTGTTTGGTCGACGATCTAGCCATAACTTGAAGGAGGCCGCAGGCATGAAGACTCTGATTACGACCTTGCTCGTCACATTCGGCTTGGCCTCTTTCGCGTATGCCTCCGGCGACCACGATCACTATGCAATTCCTACCATGCCCAGTCGAGCGGCCACTCACATCACTATTGAAAATAACACGGTGGCGTTGACATTTGGCCCGGTTGATCTGCCGACGAGTCACGACGGCGACCTGGCGGCGAGCATGCCCAAGCACATTTTCCAATTGCCCAAAGACATGTACATGACGGGCTACAAATCCGAAGTCTTTACGGTGGATGGCCGGCCATTGCCGAAGAACTATCTGCATCACATCTTGATGTTGAACAATGACAAGCCCAGCGTGTCCTGCTCGGGTGAACCATTGTTTTTTGCCGGCGCCGGGCTAGAAATGACTGAAGCCCGCTTTCCGGAAGGTCATGGCGTAAAACTCGCCAAGGGGCAGAACCTCATGTCGATCGTGGCGTTCTATCACAAAGCGCCTCCCACGAAGAATGTGATGGCACGGTTCACGATGTATGTGGCGCCTGAGAACGTCCCGGTTAAGGAGATGGATGTGTATCAGGTAGGCGTGAACATCGTGTGCTACAGCAAGTTCGGGGATCGCGGGCCGGACCAAACAGACGAAGGCATTGAAATCAAGCCCGGGGTCAATGTGCAATCGGCTCCGCTCAAGTTCAACATGGAAGGATGCGTCAAGTTCGCCTATCCCCACGGTCACGATGAACTCTTACTCATCGCCCTGGAAAACAAGACCGAGAAACGAACCCTCCTGCGCACGGTACCGGATGTCGATCCTAGCGGAACGTTTCTTGGGTTTCAGGCACATCAGATCTATAAGGATTCACGCGGATTCTCGGTCAATTCAAAGGATGAATATGAAATGACCATGGTCCATCATCATCCATTACAAAACCCTAATATTCACCATGGGATGGGAAACTATTTGCTCTACATGACACCCGGGATCTGCGCAGAGTCGACCAGCACTGCCGCCGCTCGCTGATGGTACGCTTTCGGCGATCCACCCTTCCTCATAGGGTCCGTCGTCCCTGAATCCTCCCCGCGTTCCTTCGCGAACCTTGAGTATTCCTTTTCGTTCACACCGGCATAGTGACTGCTTATTTTGGGGCCAGTTGTACAATAATGTCCTTCGGTATACTCGCCATAGCTCGCAACGCCTTCTCACCCCCTACGAAAGTAATCCCTTTCCCTCAAGGTGCGGGCTGGGCTTTACTAGCGACTGTATGATATTGAGACATCTCGCTTCACTCCAGGGGTTGGCATGGCCCAAACCGTCATTGGACAGGGGCACGGGGCGTCCGGATTTGTTCAGTGGCGTGATGTAAAAGATCTCAACACGGTGCTCCGACTATCCAACATCCTCTTCATTTCATGATACCGACAGGATCTTCCCTCTCAGTTCTTCTGATCAATGAACAAGCCGAGGAATCCAAGCTGGTTTCGACCAATTTACGAAGTTTCTTTCCTGACTGCCGGATCGAAGCGGTGTATTCTTCCGATGAAGCCATCCAGTGGTCGGCCAGAAGTGATTGGCACCTCATTCTCGTTGATGAAAACCTGAGCCCTCGCGGCGGAGTGGATATCCTTCAAGAGCTGAAGCGAGCCTGCCCTTACGCGGCCATCATCCTGCAAACGGACCGGAGTGACTCCACCAGCGCGCTCCATGCGTTACAACAGGGAGCGGATTTTCTTTTGTTCAAGAGCTCACCGGGCTTTATTACGGAACTCTTATTCTATACGCAGGAAGCCATTGAGAAACGAGAACTTCAAGTCAAGCTCGACCTTACCTTTCAACGTCATCTCCGACTCGTTGAAGCGGTCAGCGATGTCGTGTATGAACTGGACCACGAGGGCCGCTTTGTCTATCTCAGTCCAACCGTCACCCCCCTCCTCGGCTACACACCTGAGGAGTTGGCCGGAAAACACTTTTCCATGCTGCTTCCTCCAACCCAAGAAACACCGGCGAAATACCGCATGAACGAGCGTAGAGCCGGGGCCCGTTCCACCTTCCACCTTGAGTTACCTCTTTTAGGCAAGGCATCGGTCCCGGACAAGGACCGAAAGATTCTCATGCAGGTCACGGCCAAAGGACTCTATGACACCCGACATCAATACATGGGGACTGTTGGACTGCTGCACGATCTCTCCCACGAGCAGGAACAGTCCGGCAAACTGCTGGAGCTCGAAACCCGATTGCAAGAGGTTGGTCGCCGGCTAGCCGTGTCAGAGCAGGCAAGCTCTGCGTCGCGGAACCTGCAACAACCCCTTTCGGCACTGCTCCAGAACTCACATCAACTGTTGACCACCATTCAGAATATTCGCATTGAACAACATCTCGAGCGTCTGACCTTGCACGCCACTCGCGCATCTGAACTAGGACAGGAATTGTCTCAGGCCCTTCAATTACGGCACCCGAACGCAGACCTCATATCCCTCAATACTCAAATTCGAGACGCAGTCGTATCTCTGGTACAGGAACAGATGATAGAGGACGACTCGGTCTTGCGAGAGTTCGCTGAGGATCTGCCTTTGATGGTTGGCGTCAGCCGGCGACTTCGGGACATGTTTCGCATTCTCATCATGTATGCGAGGCAGCCTGTAGGCCCAACGGCCATGAGAAGGCCGCTGATTATTCACACCCATGTGCTCAACATGCACCATGCCAGCGACTCCGCGAGTTCTTCAATATTTTCCTTGTCACCGATGACTCAATATATTGTTGCCACCATTCGCGAAGGAGATCCGGATCCGTTCTCCGGGCCCGCCAAGCCATCCGCTCAACAGATAACCGGCTCCGACTTTCTACAAGCCCATCGAATCATCCAAGAGCACGGCGGTGTCATCGAAATCGCATCCTCTACGCTATTACCCGTTCAGATTACCGTCCGTTTCCCGGCGGTGGGCACTCCTAAGCCTTCAACCCCAAACCCAAAGGAAGAGTCGGCAACCCACGCTGCGGAAGCGCATGGTCCTGCGCGGTCACCCTCCGCAGATCCCGCGGACGTACGCTCGGACCGGCGGCGGTTCCCGCGTACGACCCTTTCACTCGCAATCGACCTGTCCGTCGGAACGATGCTCTTGCAAGGCACCGTATTGAATATCGGACTCGGAGGCCTGTTTTTCGTCTCGCGACAGGCGATCTCGTCGGTTGAAGACCATCCTGTCTACCTAGTCTTGAGAACCCCCGTCAGTTTCCTCGAATTACATGGCATTGCACATCAACGTTCTGCATCCTTTTCGGAACAGCATCCCACATGTCTCGCACTCACATTCACCTCTTTGAACGCGCTGGATTGCGCCGTGCTGGCTTCGCTGATTCAAGAACTCCACGACCATTCGCCGAGCGTACAAATCGAAGGACTGATTCCGCAGGACAGCTTGACCGAGTCTCATTCAGCCGTTTCGAACTCTTTGCAAGCCGAACAGCGATGGCACGTGCGGGCCAAGTTGGCCATACCGGTTTATCTGACGCGTTCCGATTCCGGACTCGAGACTGATTGTCACATCGGCCTTCTCGTGAATCTCGGGAAGGGAGGAGCCTGTGTTCAAACAAGAATCCAAACCAACGATGTTCCCTCTCGGCTGTTCATTCGTAATATGGAGGCCAATCATGCAACCCACAAACGTCCTCTGACTGATGACGACGTATTTGACAGGCCGGTAGCCTGTCGTGTCATCTGGAAAACTGCGCTCACCAGACGACCGCATGAGCCGCTCTCCAACCCCCTGGATAAAAACTGGCAGATCGGCATCCAATTCGGACACCTCTCGAATGAGTCGGAAGAAAGATTGAACCGTTTTCTGTTCAGCAGATTGCTGTCCCTTTCGGACCTCGACCACCGCATAGAGCGCGGCACGGTGAGAAGCACGACACATCGTCCCCGCAACAGAGAGGGTCACCCCCTTGTGGTATCTCAGGACTTCGCCAAAGACCTCACGGAAACGCACACTCCGGTCCTCATCATCTCACCGGGATATGGGCAATCAAAAATCGATTATCTCAATCTGGCACATGTTCTGACGCTCAACGGATTCCGTGTCTTACGATACGATCCAACGCATGCGCTGGGGCTCAGTGAAGGGACCCCTCATCTGATGACCCTGAGCGGGATGCAGCAGGATCTCGCGACGATCAGAGAGTTTGTACGAGAGACGTGGCCGACAGCTCCGGTCAGTGTAATGGCATCTGACCTCTCAGCCCGAGCTGCATTGAAATTATTTGCGAATCATGAAGGCGCGGATCACCTCCTGCTTCTCAATCCTGTTCTTGATGTATCAGACACATTGGCTCGCACACACCAGCACGATCTCCTGGGAGAACATAAAGCAGGCATACGCAGAGGGATCACCAATATATTGGGCCGCAATACCGACATCGATCATTTCCTGGTTGATGCGCTGGTCGAAGGGTATGCCGACTTCGAATCTACCGTTCAAGACCTGAACCGAGTCAGGTCAAAGGTGTCATTCCTGCTGTTCCCTACCGGGGATGACGTGCTCCATGACACACCATGGACCGAGCCACGTTTTATTGACCAGGCCCAAGGAATCCTCGGTGACCGCAGCATGACGCTCACTCTCTCATCCGCAGTTGTCGGTGACGGTCCGGTCTCCGCTGAAGCGTATCGTCGAACCCTCGAAACCATCGTCTCTCATTGCAAACAGATCACGATGCCTGCTGCACCCGTGCACAAGACGTTTCGAGAACCGGATGCCGGAGAACTCCGCTCCCACCATCGGGTCGAACTGGAACAATTGCGTACGAAGCAGCACGCCACACGGGCCACACGCTTGTCCCTATGGACAGAGCTCGTCCGCTCCGGCCCCATGATAAGTGAGGCCCCTTCCTATCTTCAGCACTTCGACCATATGTATCAATTCGCACATCCGACAACAGATCATTCGACACTGCTCGATGTGGGGTGTGGCCATAATGGGTTTGCCCGCTTGTTGCTTCTGAACCACTTCTACCGTTCACGGTCTCAACAGTACTCACAAGATCAACGCATTGATTATGTTGGGATTGACGCGCGGGAGGATATCGTCCTGGCGACTCGCAACACGCTTCGTTCGGTGCAACGGCACGTCGACATCGTCTACTCAGGGTCCATATCCGGTCGGCCGCTCCTCTCGCCGCGATGGCTTCTCGCTGACGTCGATGACCCTCTCCCATTCGCGGAGCAGACATTCGATCGCGTTGTCTGTCATTTTACGTTGAATTTTTCCCACAACCCGCTGATCAGCCTTCGCGAGCTCTACCGCGTGCTCCGCCCGCGAGGACAATTCATCATGTCCTGCTTCACAACCTTCACAGATCTTGCTCCGGCCTATCGTCAGCACTTACGTGACATGATTCAGGATGAGTTTCATCCGGATTCTCAGGAGGTTCTTCAGGCCCTGGCTCTGCTTCATGAATCCCTTCGCAGCCGCCGCCTTCATACGTTCAGCAGCAAATCTTTGAGTGATCTCTTTGCTCTTCTGACCACAACTCCCTTGCTGACATTTCCAACGCTCCACGGTCAGATCCTGATCGCAACCGTTGAAAAGCCGGATTCCGCTGGCTGAGAGTGAAAGTGCAGTGTATACTCCGACCTCGTGGCGCGTCTTGAATTGAGGGAAAGCCTGGACGTGCTCTCGCGGATTTTTCCGACCTAGCATATTCACAGCATACGCCGGCATCAGAATGAGAGTGAACGACCGTAGCCGCATTTCCCTTCCTGAGAGACCGTTATCCGATACCGTAAACTTTCTCGCTGCCTCCACGCATGACCTCGCGACGGCGCCCGATCTTGATACGCTGACTCGATCCATTCTGGATATTTTCTCACGGGCAACGGATTCCTCGAACGGTGGTTTGTGGATCGCTGACTCTCATCGCGGAGGATTTCGAAGGTACAATTCGCTGGGGGCAGGTCGCCCCGGCAAGCTCCCCTGTCATCTCTCTGCACAGCATCCGATGCCCACTCTCCTAGCGCAACATCCGCATGCCATGACGAATCAGCAGCTATTGCAACATGCCGACAAAACTGTCAGCGATGTGGTCAGCGAGATTGTGACGGCATCTACGTTCGGGTACGTCGTGCCGTTGCCATACGACACGCAGTTGGCTGGGTTCATCATATTGGACCCAGCGTGCGAGACCTGTCTCGACCATGCGGAGGGGCTCCTCTTGTTGCAAACTCTGGCTCACACCGCTGCAATCGCTCTGGGTCACATGATCTCAAAGGATGCTGTTCGCTGCTCGAACATTCTCATGCGCAGAACCGACCGTCTGCGATCTCTGGAGATCATGGCAGGCGGGTTTGCTCATGAAGTGAGAAATCCTCTGACGTCGATCAAGACATTTGTCCAATTGGCTCCGGAACGTCAGCATGATACCGGCTTCATCCGTGAATTCAGCCGCCTCGCAATCGAAGATATCCACCGCATCGAACGTCTCTTACAGGATATCCTGGACTATGCCCGTTACCTGGTGCACGCACCCACGGAAGAAGACATCAACGAACTGGTTTCGTCCTGTCTGTCCTTCATTTCCCTCAATGCATCCAGCCGTGGCATTCAATTGAAGACTGAACTGGCCCAGCATCTGCCGTGTGTTCTGGTCGACCGCCAACAGATCAAACAAGTCGTGATCAACCTCCTTCTCAATGCCTTGGATTCCCTCCACGAAGGCAGCCGGGAAATAATCGTCAGGACTCGACTTGGACATAAGCCGGATGGCGACGCCCATGTATGTATTGAGATCCAAGACGATGGGCGAGGCATCGCGGCCGACCACCTGGAGCATATCTTCGATCCCTTTTTTACGACGAAACACTCCAACAGCACGACGGATGCGAAGGGACTCGGGCTCACGATCGCTCACCAAATCCTTCGCGAGCATCAAGGAGAACTGTGGGTGGACAGCAAGCAGGGAATCGGCTCGACCTTTCAGGTTTCGTTGCCGGCAAGTCTACGATCCGGTTGAGCGTGACCATAACGGGAGCAACATGAAGAAACGGGTTCTGCTGGTCGACGATGAACCGCGCGTACGGGCATCATTGAAAATGGTCCTGGAGCCTGCGTATGACATTCTCGAGGCCGCGGACGCACAACAAGGGCTCGAGGCATTCAAGCGTGAATCTCCGAGTCTGGTTCTCCTGGATGTCATCCTGCCGGGAACCGATGGTTTATCCGTCCTTCAAACCATGCGAGCGGAAGACCCGTCCATCCCGGTCATCATGTTGACGGGCACCAAGTCGGTCAAAACAGCGGTCGATGCGATGAAGCTCGGCGCAGCCGATTACCTGTCGAAACCCTTCGACATCGAAGAATTGCGGATTGTGGTTGATCGTACGCTGAATTCCCAGGAACTGGAGCGAGAGGTCCGTCAACTACGCGCTCAGGTCGTCCAGCGGTATGCCTTTCACAATCTGATCGGAAAAAGCCCGTCCATGCAGGAGATCTACGCCAAAATTGAGCAAGTGGCGGACAGTCGAACCACGGTACTGGTCACCGGAGAAAGCGGGACCGGAAAAGAACTCGTCGCCAAGGCCATTCACTACAATAGTTCACGACGCGAGCGACCATTTATCGCATTGAATTGTGCGGCGCTGCCGGAGACCCTCATTGAAAGCGAGCTCTTCGGACATGAGAAGGGGTCCTTCACCGACGCCACGGCGCGCCGGGTTGGCCAGTTCGAACTGGCGAACAGCGGCACTCTCTTTCTTGACGAAATCGGAGATCTCAGTGCGACCACACAAGCGAAGCTGTTGCGTGTGCTCCAGGAGCGGGAGTTCAATCGCATCGGAGGTGTCCAACCAATCAAGGTGGACGTCCGCATTATCGCGGCGACCAACAAGAATCTGGATGAACTGGTTCGCAAGGGATTGTTCAGAGAGGATCTCTACTATCGCATCAATGTGATTGCCCTGTATTTACCGCCGCTCCGTGAACGCGGTGAGGATATCCCACTCCTTGCGAAACACTTTCTCGTCAAACGCATTGAGGAAGAAAAGCGGCCGGCTCAGGAATTTTCGAAAGACTCGCTGGAGCTGATCTCCCGATATCCATGGCCGGGAAATGTTCGCGAAATGGAGAATATCGTCGAACAGGCCTTCATCTGGTCCAAGGGTTGTCATGTCATCACGCCTGAGCATCTCCCCACCATCTTGCGGACCGATACGCGCTCGACGTCACTGCGAGACGACACGTTGGCCGGACGGCTCTCCCTCGAGAAGGCCGTCATGGAATTCGAGCGAGAGATCATTCTTGATGCGTTGAAACGTACTAATTATGTGCAAACGCACGCGGCGACGATGTTGGGCATCAGCAGGCGAATGCTGAAATACCGGATGGACTCTCTTGGCATCAGCAGGCCTGATGCCGGAACGTCCATGGACCAGCAGTGAGTCATGGATGACACACTTCCTCGATAAAACGTACATTTTTTGTCGCAAATCCATCCACGACAAACTGAAGGCAAAATGCAATGAAATCAATATCTTCTATATATAGGGCCATTTTACTTCTTAGGCTACTCTATCTTGAATGATGGGAAAAGAGTATAGAAACGGTACGGTCATTGCGTATCTGGGAGACGCCTCACTGCAACTCACCGTGGAGTTTGCCGCATGGGTAACCAACCTTCGACTGAACGAACCGCATCCAAGCCATCGGTGTTAGTCGTCGACGATGAAACCGGCCCTCGCGATGCACTCAAAGTGATTCTTCGACCATTCTTCACCATCCATGCTGCTGAAAATGCCCAGAGCGCGTTGCAAGTCCTGAAAGAACAGCATATCGACTTGATTACGCTCGACCAAAAGCTTCCCGATCGCCAGGGGATCGATCTTCTCCAAGACATCAAACATGATTACTCTGAGGTGGAGGTCATCATCATCACCGGGTACGGCAGTCTCAAATCTGCCATGGAAGGCATACGCCACGGCGCCGCAGGATATCTCCTGAAGCCGTTCAATGTTACAGAATTGATTACACTGATCAACCAGACGTTGGAGAAAAAGAAGCGCCTCGATTTCCTGCGATCTTTCCTTAAAAGCTCGACGGCCTTGTGGGGAACTGAACAGGACGCTGCGCGTGCGTGGAAGGAAGTCAAATTCGAATACTCTGCGATCGGAAAGAGTCACTCGGGTGAGCCAAACGGGGCAGATAGCGATGCCGCATCCCTCATCCCGCTTCTGTCGGATTTATTGGAAGCCAAAGACCGTCAGCTGTTGAACCACTGTAGTCGGGTGAGTTTCTATGCATCGCTGCTCGCCAATCGCCTGAATCTTCCGGTCTCGGAACAGAAGTCCCTCGCTCTCGGCGCGTTTCTTCATGACATTGGAAAGATCAGCCTCACTCCGTATTCCTTCTCGGCAGATTACGGCGGCCCTGAAGCCCCCTCAGACCATGCCAAAGGCCATTCTGATGTCGGCGCTCGCATGATTCTCCCGCTGGGATTTTCCGCTGAGGTCGGACAAATTATTGCGTACCATCATGAACGATTCGATGGTCTGGGATATCCGCATGGTTTGAGAGGGGAAGGCATTCCACTGCTCGCTCGTATTGTCGCGATCGCTCAGGCATTCGATAATCTGACTGTAGACATGCCGGGGGCTCATCCGCTGTCCATCGATGACGCAATCCGCCAGATTTCACTCCAGGCGGATACCTATTTTGATCCGATGCTTACCGATCTATTCACCCGGGTGGTCAGAGAATGTAAGTCTTCTCTTCCGGCTCTTGCCATCGCGGCTACGCCGGCCGGCACTTCAGAATCATAGCCGATTCCTCATCTTTCGCTCCCGGCTCGCGGGGGCTTTTGAGCACTGCCGATCATCTCCGCCGCCGCCGCCCGCACGTTTTTCGTAACCGTCACTCCTCCCAACATTCTGGCAATCTCGGCTTCTCGTTCGTCTGGCCGCAACTCTCGAACTTGCGTCACCGTTCGCTTCTGCTTAACCTGTTTATCTACGAGACAATGCCGATGGGCTTGCGACGCCACTTGGGGAAGATGGGTCACACAGAATACCTGATGATGCGTTCCCAGTGCTCGCAAACGTTTGCCCATCACCTCGGCCACCGCTCCTCCGACTCCGGAATCCACTTCATCAAAAATCAGAATCGGAACGTGATCGGTTCCCGCAAGAACCGATTTGAGCGCGAGCATCACTCGTGAGAGTTCTCCTCCCGATGCCACCTGGGCAAGAGGTCGCACTGGTTCGCCGGGATTGGCCGACAGACGGAAGACAATCCGATCCTGTCCGGTTGACCCACCCTGCTCGTCCGATCTCTTCTCCACCACCACCTCGAATTGAGTGCGTTTCATCATCAGTGCAGTCAATTCCCGCCCTACCTGATCTTGGAAGTCTTTCGCTACTTCAGCCCGTTTACCCGACAAACTGGCCGCCAGTACATTCGCCTGAGATTCTGTCTCAAGGACTTGATGCTCCTCATCGGCAACTCGGATAGTGGCGGTGTCCAGTGATGACAACTCTTCCTCGAGAGTTTCAACGTGCTTGAGGACCGCATCGAGAGAGCCACCATACTTTTTCTTGATCCGTTCGAGGTCCTCAAGACGACGTTCCACTCGACTCAGATGCTCCGGATCATCCTCAATGTGGTCGCGATAATCGCGCACCAGCCTTGCCAACTCGCGCAACTGTACGGTGGCTTCTGCCGACAAAGATCCCCACGTCTCCGTTCCCACGTTCAAAGCTTCCAATTGTTGGACCACCTTGGCCACGGACGCAAGCGTATGAAGGACGCCCTCCTCTGCGCCATACAAGAGGTCATACACCTGCTGAGCAAGCTCCCGAACCCGTTGAGCATTGGACAGTTTCCGTCGTTCCGCCGCCAGGGCGCTATCCTCATCCGGTCGCGGCGCCACCTCGTGAACCTCCTGATACTGATACCGCACGAACTCCTCACGATGCCGACGCTCGTCAATCTGCCGCCGTAACTCATCCAACCGCTGCCGGCGCTCTCTCCAGGTCTCATACGCAGTTTCATAGCTCTGCCTCAGGTCTTTGAGGTGTCCAAACGCATCCAAGGCATCGCGTTGCGCATCGGATGACAAGAGCGATTGCTGATCATGCTGTCCGTGAATCTCGATCAAGGTACCGCCGAACATTTCTAGGATGTGGAGAGGCACAGGCCCTGCGTTGAGGTAATTCCGGTTGCGTCCGGATCTGGAGAGTGTACGGTGAACAATCAGTTCGGTAACGGACGGCTCAATTAGATTGTTCCGCCGCAGAGTTCCGAGAAGGGGGTGATCCTGCGTAAGCGAAAAGACCGCTTCCAGATGGGCTTCCTCAGCGCCGGATCGAATGTGATCGGATGATGCCCGGCCGCCGATCAGCAGAGCCAGGGCATCAATGAGCAGGGACTTACCAGCGCCGGTCTCACCGGTTAGGACGGTGAATCCTTGCTGAAATTCAATGGTGAGCTGCTCGATCACTCCGAAGTTCGAAATTCGCAGCTCGGTCAGCATCGCTGCTGCAGGCGGGTCTCCTAAGCGGCCCCGGAATGCTGGGCCAGCAGAGAATCGATGATCTCTTTAAATTGCCGCTTGGGACGGGCTCCAACCAGACGTTCGACGGCCTGCCCATTTTTGAAAAAGAGAATGGTCGGAATGCTCATGACCTGATAGCGCCCGGCGATCTCCGGATTCTCGTCCGTGTTGAGCTTTCGAACTCTTAATTTTCCATCATACTCTCGAGCCAGCTCATCAACGATCGGAGCCACCATCTGGCAGGGTCCGCACCACACGGCCCAAAAATCGACCATGACCAGTTCCGGTGTTTTCATGACGTCCGTATCCCAGGTTGCGTCGCAGACGACCAATGTTTCTCCTCCCACGGACATGCCTCCTTGTAACATTCACCACACTTGAAAATTGTTTCACCATCCTATACTACGATTCTTTTGAGTGTCAAATCACCGCATCACCACGGCCATTCAGGCGGAATGCCGAACCACCATTCCTGCGGATGGCGTTGCCGCCACGCTGTCTGCTGCTTCCAGAGTTGCACCACCATAGGCTCGTCCAGTCTGTTCGCCATTCCGGCACTGATGTCGGATTGTCTCTGCGCAGCTTGCTGCACGACTTCTTTGGCGATACGAGCCAACACGTCAGGTGGATCGGTCAGATCCTCGATTCGTCCGGACGCCAGACTAAGGTACAACAACTCCACTTTTACCCATTGGTCTGTTTGTGCGAGATGCTCAAGGTACCGATCAAGTGCCTGATAGACGTAAGTCAGGTAAAGATAGCTGGCTGCGGAGGGACGCTCACGAACCTCTTCCAGACAGGCGTCAATCGCGCGATGAAAGTCACCTGCCTGAAGAAATACTTTTGCTCTCGACAAGTGCGACCGGTGATCCTCTGTCAGGGCAGTCGCCACATCCGACGGTGCCCCTTGGCTCCCCGTTGAGAGAATGATGAGCAGGACCGCGACACCGGCGATGCCACCTTGCCTGACACGTATCACCCACATGAGGCACCTCGATTCCCAGAGGTGATCATCGCGATGAGAAGCGTCACAGTTGTGCCGGCTCATGGTGAGTTGTAGCGGCCAATCGGCATGGACGGCGTAGGCAATGCATTTTCTATCCGTCCATATGGACCACCTGGAGCAGCCCACGGCAGACCACGCTCTCCGACAAGGAGTGGACCCAGGACCGTTCTCAGCACTGTCGTCCCGAAATTCTCAGTCCACCCGATTCCCGTCATGCTGAACATAAAGCTGTACTGCGCGCGATCCGGGAATTGAAGATAATACAAGCCGAGCGACCAGCATTTGCACGGGTTCTGATACAATCCGACGATGTCATACTCGGGGCTGCGCCCATTCTCGATATCATAATAACCTTTCGCGCCGAAGGTCCATCCCCACGGAGTGCGGAATCCGCCTCCGGCCGTGACGAACTGCACCTCCTCGGTAGGCGCGTATACTTCATTGAAGGAGATCGGATTCCAGACATCCCCTCGCCTGACCCGATTGCCGTCGCGAGCGTAGCGCTGGCCCACCTCGACGTACCAATAATTCGATTGCTGGACGCGGAAGTCGGTATTCCATTGACTGAATGTTCCGCGGTACGGATCAAGAAACGCATCAACCGTCAGATACTGATTTCTTGGCGGCAGCAATGTTCCCGCCGTGGGGGAGCGATTGAAATCAGTGGTCAAGCTGGGCGGGCGGAAAAACTCAGGGGCCGTATTTCCGATGACGGCACGCAACCACATGTCCGAGAATTTTTTTCCATCCACGGGAACCGTAGCCGGCTGCAGCGGCTGTGTGATCGTTCCGATAAAGGGCTGCACTCCGGGTGTAAACTCTCGCGCGAGTGTTTGAACCGCCCCGACGTGATAACTCTGAGCCAGTGTGAGATCCAGCCAGTTAAACGACTGCCCGTTGATTTGTTGCTCAAGCACTCGGCTCCGCAACGCATAGGTCAGCAAATTCTTTTTCGGAAGGTCGTCGACCTGATCGATCTGAGCAATATCGGATTGGTTTGACGATGGGACATATTCATAGATCACGCTGGGTTCCATGGTATGGAGAAATGTGCGGCCATCGCGTTGAGCAAAACGGCGGCTCAGTTTCGATGTCGCGTCGAGCGCAGCCCAGAAGGTCTCACGATGCAGCGCGTCGTCAGACTCTATCCCCCTCGTGTAGTACACTTCCCTGCCCTTGAAATGCGGCGTGAATCCGACCACATGTCCCAGGTCGATCACGTCAGTCGTCAGTCCAGGCAACAGATCCATCCGATTCAGCGTGAACCCCTGTTCGCGGTAAAAATTGACGAAGGTGGTATCCACATTCACGAGGAAGGGCAATCCATACGGGGAGACATTGGGGAGGACGTACCCGACTTCCGGAAGACGCTGAAACGTATCGGGGCCTCCCGCGTTCAACGGTTGCAGATACTGCGCCAACATATACGCATTGCCGTATGGAAGTTTTTGGGTTCCCAGGAGACTCGACTCCCCGCTCGGCGACGCTCGCTGGGCGCCCGAATTGCTGAGTTGCTGGAGATATTGCGGATCGGACACCAGCGAGACCTGTGCTTGAACCAGGAGGCTGGAGGTCACCTGTTGAATATGATTTCCGGTGATCAACGCGCGAACCTCTCTGGCGTTTGAACTGTTCTGATCCACACCGGACACATCGGGCAACTCGGTTTGCTGAAGCGCGCTGACGAACCAATGTCCTCGCGATCTCCTATCGATGAAATACCGGTAGTCAAAATCGCTTCCATATCCAAGGTTGGAATAATAGAACGGAGAAATCGTCAAGTCCTGGCTGGGGTTGATCGCCCAAAAATAGCCCTGTTGGTAATGGAGGCCGAACCGACTGTCGTACCCGGGGCTCGGAATAAGAAACCCGCTTCGCCTGGTGGTCAATGGATAGGTGAGGGTGGGGATCGGAACAATCGCACGATCGTTGACACAGAGCCACCCGCTCTTCATCGCCACACTATCCCCGGTATTGGCATCCAGATCCTCGAACTTAAAGCGCCATGCCGGAGTTTCTCCCCGAGCAGCATCGCAATTCGTAAAGGTTCCGTCTTTGACGCGATAGTGATCTTCAGAAAATCTCTGAAAGAAGCGGCCGGTCAAGAACGAATTACTTGGTTTGACGAAGAGCGTCCCATTGACCATGATACCGGCCTCGGTATTGACATTGAGCTCCAATCGTTCAGCGGACGCCTCTGAGGATGGATCGTTCAGTCGGACATGTCCCACGGCTATCAAAATGCCCGGAAGGGTGCGGATCGTGACATGATCTGCGGTTAATCGCCAGGCGCCTTGCGTGACGACCACCGATCCTTCCGCCTCGTAAATGTCAAACTCTTGAAGGTGATCGATGCGGTCGGCCGTAATATTGAGCGGCTGGCCGCCGGTTGGTTGGGCAGTCACGTTTGACTGTCCCATAGCCGGGCCATCCAACACGCACAGGGTGCAGAAGATGGTCATCGCCCCGAGGATGAACGTCACAATCCCAGTCCAAGAAGGGCGTGGATTGAGACCCATCTCAGCCACGAACAGGCGACAGCGTGCACCCACGAAGGAACGCTTTGATATCTCCGACCAGCATCAACGAGCCGGTCACGCAAATCAAATCTGCCGGAGTCATGAGTCGCCGAGCAAAAAGGAGAGCGTCGCCCGGCGTCGAAACAGGTCGGATCGAAGGGATGAGATCACTGAGTTCCGCACAGAGTTGCGATGCTGGAACAGCTCGGGGAATATCGGCCTGGGTGACGATGAGTTCGTCGATATACGGCTGCAGAATCGTGAAAAACGGACGATGTGCCTTGTCCCGCATCATCCCGAGGATCAAGGCCACCCGACTCGCTGGATGTGAAGTCCGATACTCGGCTACGAATTCAGCCAGGACGGAAGCAGCCGCAGGGTTGTGGGCCCCGTCCACCATGATCATCGGATTCCGGTCCACGACTTCCAATCGCCCTTCCCATCGGGTAGAAGCCAGGCCCTCCCGAACGGCCTCCGCCGCCACAGGGGTCTTGGCAGCTTCCGCAACCTCCACGAGAGCCAGTGCACAGGCGGCATTGTCGACTTGATGTGCGCCCTGCAACGGGCTGATCACGTTCTCATAGCGGGTGGTGATCCCCTCATAGTCGAACACCATCGCCGATTTCTTCGTGACTATAAACTCGCGGCCCAGTCGATAGGTCGGAGCGTTCTGCTGCCCGGCAATCTCGTCAATCAGTCGTATCGCAGCCGGAGCCACCCGTCCGAGCACTACCGGAATACCCGGCTTGACAATGCCCGCTTTCTCAAAGGCGATCTGCTCGATCGTATGACCCAAGTATTCTTCATGATCGAGGGAAATTGTCGTGATCGCGGTTGAAACCGGGGCGACGACGTTGGTCGCATCGAACCGTCCACCCATCCCGACCTCAAGCACCGCCATGTCCACACGACAGTCGGCAAAGTATTGAAACGCCATAGCGGTCGTGAACTCGAAGAACGTCAATGGAATATCCGACGCCGCCAGCAACCGGATGCGGTCAACCAGTTCGGTCACACAGCGCTCCGGAATCAGTTTCCCATCGACGCGGATTCGCTCACGAAAATCAATCAGGTGAGGCGAGGTGTACAACCCCGTGCGACAGTGTGCCGCTTGCAGAATCGACGCCGTCATCGCGGAGGTGGATCCTTTGCCGTTGGTTCCCGCAATGTGAATGGCACGATACCGGCGCTGAGGTTGGTCCAACCTGGCCAGCAACGCCTGGATACTGTGCAAGCCCAGCTTGATGCCATGCTTCTGGAGGCCGTACAGATACTCGACAGCAGACGAATATGTCATCGTAGAAATCCGAGGGAGGAGAACCTGGTCTAGAAGTGACTGACAAGCGTGCTGACGGCTTCTTTCAACTGCTTTCGTTCGACGATCATGTCAATCATTCCATGCTCGAGGAGGAATTCCGCCCGCTGGAACTGGTCGGGAAGCTGTTGTTTGATCGTTTGTTCGATGACGCGCGGACCGGCAAATCCGATCAACGCTTTGGGTTCGGCGATAATAACATCTCCCAACATGGCCACACTAGCGGTCACACCTCCGAACGTCGGGTCGGCCAGGATGGACACGAAGGGCAGTTTGGCTTCCCCGAGTTTGGCGATCGCCCCGGAAGTTTTTGCCATTTGCATCAGTGACAGAATACCTTCCTGCATGCGAGCCCCGCCGGAAGCCGTCACCATAATAAGCGGTAACCGGGCGGCCAAGGCACGGTCAACGGCGCGGCATATTTTCTCCCCGACCACGGACCCCATGCTGCCGCCCATGAAGCCGAAGTCGAACACACAGAGTCCCACCCGTTTCCCATTGATCTGCCCTTCGCCAATCACCATCGCATCCTTGCGCCCGGTCTTCTCCTGTTGAGCCTTGATCCGTTCCGTATACGCCTGGGTGTCCTGAAAGTTCAACGGATCTTGCGGCTCCAGGTCAGCATCCCATTCCTTGAAGGAACCGAGATCCACAAGGAGATTGATACGTTCAATCACGGAGATCGGAAAGTGATACTCGCATTTCGGGCAGACCTTATTGTTGCGGTCCACTTCCTTTCGATACACAATCTCCCGGCAATGGTTACACTTGAGCCACATGCCCTCCGCACCCTTGGATCGCTTCTGCCCGTCCGGTTCGGGCGCTTTATTCTTCTTGAACCACGCCATGGGTGCTCGTCTAGGTCACGAGAAGCTCTTGGTCTTCTTCAAGGACCGACAGGGAAGACGCTCGGTCCATCTGCCGCAACTCTTCTGTGATCAGGTCTCGAAATCTCGGCTTCATATGGTACACATACACAGGCACTTCCGGTCGTCCGACTTTTCGAAGCTCCTTGGCCAATAAGGCCGGCGTGAGATGCTTGCTCACACGGGCCAATTCGAGTTCATCGTTTGGAAACGAAGTCTCCACGATCAGCGCCTTGAGCTTCGGCAACCGGGAAGCAGCGTCCCAGAGTTCGTCGGTCTGAAAGGTGTCCCCGCTGTACAGAATGGCCGCGGTCTCATCCTGGATGATGAACCCAACGGTGGGAACGACGTGGTTCACTGGAATCGGAGTCACGCGCAGCCCGCACAGTACGGTTTCCCGTCCCGGCTCCAAACTCTTCGCACGCAGGACAGGATGGTCGTCGTCAGGTAGTCTGAAAAAATCCGGATACACTTCTCCGTTAAAAATATGCGCGTCGAGTCCCTTCAAGACTTCGGGGATGCCGGCCACCACGACCGGACTATCACTTTGGCCGACCAAGTTGTCCGCCAAGGTCGGCAGGTCTCGAATATGGTCGAAATGGAGATGGGTCAACAGAACGAGCCTGATCCTTTTCTGCTCTTCGAGATAGAGGCGGGATCCGATCGTGCCGGCATCAAGGAGGATGGTGTCATTGACTAGAAAACTGCATGTCCCGCATTGGAGAGGTCCTCTGGAGCCGGTCACCATCTGATCGGAACCATGACAACCCAACACCCGAATCTTCACGGCAGTACCCTATGGGTTGACACACGACTTCGAATCCGGAGACATACTCTCTAAGAGAGGCGCAGAATAGCATACCTTCCACACGCGCGCACGTAGAATTGCGGCTTTCCACCAGGGAGGACAGTCCTATCCCTCCGGGGACGGTACCCATTGGGGACAACACATCAGAGCCAGAATAACCACCTCCCGATCACCGCATTTTCCTACATCATGGCTTAGAAGACCGGTTCACCTCGACTGATTCTCCACATCATCAACAATCCAAACCCGATGCTGCCCGCACTCACGAGACCTTGAACCGTCAGATACGCGCGACGACCGAAGGAAAACGAAAAGATGACGGGGAAACTCATCGCCGTGCCTATTCCCATCATGCCCGCGATCAAGCCAAGGCCAAAGATGAGAATGTACCCCACCCCTTCGAAAAAGGTCGCGGCCGTCGACACGACGATCAGCAGTAACGCCCCCGATCCCGCGAGTCCATGCACCATGCCGATCAGAAGGGGGCGCCTGGCTTCTTGAAGCCAATGAACGTGGCGGTGAGCGCCGTGAGTGCCATGGTGATGAAGATGCACGTGTGCCGTCCCTTCGTGCTCATGCGCATGCACGTGCCATCGGTCGCGACGGATCCGCAGCGCGAGACCCGCGCCCAACACGATCAACATGATACCGACCGCGAACTCACAGATAGCGGCAAGCGATTCCGGAATCGCCACATTCCACGTCAGTACGACCATCCCGACAAGCAGCAGAACCAGGGTGTGTCCCAACCCCCAAAACAATCCGACCGCGCTCGAAGCCCGAAGGCTCGGTCGTTCAGCCAGGACTGTCGACACTGCCGCGAGATGATCGGCATCGAACGCATGCCGCAATCCCAATACGAAACCCAGACTCAGAATGGTGAAGACGTGCGAGGTGAACATACACAGCTCCGGAAACGACTTGCAGGGCCCATGGTCGATACGCACGGTGGAGGTCATCCTCCTCGCGCGTGCATCTCCAGGTGGGGATCTTCACGGAGCCGATTGATCTCGATCAGTCGTTGTTCGCGCAGCCCCAGACGCTCCAGAGCCTTGCGTTCTTCGGCGCCGCGATCCGCGCGTTGTTGCCACACGGAGGTGATCGTGGCAGCGATTTCCTTGCGTGACTGACCCGCCCGAAGCGGCACCCTTAAATCCATGCCTGTCTTGGCATACAAACACAGGTACCACATGCCATCGGCGGTCAATCGGCTTCGATCGCAGGTCCTGCAGAAGGGGGTGGTTGTCGAGGGAATGATTCCGAACGTCGTTCCGTCGGGCAATGCGAAACGCTGTGCAGGTGCAGAACTGTCTTCGATGATCGGCGAAACCTGTCCATAATGCCGGCCAACTCTCTTCAGCATTTCATCACGGGACAATACCTGATCCATGGACCATCCGGTGGCGCCGCCGACGTCCATGTACTCGATGAATCGGACTTCCGCATTGAGGGTTTTTCCGTACTCGATGAGATCCAGCAATTCGTCGTCGTTATAGCCTTTGATCATGACCGTGTCGAACTTGAGGGAAGGAAATCCCGCCTTCACGACCGCCTTGATCCCATCGAATACCTGATGATGCAGATCGCGCTTGGTCAGCGCGCGGAAGCGGTCCGCACGCAGCGTATCCAGACTCACGGTCACCCGGTGGAGACCTGCATAGTAAAGCTCCTCCGCCTGCTCGGCCATGAGCACGCCGTTGGTGGTCAGCGCGATGTCGGCGATACGGCGATTCTGGGTCAGCATGCGAACAAACCGGGGAAGATCCCGGCGGAGAAGCGGTTCTCCTCCGGTCAGTCGTACCCGATCGACACCAAGATCGGCAAAGACATCCGTGAGAAGCGCCATCTCTTCGAAGGTCAGAATCGTTTCACGTGGGAGCCAGGCATATTCGTCCTCGGGCATGCAGTATTTGCAACGGAGGTTGCAGCGATCAGTCACCGACAGACGCAAACTCCGCAACGGCCGTCCAAGCGAGTCGGTGAGAGGAGCCAAGGTAGGTTCGGAGGAAGATTGGCTCATGGATGTTCTTCGACCCACACTTCGCCCTCCGGCGTGTGTTCCAGTTTCCAGATAGGCGTAATCTGCTTTAATTCGTCGATCGCCCACTTGCAGGCCCGAAAAGCCTCCGCGCGATGCTCCGCCCCCACTACGATCAGCACGATATTTTCCCCGATGCCGATCTCGCCATACCGATGGAGCACGAGAGCCTCGATGATATCGAAATCTTTGAGCGCCCGTTCACGAATCTCTTGGAGCTTCTTCCGAGCCATTCCCTCGTACTGTTCGAACGTGATGCTATCGACATCCCGCCCCTTCGATCGGTCGCGGGCCGTTCCGAGAAAAATCGCAATTCCGCCGATTCGTTTGGACCGGTCACGAACCCGGTTGATTTCTTCATCGATCGAAAAGTTTTCACGTTGCACACGCGCCAACTGCGCGTCGCTTGCCGACCCCATGGTATTTCCCCCTGCGAAGGGCGGCAGAAGCGCCACTTCGTCGTCGTCACGAATGTTGACATCCTCGTGAGCGATCTCTTGATTCACCGAAACAAGTACCTTCTTCTTATGAACCAGTTCGCCGATTTGAGGATACGCGGCATCCAACAGTCCAACGAGATCGCGCACAGACCGTCCATGGGGCATCTCAATCGAGAACGAACTCTGGTTCCCCGCCAGTGATTTGATCATACCGAATAATCGGATTGTCACCATAGATCTTCCCGCTCTCGTTTCCTCAGGAACGTATGACGCGGTGCATTTACGCTTTGGAATAGGTCCCCGATTTTCCGCCTGATTTCGAGACCAGATACATATCGCTCACACTCATCCCGCGGTCGAGCGATTTGCACATGTCGTAAATCGTCAGAGCGGCGACGGATACCGCCGTCATGGCCTCCATTTCGACACCGGTCTGTCCGGTGGTTTTCACGGTCGCCGTAATCACGATGGAACATCGACCTTGTCCATCCGGTTGGGAATCCTCTCTAAATGAAACGTCGACGCTTGTCAGCCCAATGGGATGACACATGGGAATGAGATCGGGGGTCCTCTTGGCGCCCATGACAGCAGCCACCTGCGCCACAGCAAGGACATCGCCCTTGGCGATCTTGCCACGCTGAATATTTTCCAACGTCTCGGCCTGTAGCCTGACGGTGGCTTGAGCCTTGGCGATTCTTTCGGTCGATGCCTTTCCACCCACATCGACCATACGCGCCCGGCCCGATTCGTTGAAATGGGTGAATTCGGTCATTTTCCTCGCAGAATCAGGTCGGTTTGCTTACCGTGAACCGAATTATAGGAGGTGGCGGAAAGTCGAGTCAAGAAGGGATGACAAGGGGGCCAATCTGCTCGTCAACACCCTCTCCTTGACAGCGCGAAATCTCTTCCGGGACAATGCCGCCATGTCGAGCCGGATCATCATCGAACGCCTTGAGTTCCAGGGACATTGCGGGGTCACGCCGGAGGAGCGAGAACGTCCTCAGATGCTGGCCGTTGATCTGGAACTCGAACTCCCGACGGAACAGGCCGGACAATCGGATAACCTGGTTCAAACGGTGGACTATGCCACAGTGGCTGAACATATCGTATCGCTCGGTTCAAAAGAGAGTTGCCATCTGCTCGAATGCCTTGTGGAACGATTGGTATCGATGCTGTTCACCGAATTTCCAGTTGAACGGATCCGCATCTGGTTGAGAAAGCTGCATGCTCCTCTCCCCATGGTCGCCGGCTCGGTTGGAATCCGTCTCGAAAGAACCCGGACGACCGCCCAGCACCGGCACACGGTCGATCTCATGCCGGCTCCGTTTCTTCTGCAGCAGTTCGTCCGACTCCCTAAAGGCAAGGCGCTCGATGTGGCAGCCGGCGCCGGAAGGAACACGCTCTATCTCTTGGAAAACGGCATGGAGGTCGAAGCGATCGATCGGGACGGCGACGCATTGCTCCAACTAAGCGAAGGCGCCCGCGCACGTCATCTCACCCAGCTCAAGACGAGAACCCTGGATCTGGAACGAACGCCGGACCACCCGCCCGACCTGGGTCGCGAGCAATACGACGCGATCCTCGTCTTCTTCTACCTGTTCCGACCGCTTCTTGCGCCGATCATGGAAGCGTTGAAGCCGGGGGGCGTGTTAGTGTACGAAACCTTTTTGATCGACAACTACTTCCGCCATCGTCACCCCCGACGGTGGGAATTCTGCCTGGCACACAACGAACTGCTTCGCTTGACCTCCCCATTGCGTGTCCTTCATTATGACGAAGGCGAGCACCGCGGAAGTCATGGCGACGCCCCGGTCTTTACCGCCCAACTCGTCGCGCAAAAATTCCCCCATTCGCTCCGGTCCCATGAGTCGTATTGATCTTCATCTCCACACCACCCATTCCGACGGAAGTTTCAATACATCCGACGTCATGGCGTTGGCAAAAGAAGCCGGAGTGACCGCGCTCGCCATTACGGATCATGACATTGTCGACGGAATTCCCGAGGCCATTGCAGCCGGAGCGCTCCTGAATATTGAAGTGATTCCAGGCATTGAAATCAGCTCGCGTCATGGAGAAAGCGAACTGCACATACTGGGCTATTTCTTGGATTGGAAAGATGAGACCTTGAATCAACGGATGATGAAACTCCGAGACAGCCGTCACACACGCAACCCGCAGATCGTTCGCAGACTGAATGAATTGGGCGTAGACCTTACTTACGAAGAAGTCCGAAGGCTGGCGGGAACTGAATCGGTGGGCCGGCCTCACATTGCGCGCGTGCTGATGAATAAAGGGGTCGTCACTTCCGCAAAGGAAGCGTTTGATCGGTATCTCGCCGACGGGAGGCCGGCCTATGTTCCACGAGAACTCCCCCCGCCGGAAGAGGCTGTCGGGTGGATTCGCCAGGCAGGCGGGGTTCCCGTACTGGCGCACCCTACGTGGGTGAAGCAATCGGGTGAAGGCCTGGATCGTCTCGTCGAACAACTCAAGTCCTTCGGATTGGGAGGGATCGAGGTGCATTACAGCACCCATAGCCCCAGGCAAACAGAAGAGTACCTGAACCTCGCCAAGCGTCTTGATCTGCTGGTGACAGGTGGCAGTGATTTTCACGGCGTCACCAAACCCGACATTGCAGTCGGCCGAGGACGCGGTGACCTGAAGGTACCGGAAAAACTGCTCGATCCTCTCAGAAAGGCGGCATCCGCAGAATAAAAGACGGTGGCTCCGTCGTCCAGCATGACTCAGGACGCCGCCATGACTCGTCGCGGCCTCTCTTCCTTCTCGCTGCTTTCGCTCGTTTCGTTGACACCTTCGCGCCTTCGGCTAGACTGAGACACAACCCTCATCTCTTCTCTCCTATGGCCACGTCCTGGGGCTGGATCGGCCCATACATGATCGTCATCATTCTGGCCATTCTGGTCGGGCCTATACTCGCCGCCCTTCCACTCTTCACTCAAACCCTGGTGCCGAAGCTGGGAATGAGCGCCGATCAGGCGCTGCGGCTGCTGGCAGATGGTATCTGCCTGCTCATGGTCTGGTTGGCCGCCCATCGCGCATATCATGAACTGCATGACACAGGAAAGGGGCAGACCTTGGTTCGAGCTATCCTGTACCCGGCCGCCTCGTTCTTAATGGTAATCGTGGGCCACAAAGCCTATGACCTGCATGCAGTCCCGGTACTCGGTGTTCCCCCACAACCTCTCTATAACTGGCTCTTCACCGGAGGCTTGATTGGATCAGCGGCATGGTTGACCATTGCATGGGTACGCCACGCAGACGCCCTCACTCGCGCGTTGGCCGGGCCGTCCCGGCGACGCACCCCGTCGTTGGAGGACGAGGAATCGGCTCCGGCGACGGAAACGATCCCCCCCACGATTGATTCCATACCTCAATCGAGGCGGGATGACACCGTCTTGTTACGAAACGGAAATGCGCCACCTGCGGTGCTCGGCCGGTATAAGATTTTGAAAGAAATCGGCCGTGGCGCGATGGGAGTCGTGTATCTGGGCAAAGATCCTACGATTCAGCGTTTCGTCGCCATCAAGACGATGCGACTCGACGAACTGGACAATATGGATGAAGTCAAACAGTTCCGAGAACGGTTTTTTCGAGAAGCCGAATCCACAGGACGGCTCTCACATCCCAATATCATCACCGTGTACGATGCAGGCGAGCAGGAGGGCCTGGCGTTCATCGCCATGGAATATCTGGAAGGAACGACCCTCAATCACTATTGTCAGAAGTCCAATCTTCTTCCTGCCAGACAAGCACTGCAAATCACCGGCGCGGTCGCCGAGGCCCTCGATTATGCGCACAGCCAGGGCGTCGTCCACAGGGATATCAAACCGGCCAACATCATGATCATGAAACACCGGGTCGTCAAAGTCATGGATTTCGGTATCGCGAAGATGGCCAGCTCATCAAAGACACAGGCGAGTATGATCCTGGGAACGCCCCGCTACATGTCGCCCGAACAAGCAGTCGGGAAAAGTGTCGATGGGCGCTCGGACGTCTTTTCCCTTGGCATCGTCCTGTTTGAATTGCTGACCGGCGAAAAACCGTTTGACGCCGAAAACATGCCTGCGCTGGTCATGCGCATCATGAAGGCGCCACATCCTCCACTCATCAAGTATCGACGGGACCTTCCCACTCGCGTGCAAAGCATTCTGGACCGCGCGTTGCAAAAAGACATTGCGAATCGCTTCCGCCACGCAGGAGATCTGGCCCAGGATCTGCGTGAGTTATCACAGGTCATGCCACGGTAATCTCGAATGAGATCTCTCACCGCGCAATATGGGGCAAAATCGGATACCGGCCTCAAGCGCGACCATAACGAGGATCGCTTCTGGGCGGATCCGGATCTCGGGCTGTACGTTGTCTGCGACGGGATGGGCGGTCACCGCGCCGGTGAAATCGCCAGCGCTCGTGCTGTGGAAGTGATCAGCTACCACGTCTCCGCGGCCGCTCGGAATCAGGCCCACCCCCTCGTAGGCGTGTACCGCCCGGAGTTTTCCGAACGGACCAATCGACTTGCAAGCGCCGTCCGGCTTGCGAACCAAACGATCTATCAAGAAGCATTGAGTTGTTCAGACTATGCCGGAATGGGAACGACCGTCGTCTCAGTGCTGCTGTCTGAAAACGTCCTGTCGATCGCTCACGTCGGAGACAGCCGGCTGTATCTGGTGCGGGACGGGAGCCTGCATCCGCTCACCAGCGATCATTCTCTGGTCGCCGAGCAAGTTCGCTGCGGCATGTTGGACCGGCGGGAAGCGGCCTGCGTCGGACATAAGCACGTGCTGACCCGGGCGGTCGGAGTGGCGGCCACGATTGATGTGGAACTCGGGGAAGTTCCCCTCCTACGCGACGACCTTCTTCTCTTGTGTTCGGATGGATTAACCAGCAAGGTCTCCCCCGCGAACATCCTGCGTTCACTCGCGGAGAAGGTCGATCCCCAGGTCATGTCCGAAGAACTTGTTGCCCTCTCCAATGCCGCGGGAGGCGAAGACAATACGACGGTGATCGTGGTGATGCTCCCTGGAAGCCACCCGACGATCTGGCAGCGCATTCGAGGCCGTCTGTTTCCGTGAGATGATGCCGGTCAACCTACAGGAGGATCAGTCATGTCGGATCTCAGCACAAAATCATCAACCCTGATCGTCAAATCTTCGCACGGCGTCACCAAGGAAATCGAGATGACGAGACCGACGTTTACGATTGGCCGCAAAGCCGGTAATGATCTCGCGGTCGATGACCCCTCCGTATCAGGCCATCATGCCAAGATCGTGAAGATACAAGAGGTGTGGTTCCTGGAAGACCTCGCTAGTACGAACGGCACGTTTGTCAATGAACATAAAATCGAGAGGAAACAGCTTCAAGATGCGGATGTCATTCGAATTGGCACCTATCGCATCATTTATCGACACGACGATGTCGATGTCTCCGGAACACCCGGTGCCCCTCTCTCGACCCACCAAGAGGATCACACGATCGTCTGCGCAAAATCGATGTCCTCAGCGCAGTCGGAGGCCACTCCACTCGTAGGAGCAGTCGAAGTATTGTCGGGAAAAACCGACCAGCCTCAATATACGTTGACCAAACAACTTTCCGTGATCGGCAAACAGGATGATGCCGTCATCAAGTTGACCGGATGGTTCGCGCCAAAATCTGCAGCCACGATCAGCCGCTTGGGACAAGGCTATGTGCTGAGCATGGTGAACGGTGGAAAAATGGTGCAGGTCAATGGGATACCCGTCAAAGGACAGGCTTCGTTGTCGGACGGGGATGTGATCGAAGTGGCCGGAGTAAAAATGCACTTTCATCTGCGCGAGGCCAAGCGACGCTGACACTCATCCCGCTCAATTGAGCAGACGTCCCTTCTTAGGAAGTACCTGAAAGCATTGATCTGACACCTCCTGCGCGTATGTCTCAAGACATTGTACGACCGCCCCGCCTCCAATGGGGACATCCCGACAGAAACGCCGAACATCGATTTCGCACGCCGACCGGATCTGCTGGAGATTTGCCTTCATTCGAACCAGATGTTCTCGCGCCCGTTGTTGACAGGGCCCTGAGAGCTGCCTGACCGCGGTTTGCATGCAGTGACGGCGCTCCTCAAACGTCCCTTCCGGACAAACCGTGCTTATCTCCGCTTCGCATTTGAGTTCAAGGCTCACGGGAATAGACGGACCCGGCCGGCCCGCCTCCGCCGTCGGTGGAGGCGTGGGCAGGGGATCCGGCGGAGGCAGCCGAAGCGCCGCTGACTCTTCAGGACCGGATATCATCATAGGGACATCCGGAGAACGGGCCCGTCCACCAGGAAAGAAGAGAACTTGCGGTGCCATCGCAACTGACCCATCGTAATTCGCAGGCAACAGCAGCACCACTGCAGCCCACACCCCTCCCAGTACCACCAGGCTGAGAATACCGGTCAGGATGGTTGCGGCGAATCTCGATGGACGTTCCACGAGCAGGTGAGTAACCCCAGTCGATTGGTGAAAGGTACCAGGGGAAGGATACGTCAACCACCGCAAAAAATCGAGATTGCTCGAAAATCCTGCGGCGACGATTCAAGGCGACTTCAGTGGAATATGGAAGAGGAGTCGGGATCGGATCGTGTCGACCGGGGGTCTGCACAGGCATCAGCAGTCATACGATCAATTGTCCGGTGTCTCGACGATGTGGTTTTCGAAACGGGTGCATCCTTCAGCCAGCAAACGATTTGTCACCATTTCGCCGGGCCATTCGATCGGAAGGTCCGCGGTAAAGACCCACACGTCAGGGGAGGTCCATACGGGCCCATGATCCTCCGGCAACTCAGGATCAAACAGATCCGTCCACACCGGCATATAAACGCCATTCCCGCATTGGGTATGGAGATGCACGATGGTCTTGGCGCGCACCAGCGGCTCGAGATCGCGCCAGACCGCCGCGGTCTCGTCGGCCAATCTATGCAGCCTCACTGCGTTCTGCGCATCAAAGAGAGCATAGGACGCGAAGACAGGCGCCTCCAACATATCCGGGGCCAGCGCCAGCTCCGAACATTGTTCCACCAGTCCCTCCAATAACACCCGGCGTTGATGGTCCTCCAGCGATTCCGGTAAGGCCGGATCAGGCATCCCGATGAGCTGAAACATCAGAAACGCGGTATTTTCCACCGGTGAATACAGCCGCGCGGCAATGGGAGGCGTGCGTTGACTGTCGGCGATGCTGGTCAAATGCTCGTTCAATCCCTGCAATGTCAACACTTCGAGGGTTGCATCCGTCAGCAGCCGAGGTTCCACCCGTACGACCGCTCCCGTGGGGACTTGGAGACTGCGATGCAGTATATCGGCAGTCGCAACCGGATCGATCTTCAATCCCAATGGATGCATCAAATTCGCCTGCAACGGAAGTTCCAAGGCAGCCATCACGGCATACGCCGGCTTCTCGTCGACGGGGCCATCGATGATCACGGAACAGGCGGCTTCCGCCACGAGATCGAATAGCCACTCCGCCATGTCTTCATCGAGCGCCGCGAGCACGGTCAACAGATCCTGCTCCCGACCTTGCTCGATGAACGCCTGCAAGGTATCGATCGCGGCATCTGTGTCGCCATGGTCATGACGCCGTGCATTGATCAAATGAATAAGATCGCGGGTGAGTGGGTCCGGCCGCGTCCAACTTAACATCAATTCCCTCCTGACTCAGCGACGCAGGTGGCACGTTCGCCTGACTGGTCGAGCCCTTTCATGTTGCCAAAATTTCCGGATGCTGGCAAGCAGCAACGCCGTTATCAATTCCGGACAGCATCACTCTCCAATGATCTTCACCAACACTCGCTTCCGACGTCTGCCATCGAACTCCCCATAAAAAATCTGCTCCCACGGTCCGAAGTCGAGTTTCCCGTTGGTCACCGCCACGATCACTTCGCGTCCCATGATTTGCCGCTTGATGTGCGCATCCCCATTGTCTTCGCCGGTCTGGTTATGTCGGTAGTCCGCTTGCTGGGGTGCGAGCCTTTCCAGAAAGTCTTCATAGTCCTTCAGCAACCCCGGCTCGTCATCATTGATATAGACACTCGCCGTGATATGCATCGCGTTGACCAGCAGCAGCCCTTCTTGCACGCGGCTCTTTCGGAGCACGGTCTCGACCTGTGGAGTGATGTTGATAAAGGCGCGCCTGGTTCCAATCTCGAACCAGAGTTCTTCTCGATACGATTTCATAACAGGATACGTATGCGAACTGCGATTCTGCATCGCGCAAGTTCGAAGATGCAAGCCCCCGATGCGTTCCTTTGACGATGCCTTTCACGACAGCACCGGTCACGGTGTAGTCGTGCAACCGTTTCTGCCATATAATAGGGAAACGGCGAACGCACTCTCCGAACAACCGAACCCGTTGAACCACGATGCCCATCACCCCAGACCGGCCACCACGTCTTTCATCGAATGCGCGCATCGTGTTGCGCCGCCGCTATCTCGCGAAGAACCATCGCGGACGCGTGTTTGAGACCCCGCGGCAGATGTTCAGACGTGTGGCACGCAATATCGCCACAGCCGAGCGGGCCTATCCCCGGTTGGCTCGATTGGGCGACGCCGAAAAACAATTCTATGAAATTATGAGTCGTTTGGAGTTCCTACCGAATTCACCAACACTCATGAACGCCGGGCGGGAACTCCAACAGCTCTCAGCCTGTTTCGTACTCCCCGTAGAAGACTCGCTGGAATCGATCTTCGATGCCCTGAAGCAACAGGCATTGATCCACCAGTCCGGAGGAGGAACCGGATTCTCGTTCAGCCGTCTCCGCCCCGCGGAGGACCGAGTCGCTTCGACAAGCGGGGTGGCTTCCGGACCGGTCTCGTTCATGCGCATCTTCAATACAGCCACGGAGGTGATCAAGCAGGGAGGGACGCGTCGCGGAGCCAATATGGGAATCCTGTCCATCGATCATCCTGACATTCTCGAATTTGTGACACTCAAACAGGATCCCAGGGCCATGACCAACTTCAATCTGTCGGTCGGCGTCACAGACTCGTTCATGCAGGCGCTCCGACGGAAAAAGTCCTATGCCTTGGTCAATCCCCATACCCGCAAAATCGTACGGCAAGAATCGGCTCAACGGGTATGGGACCGTATCGCCGAGGCTGCATGGAACAGTGGTGAGCCCGGCGTGGTGTTTTTGGATACCATCAATCGCGCGAACCCGACCCCCAGGCTCGGCATGATCGAAGCCACCAATCCGTGCGGGGAGCAACCGTTGCTGCCTTATGAGTCTTGCACGCTCGGATCACTCAACCTGGCAAGATTCATCGCCCGTTCACCGATTGGAGCCTCGATCGATTACCCGCGCCTCTCGAAGGCCATCGATCTCGCGGTTCGATTCCTCGATGATGTCATCGATATGAATCACTATCCCTTACCGGCCATCGAGGCACGCACGAAAAGCACCAGAAAGATCGGTCTTGGAGTCATGGGATTTGCCGACCTCTTGATTCAGCTCGGCATCCCGTATCATTCCGACGATGCGCTGAAGGTCGCCGAACAGCTCATGCGCTTTATACAAGAACGAGCTCATGCAGCTTCTGCGAACCTGGCGACGACTCGAGGCGTATTTCCGGCCTTTGCGCGCAGCCGCCTTGCCCTCGAAGGGCAACGCCGGCGCAACGCGACCGTGACCACCATTGCCCCGACGGGAACCATCAGTATCATCGCCGGCTGTTCGCCTGGAATCGAACCATTATACGGGGTGGGCTTCGTTCGCACCGTCATGGAGGATGTTCGCCTGCTCTCAATCCATCACGAGTTCGTCCGTCGCCTCCGAAAGGCGGGGCTCTATTCAAAGCGCCTCATGGAGGTCGCTGCCGCCACTGAGTCCGTTCAGCATATGGAGCAGATTCCGCACGATCTACGCCGGCTTTTCGTCACGGCGCATGACGTGTCCCCGGAACACCATGTCCGCATGCAAGCGATATTTCAACAGTACAGCGACAGCGGCGTGTCGAAGACGATCAATCTCCCCCGCCACGCGACCAAGACCGACATCGCGTCCGCCTTGTTGTTGGCCTATCGGCTGGGATGTAAGGGATTGACTGTATTTCGCTCCGGAAGCAGGGACACACAAGTGATGTCCTGCGGACCGCAGTCGTTGTGCTGAACCTCTTCGTCGTGACTGTGCATTTCTGAAACAAAATTGACAGCGTTCTGCCTTAGTGCTAATTACTTTTCGACACACCCTAGCCAAGTCCGAACAGGAGGTCTGCCATGTTCACCGGTGCAGGAGTTCCAGCATTCGCGAGCCCGTCCATGAACTGGAATCTCATCTTCGCGCGTCAACCGGAACCGGATTTGGAATTTACCGAAGAGGATCTTGAGGATGCCGCCCCGCAGCCTTCTCCCTCCATGAAGTCTCCCAAGCGGTCCAATAAACGTCCGGTATTGTGGGTGGTCCTGCTGCTTGTGCTCGGTGGTATCGCCTACATGGCCATGGATCCTGATATGGTGATGCGCGCGCTTGAGCCGTATCTTGGGGAAGGTGAGGTCAAGAGTGGCCCTCCCATGACGACTCCTCAGGTCAAATCACCTTCAACTCCGGGCCCCTCTGCAGCCACCAATGAGCAGCTTGCCTCGCCTTCCGCCACACCGTTTCCGCCTGCGCAAGACCAAGCCCCTGTGCCTCCACTCGAACGCTCCGGCCCGCTCTTCGCAGAGGGACAACGAGTGACGGCGGTGCCGGATCCATCTCGACCAGGCGCACCGATCGCGCTCTTCCTGGACTCGGCGGCCTCGCTACCTGGACCCACCGTTCCAGCCAGCACCACATTGACCGTGATGGACGGTGACTTGCAGAACGCAGCATGGATCTACGCAGTACGCACGGACGATGGCTTGAAGGGCTGGATCGCGGAAAAGCATCTCAAGTTCAAACGATAGCTGATTCAAGTCTCGTTCACCCTCTCATTCCCTCTCTCCACTCGACGGACTCCAGCCTACGGAGCGCGCCTCGCCCTGTGCTATAATGCGTGCCCTCGGTGAACATTCTCACACATCGCAACAAGGCCGATGGAATGCGAACATCGTGAGCACGCTTCAGGCCATTATCTTTGATTTCGACGGGGTCATTGCGGATACGGAACCGCTCCACTATGGTGCGCTTCAGCACGTCCTCGCCGAGCTGGGCATTTCTCTCAGTGAAAGCCAATACTACGCCGACTACCTCGGGTACGACGACCGCGGCTGCTTTACGGCGGCGTTGTCGGCGAATGGACGCGTGATTTCCCCCGGCCTGATTGACGATCTCATGAAGAAAAAAGCGCGGGCCTACCTTGACGGTCTTCCCACCAGGCTCAAGATGTTTCCAGGCGTTCGGGAGCTCGTTCGTGAGGCCGCGCATCACTACCGGCTCGGAATTGCGTCAGGAGCGCTCAGACATGAGATTGAACTGATCCTCGCACAGGCCGACCTTCGCAAGGAGTTCAGCCATATCACAAGCGCGGAGGATGTGACACAAGGGAAACCGTCACCGGATTCGTTTCTCCGAGCCCTGTCCGGTTTGAACACCGTCGATTCGACTCACATACTCCTTCCGGCAAGCTGCCTGGTGATCGAGGATTCCCTTCCCGGTATACGGGGCGCGCGTGCCGCCGGGATGAAGGTTCTCGCGGTCGCGAACACGCACGAAACTGATGACCTTCACGAAGCCGATGCGATTGTTTCGTCGCTGGACCAGCTTCAGCTCCCGGAGCTCGTATCGCGGCTATGGAAATAGATTTGTAGACTTGTCATGCGAATTTGTTCTCTTCTTCCCGGTGCGACGGAGATTGTGGCCGCTCTGGGCCTCACTGATCGGTTGGTCGGCATCAGCCATGAGTGCGACTACCCGCCCGGCGTTCAAGCCGTTCCCGTCATGGTGGATCCTCTCGTCGATACCGTACGCCTGTCCAGCGCCGAGATTGACGCCCAAGTCCGGACCGCTCTGGACGAACAGGGCGGCTTGTACCGGCTGAGAGAACCTTCGCTTGCCGGGGCACACCCCGATCTCATCATTGTCCAGGATCTCTGTCATGTCTGCGCCGTCACGCCGGCACAGTTGCATCGCGTGATCGACTCGCTCTCTCCGCAGCCTCGCGTTCTGACCCTGAATCCGCAGTCACTCGAAGACGTGCTCGTGGATATAGAACGCATCGGTTCGGCCGTCGATCAACGTGATACGGCTCAGCAGTTGGTGGCCGATCTGCGTCGAAGGCTGGCGGAGATTGAGCGTCAGGTCAATCCCGCTCAGAGACGGCCGCGGGTGGCTTGTCTCGAATGGCTGTCTCCCTTTTATTGCGCGGGCCATTGGGTGCCGGACATGGTCAGGATAGCCGGGGGCGTCGACACGCTGGGCACCGGCGGGATGCCTTCGCGCGTCGTGACGTGGGAAGAACTCGTGGAGGCCGCCCCCGACATTCTGGTCATCATGCCCTGCGGCTTCACCAAGGAGCGAGCGACGCAGGAGTGGGAGCCGCTATCGCAGGGTGCTGAGTGGCGGTCCATCCCTGCTGTCCAAACCGGACGTGTGTCCATCGTGAACGCGCTTGCGTATTTTAGCCGTCCAGGACCTCGACTCGTGGATGGGGTAGCGCAGTTAGCCGCCCTCTTCCACCCTGACCTGGCGAGCGACATCGCACTCAGCCCGCCGGTACGCGGGAAGGAGCGCCGGAACCATCATGACTCCCGGTGAAGCTCAGCAGTACTGCACCGCCCTCACCAAAAATAGCGGAAGCAATTTTTATTACTCCTTTTTATTTCTGCCTCGGCGACGGCGCGAGGCGATGTATACCGTCTATGCGTTTTGTAAGGAGGTCGATAATGCGGTCGATGAACCGCCTCCAGGCAGCAACCCTCAGCAAGAATTACAGCAATGGCGCGAGGAACTCGCCGCCGTATATCACGGCATGCCGTCCTTGCCAGTCACCCGAAGTTTGGCCGAACACGTCCGTCGTCTCTCTATCCCTCAGGCCTACTTCGAGGAGTTGATCAAGGGCGTCGAGATGGATCTCACGACCGCCCGTTACGAAACGTTCGACCATCTGTCTCTCTACTGCTATCGCGTCGCGTCCGTTGTCGGCCTCATCTGCCTGCACGTGTTTGGCACGACCTCGCCCCGCGCACAGGATTATGCAGTGAATCTCGGGATGGCCTTCCAATTGACCAACATCCTTCGCGATGTCGGAGCAGATGCGAACCAAGCACGGGTCTATCTGCCCCAAGAGGATTTGCGGAAATGCAACTACACAGAACAGGACCTGTTACAGCGGGCCTATACTCCTCAGTTCGTGGAGTTGATGCGGTTTGAGGCCGAGCGGGCGCGTGAATTCTACGCCAAGGCCGACCGTGCCTTGTGGTCCCTTCCGAAGAAGGAACGGCGTGCACTCACGGTCGCCGAGATCATGCGGGGGGTGTACAGCCGCATTCTCGAACGGATCGAAGAATCGGAGTATCGAGTGTTTCACCACCGAGTCACGTTGTCCACGAAACACCGCCTGGCCGTTGCGGCGAGGGTGTGGCTTCGCTCGCGACTTCTCCCCTCTTCATGAACGACACGGCGCTGGTTATCGGCGGGGGTATTGCCGGACTGACGGCAGCGCTCGGCCTGTCCTCGCATGGGTTTCGCGTCACCGTCATCGAACAGGATCTCAAGCTTGGAGGCCGCCTTGCCGTAGCGCCTCCGAGCCTCTTGCTTGGCTGCCATACGGCAACGTGGTCGCTCCTGGAACAATTGGACATGGCCGCTGCTCTTCGCCGAGGGAAGCATGCTCCGATAGATTTTCTTCAGGCTTCCGGATCCCGCGCGCAATACCCGGCCTTTCCCCTTCCATCACCGCTGAATACATTGGTAGGAACGACCCTGTTCCAGGGGCTTTCGATGCGAGACCGTTGGCACCTGCTGACCTTCTTGGAGCGCACGTGGGAGCGGGACCCTCCGATGCCGCAGGACCTCGAATTGCGAACAGCAAGCGACTGGCTGGCAAGTATCGATCAGTCGGACGCGGCGCGGACCCACGTATGGAACCTGCTCAGCCGATTCCTCGTTGGGAATGACCTCCATGACGTATCCGCGGCCCTGTTCATGCGCACTCTTCGGCGCAGTTTTTTTACCGGGGCACGGTCGAGTCGATTCATGATTCCTGAGCCTCAATTTTCCGAGCATGTCCTCGATGCCATGCACAAGCGAATGAGACATCTGGACGTCGCGATCCGGCTGAACACACGCGCAAGCGGAATTCAGGTTCGCCTTGAACGAATGACCGGTGTCCGCCTGGACAATGGAGACACCCTCACGGCTGATTGGTATCTCAGCGCGGTTCCGGCCTCGGATTTCCGGCGGCTGTTGCCGGAGCAGGTCGTCACTCACTATTCATATTTTCAGCAGTTGAGCAAACTTCACGACACACGACTTCTCATCGTCATGCTGCGCTTGGCGCATCCGAGTTCACAGTCCCACCTGACGCTGCTGTCCCATAGATCGTTTCACTGGATCGTGAGCCAACCGGACGTGGAGTCGCCACATCCGTCCACGTTGATTTGGCTGGTGGCAACGGGGGAGACGGCGTTATTCCTGGCATCGGATTCGGAAGTCTTCCTTGCGGCAAAGTCGGATATGGCGATTGCCTATCCCCCGCTGGAACACGCATCCATGCTGGGCCACCGCATCACCCGGATATCAAACGCCTTCATGTGGATGAAACCTGGGGCGCAGCACTATCGCCCTCTGCCCCGGAGTCCGCTCGGAAATTTGTTCGTGGCCGGTGACTGGACCGATACCGGATGGCCCGCGAATCTCGAGAGCGCTGTGCTGAGTGGACAACGCTGCGCTGAAGCCATCGCTTCTCAACGCGGGAACTGCTCTGCTCTTCAGGCCACCAGGACATGACCGGCTCGTCAGATCGACCCGTTGACAACTGTTACCACCCCGCCTAAGATGCCCTCGGATTTTCATCAGCTTGTTCTCCATGCCCACGACATTCACTCCCCTCCAGGCACTCGCGCAATCGCTTCATGATTGCGACCGTTGCAAATTGTCCAAACTGGGACGGAAACAGGTCGTATTCGGCGTGGGTAATCCACACGCCGCGATCATGTTCGTGGGTGAAGCGCCCGGGTTTTATGAGGATCAACAGGGAGAGCCGTTTGTCGGAGCGGCGGGGAAGTTACTGAACGATCTTCTGCAATCCGCAGGCCTTTCGCGGTCCGACATCTACATCGCGAATGTCATCAAGTGCCGGCCACCCAACAATCGCGATCCGGAACAGGATGAAGTCGAGACCTGCAAGCCGTTCCTAATGCAGCAGATTGCCGCGATTGGGCCCCAACTGGTGTGCTCTTTGGGAAACTGGGCGACTCAAACGTTATTGGAACGCAAAGTCGGGATCACAAAGGTGCGGGGCCAAGTTTTTCCCCTCAAAGACTTTGTCCTGTTCCCGCTTCTCCATCCCGCCGCGGCTCTCCATCAAGGCAACTTGTTGCAGCCGCTTCGAGAAGACTTCAAGAAGCTTAAGGCGTATATCGATGAGCACTCTTCTCCTCGATCCTCGGCAGGCAATACCACGGCCACTTCGCCACGCCCGCTACAGGCCGACATCTCCGCCCAACAGACCCAAATGGATCTGTTCGCGTCTTAGCCTTTACACGCTGTTGGC
Organism: uncultured Nitrospiraceae bacterium; assembly: GCA_963795615.1. Lineage (GTDB taxonomy): Bacteria > Nitrospirota > Nitrospiria > Nitrospirales > Nitrospiraceae > DASSBQ01. Next base: position 108,169 of record CAWCIJ010000012.1, read on the forward strand.
GGGGATGAGAGAGAAGATGATCGCCCACGCGGGCGGGACGCGACGTTACGCTTTACTCTGGTCCCGTTCGGCGCTGACTTCGGATTGATCACCGTCGGGAGTTTCCAGCGGCTCGGTCTCTTCGGGTTCCGGTTCCTCAAACCAGGCGGACAACATATCCTCCCACCAGGCCTGATCGATGTCCGGACCAGGATCAGTTCCTAGATACGACACGTCGTCAGGTGTGAGACCGGTCCCCACAACAGCCGGCTGAAACTTGGCTCGCTCGATCACTTCCTTCGTCGCAAAGCCTCCGACAATCCAGGAATCGGGATCCGCGCGGCGCGATTTGTATGCTTTGAGACCGATCTTCAAGTACATGAAAATCTGTCGCTGCCGTTCATCCCCCACCCCGCTTTGCGGCAAACTGAGGATCTTCTCAATCTGCTTACGCCAATGCCGGTTGTCATACCGCGACGTCACCAACTGCAGCATCATTTTTCCTAGTTCCACATCAAGCGCCATGGTCCTGTTTGCTCCTCTATTCTTCCTGCAGTCCGACAGTATCTGTCAGTCCTGCTCCTTCCAGCATGTCATACGCTCGCCGGTGATCACTAGTCCGCACTGACACAAACAAGCCCTTGTACACCCCACCGAACACGGCGCCGAGCATCGAGTTATGGGAATAGTCGTCCAGGCTGAGGGCATAGTCCACTCCCTGTTCAGTCAAGATGCCTTCTGCCTTGTTCGCATCCGACAGGTTACCCGCTATATAGACAAGACTGAGTGGAACGGTAAAAAATTCCGATGTCCTGCGAGCCATGTCTCACATGTATCAAATGACGACCATCACTGCAGATGTTGCTTAAAAAACGCGAGCGTGCGTTGCCAGGCATCCTGTGCTTCAGCCGCCTTATACACTTCTTTGCGGGTGTCATTGAAGAAGGCATGGGAGGCGCCCGGATACGTCTTCACTTCGCCCGGCTTATTGTATTTTTTCAGCGCACCGGCCAAACGTTCGACATCGGTCTTGGTGATCCAGCCGTCGTCTTCCCCATATAGATAGAGAATCGGACAACCTAAACTTTGAATGGGGGTATCGGGGTTGGGGATCGGCCCGTAAAAAGGCACCGCCGCTTTCACGCCTTCGTTCACACATGGGAGCGTCAACGCATAGCCGCCACCCATGCAGAATCCCGTGACTCCCACGCGATCGGCGTCAACCTCCGGTACCTTCTGGATGTAGGTCACCGTGGCACTCAAATCGCTGAGCACCTCATCCTGCTTCAGTCTGCTCATGAACTGCCCGGCCTCCTTGGAATCGGTCGTCTGCACGTGCCCCATTCGAGAATACAGATCAGGGGCAATGGCGACATACCCTTCGGCCGCGAAGCGCCGTGCGATATCCTTGATATGATCATTCAGTCCCCACCATTCTTGAACGACAATCAACGCGGGACACTTCACAGGTGTGGACGGTGCCGCGACATAGGCATGGATTGCGATGCCGTCGCTTGAATATTCCACCATGGCATTGTTGACATTCGCCATGTCGAGCCTCACGACAAGAATAATATCGTTGAATCATTGTCGATCGAACCATTCGCTCGGGCTATTGAAGCGATGATCCGATGGAACAATCGTCGATTCTTCATCACTGGCCGGCTATCGTCATGTCCGCAAGTTTGATCGTTGGACTTGCGATACGGCCTCGAAAGACGAGGTCATTGCCGATCATTTCGATGCCGGCAAACATGCGCTTCAGATTGCCTGCAATGGTGATCTCTTCCACGGGGTATGCCAATTCCCCATTTTCAATCCAGAAGCCAGACGCGCCCCGCGAGTAATCACCGGTGACCATGTTGATACCAAAGCCGATCAAATCCGTGACATAGAGACCGTGCTTCACCGACTCCACGATCTGCTCAGGCGTCGCGGTTCCCGGCACCAAGTAGAAATTCGTCGGACCGACGGAAGGGCTTTCGCCGACGCTTCGAGACGCATTTCCCGTCGACGTGAGGCTGAGCTTCTTCGCGGAGTAGGTATCCAAGAGATAGTTTGCCAGCATGCCCCGATCCACGACGATGTTTTTTCTCGTCGGCAACCCCTCACCGTCGAAGGGACGGGATCCCAGCCCGCCGGGCATGCGTCCATCATCGTAAATCGTGACGAACTCAGGAGCGAGACGTTGGCCTAACTGTCCGGTAAGAAACGAGGCGCCCTTATACAGGGCGTAGCCTGAGACGGCCCCGCAGAGATTGCCGAGCAGGCTGCCGGCCGCTTCAGAGTCGAATACCACCGGTGCGGTACACGTCGTTACCTTGCGAGCTCCCAATCGACGAACCGTGCGACGCGCGGCTTCTTCACCGATCCGTTCCGGCTGTTCTAATTTCGAGAACTTTCGCTGCACGCCGTACCATGAATCACGCTGCATGGCGCCGGTATCGGGATCCGACGCAATGGGCGACACGGCGAGTGAAAAGCTGCTGCTCGAATACTGTCCGAGAAATCCATGGCTCGTGGCGAGTATCATGCGGCCCGAAGAAGAATCGAAGTCGGCGCCCTCGGAATTCGTAATACGCGGATCGGCTTTCAACGCCGACCTTTCTCCACGCCGTGCCAAGTCGATTTGTTGCTCCGTCTGCAATGTGGTGGAATCATAGATGTCGAGATCCGGATGGTCGTTTGTCATCTTTGCCGGATCAGGCAAGCCGGATACGGGATCTTCCACGACTGCTTGTGCCAGCGTACATGTGTCGGCAACGAATTGTTCCAGCGCCGGCATGGAAAAATCGGAGGTCGATGCACTCGCCGATCGCTTGCCAAAGAACACGCGCAACCCTAACCGCTTTTCGCGGGCCTTCGTGAGTCGATCGACGGCATCCATGCGGACCTGGACCGATAAGGTTTCCCCATTGGCCACAATCACGTCTGCTTCACTGGCTCCGCGTTGCTTCACACGGGCCAGCATGTCTTGCGCCAGATCGGCAAATGAATCGTAAGCCGGAATAAAAGTGGTCATGCCTGCGTCCCGCCCACGGTGATTTCATCGATACGAATGGTAGGGAGCCCGACTCCGACAGGGACCGATTGCCCTTCCTTGCCGCACGTCCCAATGCCTTCGTCCAGTTTGAGATCGTGCCCGACCATCGACACCTTGGTCAGAATCTCCGGCCCGCTCCCGATCAACGTCGCCCCTTTCACCGGCCTGGTCACCCGGCCATCCTCAATCAGATAGGCCTCGCTGGCTGAAAAGACAAATTTCCCGTTCGTGATGTCCACTTGACCGCCACCGAATGTCACGGCGTAGAGACCGCGTTTGACCGACCTGATGATATCCGCCGGATCGGACTCTCCTGCCAACATGAACGTATTGGTCATCCGCGGAAGGACGACGCTTTGATAACTTTCACGCCGTCCATTGCCGGTTAGCGGAATCCCCAATAACCGCGCATTCATCTTGTCGGTAATGTATCCGCGCAGAATCCCGCGCTCGATCAACACGGTTCGGCTCGTCGGAGTGCCTTCGTCATCCATATTCAACGATCCGCGACGATATGGCAGCGTACCGTCGTCGACGACCGTACAGACATCGGAAGCCACCCTCTTGCCGACCAGATTGGAGAAGGCTGATGTCTTCTTTCGATTGAAATCCGCCTCGAGACCGTGCCCGATCGCTTCGTGAAGCAGGATGCCCGGCCATCCGCCGCTCAATACAACCGGCATGATCCCCGCCGGAGCGTCGACGGCACTGAGATTCAAAATGGCCTCTCGCGCGGCTTGTCTTGCATAATCGAGGTATCGACCACTCTCCTGAAAGTATTGCAACCCGACCCGGCCCCCTCCGCCGTACGTCCCGATCTGTCGGTTCCCGTTCTCCTCCGCAATACACGTCACTTGCAACCTCGAGAGGGGTTGGACATCGCTGACCATCTTTCCGTCAGACGTCGCCACAACCACAATCTTGTATTCGGTATTGAACGAAGCCATCACGTTTTTGATTCGCGAGTCGTAGCGCCTGGCTTCGGCATCGATCGCATTCAACAAGGCGACCCGATCCGGGGTCGTGACCTCGATCTGCATCCGTTCATGGGGATAAAGGTCATGGGCCGGGGCGGAGCGATGCGTGACCGCCACCGGGGTCTCTCCGCTGGGAGAATTTGCGATGTACCGGGCTGTATCAGCGGCAATTTCCAAATCTTTCTTGGTCAGCTCATCCGAATAGGCAAAACCGGTTTTTTCACCGGAAATGGCACGGACGCCGACCCCTTGGCCGATATTCTTAGCCGCGCGCTTGACGATCCCCTCTTCCATGGAAACGGAATCGCTTTGACAGTATTCAAAATACAGGTCGGCATAATCTACGTCCCGCACCTTGACACGACCGAGGGCATGGGCCACTTCTCCTTCGGAAATTCCAAAACGGCTGAGCGTTCCTGTTTCTTGTGGAGACATAGGTACCCTTTGCCTATCGTGATCGATCAGAAGTCGGAGTATAACGCATTCATTTCTTACGGCGCAATGCGCCGCGCGCTCAACCTCTGGCAATTCAAAGGGAAATACGGGAAAACCGTTTGACTTTTCCTCACCCCGCCGGTAGACTGGCCTCACCTACCGGAAGATATCTGCGAAAGGGTAGCGATTCCTGTCCATGACGCATTCTCGATCGAGCGAAGCTGAGCACACCTCAGATTCGGATCTGCTTTCCAAACTTGAACCGGATCTTCTCCCCAAGCATTTGGCCGTCATCATGGACGGAAACGGGCGCTGGGCGGAACAGCAGGGACTCCCCCGCATCGCAGGACATCAGGAAGGCATTAAGTCTGTACGCGATTTGATCAGCCTATCGCTCGAGCTTGGCATCAAGGTGCTGACCATCTATGCCTTCTCGCAAGAAAATTGGAAACGGCCGGCGCCGGAAATTAGGGCCTTAATGGGGCTCCTCGAGCACTATCTGTCGACGGAGCGGTCCAGCCTAGTTGAACAGGGAGTACGATTTCGAGCGATCGGGCGTGTGGACTCTCTTCCTGCGTCCGCCTTACGCTGGGTTCGAGCGACAGAACAAGAGACGGCCCGGCTCGACAAGATGACGCTGGCAGTGGCGCTGAGCTATGGTGGAAGGGCTGAACTCGTGGATGCCGCCCGTCATCTGGCTCGCCGAGTCAAGGATGGGTCTCTCGAACCGGATCGAATCGACGAAACATTGCTCCAAGAGGCTCTGTATACACACGACCTTCCCGACCCCGATTTGCTCATCCGAACGAGCGGAGAAACACGCATCAGTAATTTCTTGCTCTGGCAGCTTGCCTATACCGAGTTGTATTTCACCCCTACCCTCTGGCCTGATTTCCGCCGGCGCGAGGTGCTGATTGCCTTGCTCGAGTATCAGCGGCGCGAGCGGAGATTCGGCCGAGTCTTGAGTACCGTGTCGTCATAAGCTCACATCGTGAAATCTGGAGACCTCGGGTGCCACCTTGCAGACACACACCCCGGCCGAGCGATATCCGGCCGTCAGGAGGCCATGCGTCGCATTCTGGCCACTGTGCTGTTTGTGCCGATATTCTATCTTTTGGTGGCTTATCTTCCGCCTGTGGCCTTCTTTGGATTGGTCACTGTGGCGGCACTGCTGGCAGTCGGAGAATTCTACCGGCTTTTCTCGTCGGACGGTCCGTGGCCGCTTGGAATGGCGATCGGGTGCACGGCCACCGTCTTACTCCTCTGCAGCGCCCAGTGGCCAACCTTGGTTTCCGATCAGGCCGTGCTGCTCCTGACGGTGCTCATCGCTGCCTGTCTCCCCCTCGTATCGCATCTCGATCTCCGTCGAGCCCTGATGCAGAGCGGCGTGCTGGTGACCGGAGTGCTGTATGTGGGACTCACAGTGAGCTGTCTGCTCCTCACGCGTGCTCTTCCAGAAGGTGAGTTCTTGATATTCTTTGTCGTGTTGATCACATGGGCAGGAGATACAGGGGCCTATCTGGCAGGCAAGATGTTCGGGCGCCATCCACTGGCTCCGATTGTCAGCCCCAAGAAAACGATTGAAGGTCTGGCGGGCGGATTGCTTCTGGCGCTTGGGCTGGCCCTGGTATCACGATTCTGGTTCTTGCCGTCCTTTTCGATCACTGACTGCATCATCCTGGGTCTCTTGCTCACCGTCGCCGGAGTGTTGGGTGATCTCGCGGAATCCGCCATGAAACGGAGTGTAGCGGCCAAAGATTCAGGCGCCTTGATCCCGGGACACGGCGGCATGCTTGACCGTCTCGATAGTCTCTTGTTCACGGCTCCCTGCTTTTACTACTATGTGAGCCTGGTCAAAGGCGCATGAGCAGACGACATTCACCTGAGGTCTACGAGGACTGACATGAAGAACATTGTGATTCTGGGGTCCACCGGGTCGATCGGGACAAACACCCTTGATATCGTCGATCGCTTTCCCGACGAGTTTCGTGTCGTCGGCCTGACCGCCGGCTCGAACGACGAGAAACTCGAGGAACAGGTGCTGAAATATCGGCCTCGCATGGTGGCACTGGCACACGACGCGGCCGCGGCAAAACTGCGGGAACGGGTAACCGGAACCGCTGTAGATGTAGAAGTACTGGGAGGAATCGACGGCATCACCCGCGTCGCGCAGGCGTCTGAGGCGGACCTGGTGATCTCGTCGATTGTCGGCGCCGCAGGCCTGGTCCCGACATTGGCTGCGATTACATCCGGAAAGCACATCGCGTTGGCCAACAAGGAACCGATGGTCATGGCGGGAAAGCTGATGCAGGCCGAAGCCCATAGACACGGGGTCCGAATTTTTCCGGTCGATAGCGAGCATAGCGCGATCTTTCAATCGATGGAAGGACACCGCCGCCAGGACATCCACCGCGTGATTCTCACGGCCTCAGGCGGGCCGCTCTGGGAGTTCTCGCGCGCGCAACTCGCCGATGTGACCCCGGAACGCGCCTTGCAACATCCGAATTGGAAAATGGGCGAGAAAATCACCATTGACTCCGCAACGCTGATGAACAAGGGATTGGAAATCATCGAGGCCCGCTGGTTGTTCGATATTCCGGAAGCCCAGATCGACGTCTTGATCCACCGGGAAAGCATCATTCACTCTCTGGTAGAATACACCGATCGATCCGTGATCGCCCAACTCGGGCTTCCCGATATGCGCACACCGATTTCGTATGCCATGCGATACCCTGAGCGAATGCCTCTGGCTCTGCCCTCGCTCGATCTGGCTGCAATCGGCCGGTTGACCTTTTTCAAACCCGATCATGACCGTTTCCCCTGCCTCCGTCTCGGCTACGAGGCGCTCCGCATCGGAGGAACCATGCCGGCCACCATGAATGCCGCCAATGAAGTCGCCGTTGAGGCCTTCCTCCATGGTGGCATCCGATTCGTTGACATTCCGGACATTATCCAATCCACTATGGAGGCGCATACGCCCCGTGAGTTCGACAGCCTCGGACCGGCGCTGGAGGCCGACCGGTCTGCCCGCGAGAAAGCCGAGTCGCTGGTTCACGCCCTGGCTCGTTAATTATTTCTAAAGGAGTACATCCCGTGTTGAATGCCTTCACCTGGTCCCCCGATACAGTCTGGGTCCTGATGCAGAAAGCCTGGTGGTTTCTGGTCGTGCTGGGCGTACTGGTCGCCTTCCACGAACTGGGCCATTTCCTGGCTGCCCGATGGGTGGGTGTCAAGGTACTCAAATTTTCCTTAGGGTTCGGGCCCAAACTCTTCGGGCGCCAGATAGGAGAAACCGAATATCTGTTGTCGGCCGTTCCGTTGGGCGGCTATGTGAAACTGTTCGGGGAAGACGAGCAAGAGGCGTCAACTTCAGAAGAGCAGCGTCGTTCGTTTGCGCATCAATCGCTCTGGGGAAAAACACTTATCGTGGCTGCCGGTCCGGGATTCAACTTCATCCTGGCGTATCTGATTTTTACCGTCTGGCTGGCGACCGGCGCACCGCTGTTCGTCCCTACGTTCCGCGATCTGAGTCCGGACATCGAAGCACTGATGCCGAACTCTCCGGCCGAAATGGCCGGACTCAAAGTGGGCGATCGAATTTTTCGAGTGAACGAGAAAGATATTTCCACGAAAACTGAACTGCTCGATGCCGTGGAAAAAAGCCGGGGCAAACAACTCACCCTGGATCTGAAACGCAACGGGCAGAACAAGACGGTGCTGGTCGTGCCGGCGCCGCTACCCGGCCAGGACCCGCAGACGAAGGAGGTCGCCTACTATCTCGGGGTGGAGGAACCGCCTCCCGTCGTGACCGCCATCATGCACGGATCGCCCGCTGCCGCGGGAGGCATTCAGGAAGGCGATCGTGTCGTCGCCATTGAGGGGAAGCCCATTCAGACGTGGTCTCAGATGACGACCATCGTCAAGGAGAGCGCGAATCGACCCCTCCAAATCACGGTGGCCCGTGACGGCGCTTCCGTAGCCCTCACCGTAACCCCTCTGGCGGAACATACGGTTGTGAACGGCAAACCCGTCGACGTCGGAAAAATCGGAATTTCCGGACCCGGACGATCGCTCATCAAATCATCCACGCCCCTCCTGTCCCTCTATCATGGCCTTGAGGCCACGTGGGGATGGACGGAACTGACAGCAGTGGGCATCTACAAGATGATTGTCGGTGATATTTCCAGCAAGAACATCGGCGGTCCCTTGACCATCGCCAATATATCCGGGGAAGCGGCATCTCAAGGCGTTTCCAGTGTCGTGTTCCTGATCGCCATTCTGAGCATCAATCTGGGAGTCCTGAATCTGCTTCCCATTCCCATCCTGGACGGCGGCCATCTCTTCTTCTTCCTGATCGAAGCGATCCTGCGCAAGCCGCTCGGTGAACGTCAACGGGAACTCGCGCAACAGGTCGGCCTGGTCCTGCTGGTGGGCATCATGATTTTTGCGTTCTGGAACGATCTGGAACGACTGTTTTCGCGTTAGCCTGCCATGCGAACGTCCCAAGTCCTCATTCCCACCTTACGGGAAGATCCGGGAGAAGCCGAAACCGTCAGCCATCGGCTGATGCTCCGAGCCGGGATGATCCGAAAGCTCGCCGCCGGAATTTATACGTATTTGCCGCTCGGTCTTCGGGTCATTCGCAAGATCGAGCACATCGTGCGGGAAGAGATGAATCGTGCAGGGGGGCAGGAATTGCTGATGCCCATCGCCTCGCCGGCGGAGTTGTGGCGAGAGACGGGCCGCTGGGACTTTTACGGGAAGGAACTGCTCCGGTTCAAGGACCGGCATGAACGCGATTTCTGCCTCGGTCCCACGCACGAAGAAGTCATCACGGATCTATTTCGCCGTGAAGTACGGTCCTATCGACAGCTTCCTCTGAACTTTTACCAAATTCAAACGAAGTTTCGTGATGAGATCCGCCCACGGTTCGGCCTGATGCGGGGCCGCGAGTTCATCATGAAAGACGCGTATAGTTTTGACAAGGACGAGTCCGACGCCAAGGTCAGTTATCAAAAGGTATATGACGCCTACAATCGCATTTTCACGCGATGTGGCCTTACCTTTCGGCCGGTAGAAGCTGATACAGGTCTGATTGGTGGAAGCTCGTCCCACGAGTTCATGGTCCTCGCCGACACCGGTGAAGAAACCGTCGTCTATAGCGACACAGGCACCTATGCCGCCAACGTGGAGCGGGCTGAGGTGGCTGAATCCTCGGATGGGAATGGACACGACCTGCGACCTCTCACCGCGATCAACACCCCACAGCGACGAACTGTCGAGGAAGTGACCAGGTTCTTGAAGATTGCGCCGCAACAGCTGGTCAAAACTCTCTTGTACATGGCAGAAAACGATCCGGTCGCCATTCTCGTCCGTGGTGACCACGACGTGAACGAAATCAAGGTGAAACGCCTCCTCGCCGTCACCGACCTCGAATTGGCCGCCCCCGACAAGGTCCAGGAACTCACCGGAGCCACGGTAGGATACGCAGGTCCCGTCGGTCTCAAGGGTGTTCGCATCCTTGCGGACCAGGCGATCAAGCACCTGCGTAATTTTGTCATCGGGGCGAACAAGACCGATACGCATTTCGTCGACGCGAACGTGGGACGGGACTTTACGGTCGATCAGTTCGGCGACCTGCGCAACGCACAGGCCGGTGACGTGTCGCCTCGCGGCGACGGGACCCTAAGGACGGCGAAAGGAATCGAAGTCGGGCATGTGTTCATGTTGGGTACAAAATACAGCGAAGCCATGTCGGCAAAATTTCTCGACGCCCAAGGACAGGAGCAGTTGGCCGTGATGGGCTGTTACGGCATCGGAGTCAGTCGAACCGCCGCTGCCGCGATCGAACAGAATCATGATGCCAAGGGAATCATCTGGCCCATTCCCATCGCACCGTTTCTGATTCATCTTCTCCCGGTCAGTCAATCGCAACCGGTCATGCAACTGGCCCAACAGCTCTACGGCTCGCTGACGGAAGCGGGTGTCGACGTCTTGTGGGACGACCGCGATGAACGCGCCGGCGTCAAGTTCAATGACGCCGACCTGATCGGAGCTCCGTTTCATTTGGTGCTCGGAGACAAAGGACTCACTCAAGGCGTCGTTGAAATCAAGAGCAGAAGGACGGGCCAGACGACCCGCGTGCCTCCAGACGCTGTGTTATCTACGATTCGTAGTTTCCTCACACCTCCCGCTTAACCCGCATTAGTTGGCTTTCCCTCGTTTGAACCTGTCCTACCCGCGAGCCGCGCAAGACCGGGCGAGAAATTGTCTTTTCCTTGCCTTGCCGTCGGCTTTGGTTAGACTGAGTTCCTAAGCCTTGTCACACGAGCTTCACCATTCATCGTGTGTCCACGCACAGCTCTTTTACACGGCCTGGCTGACTCGTTCCGAGGAATTCTTCATGCTCTCAAAACCAGTCGCTCATAATCTGCCTGACTCTCAGCAGAAGGCGGAATTCGCCGAACACGTCAAACGAATGAAGAATCAAATCCAGGCAGCCACCGATATCGATCAGATCCTCCTCGATCTCCACCGCGACATCCTCAGCCTGTTCGATGCCGAAGATCTGACGCTATTTGCGGTCGATACGGAAAAGAAGGAAATTTTCTCCAAGGTCCCTCATATGGACACGGTTCAGGAAGTCCGTATCCCGATCACCGAACAAAGTCTGGCCGGTTTTTGCGCCAAATATCTACGGCCCGTCAACATCGCCGACGCCTATGACCAGGTGGAACTCAGCGCTGTCCATCCATCTCTCCTTCACGACGCCAGCTATGACAAGAAAACCGGATTCAAGACGAAACAAGTCCTAACCTATCCGATCGTTGCCGACAACAAATACCTCATGGGTGTGATTCAACTCCTCAACAAGAAAAGCGGCGGCCGTTTTACACGGAAAGATGAGGAATCCGTCGCCGAGATCGCCAAGGCGCTCGGCACCGCCTTCCACAATCTCCGCAAAACCTCGAAAAAGACCCCGTCAAAATTTGATCACCTGGTCTCCAATCAGAAAATTTCTCAACCCGATCTCGATGCCGCCATTGCCGAATCCAAGAGAGGCACAATGGATCTCGAAAGCATCCTGATCGAGAAGTACAAGGTCCCCAAAGCCGATCTGGGTAAGTCTCTGGCCCAGTATCACAAGTGTCCCTACATCGAATATAGCGAACGGACCATTGCCGACATCGAGCTGCTGAAAAATCTCAACATTGATTATCTCAAGAAGAATCATTGGATGCCGCTGAAGCGCGATCGTTCAGCGATCGAAGTGTTGACCGATGACCCCGGAGACCTCGACCGCGTTCAGGACATCAAACGGACGTTCCCTGGACTGAACATCCGGTTCGCCGTCAGTCTGCGCAAAGACATTGCCCAGTTCCTCTCCACCTCCACCAACACACCGGATGTTACGACCAAGCTCAACGAGAGTGTGTCCGATATTCTTGGCGAGCTCGTGAACGAATCCCAATTGGAGGCGCAAGATGATGCCTCCTCGGCCGGCCTCGACGAGAATGACAACGCCATTGTGCGGCTGGCCAATCAAATCATCGCCGACGCCTTCCGGCAGGGCACGTCAGATATTCACATCGAGCCGTATGGTGAAAAGCGCGACACGTTGGTCCGCTTTCGTGTAGACGGCAATTGCTTCGAATATATGAAGATTCCCCCTAGTTATCGCCGGGCCATCGTCTCGCGCTTGAAAATCATGGCAAGCCTTGACATCGCGGAGCGACGAAAACCTCAGGACGGCAAAATCAAATTCAAGATCGGTGAAAACCGGGAAATCGAGCTTCGCGTCGCGACCATCCCGACAGCCGGATATAACGAAGACGTGGTGATGCGTATTCTGGCCGCCAGCGAACCGCTGCCGCTGGAAAAGATGGAGTTTTCCGATCGAAATCTGCGGGAGATCAAGAATATCGCCGACAAACCCTACGGCATTGTCCTGTGTGTTGGACCCACCGGTTCAGGAAAGACCACCACATTGCACTCCGTGCTGGGCAGCATCAACACTCCGGATATCAAGATTTGGACGGCGGAGGATCCGGTTGAAATTACACAGTACGGGCTGCGCCAAGTCCAAGTCCATACCAAGATCGGCTTTACGTTTGCCGCAGCCATGCGTGCCTTTTTGCGTGCCGACCCGGACGTCATCATGGTCGGGGAAATGCGGGATAAGGAAACGGCTGACACCGGTATTGAGGCCTCGCTCACAGGTCATCTGGTCATGAGCACACTCCATACCAATAGCGCCGTGGAAACGGTCACTCGACTGCTCGATATGGGCTGCGACTCCTTCAGTTTTGCAGATGCCATGCTCGGCGTGCTGGCCCAACGCCTGGCACGCCGGATTTGCAAAGACTGCAAAGAACCCTATCCGGCGACTGCGGAAGAATTCGAGGAACTCCGTCGAGGGTATGGAGAGGAATACTGGGATAAGCTGGGTCTGAAGTACGACAGTTCGTTTAGGCTTTACCGGGGAAAAGGGTGCGACGCGTGCAATCGAACGGGCTTAAAGGGCAGGGTCGCCCTCCATGAGTTGCTGCTCGGCACCGACCAGATGAAACGGCTTATTCAGAGCAAAGCCAAGACCGAGGAGATGCTTCACATGGCGCTCACGGAAGGAATGACAACCCTGCTGCAGGACGGCATTGACAAAGTGCTCCAGGGCCAAACCACGTACAAGGAAGTGAAGGCCGTCGCAATCAAGTAGCGTGAACAATCACACTCGGGCACTTTCTGTTTGCATCTTGCGATCCATTCTGATCACACTTCACCTCCCGATCGACTCATCCTTGAGGGTTTTCAACTCTTCCTCATACCGTCGCATTTCCTCCAGCCTGCCCAATTCCCTCGACAACTCCAAGGCTCTGACGATTTCTTTGGAGGCACGGCGGATGTCGCCTTGCGCCCTATAGCTCCGATAGGCCCGATCGGCATAGCCCAACCCGCGGTCCTTGAAACCCTGCTGCGCGGCAATACGGCTCAGATTCGAGAGATCTCCGGCAATTCCCGCTCGATTCTCCGCTATTTTATCCAGCTCCAACGCCTGCCCAAACTCTCTCTCCGCCTGGTCGAGATCCTGGCGGGCTTCTGCAAGAAGTGCGAGATTGGCATGATTGCTGGCTTCCGATTGCGCATTTCCCAATGCCCGGTTCATTTCCAATGCTTCCTGAAACGACCGCTGTGCGCCTTGTACGTCTCCGCTTGCCTGCTGCAATAAGCCCATATTATTGCGAACGACCGCTTCGGCGGATCGATCGCCCTGGGCACGCGCCATCGTGATCGCTCGCTCATACAGTCGCTGCGCGTCCCCCGGATGACCGACTTGCTGCTCTGACCCAGCCAACGCGGTAATGCTACGGAGCAGCACATCCTCCTGCCCGAGTTGTTCGGCTAATGTCACGGCTTGACGGTGGAGGGTCACGGATTGCCCCATGAAACCGTCCTCGGTTGCCATGGCGCCCAGATCATTCAACGCATCGACCAGGCCGCGCAGATCATCGATGCTTTCAGCCACCTGTTTGGCATTCTCAAAGGAGCGGGTCGCCCGGACATGATCGCCCTGATCGGCCCAGCGGTGACCTTGAGCGCGCATCGAGTCAATTTGGAATGTTAAGGGCCCCTTCCCGGGCGAAGGATTCGGTGCGGGATGGCCTGTACATCCCATCCCCAGAAGACCAACCAGCCACATCGCTGGAAGAAGAATAGGTATAAGCGGTGGCACCTTCACCGGGTGATAAGATCGCCGCGGAGGCTTTTGATTGCGGGATCTCTTCGAGTCATCGGGTCGGGTCCGGCATTCTCCACGAAGCGGTTAAATGGAAAGGTATTCTTTGCGCCGCGCACAAGCAGAGAGACGTCCGTTAACGTGGCCTGCGTCATCTGGACGACGAGACGTAATTCTTCGGTCATCTCGCTGACGGACTTGGAGAGAGTCTTGACGCTCTCGAGAACCGTCTGCGTCGAATCGACGACGGCCGGTAGCCGGCGGGTCGTCTGTTGCACGTCTGCGGTCATGCGATCAACGATCCCGAGGGTCCGCTTCACAGAGGCGGTCATGTCGGGCAACGACGCTGTGGTCTGTTCGACGGACGCGACGGTTCGTTGCACCGACGCGACGAGCGCGGGCAATTCCTGCGTCGCGACGGAGACCTGTTCCAATGCGCGACCACCCGCTTTCACGGACCCCTGGAGGTCCTGCGTGATGCCTTCAACCCGGAGCAGCGTCTGTTTGACTGCGGCCAGGACCGGCTGGATCTCGTTCACAAGGTCGGCGATGTCTTTGGGTTCGACGGCATGAATGAACGCGCCCTCCGTCAACACAGGACTATCTTCCGTGCCTAATACCACTTCGATCTGGGTTTGACCGACGACGATCCCGCTCTTGGTGACCGACAGTTCCGAGTCTTCTCTCACCATATTTTGATAACGCATGATGAGTTGCAAGACCACATCGACGGTTCCCCGCTCATTCAAATCGATCTGTTCGACCCGCCCGATCCGAATCCCAGAGACGACGACCGGGGCTCCCGGCTCCAACCCATAGGCTTTGCTGAGGCTCGTTTTCAAGCGATACTTGCGTTCAAACATGTGTTCCGCTTTGGCCATGAATATTCCTGCAACAATCAGCATCAGGATTGGAATGAGAATAAACGTACCGACAATCTGGGCAATCCGGTTTCCGGACAGCTGATGCGAGTAATGCATCTTCATCGCGTACCTCTCATCTGGATCGGACGAGAAATGTTTTCATCTCAGGCGACGCGCCGGCAAGGACGGATTCGCGGTCCCCGATGGCTTCGAGACGACCCTCGCGCAATATGGCGATGCGATCCGCCTGCTCGAAGAGAGAGGGCCCACGAAGCGTCGCGAGAATGGTCAGGGGATATTTCGTCCGACAATAGCTTAGATAGGACCATACTCGTCCTACCATATGGGCATCTAACCCCGCCACGGCATCGTCCAACAAGAGCAACTCAGGATCGAGCATCATCGCGCGTGCGACCGCCGCACAACGGGACTCACCGGGTGTCAATTGGGCAGGAAACTGATCCCGGACATGCGTCAGATGAAGGGCATCCAAATGACCCATTACCCGTTCATGACGCTCCTTCTCGTTCACCGTTGCGCGATGATATCGAAAGGGAAGCGACACGTTATTGTAGACCGTCATATTGCTGAGCAAGCCCGGTTGCTGAAGCACGGTTCCAATCCGGAGCCGCAACTCCAGGTGATCCGTGGCCGACGGGCTCGCCCATTCAGATCCCAGCACCTCTACCCGTCCCGATAGCGGCGAGACAAGGCCGGCGCACAATTCGATCAAGACGCTCTTGCCGGAACGGCTCGGTCCGATGATTGCGAGGTATTCTCCAATGTCCACCTGCAGGCTGAGGTCAAGGCCTGACCAGCTCGCATCCTTTCCACACACAATCTCGTCCAACACAATGGCGCGATGCGTCATAGATACACCGGGATCGTGATGCAGACGTCGAGGAGCAGGCACAGAATCACGGAATTGATCATCGCCCGCATGGTCTGTTGAGGAACCTCCGTGAACGACGATTGTACGGACAACCCATGATGGCAACAGACGGAGGCTACCGCCGCTCCGAAGACAGTCGCCTTCAGGACCGTCAGCACGACGTCGGACAATCCGAGCGCAGCGATCACCCCTTCCACGAACGCGTAAAAGGGAACAGTGAGTTGAACCTTGGCCACCACATATCCGCCCACAATCGCGACCATATCAAAATAGAAGGTGAGACAAATCATCGACACGATCATGCCCACCATGCGGGGCATGATGACGAACCGGCTGAGAGGAATGCCCATCAAGCGTAACGCCACGATCTCACACGTCACGGACATGTTGCCTAATTCAGTCGCGATCGCGGTACCTGACCGTCCCACGACGACGAACGCCGTCAGCAAGGGCCCCAGCTCCCGAATAACCGACACGACGATGATACTGCCGACTAGGCCGCCTGCTCCGAGGCGAGGAAGTTGCGTCCCGGCCTGGGTAATGATGATGATGCCCAGCAGCAAGGCAATGACGCTCGTGACCGGAAGGGCATCCACACCCGTAAACAGGATCTGTCTGGCGATGATGCGGAACGCCTCGGCCTGTCCTTTTTTTGCAGGAGCGACAAGTTCGACACATGACTGGCACGACAACGTCGCAAGCGCGGCCAGGTAGCCATAACCGTCGACGGCTTTCTGTCCCAACCACTCGATCATGGGTGATGGCTCAGCCCGGCGGGCGGGCGGCCGAACAATTTCGGCAGCAGCGACGCGAGCGCAAAATTGTAGGAGAAACGTCAGAGCAAAGCAACGAGGGGATCGGCGATCCGGGGATGGACTTAGGCTCAGGAGGGAATAAATGCAGCGAAAGTCACACCCGCTGTCTCACAACCGGAAACCACAAGTCTACGACGCGCGACGGTGTGTCGAGGCCATGTTGATGAACTCCCTCAACACCGTCTCATCGGCAGGCCAGAGTGAGATGAATTCCAATCCGAAGGCATGTCCCTTTGTCCACCGGACGGTCGCCATTTCGATGCACACCGGCACATCGCGGTGAGAAATGTGGAGGCGTAAGGACACGTGGTCCCCCTTCTGGATCGGCGCGTCGCTATGTACCTGGCAGCCTTTCACCGAGAGGTTGGCCACGGTGCCGTTCCCAACGCGATCGCTTGAGACGGAGTTCGGCGCGTCCACGAACGAAAAAGCCAGCGGAACCGTTGCATGAAGCGGAACCCGCGGGTGGCGACGCAATTCTGTCGTCATTGTGTCCTCATCATGACGCTACGACAACATGTCCCGCTTTCTGATCATGTACTGTTGAATCCGGTGTAACTGCGGTGGCCGAATGGACAGGAATTCCAATCCGAATTCGCAATCCCGCACCCACCGGATAATGGCATCATCTACTCGAACCGGCCACGCGTGCCCATCGGGCAAAAAGAGAGACAATTTGAGTCGCTTGCCTTGCATAAGAGGTTCCATGGACCTTGCCATGCATCCAGAGAAGGACAAATCTACTACCTGCGCCTCTCCCTCGAAATCATCGTCGCCGAAAAAGAACAGGCGGCAGGCCAAGTCCATACGCCTGGCTTTGCGGCATTCCTTCGCAGAAGGCACGGGGTGGCCTTTCATATAAGACCACTGGGGTCAGGTAAATGTATCGGCGGAAGCACCACCATCGTCCGGCTTGGTGCTGCCATCACGACTACGACATTCCTGTAGGTATTATATACAGGCTCATTTGATTCACAAAGCGAGAGATGAATTTGACCGAATGAGCCTGGCGATCTCTGGGCATGCACGGTTCCATTCAGAAGGCACTACGAGGACGGAGGACCTACGGAGACAAGAAAGTCTCGAATTCTCAGTGCCTCGGAAACTCCGATAGAAATAAACTCCAATCCGAAGGCATGGCCCTTTGCCCACCGCACTATCGCCAGGTCCACCGTCGTCGGACACTTTTGATCGGGAAACAGAATGATGAGCGACATGGCCTCGCCAACGCGCACGGCGGCCTCGCTTTCTACCTTGCATCCTTTGGCCGAGAGATTGACGACCGTACCCTCCCCTTCCGCATCTCCTGTAAATGAAATCGACAGGGCGAACTGCGAGAAGGACAGGAGGCAGGGACCGGGAACGGACTGTCGTTGATGTTGACGAAGTTCGATCCGGTTGCCGATCGATGGTTCCATAGCGCACCTGGTTCACGACATCCAGCTGAGTTGACGTCGCGCGGTCACAGCAATTCCGGATTGTAGTCTACCGCAAAGACGGGCTATCGCCGATCAAATTTGCATCTTCGACAAAACGGCGGCGATAGACTGGATCGTAGAAGGAGGCGAGGGCATGCTGGAATGTTTCGGAGATCAATCGGTCACGTCGACTTTTTTGCCGGCGTGTTTGGCCCGATTCAGGCATTCGGTATCTGTCATCGCACATCGAATCGTGTCCAGCTCCTCCTCATCCGCAATTTCGACCTTCTTTCTGGCCTGCTTCGCTCGTTTCAGACAGTCGGGATCCGTCACTACGCACTTGACCGTATCGTGTTGCGCCGGTGACCCGGCCAATACGACATTTTTCCCTTCGTCTTTCGCCCGCCTGAGTCAACTGGGCTCGGCTCCAAGGAGTCGCTCCGGCGCGTAGGTCGAATGGAAAGGGATAGAAGGTACGGCAAATGAGTGGCTACGGGCGGATCACCCCTTGGCTGCCGCTTCATCCTCCGAACGTATCAACGGGGAACCCGAACAGGGAACCTTGGAGATCGTGGTCAGATCGACGATCATGTCGAGCGAGATCCGGCTAGTCTCTGTCTCGGCCTCTGCGCCTCCCTTTCCCTGGTCTATCCAAAGCATCCTTGAGAGCTTCTCGTAAGAGAGACGCGCTATTATTGCCGCCGGACTGACTCGGCACGAATGTGTTGGCGCTCGGAATCGACACCGGTGCGGACCCCACTGCTGTGGTCGGAGCCACCGAAACGCTCGTGTTCACCGCGACCGAGCCGGAAGTGAGACTTCCACTCGAAGCCTGCAGCGGTGTCACAGGAATCCCCAGACTCGTCGACAGAATCGCGCCCTTCACCCGGCTGTCCGATTTCTGAGCATTCTTCACATCCTCTGCACCCTTCCGAAGACCTTGCTCCAGCTCAAGCGCATGATCGACGTGAATACCCGCGATACGTTGAACAGCCGACTGAGGGACTTCCTGATGGCTCACAATGGCCGCAAGCCTCTGTCGATGATCGCCGTTGTACTCCCGAGGAGCATCGGATCCCGCGGCAGAAACCCGAATTTCGTGCCCGGCCTTCAGCAACACAGGTTTCGTGCTGGAGGATGCGGGCTCCACGCTGGACTGCCCTTCCACCATCCTGATCACATCCCCTCTTGCTGCCGCTCGAGTGCCCTCCTCTTTTGGTTCGAATTTCATCAGATGCCGGTCATCCGTAGGAATCCCTGATCCCACTATGGCTTCGAGAATTCCTCCCCGCATCACGGTGTGAGCTTCGGGTGTCATGACCGTTAAGGTGTCCGTGGGATGACCCTCATTATAAGAATATGCGATTCGTACATTGCCTTCGAGGATCTGCACCGGTGTCTGGCCCCCTTTGGCCTCAAACAGGCGGACCACCGTCTGGTCCCGAAGAGAGAATAACGCCCGTTTGTTCCAGAGCACCTCTATCATGCTTCCAGCGCCGACCCGCAGTTCGTCACCCGGCCTGACCGCGTCTCCGGCTCGAAGGTCGCGTATCTGATTGGACCCGACGGCTGAAGCCACCACACGTCCATCAATTCCGGTCACCAGACCGGACAGTGCTCGCTCCTGAGGCTGTGCGACGTCGGACGGAGATTCTGCGGATGCACTCGTCATAGACCCCGGCAAGGACAGCAGCATGAATGCGAATATGATTGCGGTATACATAACGACCTCCAGGAAGTTCACGGCAGCATATGGGAGCGATCGGCTGAAATCGGCTTTCCGCTTTGGCTCACAGCCGAGCGAGCATATGATAAACACGCTTGTGATCTCTATTCAAGCCCTCAATCAGCCGTCAAAGCAGAGGGTCAGTATTGAAACGTCCGCCCTTCCTGAAAAGCCCAAATGGTATCGGTTTTACTCTGATAGCTTCCGCAATCCTTCGACAAGCGGTCACCATTTTTCTCATGACGAGCCTTTGCGCAATTTCAGTCGAACCGACTGCTGCCCAGCAGGCGGATGCCGACGTGCTGACAGCAGAAGCGGCCCTGGCCTACGACGGGCAGCGGTATGCAGACGCGCTAAAATTGATTCAGAAGGCCCTGGGTTTTGATCCGCGGAACCAACGCGCACTGTACTATCTGGGACTGATCCAGTTAGCCCGTCAGCAGCCGGACCAAGCTGCCGTTGCATTTGAGACTCTGCAATCGCTTCGCCCCTCCGATCCCGATATCACCTACCAGTTGGGCGTGGCCCACTTTGCCGCCGGGAACTATGACAAGGCCGCTCCATTCCTGGAGGAGGCGTTCAGGCAACGCTCCTCCCGGGATAACCTCGGCTACTATGTCGGCTTTGTACGGTATCGTCGGAAGGACTATGACGGAGCCGCCGCCGCATTCTCAGCCAACAACTCGGCCGACCCCACGATGCGACAACTGGCTCTTTTCTACAAGGGCCTGTCTCTCGGCACACTCGGGCTATCGGAGGAGGCACAGGCAGAACTATCGACGGCGCAGCAGATCCAGCCGATGTCTCCAATCACCGGAGCCTCGGTTCGCATTCAGGAGGCTCTGGCAGCCGGCAGGCGCGCAACGGATAGCAAACGGTTCCAAGCGCAGGTGGGACTCGGGGGATTCTACGACGACAACGTCGCCGTCAATCCGAACCCCAATTCGCAAGACATTGTAGAAACGCTTCGGGCCAGGCCGACAGCGTCACCGGGTTTCCTGGCGACCGTCCGTGCAGATTATGCCTGGTTTAGGAGGGGACCGTTCGAGGCGACCGCGACCTATTCCTTGTATCAAACGGTCAATACCAACAGCGGGGTCGGCGCCTTCAATATTCAAGATCATCTGGGAGGGTTGTCCGCCGCCTATCGTGGAGTCGCGGCCAAGTTGCCATATGAGCTGGGCGCTCAATACACCTATGATTACATGTTTCTCGACCTCAATGCCTTCTTATCCCGCCACAGTCTGACATTCCCCGCGGCCCTCGTGCCGCCGAACTTTACCGTTCCCGGCATCGGAAGCGTCGGAAATCTGACGACGCTGTTTTACCGATATCAGATCAAGACGTTCTTTCAAGAACCCGGAGACAACGATATCAGGTTTGCCGCCGATTCACGGGACGCCTTCAACAATATGATCGGCTTCCTGCACGTGTTCCGTTTTGCCCAGGACCGCTACCTGTTTCGTCTCGGGTATCAGCGCGACAATGAAGCGGCGAGTGGATCGGCGTTCACCTACACGGGGAACCGGATTCAAATCGGAGGGGACGTGACGCTCCCCTGGCAGGATCTCTCGCTCCGAATGCAATATGACATCCACTGGAGGGATTACGCCTACCCCCAAGTCTTGTTCGAAGACGACGCAGGCCAGTTCTCCAGGAGGTTCGACATCGAGCACGACATCTTCGTACAACTCTCCAAAGCTCTTCCGCACAATCTCACCGCCGCCCTGCAATACCAGAGCATCCGCAATACATCGAATATTCCCGTGTACGATTTCACGAAGAACGTCTTCACCATCCTCCTGACCTGGACCTACTAGAAAGGCACGAGGAAGTCATGGGGGCAGCGGCAGGCCTCGTGAGCGCGGATGCGCGATGATGGATCGAGCGTGGACGCGCCGAGCAACACCCGTGGTGTCGGCTGGCACGGAGAATGTCGGTCAATACCGGCTTACTTCGCGTGTTTTTCCGCGATGGAGATGAATTTTCGGAGACGCATCTCGGCAATCGGAGAAAGGTTGAGAAATTCCAGTCCGTAGATCTGGTCTTTCCCCCATCGGACGGCAGCCTCTTCGACGGTCGTGGGCGTCACCTGGTTGGGCAGCGTCAAACTCACCGACATGTGCTCGCCGGGCTTGATCCCGGTCTCGCTCATCACCTTGGCGCCCCCCAGCGACACGTCGAACACCACCCCGAGTCCTTCATGATCACCTCGGATCCACTTCGTCAACCCGCGGCGCGCAAACGAACAGGTGAATGGAGCAGAGATACGCAACCGAGGGTGCTGTCGCAGGTCTATGGTCACATCAATGCCGCGTGTCATCGTATCCATACGTATCCTCCCTTGATGGTTCACACTGTACACGACCGCCGGCATTTCGAAAATAGAAATGACAAGATTGCCCGCGCGGTGGCGGGCGGCTGCATGGGAAGAATTTGCCCGGTGAACGGGCGATACCTTCGAGACGATTGACCCGATCCAGAATCCCCTACCTCAGGACCCCAGATTACGAGTTCCGGCCGGAGGACGATGCGGGTCGGGCGGATGTCGGGTACAATGGCGCTTCTCCGTGAGGACGAGTTTTGAATCTTCGGTGCTGCCACAGGTATTGTTCCGGGTGGAGGCGGACGGCATCCTCGATCACCCGATTGATGCGGGTGGTGTCCTGGAGCATATCGGAACCGGGAAAATTCGAGAGTGGTGGGTCGACGACAATCTCGTACCCAGTCCCGTCCGAGCGCCGATAATAGAAACAGGGAACCACCGAAGCCCCGGTGAGACGGGCAAGACGCGACGTCGCAGTCAGGGAAGCAGCCGGTACTCCGAAAAATGGCGTGAACACGCTTCGCTTCGTCCCGGCATCGATATCCGGCGCATACCAGACAACTTCATTGTGTCGTAAAGCCCGGACAATCCCCCGCATATCCCGATAGTGAATCATATCGGCGTAATACCAGGCCCGGCTGCGATTCGCGATTGCTTCGATGACGCGATCGTTCTGCGGCCGGTACACAATCGTGACCGGTTGTTCCATCACCATGAAGCGTCCTGCCAGTTCGGCCGTGTGAAGATGAGCACTACAGAGGAGGACCCCGTGGCCACGTTGCAAACCAGCGTGAATATGTTCCAACCCGGCAATTCGATACATGCAGCGCGCTGTCGGGTCGGGAATCCACCAGGCCATCGCTGTCTCGAAGAGCGCGATGCCGAGCGACTCGAAACTCTGCCGAGCCAGTACCGCACGTTCCGCAACCGATAATTCCGGAAAACAGGCAGCAAGATTCGCAGCAACCGTCTCACGCCGCTTGCGATGCATGAGGCTGAGTAACCGGCCCACCAATCGACCCAACCGCAATTGTAGTGAGTACGGGAGTGCTGCCAAGAGGCGCAAGAGGCCGACGCCGAGCCAGGAGGGCCAATACAGCGGGTGATGAAGGTTGGCGGGTCTCTTTCGCTTCTTCTTTTTTTGCATGGAGACGGGAGCGGCATTCTACGGACAACACGTGAAGCAAGGCAAGGTGCATGGCTCAGCAGGAGGGCATCGCCTGAGATAGTATCGTGAATGGTACCAGTCGCCGATGGGTGCATGGCAGTAGCCGGCGACGCGGAGACAGATGGGAGAAAAGAACGGTGATCATCCTGTCTGCATGACAGGCACGTCACGCAATCTCGACGAGGCTTGTCCCGACGGCGGCAAGGAACATGCGCAGTCGCGTCTCTGCGACGGGGGACAATCTCGTGAATTCAATCCCATAGATGTGCTCCTTCTCCCACCGCACAGTCGCGACTGCGACGCGCATCCGGGCAATCTGATATGGGAGTCGGATGGTCAAGGTCAAGCGATCGCCGGGGAGGATGGCGGTGTCACTGAGGATACGGGCGCCTTTAAGAGACATGTCAAGAACGATGCCGTCATGCCCCATCCGTGGAAACCAGCGCCGCATCCCCCCGCGTGAGAAAGAGCAGACGATCGGAGCGGTGATCCGCACACGCGGATGTTCGCGCGACTCGAAGATGCTTCGATCTCTTTGACCGTGGGCTGGCATCATGAATTCCTTGTCAATCAGCCTACACGATGATGTTGTCATTGTGAACAAAATTGCTGCGGTGTGCCGGGGAACTGGTCGCCGCACTGGAAGGTACCTCAGGCCGAGCCGGAGATGCCCTCAGCGGGATGACAAGCATTGGAGGAGTCATTATAATGATCTACATCTGGTTTGAGCCAAGCACGGTTCACCTATGAATCGATCCCACTCGTACCTCCTCCTATTTATCCTCTGTGGCATCGGCTTCATCTGCATAGGTCCCATCCACGCCGATGCCGTCCCGATGAAGGATGATCCGAAGGGATTTGAGGGAATCCCTTGGGGCGTGGGGTTTTCGGAATCCGCCGAATTTAGCTTGGTGGAAAATGGCCGCCGCGTCAAAGGGTATGAACTGAAACAAGGCCCGCCCCCCTGGGGCCCTGCTCCTGTGGATTCCATGCGATTCGTCACTATCGATGGAGAATTCGGACGGGTGACGATTCGCTACCATGGTTCTGATACCCATCGGCAGATCGTCAGTTTTCTTGAGTCGAAGCATGGTCCCTTGGATCGAACGCCCGGACAGATTGCCGGAAAATTTGTGACGCAGGGCAACTGGCGCGGGGACGAGACTGAGATCAGCCTCACCTACGATAGCCGCACCGACCGAGGCATTGTCTTCGTGGAAAGCCGTTCGCTCGCGACGAGGTTTGCTGACGGCATGGCCGCGGAACCTGATAACCTTGGCGCCACGTTTTGACGCAAACCTCCTCCTGATTCACCTTGTCTCGATATTCCAACCGCGGCGTATACAGAATTTCGCCTAGATCCGTTCGTTAAGGTCGAGGGTACCGTCGTCATGAATGCGGGTTTAGGCCGCTGAGCTCACAAACTAGGGTAAGCCCCAGTAGGGAACAGGAAATGTGTCCTGACATACTCCACACATGCGGCTATCCTTTTCAAAATCTCACATGAGGCGGCTATGAACCATTTAAAATATGTTTCCTATGTAGTCTTTGTGCTTCTTGCCGGCGTCGGGTCGACGGGTTGTGTCACGCAGGCAACAACCGAACTCACGAAGGCTCCGTTCGATGCCACATCGGATATTTCAGGTGGAGTCAGCGATGCGATTTCCGAGTTTACCGAACCGACAAAGGAGATCACGTCCAGCACGACGCCTGGGGCATTGTTTACGGCGGACGGGCTTGTCAAAGCGGAGCAGAAAGCACGTGCGTTCTCAGTGTACAGTTTTTACAGTCTGAAATCGGATGTGGCTCAAGGCCGAGGTGAGTACCTGACATCATTCGCGACGTTGCTTGGTGTTCCCGAGGGCCAGCGATTGGCATTCTATCAGCACATGCAGGAGCGATACGCAGGGCTGTACGAGGAGGGCATAACACCCATAGAGTCACTGAATCGTGTCATGGACGAGGCCCGTACTTCATTGATCACACTGCAGTCGTCCCATCAGTCCTAGCCAACAGACGATCTTGCACGTTGATCAACTAGGATGCCGAGGTTGGTTTGAGCGCGGTCACTCGGACGCTTCCTTCGCCCCGCGTTTTTCCAACACGTGCTGCCACATGAAGCCGATCTGAAACGCGTAGAGGGCCATCGTCAGACTCAGCCCGCCACTCCCCTGCTGGACATACATCGGACCCCAAAATGCCGAAAATGCAATGGGGGAGACAAGGAACGGCCGGATAATTTTGTTCGCCGGCGGGAGGAGTCCCCTTCCTTTTTCGGTTTGATCCCATATGGCTTTTGCGATCATCCCGCCCAGCATGACGACAAAGAGGATGACGGCGGAAATCGTCGCCACGCTCACGGCCCATCCGAGCACGGGAATATTCACCAGATATACCAAGGTGTCAGGCGCCGGCAAAGGAATTCCGGCACTGTCTGCCGGCGGCGGATCTGCACCGGTTGGAGACAGCGTCTCCGCATAGGCTTCAGTTGCCGGAAACAAGAATGACCAGGCCACCATCCACCGGCCGTCAGTCCATTCAATTTCCGCTCGAGGCTCCGTATCGCCCCCGATATACCTGCCTTCATCCTTGTTTTTGGTGCCGCCCCACACCCAGCCGCTTCGCAGGCGACCCTCCACATCCTTATATCGAACCAAATACCAGATCTGAATCACGCCGATCTCCTGCCGATTCAGGATATGCAGGCAGGTCTTTGGCGACAACGTGCCGATCGCGTCGCCCATGACCCACTGCCCCTTTAAAAGTGAATAGTCCGGCGCCTTGGACCGGACCGTCATCGAGGCCAGCGTAAAGGCTCGCGGCATGAATGAGGCCTTGGCATCATCATGCTTTGAGCAATCCAATCCTTCGGCCAGTGAGGAGTTCCACATGCCCACCGACAGGACGAACCACAGCGCGAGACCCCAACCCAAACCTGATCGCATCGAGATACCTCCTGGAATGACGGAGAATCAGCCGCCGGAATGATCACGTCGGCAGATACACTCGCTCCTTATACATGGACATTGGTCACATTCCCGTCTGGTGCAATCCGCCAGCTCTGAATGGCGTTGTAGTGATACTTCGAATTCACTCCACGCACAGATACCAAGGCGGCTCTCGTCGGCTGGCGATATTCCGTCTCATCGGTACAGCGGCTCTGCAAGACGGCAGCTTCGCCGTGCCATTGCCATGCGTAACGAAAGCGAGTGTGACAGTACGGCAGAACCGGACTTTGAAGTTGGGCATCGGTCCATGACGTGCCACCATCGACGCTGATTTCTACTCGACGCACAAGCCCTCGTCCGCTCCATGCCACCCCGCGAATTTCAACGAACCCGGGCTGCACGACTTGGCCGCCGGAAGGACTGGTGATCACGGACTTCGCCTCCATGACAAAGCTGAATTGACGCGCTTTCCCCTCGGGCAACAGATCGGTGTAGTGGGAGGTTTCTTCTCTGGTCATAAACGGCTTCGGGCCCAGTTTCAGCCGACGCACCCATTTGATCGCCGTGTTCCCTTCCCAGCCAGGAACGATCAGCCGGAGCGGATACCCCTGTTCAGGACGAAGCGCCTCGCCATTTTGGCCATAGCATAGCAATGCGCTCTTTATCATCATATCCGCGAGCGGGAGACTGCGCGTCATGGCCGCCGAATCACTCCCCTCCGCCAACATCCACGCCGCCTCCGGCTGCACCCCTGCCTGATCTAAAATGGTGGCGAGCGGCACGCCGGTCCATTCGCTCGTACTCATGAGCCCATGCGTGTCCTGCACCGTTCGCCCGGCGGGCGCCGTCCACTCTCCGGCCGAGTTTCCCGAACACTCGATACAGATCATCCGTGTCACCGATGGAAACCGGAGGAGATCATCCATGGAAAAGGTCAATGGCCGGGCGACCAACCCATGCACCAGCAGCCGATGCACGGAAGGATCGATTGTCGGCACGCCGTTGTGATGCCGCTCGAAATGCAGAGCCGAGGGCGTAATGATCCCATGCAGCGTTTGATAGGGAGTCAACGAGTGGGACAATCCTGACGCTCTTGTCGCGGTCTCGAACCGGGATCGTACGCCGTAGGAACGCGGCGCAGTTCCGGGGACCCGGGTCGGATCCGTAAGGGGACCATCATCGGCTCGATCGATCGAAGGCGCCACGAGATCGACCACCGCCATGCTGGCGACAGCAGCCATCCCGGACAGGAATCCGCGCCGGTTCAACTCATGTTCATGAGGAGAAGGCTCGTGCATCCCCGAGTCGTCCGACCTCGCCGTCTTCCCAGTATTCGTGCTCATGGCCTCCCTCCTTAATAGATGTGGTGTAAGCCTAATCTTCATTCCGTTCTCGGTCAATTCTTCTTCATCGACCTGAATCTGAGAATGCGTCGCACATGCACAGGTCACTTGACTGACCACTCTGGATTCCAACCTCCATAAAATGCCTGGCCTCCGCAGTTCCGCCCATCGTATACTTTTGAGTCACATTGAGAGTCATGACGGCACGATGAATGTCGTGCCCTTCCCACACGTGATGAGCCACACATCTATCGAATCTGAGACGAATGCCTCCCACGATTCTTTTGAGCTGTGAGTCAGTCAGCAAGACCTATGGAGTGAAGGCCCTCTTTACCGACCTGTCCCTGGCCCTCTTCGAAGGGGATCATGTCGGTCTCGTCGGACCCAACGGATCCGGCAAGTCCACTCTCCTCAAGATTCTGGCCGGTCTCGAGATACCGGACCGTGGCACGAGAACGATGCGCCGGCAGCTTCGCGTCGGGTATGTTCCGCAGGAACCGATCTTTCCCCATGACGGAACGATCGAAGACATCCTGTTACAGGTCTTGGCGGAAGACGACCGCGACCCGCACGAACACGCCGGTCAGATTGCCAAGGCCCTCAGCATCGGCGCCTTTCCACAAGCCGATCAACCGATCGCGTCCCTCTCGGGAGGATGGCGTAAACGGCTCGCGATCGCCCGTGCCGTCATGCTCGAACCGGATGTGCTGTTGATGGACGAACCGACCAATCACCTCGATGTCGACGGCATTCTCTGGCTCGAAACCCTGCTCAAATCGCAGGCCAAAGCGTTCCTGGTCGTGAGCCATGATCGACGGTTTTTGGAGGCTGTCGCCTCGCGCATGCTGGAATTGAATCGCTGCTACTCCGACGGACTGTTCCAAGCGACGGGACGCTATAGCGATTTTCTCGAGCAACGCGATGCCGTGCTGCAAGCTCAGGCCGGCTATCAGGCTTCGCTGGCCAATCGCGTGCGTCGTGAAATGGAATGGCTCAGACGCGGCCCCAAAGCCCGTACGACGAAAGCCAAGGGTCGCGTGCAGACCGCCGAACAACTGATCTCTGAACTCGATCGGGCAGAAGCCCGCGCAGTACAGAGCACCGTCGCGATCGATTTTGTGTCGAGCGGCCGCAGATCCAAACAGTTGCTGGTAGCCCGGCAACTCGGCAAGACCTTCGCCGGCCGGCCGGTGGTCGCCGATCTGGACATACAGCTTGGTCCCGGCCAACGGCTCGGTCTTCTTGGACCGAATGGCAGCGGGAAAACAACGCTCTTGCGCATACTCGCCGGCACGATGGAGCCGGACCGCGGCACGATCACGAGGGCAGACCGTCTCCGCATCGTGACATTCGAACAGCATCGGGATTCGCTCGATCAGACCGCCACGCTTCGGCAGGCCTTGGCGCCCGCGGGCGACGCGGTCGTCTATCAGGATCGGTCGATTCATCTGGTCTCCTGGGCAAAACGGTTTCTCTTTCGACCGGAGCAATTGGACCTGCCCGTATCCCGGCTCTCCGGAGGTGAGCAAGCGCGGCTGCTGATGGCCCGGTTGATGCTCCAGCCGGCGGACCTGCTCATCCTCGATGAGCCTACCAATGACCTGGATATTCCGACTCTCGACGTACTGGAAGAAAGCCTCCTGGAGTTTACCGGCGCCCTCGTCCTTGTCACCCACGACCGTTGGCTCCTGGATCGAGTCTCGACCGTTCTTCTGTCGTTGGAAGGAGCCGGCCGTGCAGAATGGTTCGCGGATTATGCGCAGTGGGAAAACGCTCAACAACGCAAGACAGACACTGACAACCACTCATCGATCGGGAGCACCCCGCAGGATTCGGAAACCGAAGCCGGATCGGTAGAACCGGCTCGCAAACGGAAACTCTCCTATCGCGAGCAGAAAGAATGGGGGTCCATTGAACAGGACATCATAAGGGCTGAGGCCACGGTCTCAGCCTGCCGGGCTGCGGTGGAAGATCCAATGGTTGTGTCCGATGCCGCTGCCCTTGAGGAACGCCTGGGGACATTGGAAACGGCGCGCGCGGAAGTCGAACGGCTCTATGCCCGTTGGGCCGAACTTGAAGAGATGCGGGTTCAATCAGCGAGAGTCCAGGAACTGTCCTCGTAACACCACCGCTACAATACCGCTGCTCATCAGAGGGCAGTCTCGTCGCTCGTGAAGCGTCGCTCGTCGTTCGTATCTCGTATCTCGTGAAGAATCGTTAGCATTAGGACGAAGCAGAAAGGGGTCGAAGCAGAAAAGGGGTCGGGAGTCTTTTCTCAGGCCCCTTTGGGACGCCCGCGCGGGCGCAACGTGGAGTCCAGCCCAAGCCGCTTGCTCATCCGGTGGACCCACGACTCCTCGCCGAATGGGCGGCCGCGCTGCACACAGAGTCGGAGGGCCTCAAGCTCGACCGCCGTCTGGGGGCGATTCGTGCGGACGACCCAGTCGCGGGGTCGCTCCACCGGCCACGCGCTCAGCCAGGCCGCCTGGGCCGGGTCTGCCTGCCCGCGTCGCCACAAGCTGCCCCACCGCCAGTCCTCAGCCCGGTCCACCAGCTTGGCCCGGAGCGCATTGCGCTCCACATACCGCGCCACCGTCAGGAAATGCTCCTCCGTCTGCACCGGAAACGACTTGAACCGCCCCTGATACACCGGCCCCGTGCCCGCCGTGTGGCGATGCGCATGCCAGCGCTGCGTATGGGTGCCCGTGATCCACCGCATCGCCTCGGATAATTCTCCGTCATGGCGGGGCCAGAGCAGGAGATGCCAATGATTCGGCATGAGACAATAGGCGGCAATCCGCAGCCGCCGATGGGCCACGGCCTCCGCCAGCACCTGCTCAAACGCCCTGTAGTCCCCGGGCTTCTCAAACAAGGGGAGCCGGCCGACGCGGCGGTTCAGGACATGATAGGCGAGATCACCGGCTGCGAGACGGGGACGTCGAGGCATGCGGACCTTGTACTGCGCGGCACCCGTGCTGTCAAGAAAAGACTCCCGACCCCTTTTCTTAGCTCGATCTATAGCTCGTCAACGAACAGGATCACGCGCGGGAGGGATTTCACCATTCACGAAGCGGATCCGGCCATCGACTGCGGCCTTGAGCGGGGACGACTTCAACGCCCCCAACAACAGATCTCGCAACGGGACTTGACGGTCGATACGATCCTCCGCATGTTGAAACATGGTATACCCGTCTCCGCCATCGACCAAAAATGAATCCGCCGTCACCGTATAGCGGCGAGTTTCTTCCAGCGGTTTCGTGCCGATCGTCACATCCTGCACGCGCGAGCCTACCGGCGCATCCACACGATAGCTCACGGTCATGCCGGACACTTGAAGAAATCGGCCGTTGCTCGCGGGCAGACGGCTTGCACTGTTCTCCAACGCCAGCCGCAAGTGCCGGCCCGAGATCGAACATGTCACCAGCGACGAACTGAACGGCAGCACTCGCAAGACCCGCGTCAAATCAATCGGCCCGACCGGAACGCTGTCCCGGATCTGTCCGCCGTTGATCAACGCCACGTCCGTCCCGAACTCGGTCCTCGCCAAATCTGTGAGCAGATTGCCGAGATTACTTTCCCGGAGGCGCACGGTCTCTGTTTCACCATCCAAATCGACGAGAGAGCGGCCGACGATCGTTCCTCCGAGCAGTTCCATCTTTTTGACATATCCCTGAACCAGTTCATCGACCACAGGATTGAGCGGAACATCTTCGTTCACGGCGAGATTGCCGGCTTCCGCCTTGATGACCCTCGCGCGACCCGATGGTCCGGTCGAGCGTTCGAAGGTCAAGACGAGACGTCCGACCGATCGGCCCTGCCGATGCGTCTTGACGAAGACCGGCCCAGGACCTTCGGCCATGGGAACCGGGGCGGTCGCCGAAGCCGTGCGCAATCCATCGAATCCTGGTGTATGGCCTCCGATCACGACATCCAATTCCGGCACCTGCGCCAGTAGCGCAAGATCCTCATCGTCGTCTTCATGGGTGATCGCAATCACCAGATCGGCCCCTTGATCATCGCGGAGATTCCGCGCGGCGTTTCGTATCGTCTCGATCGGATCGAGCAGATCGAGCAGCCGGACCACGTCGCGATTGAAGGTGTCCGGGAAGTTCTTTCGCCCGAGCACACTGACGATCCCGACAGAGAGATCTCCCATGTGAATGACGGTGGAAGGCCGGCACGGCAGTTCAACACCGCGACCAGAGAGATTGGTGCAGAGAATCGGAAAAGCGGCCAGCGCTTGCATCGTCCGCAAGTGATCGAGCCCAAAATCGAATTCATGGTTTCCCGCCGCCATTGCCGCGTATCCCATGATGTTCATCGCTTTAATGTCCGGCTCGCCACGGAAGACCGAGGACATCGGCGTGCCGATTAACAGATCACCCGAATCGACGACCAGGACTGTGCCCTCTTCTTTTCGGACGCTCGAGATCACTTGTGCCCGCGCCGCCATGCCGGCCTCGCGCTTCTGTCCCATGCGTTCGATCGGAATAACCTGGCCGTGGTGTTCGCTGGTATGGAGAATCGTGAGCTGTTCCGCCGAGACCCCATGAGGCACAACGAGCGCGCAGAACAGAGCTGCCCAGAAGAGACCGGAAAATGCTATTCCACACACTACCCTCGAGGATGGGAGCATGGGCTCTGTCTCCTGAGATTCACAGATGACGCCATTCGACCATGTGCGCGGATAGGTGTCAATTCCCTGATCAGCAGCACAGATGAATTGACGACGAGGAAAGCACCCGAGCGGGCGAGGCCAAGAAGACCACTGATGCCCGCAAAAAAATTGTCTTGTGTGCAGGCGCTGCCTAGCCTAATTTAGGTGGATCACGGATCATCAGGACCAGGGACCTTCGTCGCAGTACCGCGACGCACAAGAAAGGATGTGTCATGCGAATCGTGTTCACCAGTGTGTCGGTAATGGTCACTCTCATGGCATCGCTGGCCTTCGCCGGCCTGTCCGATCCTGCCACCGATGAACAGAAAACCCTCTATGCCTTGGGGATCGCGATCAGTCAATCACTCGGCGTGTTCTCATTGAACGAGGCTGAGCTGGAGATGGTCAAATCCGGAATTACGGATGGGGTCATGAAGCATCCCTCCAAGGTGGAGCTCAAGACCTTCGGCCCCAAAATCCAACAACTGGAGCAGACACGGACCGCCGCATTCGCGGAGGGCGAGAAGAAAACAGGAGCCGCCTTCCTGGCAAAGGCCGCGGCAGAGTCAGGCGCGAAGAAGACCGAGTCCGGCGCGATCCTCACGACGATGACGGAAGGCAAAGGGGCAAACCCAAAGGCGACGGATCAGGTGAAAGTGCACTATCATGGCACGTTGCTCGACGGTACCGTGTTCGACAGCTCCGTCAAGCGCGGGGAACCAGCCACGTTTCCCCTCAACCAGGTCATCAAATGCTGGACTGAGGGCCTTCAAAAAATGAAAGTCG
This sequence comes from uncultured Nitrospiraceae bacterium, assembly GCA_963795615.1. GTDB lineage: Bacteria > Nitrospirota > Nitrospiria > Nitrospirales > Nitrospiraceae > DASSBQ01. Next base: position 141,278 of record CAWCIJ010000012.1, read on the forward strand.
GCGGCAAGAGTCGCTTGGTGTGCCCATCGAATCTGGCATACGGCGATCGCGGATCACCGCCGGCCATCAAGCCGGGCGCGACGTTGGTCTTCGAAGTAGAACTCCTCGATATCGTCAAGTAACGCACAACGGGCTCCCTGCCGAAGAGGCAGGGAGCCCCCGGCGCACGGAGTCATGAGGCATGTTGATCTCCTTTTATCCAGGCACGGTCTGCAAGGGTGGGTTAGACGATGCAGGATTCTGTCATACCGCCTCCCTGATCCAGTGGTGCTCACCCTCTGGGCGCGGCACAACGGCGACATGTCCGATCTACTTGTCGAAAGGACGATACGGGACGAACATGTCGCCAACGATATCCTGGCCGCTCTTGGAAAGGGCAAATGCCGCAAACGCGTCCGCCGCCGGATGCGGCTCCTTTCTTTTGAGCAGCAGGATAGGCCGCCGCAACTTATAGTGACCGTTCTTGACCGTCTCCTTGGACGGTTCCACCTGATCGACCACAAGCAGCGTGACGCCGACTCCATAGGTGACTGCCTCAAGCGCAATTCCCAGCGAGGCATAGGTCACCGCCGATGTGTTGCCGGCCACGGTGCTGATCGCTTTCTGATCAGACTCTCTCACCTTTGCGGTTGCCGGAATCTGACCGATAATCCCCAACTCCCGCTCGAGGGTTCCCCGGATATGCTGGGTCTCCGGACGATCGATCAATTGGATCGCGAGATCCGGCCCGCCCAGACTTGACCATCGGTTCACCTTCCCGGAAAAAATTGCAGCCGCTTGTTCCGTTGTGACCGCTTTCAGAGGGTTCGTGAAATCCACCACAAGGGCAATTCCATCCCATGCAATGGGAATTGGCACCAAGTCCGAATCGGTCTGCCCTGCCACGGCAAAATCCGCCTCATGCACCTTGACCATGTGAATAGGATGAAATGAGGCATCCCATCTGATCTCCACGACGCTTCCAAGATGAGCCTGTTCAAACGCTCGTGTCAGTTGCTCGATCACATGAAGTTCAGGCCCGTTCCCGGCAATTGTGATCAAAGCGGACAGCGCATCAGCTGAAGGCCACCCCAGCACGACCATGAACAGAATTGACGTGATCGTGCGGGACACCATCGGAAACCCTCATGGCGAACGATGCACGTTCCCGAAAATCGATGTAACTTCTAGTTGCGCTTGTAGCGCGCGGAATAGTCGTGGACGTAGGTATACAGGGTCATGGCGATGACCCCGCCGCCGAGAAGGATGGCCGCGACGGTCAGCATGTCGTGAGGGAACAACGTAGAAATATCAGGTATGTTCATCATCTGCTCCTTTATGCTCCCGCTGCGAAGACCAGTGGCACATGTTTACGCTGACAAGGGGCTTGGATTGTTATGCTACCCCCGTGGGAGGGATAGAAACTGGTCACAATTGCTCAGTTATCATGAGTTTCATCCCGCGTGATAGTGCACGGTCGACACGCGCTTGTGGGAGGGATATGCGCGCGGCCGGCTACGCAAGACTCATCTGACGCGGCGTTCCCGCATCGACCGTTGGAATTTACGCGGTATGGCATGCCGACTATCAGGACAGGTCCTCACTGCCTCTATCCACTGGTACGCGCCGTCTCACCATTGGTCGAGAGAGAAATCATGAAGAGCTGTGCGCCTTCTGTCCTGTCACCACATAGATCATCAACAGGATGATTCCTGCAGCAGATAGGATCCATGAAACCTGAAGTGGAATCCCGGGCACCCCGGCCCAATAGAGTCCCCACACGATTATTCCACAAACCAGGAAAACCATCGCGTAGTTCAACATTGTGGCTCCTTTCAACCGAGCAGACAGAGACTGCATGACTGTTCGATCATCTCGTCATCACAACGTCTCTCAGCAAAACGGCACCGGAATGCGCGCCCAACAGGACCTGGGTTCTAAATGCCATCGTCGCTCTGGATCGATGAGGGAATCCATCACTTCCCTGCATATCTGACATCGCCACCCATACGCCAGATTCCCGCTCACGGCATCACTCATCTTGATCACCGCCATCGTACCGATGCAAAACGGACAATTCATAATACGTCTCCGAGTAACTGGGTGCACACCGCGCACACATCTACTTCTTTTTCTGACACACTTCGGTTGTCGCTTCGATCCGGCCATCCTGGGGACTGATCAGGAGCACCATCCCTTCGTGGGTCGGGTCTCTCTTAAAGAAGATGGCAAAATCCTCATCGTATCTCCTCTGTGTAACCTTCGTGTCGCCGCTCAAACGGTCATACAACGTTTCATTGATGAATGCAGATATGGTTTGCGTTCCATTTGATCGCGGCGCGCTCGTCACTTTCCAGAAGACACGACCAGGATCGAGAGAGCCTTTTGCCTGATCCATGATGAAGTTCGAACACAAATGCGTTCCCTTCGCGACTTGAACGTAGTCGCCCCTATCAACAAACTGTGCAAAGGCAGACAGGGGGAATCCGAGTACCAATGCAAGGCACGGCATAAACCTTGTCATGATGACCTTCTTTCCAACATTATTGGGCGATGTTGGGCAATGGATGATGCATACGATCTCATCGACATAAGACAGAGTTGATACAAGTCGAGTTGCTAAATGTCCGATGAACCTCAGTATGACGAGAAGACTGATTGCAGTCTGACCAAAACAGCTCAAATAATAGGCATGCCATTCCCTGGCCACCCGGGACGATCTACGTCAGATCGGGATCCGCAGGGTCACATGTTGTCATGCGTGCCTCCTTCAATTCCAAGCTCTGTTCCACGTTGAGCCACAATATGGACTTAGGAATGGGCCAGCACAGTTGCGCGATCCCAAGGCCGAGGGAATGACCGAATAGGTCCCTGACGATCCGCGCCGAGATGACCGTGCCAAACGGCGCGAGGGTTTGGCGAAGATTCGCCGGCAGGATCAGAACCGGGCCTTCTTGAGAGTTCTCGCGCGAGGCAATGTCTGCCTCAATGGTTGAGCCCCACCGCATTATCCCTGGGAATGCACGTGTGGGTCTGGTCAAGATTGCTCACGATTTAAGTGCTTGATGGTGTGTCACCAACCTGGGCCGCTTTGTGAGTTCGTCCAATGACCGACAGAGATGCTTGAGGGAAGGACCGCGCTTGCCGACAGGCACACGAAAGCAAGCTACAGCTTCGAATGTCGCTATTCTCCTCCTATTCTTCTTCATATGATGCATAATGCCGTTGACTCCTTGAGAGCAACTCCGTATGGTGAACGGGACTGATTCCGGCTCAGTGCGACTGACCACTCATCTGCAAACCACGCATTCCTCTTTCCTCCGCAAATGGCCAAGCAGAATGGCAGCTTCCGCAAACAAAGAGACGGGTCCGGTGTGACCTGGTAGCCAGAATCTGAAACAAGAGGTACTGCGATGAGTTCAAGACTGCTGTATGTGGGCGGACTGGTCGAGACGACGACGACACAACATCTTCGCGATCTGTTCACACCCTTCGGGAAAGTCGAATGGGCGCATATCGTCACGCACAAATTCACCGGGAAAATGGCCGGATACGGTTTCGTCGAAATGGATTCGGAAGACCATGCGATTCGCGCAGCGACAGCCTTGGAGGGTACTGACCGAGAAGGGATGCGTCTGAGGACCTATGTCACACGGTTTGCTCACCAAAGTACCTGAACCAGCCCGCCTTCTCTTCGGCTTATCAGAAGCCATCTACCCTGACTGAGTCTCTTCCACCGCCACATCGAACAGACGCAGTACCGCCTCTCTCTTGGCCGCAAAGGACATGGGATCGGCAGGTTCAGTGCAAGGGAATGTGTCGCTTCGGCTTCCCGATCCGTGTATTCTCCGGTAAGAAGAAACGTGAGCTTGGGGAGAAATTAAGACCGGCGCCCAGACCTCCGCAGACCTCTATGCCAACGCAGACCATGCACATCGCCTTGCTTCACCTCGCCCCGATTCCTGCTGATGTGAAGAGAAACCGGCGGTTGGTCGAACGGGCGATCAGCAAGGCTGCGGATGCAGGAGCCACGTGGATCATCACGCCGGAACTCGCCGTGTGCGGTTACACCTTTGCCGACCGTATCGGCACGGACTGGATCGTCTCGCCACCCGATCCTTGGATCACCGCCGTGTGCCGGCTTGCCGCACGACTGCGCATCACCGTGTTTCTCTCCCATCCGGAACGGGATGGTCGATCCAATACTCTCTATAACACGGTATTTGTCATCGCTCCGGATGGCGCCATCACGGGCAAACATCGCAAGATCAATACGCTGCGGAAAGGATCAGAGGCCTGGTCGAGCCCTGGGGACCGCGCGACTCCGATTCCGGTTCCGCCTGTGAGTCGCGTTGGGATTTTGATTTGCGCTGACGCCTGCTCTCCAGGCATTCCCGGAAGTCTCCGGTTGCAAGGCGCTCAGCTGTTGATTTCGTCGGCCGCATGGGCGCCGGGATACCATGGTCCTCAGGGCGAGTGGGAACGCTGTACCGTTGTGACGGGACTTCCGCTGTTCGTCTGCAACAGGACCGGACCCGATCGGACCCTCGACTTTACGCAGGCCGAAAGTGTGGTTGTCAAAGACGGCCGGCGGCTGCTGTCATTGTCATCGGAACGGTCGGTGATTTTTGTCACCGAGTGGAATGTGACGGCTCAGGAGCTCGCGACGCCGGCCTACCAGCGCATCGAGCTATGAGAGGCCATTCGGGAGGGAACAGTAGAATCTTCTGCGCACGATCGTGTGTTCGAAACGTCCTGTCGAGACACTCGCAAGGGGAAAGCAGCCTGGGTACGAAGCTTTTCGAGAGATTTGTAGACTCTGGACGATCCCTAGCCCGCATTATTCATGACGGTTCGTTGCGAAATTGCGGAGTCGCGTCGCGAGACGAGCGCGTGGAGTCGCGAGGGCCCGAAGCATACTTGAAAGAGTATGGTGAGGGCCTGACCGGCGAGCCCGCTCGCCTGCATGCCTCGGAACCTGCATGCAGGCTTGTCGTAGCAGCGATTCGCGATTGCAGCAGAAGCGTTCATGAATAATGCGGGCTAGTCTTCGTCGATTCGTCCTCGTAATGTTTTCAATCGCCCCCGTTTCGTCTTACTCTCCACTCGTCGACGGTGCGACGCTTTCGAGGCCTTGGTCGGTTTCCGTATAGGTGGTGCGACCGTTGCCGGTCCGATCAGCTCGCGCAGTCGATTCAGCGCGACCTCTCTATTGCGCTCTTGGCTCCTGGACTCCTGGGCTTTGATGATCACGACCCCGTCTCGCGAGATCCGATGATCACGCCGCGCCAGAAGCCGCGCCTTACATGCTTCCGGCAGAGAAGACGCGCGGATATCGAACCGCAGATGCACGGCCGAGGCGACCTTGTTCACATGCTGGCCGCCGGCCCCCTGGGCACGAATGGCCGAAAATTCGATCTCGGCATCCGGGATGGCTATGGATGGTGAGATTTGAAACATCGCACGTCGAGGCAGACTGTCACAAAGACCGATCCAACCTCATCCGATCGAGTTGCGTACGGTACCGACGGCCTGTTTCACCAGGCGTTCGACCCTTCCCACAACGGTGCCGGCCTTGCGCGCAATCTTCGCAAGATTGCCTTGCGCCAGACTCCCCTGCCTCTTTGCTTGTGCACGCAATTTCGATGCGGTCCGCTTGGCGCCCCTTTTGGCCTGGGACATGGCGCCCGACTTTTTCTTCGCCGCACTTTTCACTGTTTGTGCAGCGGCTTTGACCTTGCTGACCGCACTGCGTTTGACCTTGGATGCCCCCTGGGACATTTTCTTCATCGTTCGCTTCATATACGCTCCTTTCCTGAGATGAGGACGTATTCAGATTACCGCTCGTTCCTCAATCGGCCACCCGGGCTCGCAACGGCACACCCATAACTTCACACAATGCCACAATTACCGACATGAATCCACCTGACGGTGACGAAGCCGTCAGAGGCTGCACAGTGTATCGCTGTCATACCGCTCCGCTCCGTTGCTCTCTTCAAGCCTCTGATCTACACACGCCATGGTTTACAGCAAGCGACTCGCACGTACCAGGCTTTGACTCATCAAGAGGGCGTACAATCGAAATCTAGGGAGTCTCCCAGTATGGTTTGGCCGTCCATGGCTCTAAGGTAGTTTCGCCGGCATGCGTGAGCGGCGCTGAATTAGGAGGGATTCCTCATGGATACCATGGGTACATTGACCCGACGGATTGCGCATTATTCCCGGACCCGCTATCGTGTACCTGCAAGCCTGGCAGCCGTCTTCATGTCGACCAACTCGGCGGCAGTCGGGCGCGTGACGAATATCTCGGTCACGGGCTGTTTGATCCATTGCCCTATGAAGCTTGAAGCGGGAAGTCAGGTGGCGATTCGGTTACGAGTTGCCGACCAGCGGGAATCCCTGAACATCGAATCCGCCGTTGTTCGATGGACAGACGGCACCAGGCACGGACTGGAGTTTCATAACCTTTCCGCCCTGGTCAAGCGACGACTCTATGCGTCTCTGTTCGACCAGGTCACCATGTCTATCCAGGCAACGGCCGGACGCGCATAACTTTGCACGAACACCGTCGATCTGGTTGCCGGTCCGCTCGAACCTTTTACGTATATTGAAAGAGCGCCGGCGTCCCGACCTCTTTGAAATCCATCACCCTCTCGAGTCGATCCGGATTCAACCCCTCCTTACTCACCCATCGATGGTATAGTGTCCTATTCCCGTTGCTGCGCCGCCGATAGTGCGGCTTTCTAGTTCTTCCAATACGGACCCCACTGAGGAGGCTCACATGTTCGGACCGATCACGCTCCCCTACGGAGCCAAAATGTTGTTCAATACCGTCAAGCTCAAACCAGGGGTCACATTCGATGATGTGGAACTCGCGGTCGGAGAACTCTGCAGCGTCGTCAAAGAAACCTACGGCGGCGATAAAGGCGGATTCATCGCCGGGCAGGTTTTCAAATTCTCCGGCTTCCTCTCCGATGAGGGGTCGCTGAATGCCCCAAAACACACCGACGAACACTATGCGATCGTCACCTATTGGCGGTCGTTTGAGGATCACGAACAATCACATGCCGACCGGGTCTTCAGCAGCAAGTTCGCCTCTTTAGCCGCCATGTGTTCGGAAACCAAAGAGTTGGGTTACGACATGCTCTGGCAGGGTGCGGCGCAAGGTTGATGCGCCGGAAGGGTTAAAACAGGATATGGATCGGCTTCATGCCTATGGTACGGTGAGGGTCATTTCCGCGACGCCCGCCCTCAAACAATGGAGGCTACCATGCGATGGCTCGCGTCTCTATTCTTCATCAGCTCGATAGTCATGAACTTCTCCGCGCTCGCGCAACCGGTTCAGGTCGGTCCATCCGGTGACTTCCGCATCGACGATCGGCCCGGCACCGCACCCACAGTGGGACCGCCGGGAGGGCCGAGTCTGCCGCTCAGTCCAACGATCCTTGGTGACCCCACCGGCACCAAGAGTCCCGACGAGATTTTGAAAAGCATCGACAAAGATCTAGGGAGCAAGAACTCCATGACCACCGGCTCATCCAGCGATCAGTCCATGGATCACGACAAAACATTTCGTCTCGACAATGAAAAGACGTCCAGATGACTTGCGGGTCTCTATTCCCATTTCCTATTTGTCGCTAAATTCCAGAGCCATGCCCTGGGCGACCAGGGGCGCCCGCTCTCGGGATCGGGGAAAAAGCAGAGCAGTCCATCCTGACTTGCCTGAAAGCCCATCCTGAGACAGGCGCGACCGCGCCGGAGACGACGGAAGCGTGCGCTCCTCACCATACCGGACATCTTCTTTTCCTCCAGATACCGATTCATCGGACTGTGTCGCGTGCTGCCGCTCATGCTATGATGCCCAGCACTATGTCACTCGCCCGCTCTTCCCTTTTGCCCGGCGGATTTCAGATCAGACACCGCTCCTTGGGAATTTACCAGGGTAGTGCGATCGAGCTCGCGTTTTGGCATCCGTCGTCGGGAATGCCCGAATATGGCTTGTGCCGCTTTTCAACGGAAGAGAAGGCGCAGGCATTCATCGAATTCCTCTGTTCGCCTGTCTGCGCGGAATCGATGGACCGTACGGATCTGACGATCGAGCCCTATGATCTCGCCGAACATGAGCGTCTGATCAACGAACATCCCTTATCTTCCGCCTGGGAAACTCCTACCTGAGACCAGCCACGACCTATCCGCTCCACCTGATAGTGATGTAGTGATGCATGAGGCGTGGGAGGTGCCTGCAGGTGAAATCTCATTCAACGTCGCCGGACGTGCTCCCGCCGCAGGGATCGGACTTACGGTCGCGCACCCGATAGGCGGCAACGCCTTGGCGGCGGTCGAGCTGAATCAGACAGCACTCGTTGAGCATCTCTTTCAGTTGTTGACGACCTCGCTGCACGCGGGATTTCATGCCGGACAAGGAAAGTCCGAGACGGTCCGCGGCAGCCTGTTGTGTGAGACCGTCGAGTTCTACCAGCGTCACCGCGTCACGATAGTCGTTGGACAGCCGGTCCAGCATCGGACGGAGACAGGCAGCCAGCTCCGTGCGGAGCCGGCCGGACACGTCGGTCGAGGGCAAAGGAGCGGAAGCGCGTTGTTCCACGTCGCCCGCCAAGCCGGCCGGAATCTCCCGCCGCCGCTCGGGCGAGCGGTAGTAATCCACAATGGCGTTCCGCGCAATCTGATACAACCATGGCACCACACGGCCCGGATCGTTCACACGATCCAGCTGCCGATGCACCCGCAGAAAGATTTCCTGCAAGAGGTCATCGACCTCTGCCTGATCGGCCACGCGCTTGGCAATGAACAGGCGCAGCACTGCATGAACCTCCGCCCAAATCGCGGCCGTATTCTGCGTCATAACGAACTCCTCATTCACCGTAGACCTACCGTACCGCCTCCTACCGGCAACCGCAAGCGGACGAAGTCGCATCGGCCTCTCGCTGTCGTCTTCGGCACACAACAGCCGGTCGCCGCCAGCGGACCCTCGACCGGTAATTGCTCGTGAACGGTAAACACCTCCCAGCTGTTGCCGTCAGGATCGGTGAACCACACCTTGTCCTGCTTGGCAAAACAGCACGTGACGTTCTTTTGGACGCTTTCGACAATCCCCATCTCGTGGAGCCGCTGTTCCCAAGCCGCGACGGTCTGCGCATCAGCCACCTCAATCCCTAGATGGTTCACCTCGCTGACTCTCCCGGTCGAGGACAGCAGCGAGAAATTCAGCGCAGGTTCAATCAGATCGAACTTGGCATAGTCGGCGGTCTGCTTCTGCGGCGAGACGCCGAACACCTTCTGGTAAAAGGCCACGGACTGAGGCACATTCCGCACATCGAGAGAAAGATGAGGACGCATGGGGAACTCCTTTCAGAAGAAGCGGTGGAGAATTCCTCCGTTCACTTCTAGAGACGGCGCTCCTTCAAAAAGGACGCAGCCCCGGCGCCGGCCGCCCGGCCGCTCGCAAAACAGGCGGTCAGGAGATAGCCGCCGGTAGGGGCTTCCCAATCCAGCATTTCTCCCGCGCAAAACAGGCCCGGAAGGGCACGGACCATCAGCCGTTCATCGAGCGCCTCGAAGAGGATCCCACCCGCCGTGCTGATGGCTTCATTCAGCGGGCGGGGTGCAACCAGTCGCAGCGGCAGCGATTTGACGGCGGCGGCGAGACGAGCAGGGTCGACAAATATTTCTTTCGGTAACACCTCCCGCAGAAGCCCCGCCTTCACACCTTCAATATGAGCATGGCGCTTGAGATGCGTGGCCACCGTGCGTTTGCCGCGCGGCTTGGACAGGTCTTGAATGAGACGTGGCAGCTCGCGGTCCGGCGCCAGATCGAGACGGAGGGTCGCGGCGCCTTTGGCCATGATTTCATCGCGGAGACATGCGGATACCGCATAGATCACGCCGCCTTCCACGCCGGTCTCTGTAATGACGAACTCGCCAAGCCGTCGAACCACGAGGCCATCCAACGTCTTTGCAACGACGCCGACGGTCTTCACCGGGCGGCCGGCGAACTTTCCATGAAAATGTTCGCTCCAGCCGACATCGAAACCACAGTTTGCAGGCCGTAACGGTGCGATGGGGACACCGCGCTCGGCGAGCAGCGGCACCCACGCGCCATTGGAGCCCAGTTGCGGCCAACTGGCGCCACCCAGCGCCAGGACGACGGCGTCGGCCTCGATAGAGCGATGTCCCTGCGGTGCTGCAAACTGCAACGAGCCATCGTGATTCCAGCCACACCAGCGATGCCGCACATGGAAGGCGGCTCCGGCCTGACGCAATCGCCGGAGCAAGGCACGCAACAGCGGCGCGGCTTTGAGATCGGTGGGGAACACGCGTCCGGATGAACCCACAAAGGTCTCGATGCCGAGGTCATGAGCCCAGGCACGTAAAGCATCAGGACCGAATGAAGCGAGCAGCGGTTCGATCTGCGCGCGGCGCGAACTATAGCGTGAGAGAAAGGGTTCACGCGACTCGGAGTGCGTGAGGTTCAGCCCTCCCTTACCGGCCAAGAGAAACTTGCGCCCGACGGAGGCCATGGCATCGAACAGATCGACGCGCGCGCCGCCCGCCATTGCCGCTTCGGCAGCCATGAGCCCGGCCGGTCCGCCTCCGATGATTGCGACCTTCATAAGACTGTCTCGCAGCTCATCTTGACCTCCATTCCTGAATCATTCATATTCGGACGCCTTCGTAAAACGCTATTCCACTACGCATGAGGTTGACGTGTTGCATCACTCCCGGATGGCCCGCCTGCTCTGTGATCGTATTGACCTCTCTCCTGCCCGCAATATTCTATGGACCAGCAAAGGCGGCCGATCCTCACCACGAGGCGGGCGAATCTCCCATGAAGGTCCAGGGCAAGGTCGTGGATATTCAGCCGGATTTCATCGTGGTGAAAACCCCGCTTGCCGACTACCGGTTGAACAAGAAAACGGCGCCGTTGAATGCGGCTCTAGGAGATACGGTGACCCTGTGGGTGACCTCCGGGCATGCGGTGATCGATCACCATCGACAAGACACCGGCCGGCGGCATCGTTTCATTACAGGGACGTTACTTGATTCGGTATCGAAACAGCAGATCAAGCTCTGGACTCCCGAAGGAAGTAAGGTCTATTCCCTTTCTGAGCACGAAGCCAAGACCAAACAACTCCCAGAGGGGACCATGGTGGCGGTGGAGATCGATGAAGCCGGCGCCGTCATTGATGTTCATCCCGTCGAAACTGAAATGGCAGCCTGCGACAAACGCCACCACTGCAAGGTGATGCTGCATGGCACAGTGAGGAAGATCGAAGATCGCATGATTTTCATCAAGACTCCGGTGGTCGAATATGAAGTCCCGACGAACATCGCGCCCAGCGACACTGCGGTCGGTGACGAGATGACCTTATGGGTGAATGAAAACAGTGTGGTGCTCAATTACCATCGGGCCGGGGACTCGTCGCATCGGCGCTTCGTGACCGGCACGTTACGATACACCAACAAAGCCCACGCCCGCATCCAGCTTTGGACACCGGAGGGAGAAAAGACGTTCTCCCTTGCTCAAATGGAGAAGGCCGGTCATCTGCAAGAGGGGCATCCGATCACAGTGGAGATCAACGAAACTGGCGTTGTACTGGATCTTTGGCAAACGTCCTGAGGCGAAGGACGCATCCCTACCGGTGACTTCCCTCCGCTTCCTTCAGTAGATAAGCATTCGAGATGCGGGCGTCCTAGATCCCGATCGTCTCAATCCGTTGGATTTCTTCAGCGGAGAGCGAAAGCTCTTCGGCCTGCAGATCTTCCTTCATATGTTGCGGGTTCGTCGTGCCGGTCAAGGGCAGCATCCCGATCTGCATCGCAAACCGAAAAATGACTTGCGCGACGCCGGCTCCCAATTTTTTGGCGATGCCCCGCACCTCCGCCTCGGCAAGCACTTCCCGATTGGCAGTCAGCAGCGAAAATCCCTGGTAGATGATGCCCTGCGACCGGCAGATGTCTCGCACCTCCTTGTCCCATCCGAGCGCGGCGTAACAGCGGTTTTGCACCACCATAGGTTTATGCTTTGCCTGCGCGCAAAGCGCAGTGAGTTGTTCGGCTGTGACATTGCTGATGCCGATCATGCTGGTTTGGCCTGAGTCATAGAGACCTTCGATGGCAGCCCACACCTCCCAATCCGATTTTCCCAGGCCGAGCCGTTGATAGGGACCATGCAGAACATAGGAATCTATGCGATCTGTATGGAGATGGGTCAACGAACTGTCGAAGGACTGTTTGACCTGGGTCGTGAGATTGGCGGAGGGATCATAGGGGGTGCGATGATCCTGACCGTTGGCCGGAGTAAATTTGGTTTGTAGGAACAGACCGGTCTCGCGTAATGCCCTGCTTAGCCAACCGTTGCAGCGCCTCGCCTACCAGCGCTTCCTGGTAGTGGATCAACTGATTCGCGGTGTCGATGGCCGTAAAGCCAACCGCGACAGCTGATTCCACCAATTGTGTCGTCGCTTCTTTTTTCCAGGCTGTGCCATACATGAACGACGGTATCGAGACATTGTTGTATGCGGTCAGAGTCATCGGGAACCTCCACGCATGTTCTGATTCACCGAAATTGATGTTCAATCATCCTGTTGCCATGGCCACGACTCATCTGGCGACCGTATCCACTCTGCCCTTCCTGCGTGATCTTCCGTGGAGAGGCGGTTTTCAACCTATCAGAACGTCCAGCTTTTCGATAGCCTGAACCTCGTTCGCATGGCAGTCCCTCCTCACCTCATCGTGCATGAGTCCGACCGTGTCGTAGAGCAGCAGCCGTGAGGGAGAACCGCCGGACATTCGTGAGGAAACGGTCACCGGTGCATGGATCTCCCACGCGGGCTATGCACCGCCGGATCGCACGGACGAGTTCATCATCGCCCTTTGGTACAGCTGAAATGGCGAAGGGGTCGCGGGTCGCGCCGCAGCGCATGATTTCAAATGGGCGAAGGAATTGGTACAGTGAGCCCCTCACAAAGAGGGTTGTGACCAGATGAATGATGAACCAACCAGTCAGGAAGTCGAGCTTCGGATCACCTATCGGTATGCGAAGGAGCACCCGTGGGTTGTACAGGCAGTGACAGGATTTCTATCAGCTTATTTCATGGCCAAGCCTGGATTTCGCGTCCAACGGCATTTCGACGAACTCGAATCCGGCATGCATGTGTGGATCTGCGACATTCCTTCCAACATGAAGGTCCTCTTTCTCTTGAAACGCCTGCAAGAAGACATTCCCCCCTGCCACTACGCACAGGCCGCAACCGAACCCCCCGCACGATTGCAGTATGTCATCGACTCGCCGCAGCCTGTGGACAATCGCTCCTCGTGAGGCGGAAAAGGAACATCGTCACAGGCGAAATACGAGCCATACTCCAACCTCGCAGGAACCACTGGCATGGCATGCAAGACGAGAGGCTACTGCAGGTCCACCGGAAAATCGACGCGGAGGGCGAGCTTGGCAATGACCGTTGTATCGTAGTCTTGAACGCTGAAGACCTTGGCCACGTTGATGGCCGGTTTGCCGGGCCGGAGCACTTTCTGCGCAAGGGTGGCGATCCACGAGAGCGGCACCAATAACAGGGTCGGGAGCCACATCACGGAAAGGTCCGGGTTCGCCTTGCGAAGTCGTCCCAGCAATTCGCGCTTCGTGGGGGAGATTGGATCCAGAAGATTCAAAGGACTCGGCACGCCATCCCAGGTATCGATCATCCAAGCCAGGAAACGCCCGGAGAACCCGACATCCACCACACCGAGGGTGTCGTGCGGAGAACCAACGGCCACGAAGATGTTGCCGAGTCGCTTTCCCAGACGGCCGGGCGGCTCGAAGTCTCCATAGTCGACCAGCGCGCCGGGACGGACGATCTTGACCGCGACCCCAAGTTCTTGTCCCAACTGCACGGCCAAGCGTTCCGATTCCAGCTTTCCCCACACATAGGGCCCTGATCCTTTGCTATCCGGCTCCAACGGATAATTGTCCCCGATCGGGTCGCTGGTGCCTTTGGCCAACACCGCGAGGCTGCTGACATGAATAAACCGCGTGACACCGGACGCCGCTGCTCCTCGGATCATCTGCTCGGTCGCATCGAGCGAGTTACGTTGATGCTCGTCCCACCCACCGGCGGTTTCGGCTGCCGCATGAATGACCGTGTCCACGCCTTTGAATAAGTGTGATCCCGCGCCGGAGGCGATGTTGGTGACCACGTACTCGGCACCGGCGATTCGCTCCCAGGGCGAAGGTTCACGACGAGCCACCACGCGAACGGGACGGCCACGTGCCAGGAGCGCGCGTACGATCTCTTTCCCCAGAAATCCGGTGCCGCCGGTGACGAGCACGCCCCGGCTATCCACCGGCTTCGGCGCGGCCGCAGCAAGCGCCTTGGCCTCCCTTTCTCGAAGCGCCTGCGCCACCTGCTCACAGATACGCACCGTCTCCAGCAGACTCTCAGGTGACAGCGGCGAGGGCTCTCCGGTGCGCACCGATGCATAGAAGGCGGTGAAGAGTTCAACGAGTCCAGGGTAACTGCGCTGGCTCTTGAGAAATCGGCGAGCCATCGCGGATGTCGTGCCGGTCAGGAGTTGCCATGTCTGTCGATAGGGAGCGAACAGTTTGTCGATACCAGACGAGCCCGGACCGATCGCACGTTGGGTAGTGCTCCGGACGTAGTCGGCAAAGAGCGACCCGTTTCGGCCGACAACCCGCAGGTAGCTCTCGACGGGCCGGCCTTCGAGCGTCACAACCAATGTGCCGGTGACTCCGCCCCGACGCACGAGCGCGTGTACCGTTCCAGCCTGGCTTACCTCGAGCGACACCAGTTCAACTCTTCCCTCACCGGCCTGTTCAAGCACCTGTAACAGCAGATACACAGGATGCGGCAGGATATCGAGCAACTGATGGTCCGCGCGGAGCACCGAGCGGCCGCCCGGGGCATGACGCACCGTCCGGAAGGAGAAATAGCTTTCCACATGCGCGACCTTGCCGATCGAAGGCAGATAGTGTCTCAACACCGCGGTCGGCGGCTCAAAAATCAATTGATGGCCGGCACACACGCGGAGGTTGCTCGCACGCGCATCGTCCAGGATCTGTTGCGCATCATCGACACGCTCCGTGAACGGTTTCTCCACATAGATGTGACAGCCTGCATTGATCGCCAATCGTGCAAGCGGAGCATGGGACGCGGGCGGTGTGCAGATGTGGACCACATCCGGTCGCTCGGAGGCGAGTAGGTCCTCAGGAGTTTTGAAGCCTTTGACGCCCGGCACAATGAGCCGCATCGCGGTGGTGGCGATATCCGACGGATCTGCGACGGCGACCAGCTCAACGTTGGGGCATCTTACAATGGCGCGGGCATGGTGCTGCGCATGACGGCCTGCGCCGATGAGCCCGATACGAAGGACTCGGGATTCGTCGATTGTCATATTGTGGTTCGTCACAAGGCGTCTCTCGTCCAACAAGGCCCTCTCACCTGTCTGGGGTTGGCCAGGATTCGGTTCCGGATCATGTCATCGAGGTATTGGTTGTGGCAGGAGGGCCGACCGACTGCCGTCTCCATGAGCCGGGCCGAGTATACTACAGAGAGATTCAGCGGGCCATGCTTTCGCACTTCCGGCGTTCGTCGGCTCAGAGAAAACAGATCGTTCATTCGGCACCGGCGGGCGAGGATTTCCGGCAGACGGCGATGAAATAGCCGTTATGCCAATCAGAAAATTGTCTCCGCAACACGGTGGGGTGAGAGTTGTCTTGCGTGGTATGAATCTGTATTTGAGCGATGATCTTTACCCCCAGCGATTCCAGCGCTTTCATGGTGCCATCCCTCACCTGCTTCCAATTCCAATCGTCGATGATCAACAGATATTCATCGTCGAGCGCCGGTTGAGCGATACTGACACCATCAATATGGTCACGCTCTGAATGGGGTCCATCAAAACAATAGATGTTGAACTTTCCCAGGGCAGCATAGTCCACGGAACGAAAATCAGCTTCAATGAATCGAAAGTTGACGGCCGGGGTCACCACCCGATTGATGTGTCTTTGAAAGGTGTCCTTCGGGCCGTTGAACTCCGACCAATTGTCGATACAGCACGCGGTCATGCGATTGCCGGATATGGCCGAGCAGGCGGTGGAACCAGCCCATGATCCCACTTCCAGGTAGCGCGGTTTCGGCATCCCCTCCACGAGTGTATTGATCAGCCCCCGATACTTCCGGCCGGACATGCCCTCCATTGACCGAATCCAACCGGGCAATTTTGTCTCCAAGGCCAGCGCACGCTCCATGGCACGTTGCAGAAGGCGAGCATACTCATGGGTCTTGAAGTCTCCGCGCCAGCGAATGGAGGTCTCGTCTTGCGCAATTCGTTCCTGCAAGCGAATGGCAATCGACTCGTCCGACCCGATTTGTCTCTGAAACTTTTCTACCTGCAGATCATTCATCAAGCTGGTATGTGGCTTGATACTCGACAGCAGTGATGCATAGGCATTGGCGGCTAGATCGAGGACGACAAAGGGCAGCGCGAGTGCCCGATAGATGAGGGCCGCCAAGCGTCGCTTGATGCCAGGCACGCCGGTGGAAGGCATCTTCGTCACTTCGTTTTCCGCCCAATTATTCATGGAGCTTGAATCCGCGCTACCTGACTTTTTACCAAGATTCGCTCCAAAGTACACACAGTCCGAAAGCTACTGCAAGCGGATAATCCGGCTGGCAAGGCTCAAGAGCGTCATGCCGACACCATACCTCCCCGCCTGTCTCGCAGTTAGTGCAGAATCGAAGGAACAAACGCACCGGACGGATCTTGATATAGCCCCACGCTCATCAACGTCATCGGGTAGACAATGCGCAGGCCATGGGCAAGGCACCAACGGAACAATTCGGCATTGCGCGTTGGAAGTAAGAATCCCGGACCTTGGAATTCCCGCGCGGCCCCGATCAACGCTTTTAGTTCTTCGTTGGTGTGGCCAACGGCGTGTCCGAAATACCCGATCAGAGTCGCATAACCCGTGATACGTCCGCCATGTTCGACCACGAGAGCACTTCCCTGTGCGATCGCATCGCGTACCTCCCGCCCCCGGTCGTGCCCGTGCACCTGAACACACAGGCGATTGCAGGCATCGACATCCCCGACGGTCGCCGGCCGCACCGCATAGCTCGGAACTGAAAGATTCAGCGTGGGACCTTGCATCACGGACAGCGGTTCGCGCGCATCGAAGCCCAGTTTGGTATAGAGGGAGAGCGAGCGATTGTGATACGCGGACTGAACTAGCCGCACCCCGGCGAAGCGTTTGGTGCGAGCCCGCTCCAAAACCCCTTCCATCAACCGGCGTCCGATGGAACCATTTTGAGCAGACGGGTCAATCGTAATCGGTCCCACACCGGCAATGGAATCACTTTCCCAGAGGAAGTTGCTGCCGACGATGCGCCCCTCGGCTTCCGCGACGACCGAATACACATCGTCACGCGACAGAATCATCGTCAGGATGCCCACCGCCTCAGGCGCGGGAAAGTCGACAGGAAAGTTGTGCTGCTCGGCGATGAGTTTGAACGCTTCGTAGAAGATCGTGGCACAGGCTTGTGCATCTTCTGGTCTGCCAGGCCGGAACGTCGCGTGCATGAGCAAGCCTCCTCACCCGCCGTTAGAGTGAAACATCGTCAATCGAATTTGGCGTGGATACGACACAGCTTATGTTTCGAGATGAGTCGTGTCAACTCGCCGACCCGTTCCTGTCTCTGTTGTTGAAAAACGATTTTGCACAACTGGGAAATCGCTGGCTCGAATGTCCCGGATGACGAGACAATACCCTGCAGGATGTTCAAAAGACCGTTGTTCTCACCCGCCCAACCCTGGCGCCCTTCTCACCCCCCTTCCCACCGATTGCGGCGCAATTGTTTACCCTGCTACTGCGCGAGACCGAGAAGGTGACACAGGAGTGGAGCCTGGTGTGCATCGCCCATAACCTCTTGAAGCTGGCAAAGGCCGTCACCTGGTAAGGGCGCGGGCATGGCACGATCCGCCGTTGAAGTCTCAACGCGTTCAATCTCCCCCTGAGAGCACCAAGTCCTTGACGAGAACATCGGAACCGCTTCTATAAAAGCGGCTTCAATCGCTCGTCGGATAGTTACTCGGACAGGCTCCTAGGATAACTAGAAGAGCGCACCGGGATCATTTGTATGGTCATGATGGGGACAGTGTAGCAGTCAGCGATGTACCGGTGGTGTCTGCCTTTTGAGCGTAGCGATTCGGCCACGTAGCGACACGAATGTTGCGGTTGTCTGCCGGCGGATCGGTTTGACTCCATCCTTCTTCCTCAGTAGGATCACGGGCGTGCACGTGTTTTGTCCTATTTATTCACGACCGCCTGCAACGTGAGGAGTTCCTCTGTCTGATCTCGATGCATCGCGTCCCTGGGCCTCGGTCATCATTCCCGTGAAGGATGAGTTGGACAACCTCCGCCCCCTGACAGAGCAGTTGCTCCAAATGCTCGCGGCCCGTCCAGAATCGCAGACGACCCCGTTTGAAATTCTTTTCATCGACGATGGAAGCAACGACGGGAGCAACGCGCTTCTCGATCAAATCGAGGAGCGGTACGCGGCAGTACGCGTGTTTCACTTCGACCGGAATTATGGCAAGACGGCGGCCTTGGATGCCGGATTCAGACGTGCTCAGGGACAGATCATCATCATCATGGACGGGGATCTTCAAACGAAACCCGAGGACATTGCGATGCTGATGGGTCACATCGCGCAGCACGATCTCGTCTGCGGTCGACGGGCGGTCCGAAATGATCATCTGATCCGCAAGCTCTCGTCACGGATCGGGAATGTCGTCCGCAATGCGGTCACTCATGACGGGATGCATGACGCCGGCTGCGGCTTCATGATGTTTCGTCGAGCGGTCATCGAGAAATTGCAACTCTTCGAGGGGATGCATCGCTTCTTTCCCGCACTGGCGTTGATGCACGGCTTTACAGTCACCGAAGTCCCGGTCCCGCATTACCCGCGTCTGCATGGAGTGGCCAAATATGGCGTCGGCAATCGGCTCTTTAAGAGCCTGTACGATTTGATGGCCGTCCGCTGGATGCAGAGCCGGTGCTTACGCTATCGCTTGCGACGCGATCAAGCCTCTCTCAACCGTCCTATCGCGTCTCCCACCAAGTCTCGTCCTCAAGGAGTCGAATGAACGACTCCATTCACGCCGGTAAAGCCGGCCATCTCTTGCTTGTGATCGGTCTCGCCTGTCTCATGTTTTCCTCGGGACTCGGATCAATTGGTCTTACCGATCGGGACGAGGGACGCAATGCGGAGGCCGGCCGCGAGATGCTGGAGTCGGGCGACGGGATTACCCCCACCTTTAACTACGAGCCACGTTTCATCAAACCGGCGATGCTCTACTGGCTGATGAGCGCGTCTTACTGGGCGTTTGACGCCACCGAGTTCGCCGCCCGTCTCCCGTCCGCCCTGTTCGGTGTTGGCCTGATTACGATTCAATACCTGTTCCTGGCGCAGACACGCGGAGCGATCGTCGGGGTGTTGGGCGCCGTGATGCTTCTGCTGAATATCCAAGTGTTTAGCCTGGGCCGGCAAGCCCTGACCGACATGGTGCTGATGTTCTTCACTACCTTGTCCCCCTATGCATTCTGGCTTGGCTTCAACGGCACTGTCGTTCGACGGCACTGGTTAGTGATCTCCTATATCGCCATGGCGTTCGGGACGTTAGACAAGGGGCCGCCTGGGTTCCTGGTTCCGCTTCTCGCCATCGTTCCATATGTGACCGTCACGAACCAGTGGAACCGTTTTTGGCGAGAGGGACTGCCGCTCGGCGGAACAGCCATATTTCTTGCCTTCACCGTCCCGTACTATGCTGCCATGCTGCTCTTGCACGGCTCCAGCTACAGTGCACAGGCACAGATGCATACCGTCTCTCGTTTTCTCAATCCTTTTTATGGATGGGGCGGCACGGTTTTCTTTTACATGCCGGTTCTGCTGCTGGGATTTTTCCCATGGAGCCCCTTGCTGATCGCTGCGCTGTACGATCGGTATCGGAACTGGCGACGCCGGCGCAAAGCCGGGGTGGCGCGACAGTCCGTTGCGGTCGCCACAGAAGGACGGCCGGATCAAGATCTGGAACTCTTCGCTCTGCTCTGGTGCGCGGCGGTCTTTCTTTTCTTCAGCCTGGGCGCCACGCGCCTTCCGCACTACATCGCCCCCCTCTATCCAGCGGCGGCCATTGTGGCAGCCCTATACTGGGATCGGGCAAGACGCGATCCCGCGCCAGGGTCTCTTCGAGCGGCGCTCGTCACGATGATCGTCCTTGGAACGATGCTCGGGCTGATGTTTGCCGCGCTGCCATCCGTCTTTACCGCCTTCGCCCAGCGCCTGACAAAAGACTTCCCATATGCCGCCCAATTTCACTTTGGCCCAGGACCCTATGCAGCCGCCTCGGTGCTGCTGACAGGCATGGCCGGCGTGGCGTCTGCGGGGTTCTCGAATGCACGACGCAGCCGCGTCGTGTGGATCGCAGGGACAACACTGGCCTTGGCGATGCTGATCACGTGGCACCTGACGCTTACTCAACTGAGCCGCTATTTTCTTGCTCCTCCACAACAGCTGGCGGCAACCGCAGGATCGCTGCTAAAGCCAACCGATCGGTTGATTGTGTACGGCCCGAATCGGCCGTCCACGGTGTTCTATGCGAAACGGAAAATCATCGTGATACGCATGAACGAAGAGGAGAATATCCGATCCCATGTCGAACAAACAGGTCGCACCATGATCATTTTGCCGGCAGCGTTGCGCGATAGACTGCCGGAGGCAACGTCAGCGTTTCCCATTATTGCAGAGCGGTTCGGATGGATCCTCATTGCAAGTTCAACGTAGCGACGTACCCCAAGTCACTCTCTCTAGACACACCGCAGACTAAACCGATGTCATTGGTAAACAAGGTGACTTCCCACTTCAATTTGCGGTCAACCGTCCTGGCTGCACAGGTGTAGTGCGTAGGGGCCGGAACAACAGGGTCGGGAGTCTTTTCCTAAGATCTCGTAGACCAGCCGCGTACCCCCGTGGAATTCAACCCGCCGATTTGCGAAGAGTCCACGCTGACCCATCTATCCTGCCACACGGGACACAATTGCAGTTTCGCGATCTGAACAACATGCACGTCAGTGAGACAGCCAGGCATGTGCCCGGAAAGATTAATGAGAAGTCTTCGTTGCCTTATGCAGGCGATATAAATGGACGTATTTTTTCTGGGAGAGAACTCAGGAGAGGATACTGTATCCAAAAGAATGGCCGGCGGTATGGAAAGAGTTACGAGTTTCGGGAGTCTCCTAGTCTGCCGACCGGCGGATTGTAGCCGAACAAGCGTGAAGGCCTATGACCATGTCGAGGTCATTGTGTGGCATGACACTCGTGCATCCGACGTTTTCGTTCTGCTCCCCTGCCATCACTCGTCGAGACTCGGACGCAGGAGAAATGGCCCATAGATTAGAGCAAACAACAGATAGGCGCCACTCCAGCTCGCCGCAGCCGAACCAAGGACGACATATTCCGGAAGGGCAGTGGCCGGCCCGAATACCCGTAGCATCGCGCCCAAGTTGACCAGAATGTAGATGAAGACAGTCATGGGACCTGCGTACCGGGGGCGCCCCGTGTGGCCCAAGCTGGCACGGGTCATCACCGCCAGGGTCATCACTCCGATTGAGCCGGTGGTGAGCGCGTGCAACGCCTCAGTCGCCGGCAGACCAAACCCGAGGACCGCACCTCCAAGCGCGAGGAGCGATATCGCAAGCCATCCGTAACCCAAATGGAGCATCAGCACCAGTGGGTCACGCCACGTGACCCAGCCGTACCAGCGGAACAGGCGGACCACATTGATTGACCCGGCTGTCATCAGCGCCCAACCTGTAACCATGGCCTGTGACTGAACAGTCCAGGCGAGAGCGGCGATTCCCACGAGCACGACCGACAAACCGTCGAAACGGGAGAAGGAAGCAAGCTGTTCTGTCCTGCCCTGCTGGACCAGAAACTCGCGGGTAAAGTTGGGGGTGACGCGCCCACCGATGAGCGCCAGCAGCACCATGACCAGCGCCAGAGCCATTCGCGCAGCCGGCTCCGCCTCCGCACGCCTTAGGGCAAGCACATGAAACATAATATTGGCCCCCGCATACAAACTAATCAGACCTCCCATCGGCGCATGGCCCCAGCTCTTCGCGGCCACAATCTCGCGCCAGACCAGCCCCGCCACCACGACAAGAAAGGCTCCGTCAACGACGGCGGACACGAGGGGGGTGAGCCACGGGATGGCGATGAGCAGACGTCCGGCCAGCCACAAGGTAAACAGCAGCATCAACTCGCTGCCTCTGATCGGAGGACGGTCGGTCCAGTTGGGAATCGCCGTGAGCAGAAACCCGGTGATGACAGCGGGCAGAAACCCGAAGATCATCTCGTGCACATGCCACTGCCGGCCGGTATGAAACAAGGCCGAATCACCGGCTTGGACGAGAATCAATATCCAGGCAGGCACGGCCATGCCGGCAAACAGCGCCGCGCCCAGAAAAAACGGTCGGAATCCGTACGAGAAGAATGCCGGTCCCTGGTAGCCGGGTCTCTCGCTCGTCTGGTCATCCATGCAATCCTGAGTCCTCAGTCATTGGTGGTGTCACTTGACCGCGGGCATCGTGTCCGACGCCGAATGGGGGATCGACCTCGAATCAACCGCGACTCAAAGCCATCGACGCACGCAAGATTTGTAAGACACGAATTCCTTTCCAAACAACGAAGCGAGCGCCCTTTCCTCCGGTTCGATTTGAAACCGATTCATGTACCAAATGAACGCGGGAAGAAGAACGAAGGCCAGCGCGTTCGCCAAGAAGACCGCCCATCCAAGCAGGATCACCAGCAAGCCCAGATACATCGGATTGCGTGACAGCAGGTAGATTCCCGACTTCACCAGCGAGGTGGCCGACTCGGGCTTTAGAGGGTTGACGGTTGTCCTGGCTCGCCTGAATGAGACCACGCCCGATCCGCTGATGACTACCCCGGCGACAGCCACGCTCAGTGAGATGATCTCGCGCGCAGGAATGGTGAACCCAAATGACGGCATGGCCCACGAGGCGAGCCACATGAGTGCGGCAATGCAAAGAACGACGGCGACAGGAGGAACCTTCAATTCAAGGGCCTGCATGTGTCTGCTCTCAGCGCATACCGTCAAGGAGAAGGGGAACCACAGAGCGTGCATCGGCGACCCGGCCCAAGGAATGCAACGTTCGATCTAAAGGAGCTTACGCCTTTTGGCCCTAGTAGTCTGTTGAAATACTACTCGACTGCCGCCACCTGGCGGCACAGAGTTTTCAAATATTGCCGCGCGGTGGGCGCATCTACCTCCACGAGATGCTGCTCGCAGACACCAAAGACGGTCTTTGGCCGCCACGTCTTTCTCCATGAACATGATGTTTTTCACGGTTGGCAAGCAATTCACTGCTGCGGAGATCGAAACATTATTGAAGGAGGCGGGATTCCGGGAGATCTCGCTCGTCCACACCTATGGTTATTACTCTCTCGTCAGCGGTGGGAAACCGTGGCAACAAGGATGGTGGTGGACCGCCGCAACTCTAACCGCAGACATCTTGGATTCACCCGGCTTCGACCGTCACATCAGTCGTCACGGAATTCGCAATAAAGCAGCCGTTGTGCGCCTCCTCATGGAGAGAGGTCAGTTCCTCCGGCGTCGGTTGAGTCGCCCCGCCAAATGCCGTCTTCGGCCGCAAGATGACACGGGTGACCGCCAGCTTGCCCTTCGCATTCTTTTCTAAAAACCCCACCGCGTGATCGCTGTAGCGATCGACGACAAACTTTTTCTTGGCTGCTACGGCCAGGAAGGTCAGCATATGGCAACTCGATAGGGCCGCGACGAGCGCGTCTTCAGGATTCACCTGCGCGGGATTGCCACGGTACACCGGCGCCGCCGATGCAGGAACCCGGGCGCCACCTTCGAATATCCACATATGGTCTCGATTGTACGAGTCGTAGGTAAAGCTCTCGGTCTCTCTCTTCCATTCCAGCGTGATTTTGTGTTCAGCCATTGGCTCACTCCCTTCACACGTGTGGAGACATGTGGAAAGTTCCGATTCCAGGCGGCTTCCCAGAGAAATCCGTCTCAATCGACAGGACCCGAGGAAACTGTATGATGAAAAAGAAGTGTACCGAGCCGGGAATTCTAACGCAACGGCAGACGTCGGCGAGCGTGATTGATTGGCGGTTCCTCCCGTGCTAGCATCGCCGCACATCCGAGACGGAGGGTTGTCGAGATGGTGATCAAATCCTACAAGCAAGTCTCCCCGACCAGCTATCCCGGTGTGTCCGAAGGTGTGCAGATCAGGGAAATGATTACCGACCAGGATGGCGCACCGAATTTTGCCATGCGGGTGTTCGACGTACAAGCCGGCGCCAGCACGCCCTTCCACACCCACGCCTGGGAGCACGAGGTCTATATCATTTCAGGAACAGGACGGGTGCGGACGGAAGGAAAAGAAACGCCGTTCAAGCCCGGCGATTCCGTCTACATCGCTCCGAATGAGCAGCACTGCTTCGTCGCCGATTCCACCACCTCGATTCAGATGATCTGCTGCATCCCCGCAAAGAACCGCTGCCAGCTGTAGCCTCAAGTACAGTTGAGCGATTGAAGATGCCGTAAGCGAGTCGGCATCACATCGCCGGATCACCAATTCATCCGGTGAAGTTGTTCAAATCTAAAACAGTCGCAGCACCGGTGTATCTCTTTCTTCATGCGCCGTATCGACAGGGATACGCCCCGCGCGAAGCAATCACAGGCCTTTCTATTCGACAATCAAGAATTTCATGTGTTGTAAAGCATTGTCGTTCGAGGCAAAGTCTTTGCTTGTTCTACTGCCATCCGGCCCTTTGCCATGAAACCCCACGAGTCACAGATTTTCAATGGAGGACACATGCCTATCACCGATAGAACTCCGACCCTGTTCTTCGCGACGTTCTTGTTCTTCGCCATGACCGCCATCAGCCATGCGCAACAATGGAACGGCCCCGCCAATCCGAATGGGACTATTTGGAGACCAGGCAACATCGCGATCGGGGAGCAAGGTCCCCGAGGAGACGATCCGAGGGCCATGGTGGAGGTCACACGCCCTCTCGCCATGGCAGGCGAATCGGACGACCGCTTATTCAGCGCGAATATGGTCTACAAGGGCGACACGAGCCCGCGCTTTGAGGTCGATACGAGGCGTGCCTATGCCGGCGGAGCCAGAAGCAAGGCCGGCATCTTGGCCGCCGACTTGGACTTCGCCGTGCACCGCAAGGCCGCCATCGGCGTGGTCAACCTCACAGAGCGCTTCCCCAGCGATTATATGCTGGTCGTGGGCGGCAAGATTTTGGCCGAGGAAGTTAGAATCAAACTGATCAAGGATTGGGCGGATCATGTCTTCACCACCGGCTACCGGCTCAAGACTTTGCCGGAGGTCGAACACTTCATTCATACTCACCATCACTTGCCGGAAATCCCCAGCGCCGCCGAAGTCGAGGCGGACGGTGTCAGCATGGGGCAGATGCAGGCGAAGCTCTTACTCAAGATCGAAGAGCTCACCCTCTATCTGATCGAACAGAACAAGACCATTGAGACACTACAACGCACACTCGCGCACATTGAGCGCAACAACGCCCTGCCGAACACCTCGGCTCATCGGTAACGGGGTGACGG
Organism: uncultured Nitrospiraceae bacterium; assembly: GCA_963795615.1. Taxonomy (GTDB): domain Bacteria; phylum Nitrospirota; class Nitrospiria; order Nitrospirales; family Nitrospiraceae; genus DASSBQ01. The sequence continues at coordinate 166,985 of CAWCIJ010000012.1, forward strand.
ACGGAAGGAGGGACGGAAGATGAAGGGAACAACATCCTGGGCGGTCATCGTCACGCTGTTGAGCCTATCGGCGCCCTTGGCACAGGGCCAATCAGAGATGGTGCTCAAACAGACGATTGAGCCGGGCGTCACCAAAACCTATGACCAAGTCGACGGCATTGTGCTGACGGAGGGGTTTTGGGCGAAGGCGGGATCGAATTTCACCGCAACGATCGCGAGCACACCGGGCTTTTCCATCGACAAGACACCGCTCGACGCCAAAGCCAAACAGTACACTTCGAACGAAGGCCGTACTTTCGTCGTCGCGGGGTGCATCCCTAAGAATATCCCTCTGTCGGGCGGGGTATTCGGTGGATCGGCCTGGGCAATCTGTAATGACATCGATCTGGTCAAGGACAAGGTTCTGGAGAGCGACTTTGTTTCTTGCCTCGACCTCTATCCGAACGGGGTGCTCCAAGGATTCTTTATCAAAGAAGTGAACAGCCGTGACTGGGAGTCGTTTCGTTTTTCCTGCGGCGACTTGCTTCCGGACGGAACCGTGGCCTCTCCCATACAGAAGGCGCCCCTCCTGTTCGATTTTGAGAAAGAAGGGAAATTCTATGAAACCTCCGTCCCCGCCACTCGCCTGTCCCTCGGAATTTTCGAATTGGAACACTATATCCAGTTTCGGCAAAGCCTGCTGACCGTCGCGCTGTATCATCACACCGCTCGAGCGATTTTCGACAGCGGCGCAGCACAACGCCGTCCCGATGATATTCATCTCACCGACAAGGTGCCTTCCTCTGCGCCGGCGGCGGGAATCAGGTACCTTGAATGGTTCTGTCCTCCCGGCATGGTGGTGACCGGCGCGGCCATCGGTCATATTCCAGACAAGAAGGACAAGCATACCCGACCGGTCTATATCCTGGCGGAATGCCGGAAGCTGCTTCACAACTGAAGACCCGTAACGCGGCAAACCGATATCAGTGAAGCCTCGTTCGTGAAGCGTGAAGCGGGTATGATGTGGTGATGCTGCGAGTTACTGATAACCGCTTTCCGAGAGATCGCGGCGGAGACATCGCCCGGCCACTTCGTTGTTCCCTTCGCCTCCGGATTCATTGATGTCATTCCCCAAGTCCACCGTGATGCTGAACTCACAGTCGGGGTTGAAGCAGGCCGGAGGGATCGCAACCGGTGTCAGCTCGATCCAGTCCTCGCCGGCTATCGCCGGGGTGTGGACTTGAACGGAGCCGCCGGGAAAAAAGTCGATCGATGTGAGAGAGGCGGGCGACTCCCCTTCACCCAGGTTCTGAACGGACACCACCAATTGCGGAGATTCTCTGTCTCCAGCCAAATGACAAAAGGCCTCGGAACCGGGGAGACCGGCAGGTTTGAGTGGGATAAGATCCGCTCCCTCGTGGAAGGGTTGTGACGACATGCAACCGCTCACGACGGTAGTCATCACAAGACTTGCAACGCCCAATAGAACAAGGGAACGACCCATGAGTCCACTCCTCGAGTCCGTCCATTATACTGCCCGGCCACAGTCCGATGTGACCGTTACCGCTTCAATCTCGTTCCGTGCAGGAGTTCTGATCGATCTCGAGGCCAAAAGCAGGACCGCGCCAGAAATTTTATCGACCAGCTCGCATCTGATGTACAGGCTTGTGGTATGGTTTTGGTGACTCGTGTACCATGCCCGCATGGTACGGCATGTCACCCCTCCCTCACCGATCTCCCCTCAGCGCCGCGCGAGTGCGCTGAGCGAGCGTTTGTACCAAGACAAACTGACGACAGCCCGACGAATGACTCCTGCGCAACGATTGCTGATCGCACTGGACCTGTCAGACGCCTGCCACGAGTTGCAGCGAGCGTGTTTGCCCAAGCGCTAGCAGAAATAATCCGTCGACTCGACGACGCACAAGCCCGTCACCTATTGGAACAGTACGCCTTGATCGGGGGATTTGCGG